>NZ_CP005083.1:3552380-4249857 GCF_001563265.1 Sphingobium sp. TKS | reverse complement strand
GCGGACTGACTCGGACCGGAATCGGCGGCACCCAGGAGTCAAGTTGTTGGCAAATCCGGGCACAGCGCATAAACCCCGCTGCCAACCGCCCAACTATCTCCATCATCCTTTTTGAATCTAAATATAAGAGAGTATATGACGGGATCTGATGCCGGCCTTTCGAACAGGCCATCCGCCAAGCCATTGCTTTCGGTCCTGAAAGGGGCGTGCCCTGATGTGCCGCCCATGTGGCTGATGCGGCAGGCGGGCCGTTATCTCCCCGAATATCGTGCATTGCGGGCGGAAAAGGGCGGATTCCTCGAACTGGTCTATGATAGCGGGGCGGCGGCGGAAGTGACCCTGCAGCCCTTGCGCCGTTTCGCTTTCGACGGCGCGATCCTGTTTTCCGACATTTTGATCGTGCCCTATGCCATGGGGCAGGATCTTTGGTTCGAGGCCGGGGAAGGCCCGCGTCTGGCGCCCATCCTGGCCGAGACGGAGTTGTCGGCCCTCAAACCCGATTTCAGCCGTTATGAGGCGGTCTATGAGACGGTCCGGCAGGTCAGGGCCGCGCTGGACCCAGAAGTGACCTTCCTGGGCTTCGCAGGCAGCCCCTGGACCATCGCCACCTATATGGTCGCGGGTCAGGGCAGCAAGGATCAGGGCGCGGCCCGCCGTCTTGCCTATCAGCAGCCCGAAAAATTCGGTGCGCTCATCGATGCGCTCATCGATGCGACGGTTATCTATCTCTCCGGCCAGATCGAGGCCGGGGTGGAGGCGGTCCAGCTTTTTGACAGTTGGGCGGGCAGCCTTGCCCCGCTGGAGTTCGAGCGCTGGGTGATTCAGCCAAATAAGAGGATCATGGAGAAGTTGAAGGCGATCCACCCAGAGATTCCGGTCATCGGCTTTCCCAAGGGCGCAGGCGCGAAGCTGGTCGATTATGCGGTCGGGACCGGAGTCGATGCAATCGGCGTCGATGAAACGGTCGATCCGCATTGGGCCGATCGTGAACTGCCGGAGGGACTGCCGGTGCAGGGGAATCTCGATCCGCTGGCGCTGATCGCCGGCGGCAAGGCAGTGGAAGAGGCGGTCGACAATATCCGCGCAGCCTTTGCCGGGCGGCCACATATCTTCAACCTGGGCCATGGGATTCTCCCCGATACGCCTATTGATCATGTCGAAGCGCTGATCCGCCATGTGCGCCAGAATCGGACGCAGCCGGAGAGTCGATGATGCCTTATCTGGGAGCAGCCTATTTGTGGGTCAAAGCCGCGCATGTCATCTTCGTCATCTTCCTGATGGCGGGGCTGTTCATGATGCCGCGTTTCTTCGTCTATCACCAGCAATGCCCGGTGGGGTCCGAAGAGGACAGGAAGTGGATCGACCGGGAACGGCGGCTGCTCAAGATCATCCTCAACCCGTCGCTGGTTCTGGTCTGGGTCTTCGGTCTCATGCTGATGGTGGAGATCGGCGCCTGGCATTTCGGCTGGTTCCACCTGAAGCTGCTCTTCGTGCTGGGCCTGTCGGGCTATCATGGCTGGATCGCGGGCTATACGAAGAAGCTCGCCAGGGGGCTGCGCCCGTTGACGGAGAAGCAATTGCGGTTGCTGAACGAGGTTCCGGGAATCGCTGCCGCA
This sequence comes from Sphingobium sp. TKS, assembly GCF_001563265.1. NCBI lineage: Bacteria > Pseudomonadati > Pseudomonadota > Alphaproteobacteria > Sphingomonadales > Sphingobiaceae > Sphingobium > Sphingobium sp. TKS. Next base: position 4,248,241 of record NZ_CP005083.1, on the reverse strand, counting down.
GTGATCGTGATTGCGGTGATCGTGAAGCCGTTTTGATAAAGCCGTCATCCCAGCGAAAGCTGGGATCTCAGGCGATGGGGCACAGAATAGCCTCACGAGATCCCAGCTTTCGCTGGGATGACGGAATTTAAATCGGATCGACCGCGATATTATCGATCAGCCGCGTCTTTCCGAGCTTCGCCGCGCCCAGCAGCCGCGCTGGGCGGTCCAGCACGGTCATTGGCTCCAGCGTCACCGCATCGCACAGCGTCACATAGTCGATCGGATCAAAGCCGTGCGTGGCCAGCATCGCGATCGCCTTGGCGATGGCAGCCTCGACGGTCGCGCCCTTTTCCATCTGCCGCGCCGCTTCACCCAAAGCGCGGGGCAGAGCGAGCGCGTCCTTGCGCTCCTCCTCGGTCAGATAGGCATTACGGGAAGAGAGCGCCAATCCATCCTCGGCCCGCTGGGTCGGCACGCCGATAATCTCGATCGGCACATCCAGATCGCGCACCATCTGCCGGATCACGGCGAGCTGCTGATAATCCTTCTCTCCAAACAGCGCGACATCCGGCCGGACTTGATTGAACAGCTTCGTCACCACCGTCGCCACGCCGTCGAAATGCCCCGGCCGCGCCGCGCCATCCAGCCCTTCGGTCACGCCCGACACGGAGATGTTGGTGGCATAGCCCGCCGGATACATGACATCGACCGTCGGCGCCCAGAGCATATCGACTCCGGCCGCCTGCAACATCTGCGCGTCCTTGGCTTCGCGCCGTGGATAGGCGTCCAGATCCTCGTTCACGCCGAATTGGCGCGGGTTGACGAAGATCGACACGACTACATGCCCGGCATGGCGCCGCGCTTCCTCCACCAGCGCCATATGCCCGTCATGCAGCGCGCCCATGGTGGGCACCAGCGCCAACGGTTTTCCGTCGCTTTTCAGCGCTTCGATGGCGGTTCTGAGCGAAGCGAGATCACGGAGGATTTGCACGACGGGAGTGGCTCCGATAAGGGCATCAACAGGGGTACATCCTGCTAAGGCATGGCCGGTTCAAACGGTCAACCGACAATGCGACAATCAACGGGGTTATCAAGGTCCGATGGCGAACGCCCAAACGCACCATATCGTCTTCGCCAATGAGAAAGGCGGAACCGGCAAGTCCACGACAGCCGTGCATACGGCCATCGCGCTGACGGTATTGGGTCATCGCGTCGGCATGATCGACCTCGATCCGCGCCAGCGCACCATCACCCGCTATATGGAAAACCGCGCCGATACCGCGCGCCGTCGCGGCATCGACCTGCCGACTCCGGACTTTGCCGTGTTCAAGGGCGACAATGTCCAGGCGCTGGAGGAACAAGCCGCCGCCATGGCCGAGGGCAAGGATTTCCTGGTCATCGATACCCCCGGCCGCGACGATGATTATGCCCGCCACATGGCCGCTCGCGCCAATACGCTGGTGACGCCGATGAACGACAGCTTCGTCGATTTCGACCTGATTGGTCAGGTGGACGCCGAAACCTTCAAGGTGAAGCGGCTCTCCTTCTATTCCGAACTGATTTTCGAGGCACGCAAGACCCGCGCCAAGGCCGATGGCGTGACCATCGACTGGGTGGTGCTGCGCAACCGCGTCCAGCATCATGACGCCCGCAACAAGAAGCGTGTGGGCGATGCGCTGATGGAACTCTCCCGCCGCGTCGGATTCCGCGTGATTCCGGGTCTTTCCGAACGTGTGGTCTTCCGCGAACTCTTCCCCTCGGGGCTTACCTTGCTCGACAAGGGGCATCTGGGCGAACTGGGCGTCAGCCATATCGCCGCGCGGCAGGAACTGCGCGAGATGGTGTCCGGCCTTGCCCTTCCCTCACGCGATGAGGTCGCTCCGCTGGATCTGCTCGGCGCGGCCTGATGGGTCTGCTTGCCCTGCTTTTGATCGGGCTTGCGGCCTGGCTGATCTGGACGGGACGACTGCAAAGCATGAGCGCGAAGGATGGCATGGCATTGGGTGCCGCTCTGGTCGGCGCGGTGATGGCGGCGAAGGGTAAGCCGTTGATCGGCGCGCCGCTGCTGGTCGGCGCGACCCTGTTCTTCTTCGCCAGGAGCCGGCCGGGCAAGACGAAGGGCACGCCCGCCCCGCAACCCGCTTCGCCTCAGGCGGTGATCGATGCACGCAAGCTGCTGGGCATCGGGCCGGATGCCGACGCCCGCGCCATTCGCTCGGCACATCGCCGCCTCATCGCCTCGGTTCATCCGGACAAGGGTGGCACGGAAGCGCTCGCTGCCCAGATCAACGCGGCGCGCGACCTTCTGATCAGGGACATGGCCCAGCGCGACTGAAACCAAGGGAGAGCATGCCATGGCCCATCGCATTCATCCCACGCTCCTGCGCGAATATGACATTCGTGGGGTGGTCGGCCAGACGCTCAGCGAGGCGGATGGCTATGCGGTAGGTCGCAGCTTCGGCACGATCATCAAACGGGCGGGCGGATCAAGAGTCGCGGTCGGCTATGACGGGCGGCTGAGTTCCCCGGCGCTGGAACAGGCGGTCGTCCACGGTCTTCAGGACTCGGGCACGGATGTCGTCCGCATAGGCCTCGGCCCGACGCCCATGCTCTATTATGCCGAAGCGGTTCTCGATGTGGACGGCGGCATTCAGATAACCGGCAGCCATAATCCCACCGATCATAATGGCTTCAAGCTGGTGCTTGCGCATAACGCCTTTTTTGGGTCGGACATCGCGAATCTGGGGGCCATGGCCGCGGCGGGCGACTGGAGCGAGGCCAGGAGCGAAAGTGGCGGCGGGGTCGAGACCATCGCCATTATGGACCGCTATGTCGCGCGTCTCATGGAGGGGTTCGACGGCGCCGCCTGGCGCATTGGCTGGGATGCGGGCAATGGCGCCGCCGGCCCGGTGGTGGACAAGCTCGTCAAGCTCCTGCCAGGTGAGCATCATGTGCTGTTCACCCAGATAGACGGACATTTTCCCCATCATCACCCCGATCCTACTGTCGAGGCGAATCTGGCGGACCTGAAAGCGCTTGTCCGCTCGAAGAAGCTCGATTTCGGAGTGGCTTTCGACGGGGATGGCGACCGGATCGGCGTGATCGACGGCAAGGGCCGGGTGATCTGGGGCGATCAGTTGCTCGGCATCTTTGCCGAACTGGTGTTGAAAGACCGCCCGAACGCCACGATCGTCGCGGATGTGAAAGCCAGCCAGACCCTGTTCGACCGCATCTCGGCCTTGGGCGGCCAGCCGCTGATGTGGAAGACCGGCCACAGCCTCATCAAGTCCAAAATGAAGGAGATTGCTGCTCCGCTGGGCGGGGAGATGACCGGCCACATCTTCTTTGCGGACGATTATTATGGTTTCGATGACGGGCTTTATGCCGCGGTGCGGCTTATCCGGAGCCTGACTCGGCTCCGCCGCAGCGTCACGGCCCTGCGCGACGAGATGCCCGACATGGCCAACACGCCGGAAATCCGCTTTCCGGTTGAGGAGAGCCGCAAATTCGCCGTGGTGGAGGAGGTGCGCGCCCGGCTGCTGGCCGCAGGTGCGAGCGTCGATGAAACCGATGGTCTTAGGGTCAATACGGCCGATGGCTGGTGGTTGTTGCGGGCCTCCAACACACAGGATTCGCTGGTTACGCGGGCCGAAGCGAAGGATGCGGAGGGACTGGCGCGTCTGATCGCGGATATCGACGCGCAATTGGCCGATTCGGATGTGATTCGGCCTTGAACAGCCGATTATGACCGGCCTAACAGGGAAAAATTGACATGGTCTTGTGCAGATTTCCTTTACGGAAATCAGGAAAAAACATGACGATTGCATGAAACGCAATCGAGCATCAGCTTTTCGCATTTGCGGAAAATGTCGCTGCACCGCAAAAGGAACGGGCCTTTCAGGCATCCTCTCCTAAAACTTTCAAGCCGTCCTTCGGGGCGGCTTTTTTTTTGCCCTGTCGCGGAGCGCGATTTTCGCCTCTTGCCGTAGCGTCGTTGCGCAATCCGAGGAGATAGCGGCGGAAATCCGTGCAAATTAGGGCTTTTCGAACGATTATTTAACCATAATGCTTATAACAGCATGGCTCACAGGGGATCATTCTCTGGCGAAAGCCATTTTGCCTTGGTCGAGTTTCAGGAGAGGAATCATATGTCTTTGCGCCGCCCCATTATCGCCAGTCTCTTGCTGTCAGGCGTATTGGCAATGCCAGTTCCGGCTTTTGCGGGTGGATTTTACCTGCAGGAACAGTCGCCCAAGGAAACCGGCCGCGCGCTCGCCGGGGCGGGTGCGGCGGCGGACGATCCGTCCACCATCTATTTCAATCCTGCCGCCATGACGGAATTGTCGGGCGTTCAAACCTCGATCGGCGGCATCGCGCTGATGGCGTCGGCGCATCAGGCCAATCGCGGCACCTATCGCACCGTTCCCACCCTGCCCGGCGCTCGGGTGCCGGTGACGGGCAATGATGGCGGCCAGCCGTTCGAAAAGGTCATTCCCATCCCCAGCTTCTATGTGACGGCGCAGGCTACGGACCGGCTGTGGCTGGGTCTGGGCGTCAACGCGCCGTTCGGGTTGAAGCTGGATTATGATGACGGCTTTTTCGGCCGCTATGACTCGCTCTACACCAATCTCAAAACCTATAATATCCAGCCAAGCGCCGCCTATAAGCTGAACGACAATTTCTCGATCGGCGGCGGTGTCGACGTGCAATATGTGAAGGCGACGCTGACCAACGCGCTGCCGCAGCTTTCGCCCTTGATCCCGACCGATGGTTTTGCGGGACTGAAGGGCGACGATTGGACCGTCGGCTGGAATGCGGGCCTGTTCTATACCAATGGCGCCACCAATGTCGGCGTTTCCTACCGTTCGGGCATCAAGCACAAGCTGACCGGCACGCAGACCATTTCCGGCCTTCTGGGTCCGATCGCCGCCGCCAATGGCGAGCTGGACGCGTCCGCGCCGCTCAACCTGCCCGACATCGTGACGGTCGGCTTCATGCATCGCCTGACGCCGAAGCTGCGCGCCATGATCAGCGCCCGCTGGTACAATTGGTCGAAGTTCAGGGGCATCGCCATCACCTCCGCTGCCGGCACCAGCAACAAGGAACTGGATTACAAGGACAGCTACAGCGTCAGCCTGGGCGGCGAAGTTGACGTCAGCCCGGCTCTGACCCTGCGCGCTGGCACGATGTTCGACCGCTCGCCCACCAATCCGCAGCATCTGACGACCCGCGTGCCCGATGGCGACCGCACCTGGTTGTCGGCCGGCGCGACCTACAATTTCTCGCCCGCCTTCGCGCTGAACCTCAGCTACGCCCATAATTTCGTGGAAAAGGCGAATATCATCCGCCCGGACAGCTATTATCCCGCGCCCGCGACGGTGACGGCGACCACCCTGTCGCAAACCAGCGGCAATGCGGACCAGATCGGCGCTTCGCTGACGGCGCGCTTCTAACCGACGCAATAAATCCCTATAGGGGCTCCATCACCACGGAGCCCCTTTTTCATGTCCGACCATAATCCCGGCCTGCGCCCCTGGCGCGACATCGCTCGTCGAGAGTGTCGCCAGATCATGGTCGGCAATGTTCCCGTCGGCGGCGGCGCCCCGGTCACGGTGCAGACCATGACCAACACGCCGACCCATGACGTCAAGGCGACCGTCGACCAGATCCGCCGCTGCGAGGAAGTGGGCGTGGACATTATCCGCGTCTCCTGCCCCGACGAGGCATCGACCGCCGCGCTCAAGCAGATCGTCCGCGCCGCCCGCGTGCCGATCGTAGCGGACATTCATTTCCACTATAAGCGGGCGCTGGAAGCCGCCGATGCGGGTGCGGCCTGTCTGCGCATCAATCCGGGCAATATCGGCAGCGAGGCGCGGGTGAAGGAAGTGGTCGACGCGGCCAAGGCCAATGGCTGCTCGATCCGCATCGGCGTCAATGCCGGGTCGCTCGAAAAGGACTTGCTCGAAAAATATGGCGAGCCTTGTCCCGAAGCGCTGGTCGAAAGCGCGCTCGATCATATCAAGCTGCTCCAGGACCAGGATTTCCACGACTATAAGGTGGCGGTGAAGGCCAGCGACGTCTTCCTGGCGGTCGCCGCCTATATGCAACTGGCCGAAGCGGTGGATTGCCCGCTGCACCTGGGCATTACCGAGGCGGGCGGCCTGATCGGCGGCACGGTGAAGAGCGCCATCGGCATCGGCAACCTGCTCTGGGCCGGGATTGGCGACACGATCCGCGTCTCGCTCTCCGCCGAACCGGAAGAGGAAGTGCGCGTCGGCTATGAGATATTGAAGTCGCTCGGCATCCGCACCCGCGGCGTGAAGGTTATTTCCTGCCCGAGTTGCGCCCGTCAGGGCTTTGACGTGATCCGCACGGTGCAGGCGCTGGAGGAACGGCTCCAGCATATCCACACGCCGCTCTCGCTCTCTGTACTCGGCTGCGTGGTGAACGGCCCCGGCGAAGCGCGGGAAACCGACATCGGCCTGACCGGCGGCGGCGCGGGCAAGCATATGGTCTATCTCTCCGGCCTCACCGATCACACGATTCAGGATGAAGGCATGATCGACCATATCGTGAACCTTGTCGAAGCCAAGGCGGCGGAGATCGAGGCGGCCACCACCGACGCCGGCAAGGCGGAAGCGGCGGAATAAGCCGACTTCCGTCCATGAATGCGCGCCATTCCCTTGCCCTCCCCTTTGCGGTCTGCTGCGTGGGGGTTGCGCTGTTTTCCGTGATGGATGCGGCGATGAAGGGGCTCAGCCTCTCCATCGGCCTGTTCAACGCGCTGTTTTGGCGCGCGCTGACGGGCAGCCTGCTGGGGCTGGCGCTGATGCTGCTGACGCGGCAGCGCTGGCCGAACCGGGCCGTGCTGCGGCTGCACCTGCTGCGTGGCGCGGTCGTGGCGGTGATGGCCAGCCTGTTCTTCTGGGCGATCATGCGGTTGCCGCTGGCTGAAGCCATCGCCCTGTCCTTCATCGCGCCGCTGGTCGCGCTTTATCTCGCCGCGTTGCTGCTGAAGGAAAAGATCGGGCGGCAGGCCATCGGCGCGTCGCTGCTGGGGCTGGTCGGGGTTGCGGTCATCCTGTCCGGGCGGTTGCGGGGCGATTATGACGCGAATGCGCTGCTGGGCGCGGGCGCGGTCCTGATTTCGGCGGTGCTGTTCGCCTGGAATCTCATCCTCCAGCGGCAACAGGCGCAGTTGGCTTCGCCCATCGAAGTCGCCTTCTTCCAACATATCGTGATGTTCGGCCTATTCGCTCTCTTTGCCTTGGCTGCCCGATGGATGCCGGTCCTGCCAACGGCGCCGTCCTGGGCGCTGGTCGTCCTTGCCGCGACCCTTGCCTTCACGTCGCTGGCCGCGCTCGCCTGGGCCTATGCGCGGGCGGAGGCGCAGGTTCTGATTCCGGTGGAATATACCGCCTTCGTCTGGGCGGCGATCATTGGATGGCTGGCCTTTGGCGATCGGCTGACCCTGACGACGGTGGTCGGCGCGCTGCTGATCGTGGTCGGCTGCCTGATCGCGTCTCGCACGGGATCGGCCGAGCCGCCGCATGTCGAATCGTCCATCGCCTGAAAGGAAAAGCATGTCCGTCACCGTCCGCGAGGCCGTTCCTTCCGACATCGGGGCGATTCACGACTTCATCCTAGCTCTGGCCGACTATGAAAAACTGTCGCATGAGGTGAGGGCCGACCGCGCCAGCCTGGAGAAATATCTCTTCGGTCAGCGCCCCATGGCCGAAGTGCTGATCGCGGAAAATGAGGGGCGGGCCATCGGCTTCGCGCTCTTCTTCCACAATTTCTCGACCTTCGAGGGGCGACCGGGCCTCTATCTGGAGGATCTGTTCGTCATCCCCGAAGCGCGGGGTCTGGGCGCGGGCAAAGCGCTGCTCTCCCGCCTCGCGCAACTGGCGCTGGAGCGGGATTGCGCGCGGCTGGAATGGTGGGTGCTGGACTGGAACGAACCGTCCATCGCCTTCTACCGCTCGCTCGGTGCGCGGGCGATGGACGAATGGACGGTGCAGCGCGTCGACGGCGAAGCGCTCAGCGCCCTCGCGTCAGCGCATCCTGCACGCTGACGCCCAGCAGGACGGCGGTGAAGGCGCCCAAGGCGACGACGACAAGGACGGGATAGAAGGTGGCGATCATGGCAAAGTCTCCTTTCGGGAGGCTTTTTGCGCTGCCCCGCTCGCCGCCGACATAAGGATTGTTACGGAGTCCACGAGACGAGCCGAGGGGCCGGACTCTTGACGGGGACTCCCCGCCCGGCGCATTGTGCCGGACGGAACATTTAGGGGACAAGGACTTACCATGGCTGTTAGCCGCGGAGCCAAGCGCACGCCAGAGTGGCGCGAAATGCTGAAACGCAGCCTGATCCGCAGCGGCGCGCTGATCGGATCGATCGCGTTGATCCTGGCGACCCTGTTCCTCGCTCTGGCGCTGCTCAGCTATCAACCGAGCGACCCGTCGATGAATACGGTGGCGGGCGATCATGTGCAGAATATCATGCAGGCGCCCGGCGCCTGGATTGCCGATTTCCTGCTCTGGTTGTTCGGCGTGCCGGTGGCGCTGGTGCTGCCGCTGATGGCAATCACCGCCCGGCGCCTGTGGGGCGATCAGGACATGAGCGGGTGGAAGGCGCAGTTCGGCAAATGCTTCGCCGGGATCGTGTTGCTCGGCATAGCGCTGGCGCTGTTCCAGACCAATCCGCTGGTCGGCCTGCCCGCCGGATGGGGCGGCATCATCGCGCTGGTGACGGCGCGAGGCGTCCTGAGCCTGACCGCGCAGGCTCCCGTTGCGCAGGGCTGGATCACTGGAATCCTGATCGTGCTGACGCTGATCGCGGGCGCTATCCTCTGGTATCGCAGTCTGGCGCTGGAAAAGCCGATCATCGCGCTGCGTCGGCCATCGCTGCCGCGGCTCAGCCTGCCCAAGCCCGCTTTCGCGCTGCCCGGCGGGGGAGCCGTGGCCGATCCCTTCGATGATGAGGATGAGGTCGTCGAGCGCATCGCCGCGCCGCGCAAGACCGTCACCAACGAACCCAAGCCGCCGATCAACATCCAGACGCCCAAGCCCGCCCCGGTGCAGCGCCCCATGGCGCCGGTCAGCCAAGACGACCTGTTCGGCAATAGTTCCCTGCCCTCGCCCGACCTGCTGAATCCGATTCCCGCCAGTCAGGGCGCGAAGATCGACAAGGCCGCGCTGGAACGCAATGCGCGGCTGCTGGAATCGGTGCTCGACGACTTCCATGTGAAGGGCAATATCGTTGAGGTTCGACCCGGTCCGGTCGTCACCATGTATGAGCTGGAACCCGCGCCGGGCATCAAGGCGAGCCGCGTGATCGCACTGGCCGACGATATTGCGCGCAACATGTCGGCGCTCTCCGCCCGCGTGGCGACGATACCGGGGCGCACGGTGATCGGCATCGAACTGCCCAACGCCAATCGCGAGGGCGTGTCCTTCCGCGAACTCATCACCTCCGAGCAGTTCATGCAGGAAGCGACGCTGCCGATCATCCTGGGCAAGAATATCTCGGGCGAGCCGATCATCGCTGACCTGGCGCCCATGCCGCATCTGCTGATCGCGGGTACGACGGGTTCGGGTAAGTCGGTGGGCCTCAACGCCATGATCCTGTCGCTGCTCTACCGCATGACGCCGGATCAGTTGCGCCTGATCATGATCGATCCCAAGATGCTGGAACTGTCGACCTATGACGACATCCCGCATCTCCTTTCCCCGGTTGTCACCGAGCCGAGCAAGGCGATCCGCGCGCTCAAATGGGCGGTGGAGCAGATGGAGGACCGCTATCGCATGATGGCGTCGATCTCCGTTCGCAACCTCGCCAATTACAACGAGAAGGTCCGCGCCGCGAAGGCCAAGGGCAAGCCCTTGGGCCGCCGCGTCCAGACCGGCTACGACCCCGAAAATGGCAAGCCGATCTATGAGGAGGAGCAGCTCGATTTCCAGCCGCTGCCGCAGATCGTGGTAGTGGTCGACGAGCTGGCCGACCTGATGATGACGGCGGGCAAGGAAGTCGAATTCCTGATCCAGCGCCTTGCCCAGAAAGCCCGTGCGGCGGGCATCCACTTGATCCTCGCCACGCAGCGTCCGTCGGTCGACGTCATTACCGGCGTCATCAAGGCGAACCTGCCGACCCGCATCAGCTTCTTCGTGACCTCGAAGATCGACAGCCGCACGATCCTGGGCGAACAGGGCGCCGAGCAGCTATTGGGCAAGGGCGACATGCTCTACATGCATGGCGGCAAGGGGCTGATGCGTGTCCATGGTCCCTTCGTGTCGGACGACGAAGTGCGCGTGGTGGCGGATCACTGGCGCGCCCAGGGCCAGCCCGACTATATCGCCGCCGTTACCGAGGAGCCGGAGGAAGGCAGCTTCGCGCTCGACGGCGTCGACCTGGGCGACGACAGCCCCGACGCGCAGCTCTTCCGCAAGGCTTGCCAGCTTGTCTTCGAAAATCAGAAGGCCTCGACCAGTTGGCTCCAGCGGCAATTGCGCATCGGCTACAACAGCGCGGCCCGCCTGATCGAGCAGATGGAGGAACAGGGATTGGTGGGTCCGCCCAACCATGTCGGCCGCCGCGAAGTGCTGCGCGACGAGGGCGGCAATCCGCTCTGATCCTGTCGGCCGTGAAAAATTTTCATTTGGCCTGATGCGAAAAAGTCACTGCCCATTTCGCTCTGAAACGGGATTTTGCGTGGCTGTTTCGGCTGTTGCGGGCTTGTAAAGCATGATCCGATCCGCAGAAATCCCTGATTTCCGGGCATGATTGCGTTTTGTGCAATCGTCCTTTGGTTCTTCGCATTTGCAGCGAAACGCGATTTGGCCGAAGAGGAGCCTGCCTTTCAGGCATCCTCTCCTAAAAACTTTCAGGCTGGTCTTCGGATCAGCCTTTTTTTTGTCATCGCGCCGGTCTAAGCAGAGGCCGCTCACCGCAGCGCCTAAAAAATAATTGGGAGAGGGGCCGCCGGAAAAACCGGCACTGGCGAAGCGGGAGCAGAGGGGGATTGAGTGGCCATGCCGCTCTCCCCCTTCCCGTTCCAGCGATCCGATCCATTGCGCTCATGGAACGAATGGGTTCACAACGGGTTCAAGCCCTGCCCCCTACACTCCTCACCCTGAACAACCGGAGATGATTGCATGAAGCGCATCCTTGCGTCCCCCACCCTGACGCTGGCTGCCCTGACGCTGGCTATTGCGCCTTTCGCGGTGCCGATGATGCCGGCGGCGGCGCAGGAGGACCAATCGGACCTGTCGAAGGTCAACGCCTATATTCGCGCCGTCACCACCATGACCGCCAATTTCTCCCAGACCGACCGCAATGGGCAGACGCTGACCGGCCAGCTCATCATCAAGCAGCCGGGCAAGATCCGTTTCCAATATCAAAAGGGCGTACCGCTGCTGATCGTGGGCGACGGCAGGGCGCTGACGATGATCGACTATGAAGTGCGGCAGGTGCAGCGCTGGCCGATCGGCAATTCGCCGCTGGGCGCGCTCATCGACCCCAACAAGGATCTGTCGAAATTCGGCAAGGTGATCCAGACTGGCGATCCGACCATATTGTCCGTCCAGGCACGCGATCCCAAGCGGCCGGAATATGGCACCATCACCATGATCTTCAAACGGGACGCGGTGAGCCCCGCGGGCTTGCAGCTTTACGGCTGGGTGGCGCTGGATTCGCAGAATAACCGGACGGCGGTGAAGCTCAGCAACCAGCGTTATGGCGTGCCGGTGGCCGATTCCGCCTTCCGCTGGACCGATCCGCGGCCCAAGGGACGCGCAGCGGGCGGTTAAGCGGGCCACAGGCGCGACGGGCCGAAAACTTTTCAGAATCGTTCATCTGACGCTCATATCCCGCCTCCTAAAAAGAACTCCACGGCGAGAGACGAAACCGGGATTTCCCCCCTGTTACCCGGCACTCCGCTCCCGTCGCAAAGCGCTTCAAGGGCGCGATCGAGACCCCCGTTCCATGCCCCCGGAGCGGGGGTCTTTTTGTTTGGGCCGGGATTTGGCCCAGGGAGGGCTGCAAATAGCGGCTTTCTGCGCTTCCGGTGCTCACGACCTTTAAGGTCGCTGCGCGCCGGTTCTCGAAATCCACTATTTTCGCTCCACCCCGAGCCAAATCCCGGCCCAAACGGTGCCGTCCTTGTCGCCCTTGCGCAGGACGGCGGAGGGTCTTAGTGGATCACCATGCCTCAGACACTCAGTATCGCTTCCTGGAACATCAACAGCGTTCGTGCCCGGCTCGATATCGTGGAGCGCTTTCTGACAGAGGAAGCGCCCGACATTCTGTGTCTTCAGGAAACCAAGGTGGTGAACGAGATTTTCCCCACCGCGATGTTCCGGCAACTGGGCTATGTCTATCAGGTGCTGAACGGCCAGCGGATGCACCATGGCGTGGCGATCATGTCCAAGGTGCCGATCCATGAGGACGACCGGTTCGACTGGCAGGCCAACGGCGAAGCGCGCCATGTCGGCGTGCGGCTCGACAATGGCGTCAGGATCGAGAATGTCTATGTGCCTGCCGGTGGCGATGTGGCAGATCGGGAGGTGAATCCGAAATTCGGGCAGAAGCTCGATTTTCTGGAGCGGATGATCGAATGGTCCTCTGGGTTGGAGGACAAGCCGACCATATTGACCGGTGATTTCAACATCGCGCCGATGGAATGCGATGTTTGGAGCCACAAGCAATTGCTGAATGTGGTCAGCCATACGCCAGTCGAGTGCGAGATATTGGCGCGGTTGCAGGCGTCGAACGACTGGGTCGATATCGGCCGCCATTTCCATCCCGCGCCGCAGCGGCTCTACACCTGGTGGAGCTATCGCGCGAAGGACTGGGCGGAATCGGATCGCGGGCGGCGGCTCGACCATATGTGGATGACCAGAGACGTGGCGGGCAAGGCGCTCAGCCATCGCGTGGTCGAACCGGCGCGCAACTGGGGCAAGCCGTCCGACCATATCCCGATCATCACGGAATTCGCGTTCTGATGGGCGCGCGCGCCGCCGCCCGCGCCATCGACGCGCTACGCCGGGGCTGGCCGGTGCGGGTGCAGGCCGCCGATGGCGCATTGCGGCTGATGGCCATTGAGGGCGCCGACGCGGTGACGCTCGCCGGATTCGATCCGGGCGCTGAAGCCGACATCCTGATTTCTGCCGCACGGGCGCAGACGCTGAAGCTCGCCAACCAGTTGGCGGCGGCTGATCCCGACATGCCGGTGCTGGTGGCGCGGGCGCCGTGGATCGATGTCGACGTGGCGACGGCGATTTCCGATCCGGTTCTCGATCTCGCCTCGCCGCTCAAGGGTCCGTTCATGGCGAAGCCGCTGGCGGCGCCGGTGGCGGCCAAGGCAGCGCTGCGGCTGGCGCGGCTTGCAGGGATATTGCCGGCCTATTTCGCCACGGTGGAAGGCGAAGCGGAGGCGGAGGTCAGCGCCGCCGATGTGGACGCCTATGACGATGCGGTGCATCTGGATATCGCGACCCGGGCAAGACTGCCGGTATCGGCCAGCGAAACCGCCGAGATCGTCGCTTTCCGCAGCCCCGACGAACCACGCGAGCATGTGGCGCTGATCGTCGGCCAGCGGGATGCCTCGCCGCCGGTGATCCGGCTGCACAGCGAATGCCTGACCGGCGACGTGCTGGGGTCGCTGAAATGCGACTGTGGCCCGCAATTGCATGAGGCGCTGCACCGGATCGCGGATTCGAACTGGGGCATCCTGCTTTATCTGCGGCAGGAAGGGCGGGGCATCGGTCTGGTCAACAAGCTGCGCGCCTATGCCTTGCAGGATCAGGGTTTCGACACGGTCGACGCCAATGTGCGGCTGGGTTTCGCCATAGACGCGCGCGATTTTTCGGTCGCGGCGCGGATGCTGGACTTGCTGGGCGTGGGTGAAGTCAGGTTGCTCACCAACAATCCGAACAAGGTGACGGGGCTGGAAAAGGCGGGAATCAAGGTGGCGGAACGGTTGCCGATCATCCTGCCCACCAATCCGCATAATGAGCGCTATCTTGCCACCAAGCGCGACCGGACCGGGCACCAGCTATGAGCGTCGCCCGCGTCGATACGGGCGCGGGTCGCCTGTCCTTCGGCGCGATCGACATTCCCTGCACCATCGGGCGCGGCGGCGCTTGCGCGGCGGCGGACAAGCGGGAAGGGGATGGCTGCACGCCGCTGGGAGTCTGGCCAATCCGGGGCGTGTTGCTGCGGCCGGGCAAGGGGGATGCGACGGGCATCCGCCTGCCTTGGCGCTGGGTACGGGAAGGGGATGGCTGGTCCGATGATGTGGCCGATCCGGCCTATAATCGGCCCGTGCACCTGCCGCGTCCCTTTTCGGCTGAAAATCTGCTGCGCGACGACGATGCCTATGATGTGATCGTGGTGCTGGGGCACAATGATGCGCCGCCGGTGCCGGGGCAGGGGAGCGCGATCTTCTTCCACCTGTCCGAAGGCCGTCCCACCGCCGGGTGCGTGGCGGTGGAGCGGGCGGATATGCTGCGTTTGCTGCCGTTGTTGGTGCCGGGCGATTTGATGGAAATCGTTTGAAGTTGAATTTTCGTCATTCCCCCCTTCGCGGGAATGACGATTTTATGCTTTCTCCAGCTCCGTCACTTCGCCACCTGCCGCTTCCAGCAGCCGCCGCTCCAGCGTTTGCAGCCGCGCCTTGCTCTCGATCTTCCCGGCCAGGAGGTCGGTGACGTAGAAGGTGTCGACGGCGCGCTCGCCATAGGTGGCGACATGGGCGCTGTGTACCGTCACCTTCGACTGGAACAGCGCATTGGCCAGGCTGAACAGCAGCGCCGGGCGGTCCCGCGCATTCACTTCGATCACAGTGAAGCGGTTCGACGCCTTGTTGTCGATCAGCACATTGGGCTCGATGCGAAAGGCCTCGGCGCGGGTGCGGGGCAGGGGGCGCGCTTCCAGCTTGGTGATCATGCGGTGCCGGTTGGCGAGCGAATCCTCGATCGCCTTGCGGATGCGCACAAGTTGCTCGGGGCTGTGGAACGCGCCGCCCAGCGGATCCTGCACCAGGAAATTGTCGATCGCGACGCCGTCGCGCGTGGTGTGGATGCGCGCGTCGATGATGTTGCCGCCCGCCAGATGAATGGCGCCCGCGATCCGGTAGAACAGTCCCGGATGGTCGGCGGCATAGACCGTCACCAGCGTCGCGCCGCGCTGCGGATAATATTGCGCGGCGATGGAGAGGGGGGAGTCGCCCGCCTCCAATATATGCTGGGCATTGTGGAACAGGATATCGTCGGGTTCCGCGATCCAGTAGCTTTCGGGCAGACGCTTGCGCAGTTTCTCGAAATCCGCTTCGGAGAGGCCGAGTGCCTGGCGCAGCGCCTGCTGCTTGACCGTAACCCGCTCGCTTCGGCCCTTCTGCTTGTGGCCAAGGCGCAGCAGCTCTTCGGCGGACTCATAAAGATCGCCCAGCAACTGGCGTTTCCAGCTATTCCAGACGCCGGGGCCCACGGCGCGGATGTCGACCACGGTCAGGCATAGCAGCAGCCTCAACCGCTCCGGACTCTGCACCACCTCGACGAAATCGAGGATGGTCTTGTAATCGGCCAGATCGCGCTTGAAGGCGGTGGCCGACATCAGCAGGTGATGCAGCACCAGCCAGGACACGGTTTCCGTCTCCGCCGGGGTCAGGCCCAGGCGCGGGCAGAGATGCTCCGCCACTTCCGCGCCCAATATGCTGTGGTCGCCGCCGCGTCCCTTGGCGATGTCGTGCAGCAGCACCGCGACATAGAGGACGCGGCGCGACAGCAGCTTGCCCATCAGGTCCGCCGCCAGCGGATGATCCTGATTCAGCTCGCCCTTTTCGATCCGCGCCAGCAGACCGACGGCGCGGATCGTATGTTCGTCCACCGTATAGTGGTGATACATGTCGAACTGCATCTGCGCCACGACGCGGCGGAAATCGGGGATGAAGCGGCCGAAGACGGTCGACTCGTTCATCCAGCGCAGCACCGTTTCGGGATCGCGCGGAGAGGTCAGCACCTCCATGAAGGCGGCGTTGGCGCGCGGATCGCGGCGCACCTTGGCGGTGATCAGGCTCGCGTCGCGGCTGGCGGCGCGCATGGCGCTGGGATGGATGGCCAGGCCATGCTTGTCGGCCAGCGCGAAGATCTCCAGCAGCCGGACCGGATCATCCTGGAAAAACTGGTCATTGGGCAAGGCCAGCCGCCCGCGATCCAGCACGAAGCCGTCCAGTTTCTTCGGGCGCCGGAAGAAGCTGGGGATATAGCGCCGTCCACGCTCGGCCATCTGGTCGTCCAGATGGGCGAGGAACACGGCGGTCAGGTCGCCCACGGTCTTCGCGTTCAGGAAATAATAGCGCATGAACCGCTCGACACCCGACCGCCCGGCGCGCCCGATAAAGTGCATGCGGGTGGCGGTTTCGAGCTGGAGGTCGAAGGTCAGCCGATCCTCGGCGCGGCCCGTGATCATGTGCAGGTGGCAGCGCACCGCCCAGAGGAAATCCTCCGCTTTCTGGAACTGCCGCAGCTCGCTTTCGGTCAGCAGGCCGACATCGACCAGTTCCGCGACTGACTTCACCCGGTTCACATATTTGCCGATCCAGAACAGCGTATGCAGGTCGCGCAGCCCGCCCTTGCCTTCCTTCACATTAGGTTCGACGACATAGCGGCTGTCGCCCATGCGTTTGTGCCGTTCGTCGCGCTCCACCAGCTTTTCGGTCACAAAGGCGCGGGCGGTGCCCTGCATCACATCGGCGTCGAAACGGGTGCTGACTTCCTCATAAAGGGCGCGGTCGCCCCAGATGTAACGCGCCTCCAGCAAAGCCGTGCGGACGGTGAGGTCCGCCTTCGCCATGCGCACGGTTTCATCGATCGACCGGCTGCTATGGCCAACTTTCAGCCCCAAGTCCCACAGCGAATAGAGCATGGATTCGATGACCTGCTCGGTCCAGCCGGTGGGTTTCCAGGGGGTGATGAAGCCGATGTCGACATCGCTGTGCGGCGCCATCTCGCCCCGGCCATAGCCGCCCACCGCGATCAGCACGATCCGCTCGCCGGTGCTGCGATTGCCTGCCGGATAGAGATGGTGCGTGGTGGCGTCGTAGAGCAGCCGCAATATCTGATCGACCAGGAAGGCGAAGGCGGTCACCGCTTCCCGCCCGCGCGTCGGTTTCTGGTTGAGGCGGTGGGCGACATCCTCGCGCCCCGCATCCAGAGCGTCCTTCAATAGCTTCACGATCAGGCCGCGCAGTTTGATCTGATCGCCCCGATGCTCCTGCGCCAGCGTATTGATGCGGTCGGAAATGGCGCGCCGGTCGATGATCGCCCGCCTGGACCCCAATTTTGGAAATTGCATGACCATAAAGCTAACCTAGTCTTCCTGACCGGCTGCCGCCAGTTGCTTGAGGCGATAGAGTTGATCGAGCGCCTCGCGGGGGGACAGCGCGTCGGCGTCGATCGCCACCAGCGCGGCGCGAAGAGGATCGACCTTCTCCTCGACCTGCGCGGTGGCGGCGGCGAACAGAGGCAGGTCGTCCAGCCCCGCCGCGATGCCGCCGGTCTTGGCCTTGCCCGCTTCGAGGCGCGCCAGAACGTCCTTCGCCCGCTTGAGAACGGCAGGCGGCAGTCCCGCCAGCCGCGCCACGGCCAGACCATAGCTGCGATCCGCCGGACCCTCCGCCACCTCGTGCAGCAGCACCAGATCGCCCTTCCACTCCCGCGCCCGGACATGGTGGAGCGAGAGCGAGGATAGGGTTTCCGCCAGCCGCGTCAGCTCATGATAATGGGTGGCGAACAGGCAGCGGCAGCGATTGACCTCATGTACCGCCTCGACCACCGCCCAAGCCAGCGCCAGCCCGTCATAGGTGGACGTGCCGCGTCCGACTTCATCGAGGATGACGAAACTGCGTTCGGTCGCTTGCGCGAGAATGGCTGCGGTTTCCACCATCTCGACCATGAAGGTCGAACGGCCCTTCGCCAGATTGTCCGATGCGCCGACGCGGCTGAACAGGCGGTCGACCAGTGTGAGGGTCGCGGACTGCGCGGGCACATAGGCGCCTGCTTGGGCGAGAATGACGATGATCGCGTTCTGTCGCAGGAAGGTGGATTTACCGCCCATGTTCGGACCCGTGACCAGCCAGAGCCGGTCACTGGCCACCAACCGGCAATCATTGGCGACAAAGGGTTGGCCTTCGCGACGCAGCGCATCCTCGACCACCGGATGGCGTCCGCCGGTGATTTCGAGGCTCGGTCCTTCGCCATCTTCGGGCAGGAAATGGGGCCGTTGCCAGCCGCCTTCGGCCGCCCGTTCGGCCAGCGCCGCCGCCACGTCGAGCCGGGCGAGGGCATCGGCGGCGCGGGCGATCTCCGCCTTGCGGGCGAGGGTGGCTTCGATCAGCTCTTCCAGATGCGCGGCTTCGGCGACCAGCGCATGGGCGCCCGCCTGCGCGACGCGGCTCGCCTGCTCATGCAGGTCGACCGAATTGAAGCGAACCACCCCGGCCAGCGTCTGGCGATGGGTGAAGCCGCTGTCGGGCTGCATCAACCGGTCGGCGGCGCGGGCGGGCACCTCGACATGATAGCCCAGTACGCCATTATGCCGGATCTTGAGTGAGGCGATGCCGGTCTGCTCGCGATATTTCGCCTCCAGCGCGGCGATGGCGCGGCGGCCGTCTCCGGCGAGGCGGCGCAGCTCATCCAGCGCCGGGTCATAGCCGTCCGCGATATAGCCGCCATTGGCGGTTTCGGTCGGCGGGCTGGGGACGAGGGCGCGGGACAGGCTGTCGACCAGCGCGCCATGTCCGTCGAGCGAGGGGAGCAATTGCGCCAGCAGCAACGGCTGGTCGGGCAGGCGTCCCAACCGTTCGCGCAGCAGCCGCGCTTCGCCAAGCCCGTCCCGCAACTGACCCAGATCACGCGGACTGCCCCTGCTGATGGCAAGGCGACCCAGAGCGCGCCCGATATCCGGCAGGGCGCGCAAAGCCACGCGCAACTGGTCGCGCAGCATGCCGTCGTCATGGAATAGTTGCACCAGGCCCAGCCGCGCTTCGATGGCCGCCTGATCCATCAAGGGTGCGGACAGATCCTGCCCCAGCAATCGCGCCCCGGCGCCCGTCACGGTCCGGTCGACCGCGCCCAGCAGGCTGCCCGCCCGCGTGCCGTTCATGGTAGCGGTGATCTCCAGGCTCTCGCGCGTCGCCGCATCGATGGCGACATGCGCGCTGCTGGTCTTGCGCATCGGCGGGGCAAGGAAGGGCAGGGTGCCCTTGCCCGCATGATCGAGATAGCTCAGCAATCCGCCCATGGCCGCCAATTCGGCGCGGCTGAACTGGCCGAATCCGTCGAGCGTGGCGACGCCGAAGACGCGCTTCAGCGCCGCCTCGGCCCGGCTGCTGGAAAAGGCGGCGCGATCGAAGGGATGGGAATCGGGCAGATCCAGTTCCAGCCCGTCCGGCAACACGATCTCGCTCGGCCGCAGGCGCGCCAGTTCTGCCGCCAGATCGCTGGCCCGCAACGTCAGTGTTTCGAACCGCCCGGTCGAGATATCGGCGGCGGCAAGGCCATATTCCTGCCTATCCTCGCCCCCGACCTGCGCCAGCGCCACCAGCATATTGTCGCGTCGGCTGTCGAGCAGCGTCTCTTCGGTCAGCGTGCCCGCCGTCACATAGCGGACGATGGCGCGGGCCACGAGGGATTTGCTGCCCCGTGCCTTGGCCTGCGCAGGTGTCTCGGTCTGCTCCGCAATGGCGACGCGGTGGCCCGCCTTGATCAGACGTGCAAGATAAGTTTCCGCACTGTGCACTGGCACGCCGCACATCGGGATCGGCACGCCGCCATGCTCGCCCCGGCTGGTGAGCGCAATGTCGAGCGTCGCCGCCGCCGCCTTCGCATCCTCGAAGAACAGCTCGAAAAAGTCGCCCATGCGGTAAAAAAGCAGACAGTCCTGCGCCTCCGCCTTGAGCGCAAGATATTGCGTCATCATAGGCGTGGCTTGTTGCGTGGATGTGTCGATCGTTCGCGCCATGGCACAGCGGATAGCGTGAAGCCCGGCGTCATGCCAGTGCTGCAAGAAACAGCGGGAAAATTGCGCTTCTCGCACTTGCCCACAAGATATTCTTGCCGCTAGGGCGGTCCGACATTCAGCCCATGCGGGCCTGCAAAGCGCGATTTCCTGCGCTTCGGTGCTCACGTACTTGAGTACGCTGCGCTCCGATGCTCGAAAATCACCCTTTTCGGCTTCGCCTGAACTGAATGTCGGACCGCCCTAAGGGCGAGCTTATTGTTTCAAACAAGGGGTGGGTGCAGCCATGACCGATAAGTCGAATGTGGAATTTTCCGAGCGCGAGGCGCTGTTCTTCCACTCGACGGGACGCCCCGGCAAGATCGAGATCATCGCGTCGAAGCCGATGGCGACCCAGCGCGACCTCAGCCTCGCCTATTCGCCCGGCGTCGCGGTGCCGGTGCGCGCCATCGCGGATGACCCGGCGACCGCCTATGACTATACCGCAAAGGGCAATCTGGTCGCGGTAATCACCAACGGCACGGCGATCCTTGGCATGGGCAATCTGGGTGCGTTGGCATCCAAGCCGGTGATGGAGGGCAAGGCGGTGCTGTTCAAGCGCTTCGCCGACGTCGACAGCATCGACATCGAGCTCAAGACCGAGGATGTCGACAAGTTCATCGACGCGGTCGAGCTGATGGAGCCGACCTTCGGCGGCATCAACCTTGAGGATATCAAGGCGCCCGAATGCTTCATCATCGAACAGACGCTGAAAGAGCGGATGAACATTCCGGTCTTCCATGACGACCAGCACGGCACCGCGATCATCGCGGCGGCGGGCGTCATCAACGCGGCGATGCTGACCGGCCGCGAGATGAAGGACATGAAGGTGGTGGTGAACGGCGCGGGCGCGGCGTCGATTTCCTGCACCGAACTGATCAAGGCGCTGGGCGTGCCGCACGGCAATGTCACCATGTGCGACAGCAAGGGCGTGATCTACCAGGGTCGCACCGAGGGCATGAACCAGTGGAAGTCGGCCCATGCGGTGAAGACCGACGCCCGCACTTTGGCCGAAGCGGTGAAGGGCGCCGATGTGTTCCTGGGTCTGTCCGTCGCGGGCGCCATGAGCCAGGACATGGTGAAGTCGATGGCCGACAAGCCGATCATCTTCGCCATGGCCAATCCCGACCCGGAAATCTCGCCGCCCGAAGCGCATGCGGTGCGCCCCGACGCCATCGTCGCCACCGGCCGGTCGGACTATCCCAACCAGGTCAACAATGTCTTGGGTTTCCCCTTCATCTTCCGCGGCGCGCTCGACGTGCGGGCGACCGGGATCAACGAGCCGATGAAGCTCGCCGCCGCCAAGGCGATCGCTAACCTCGCGCGCGAGCAGGTGCCGGAGGAAGTGGCCAAGGCCTATGGCCGCTCGCACAGCTTCGGGCCGGATTACATCATCCCCGCGCCCTTCGACCCGCGCCTGATGGAAGTCGTGCCCTCCGCCGTGGCGCAGGCGGCGATGGAAACCGGCGTCGCGCAAAAGCCGATCGCGGACATGGCCGCCTATCGCCAGTCGCTCAAAGCCCGGCTCAACCCGACCACCTCGGTCCTCACCACCGCCTATGAGGTGGCCAAGGCGAACCCGAAGCGCGTCGTCTTCGCCGAAGCGGAAGAGGAAGTGGTGCTGCGCGCCGCGATCCAGTTCCGTACCCTTGGCTATGGCATTCCCGTGCTGGTGGGCCGCGCCCATGTCTATGACAAGCTCAAGGAACTGGGCGTGCAGGATCCGGAGAGCTTCGAACTGCACAACAGCGTCAACTCGCCGCTGGTGCCGGAAATGGTCGACACGCTCTACAAGCGGTTGCAGCGCCGCGGCTATCTGCGCCGCGATTGCGAGCGGATGGTCAATCGCGACCGCAACATCTTCGGATCGCTGCTGGTGACGATGGGTCATGCCGATGCGATGATCACGGGCATGACCCGGCCCTTCGCCCAGACCCTGCGCGAGGTGAAGCGGGTGATGGACCCGGCGGCGGGCCGCACTCCTTTCGGCATCCATGTGCTGGTGACCAAGGACAAGACGGTGTTCCTGGCCGACACCACGGTCAATGAGCGTCCCTCGGCGCATGAACTGGCGGATATTGCAGAGGGGACTGTGGCGGTCGCCCGCCGCATGGGCCATGACCCGCGCGTCGCCTTCCTGTCCTATTCCAACTTCGGCAATCCCCCGGGCGGCTTTCTCGAAAATGTGCGCGACGCGGTGAAGGTGCTGGACGAACGCGACGTCGATTTCGAATATGAAGGCGAAATGACCGTCGATGCGGCACTCAACCCGACGGTGATGAAGAATTATCCCTTCAGCCGCCTGTCCGGCCCGGCCAATGTGCTGGTGATGCCGGGGCTGCAGTCGGCCAATATCTCGGCCAAGCTGCTGCGCGAAGTGGGTGGCGCGACGATGATCGGGCCGATGCTCGTCGGCATGGACAAGTCGGTGCAGATCGCCACCATGGCATCCAATGCGTCGGAATTGCTGACGCTGGCGGTGCTGGCTTCGGCGGGCGTCGCGGTCTGACGCGCGTGCGTCAGGCTGTGCGGCTTTGGCCGGAGGTGGCCATTTCCGGACATTTTCGAAGTTCGTCATCCCCGCCTTCGCGGGAATGACAAACAGGAAGCGTCCGCCTTCCACCCTAAGTCGCACGCCATTTCCAGTCAGCCAGATCGCCCGGCTGGTCGATGTCGAAACCCAGACCCTGCCGGACGATTGCCGAGAAAGGCAGATCAAGCCGTTCCGCTTCTGCCCGATGCGCCGCGAAGCTGCCTTCGCCATAATGGAACCGGAAGTCGGCCGCTTTGGGCAGCGGCATTGACAATGCGTTGGTCCCTTGCCCGTGGAGATCGGGCGCGGCCGCAATGCCGGAAACATCCAGCAGCGCGGCGACATCTTCAGCCTCCACCAGCGGCAAATCGGCCGAGAGGAACAGCAGCCGTTCGACGCCCGCGGCCAGCGCCGCATCGCGGGCGCTCGCGAGAGCGGGGTTGAGGCCGCCGCCCGGATCATCGAGCAGGCCGACCGTCTCAGGCAATCCATGGCGCGAAGGCCCAAGCAGCCGCAGCCGCTCCATCCCGACCAGCTCCGCCGCAGCTTCCACCGTCCGGTGCAGCATCTCCGCCACCAGATCGCGCCGCCCCGCTTCATCGAGCACAGGCGTCAGCCGCGTCTTGCAGGCGGCGGGCGCCTTGACCGGAATGACGATCCAGCAGTTCATCGTCTTCAACCGGCGATCCGCGCCGCCAGATCCAGCGCCGCCTGCGCCACCTTGGCGCGGTCGTCCAGCGTCTTCATCAGCGTATCGGTAATGGCATGGGGAATGTCCAGGCCTTCGCCCCCGTCGCGGACGTCAACCAGCAACCCGTCGATGATTCCGTCATAATGGGCGGCAATGGCCCGGTTGGTGACGGCCAGCCCCAACTCGCCCATCAGCTTGGCCGTCGGTCCCTTGACCGCCTGTCCGCCGACGATCGGGGAAACGGCGACGACGGGCGCGCTCGCCGCCGCCAGCGCCTCGCTGATGCCCGGCACCGCCAATATCGGGTCGACGCTCAGCCAGGGATTGGACGGGGCGATCAGGATGGCGCGCGTTTCGGGATCATTGATCGCCTCGATCACGCCGGGGGCAGGGCGCGCGCGCTCCGCACCCTCGAAGCGGATCGCCTGAACCGCAGGCGCACAGCGCTGCTCGACGAAATAGCGCTGGAATGGAAGATCGCCCGCGTCGGTCGAGACATGAGTGGCGACGGAATCGTCGCTCATCGGCAGTATCTTGAGGCTGAGGCTCCAGGCCGCCGCGAAATGCGCCGTCACCCGGCTCAACGTCTCGCCCGACGCCAGCATATGCGATCGCAGCACGTGCAGCGCCATGTCGCCATCGCCCAGCAGGAACCAGTCTTCCCCGCCCAGCGACTTGAGCGCGTCCATGAAGCTCCACGTCTCGCCCTCCCTGCCCCAGCCCTGCGCGGCATTGGCCTTGCCCGACAGGGTGTAGAGCAGCGTGTCGATATCGGGAGAGATCGCCAGGCCCAGATGCCGGAAATCGTCCGCGGTGTTGACGATGGCGGTGATGTCCTGCGGTGGGCAGACCTGCATCAGCCCCAGCACGAGCTTGGCGCCGCCCACGCCTCCGGTCAGGACGACAATACGGCCGCTCACCGGAACAAATCCTCTTCCAGCGGGCGGACCAGTGCGCCCGCGCCTGCATCGCCGGTGGGCAGAGCCAAACCGCGCAGCAATGCCGCCGGCACGCTTTCCGCGCCTTCGCCCGTCACCAGAGTCGCGGCGGTGGCGATCTGATCGGCCAGCGCGATCTGAGTCACCTCCAGCCGCCGCCCGTCGCGATCCTCTTCACCGCGTCGGTCCACCAGCGCAGGCAATCCTGCCGCGCCGATCGCGACGCCCACCACGCCATGGCGCCAGGGCCGCCCGAAACTGTCCGAAATGACGATGCCGATCCCAGCCGCCTCAGACCCCGCCAGCACATTCAGCAGGCTGCGCGCCGACCGGTCCGGATCGACCGGCAGCAGCAGCGCCCGCTCCTCCTCGCCCGGCCCGATATTCGACCGGTCGATGCCGCTGTTCGCCATCACATGGCCCAGCCGATGACGGGTGATCAGCACATGGGGCACCGCCCGCACCACCGTACTGCTTTCGCGCAGCACCAGTTCGACCAACCGGGGATCCTTGTGCGTTGTCGCGGCCAGTTTCAGCGCTTCCTGCCCCGGCTCGATGGTGGCCAGATCGACCATCCTCCCTTCCGCCTTGGACAGGATCTTTTGCGTCACGACCAGCACGTCGCCGGTCTTCAGCGGCCACAGGCCCGCCCTTGTCAGACTCTCGCGCAGCAACGCCGCCAGATCGTCGCCGGCTCGAATTTCAGGAATGTCGCCCAGGGGATGAATCGCAATCATGCCGTGCTGTAGCGTGCAATGGCCTGTTAAGGTAGCACCCCGATTTCCCGGAAAGGGAAACTCATGAGCTTATCAGCGGGATTTGCTTGCCATAGCGCGCGAAGTCGAGAAAAGGGACAATGATGAAGACCAGAGACTATGCCTTTCCCCTTCAAGGCGCGCGCGCATGAGCGAGGCGGGCACTTTTGACAGCGGCACCTTCCGCCGCGTGCTGGGCCATTATCCCACCGGAGTGTGCGTGGTGACGGCGGTCGAGGACAGTCAGACGCCGACCGGCATGGTAGTCGGCTCCTTCACCTCGGTTTCGCTCGATCCGCCCCTTGTGGCCTTTTTCCCAGCGAAAAATTCGCAGAGCTGGCCCCGGATCGAAAAAGTGGGGAAATTCTGCGTCAACATCCTCGCCAGCGATCAGAAACCGCTCTGCCAGCAATTTTCGGTCAAGGGCGGGGAGGACAAATTCGCAGGCGTGACGCATCGCGTCTCGGCCAATGGCTCCCCGATCCTGGACGGGGTGGTGGCCTGGATCGATTGCCAGCTCGAAGCCGTGCATGAGGCGGGCGACCATTATATCGTGCTGGGCCGGGTGATCGCGCTGGAGGTGGAAACGCCCGGCAAGCCGCTGCTCTTCTTCCAGGGCGGCTATGGCGAGTTCGCCCATCTGGGCTGACGGTCAGAAGAAGCTGATCGAATCCACCCCCGCCAATGTGTTGACCCCGACCAGCAGAACGCTCTGTTCGAACGCCCCGTCGCCATTGGCGTCGTAGAAGATCCAGCCGTCGGTCGTCCCCGCGACGAAGGTCACATGATTGACCCCGGCGGTCGGGTTGGCGGCCGCCAGCGCATCGCTGAAATTATTGGTGAGGATCGTTCTTTCGGCATAGTCGGCGGCGGGCAGGCTGCCGTTCAGGAAATCGAGGTCGATGCGGTCGCCCTCGCTGGCTCTGAAGTCGGTGATGCGGTCATAGCTCGCGCTGTTGAGCGTCGTGTCGCCGCGGTTGAAGATGAACATATCCGCCTCGGTCCCGCCGGTGAGCGTATCTTTGCCCGCGCCGCCGATCAGCATGTCGCTGCCCGCGCCGCCCTTCAGCGTGTCGCCTGCTGCGCCGCCGTCCAGCAGGTCGTTGCCTGATCCGCCGTCCAGGCTGTCCTGCCCATCCTCGCCATACAGCCGGTCGTCGCCGCCATTGCCCAGCATGGTGTCGTTGCCCAGGCCGCCCCAAAGGCCGTTATGGCCGCCATTGCCGGTGATGCTGTTGGCCAGCTCATTGCCGATGCCGTCGATATTGTCGGCGCCGGTCAGCACCAGCTTCTCGATCTCGGCCGCCAGCTTGTAGCTGACGGAGGCGTTGACCTGATCGGTGCCTTCGCCCGCCAGTTCGAAGATCATGTCGTCATTGGCGCTGTTGCCGTCGTCGGACCAGCTGTCGATGATATAGCTGTCATTGCCCAGCCCCCCGGTCATGCTGTCGGCGCCCGCACCGCCGTCCAGATAATCGTCGCCCAGGCCGCCGACCAGCGCATCATTGCCGTCGCCGCCGAACAGTTTGTCATTGTCGTCCCCGCCGTCCAGCATGTCGGCGCCGCCCATGCCATAGAGGATGTCCGCGCCCAGCCCGCCTGAAAGCAGGTTCGCCGCGTCATTGCCGGTGATGCTGTTGGCCAGTTCATTGCCAAAGCCGTTGATCGCCGCCGCGCCGGTCAGCGTCAGCTTCTCGACATTGGCGGCCAGGCGATAGCTGACCGAGGCATAGACAAGATCGCTGCCGCCGCCCGCCAGCTCGATCACCTGATCGTCATTCCCGGCAAAGCCGTCGTCCGAAAAGATGTCGACGGTGAAAATGTCGTTGCCCGCGCCGCCGTCCATATAATCGGCGCCCGCGCCGCCATCGATCGTGTCGTTGCCGGCAAGGCCGTAGATCGTGTCGTTGAGCGCGGTCGTCTGATAGGCGAGCACGGTCGTCGTCGGGCTGATGAGGTTGTTGCCCGAGGAGCCGGTGATCGTCTTGCCGCCTTCCGCGACGTCGGTGATGATGATGGAGAGCGACTGGTCGTCGACATGGCTGCCGTCGGTCGCGCGCACCGTCACCTGATAGACGCCGTCGCCATCGGCATCGAGCCGGTTTTCATAATCGGGCGGATTGATGAAGGACAGCGCACCCGTCACCGCGTCTATGGCGAACAGCGCCGCGTCCGCTCCGCCCGATATGGCAAAGCCGGGCATCGTGCCGTCGGCGTCGGTGGCGGCCACGACCGTCACGGCACCGGCATTTTCCGCCATGCTGATCGCCGCCGAAGCGCCGCCGCCATTGGAGGTGATGACCGGCGCATTGTCATTGAGGTTGGTGACGGTGATCGCCAGCGTCTGCGCGACGCTGTTGGCGCCGTCGCTGGCGCTGACGATGACATTGTAGATGCGGTCGCCATCGCCGTCATCGGGCGCTTCATAATCGGGCGCGGTCTTGAAGCTCAGCGCGCCGGTCGCCGCGTCGATGGTGAAAAGCGCCGCGTCCACTCCGCCGCTGATGCTGTAGCTGAGTGCGGTTCCATCGGCATCGCTGGCCTGCACCGTGGCGGCAAGCAGGCTGTTTTCCGCCACCGACAAGGCCGCCGAAGCCGCCCCGCCAAAGGACGTCAGCACCGGCGCATTGTCGTTGAGATTGGCGACCGTGACGGCCAGCGCCTGCTGGTCGCTGTTGGTGCCGTCGCTGGCCTGTACGATCAGGTCATAGACATTATTGTGATCGGCGTCGGCGGGCGATTCATAATCGGGCGCTGTCTTGAAGACGAGAGCGCCGGTTGCCGCATCGATGGTGAACAGCGCGGCATCCGCTCCGCCGATTATGGCATAGCTGATCGACGGCCCGTCCGCGTCCGTCGCCGTCACGCTGGTAACGGCGATCGCATTCTCATTGACCGCAATTGCCGCTGAAGCCCCGCCGCCATTGGAGGTGATGATCGGCGCAAAGCCGTCCGGCACGTCGCGCACGGTCACGGACAGCGTCTGCGTGTCGACCCCGCCATTGCCGTCATTGGCGGCAACGATCAGTTGATAGACATTGTCGCCATCGGCATCGGCGGGACTTTCGAAATTGGGCGGGGCGATGAAGCGCAGCTCGCCCGTCACGGCATCGATGGCGAACAGGGCGGCATCGTCGCCGCCGACGATGGAGAATCCGACCGTCTGCCCCGCATCGGGATCGGTCGCGGTGACGATGGTGACCGCCGTGCCATTCTCATCGATGGCCAGCGCCGCGCTCGCGCCGCCGCCATTGGAGGTTATGACCGGCGGGGCGTTCAATGCCGCCGATGGGCTCGTCATGTCCGCGAACTGGAAATATTCGACATTGCGGATCGTCTTGCTGCCCTCGGGCGATCCGGCGCGCTGGTCGACCGCGATGAAGCTGCCGTCGGTCTGCAGCGTGAAGGCATAGTCGATCCGGTTGCCGGAAAAGACGATGGTGTCGATATCGGCGCTGCCGTCGATCACGTCGTTGCCCGCGCCCGCGAGGATCGTGTCGTTGCCCGCGCCGCCATGCATATAGTCGTTGCCGTCGCCTCCATGGAGCAGATCGTCGCCCGTGCCGCCGTAGAGCTCGTCATTGCCCGCGCCGCCATAGAGCGCATCGTTGCCGGCATCGCCGTTCAGCATGTCGTTGCTGTTGGTGTCGGCATCGTCGCCATAGAGCGTGTCATTGCCGGTCCCGCCCGACAGATTGTCGCCCCCGGCCTGACCGTAGAGGATGTCGTCATCATCGCCGCCGGTCATCTTGTCGCTGCCGCGGCCGCCATAGAGGATGTCGTTGCCCGCGCCGCCGTCGATATTGTCGTCCCCGGCGATGCCGTTGAAGCCCAGATCGTCACCATAGAGCAGGTCGTCGCCCGCCCCGCCGGAGACGGTGTCGCTGCCGCGCCAGCCGAAGATGATGTCGTTGCCGCCATCGCCCTGCAGATTGTCCTTGCCCGCGCCACCGATGATGACGTCGTTGCCCAGTCCTGCCTGGATCAGCACGTCCTTGGCATAATCGATGCCGCCCGCGCCGTGCGCCGTCAGGTCGATGATGTCGTCGCCGTCGCCCAGCCAGAACTGCTCGATATTGTCGAAGCTGCCGAAGCCGCCGGAAATCACGCCATTATTGTAGAAGATCGCGTCGGACAGGTTGGACCCGTAGATGACGTCCGTGCCGCTGCCGCCCATCAGCATGTCCATGGAAATCTGGATATTCGTCGCGGTCAATTGATAGGCCGTGCCGCTGCCGGTGAGGATCGCGGAGTTCCAGACGAGCTGCGTCAGCACCGCGTCGGGGCGCACCATGTCCAGATTGGCGAGTCGGGTGAAAGCGAAGAACTGATCCTTTTCGCTGCCCGCCATGATGGTCTGGCTGCCCACCACATTGAAAAAATTCGCCATGCTCGCCCCCTATCCAGCGTCCTCATGAAAGGTCGCAAAGCTGTAGCTTCAAATGGCGCGGGCGCGGTGGGGGCATAGGGATAAGGCTTACTCCATCGGGAGTGCGCCGATGGGTGT
This sequence comes from Sphingobium sp. TKS, assembly GCF_001563265.1. Lineage (NCBI taxonomy): Bacteria > Pseudomonadati > Pseudomonadota > Alphaproteobacteria > Sphingomonadales > Sphingobiaceae > Sphingobium > Sphingobium sp. TKS. The sequence goes on along the minus strand of NZ_CP005083.1, from coordinate 4,218,779 downwards.
AGGGGCGTTCATCCGGTTTTGAATCGTGTTCCTGCCTTCGCAGGAACACGGCGACACTTTATTGCTCCTTAGCACACAGCCGCAACGCTTCGTAGATCGCGCTGACCTTCGTAGCATGGGCAGCTTCGCTGAAGCGGCTGCGCGCATCGGCCTGCGCCGCCAGCGCCATCGGACGGGCGTCACCCAGACCTTCGCAGGCCCGCGCCAGAGCTTCCGCGTCGTCGGGTTCGACCAATATCCCGACGCCTCCCTCCAGCGCTTCGATATTGCCGCCGGAGCGTGCCGCAACGATGGGCGTGCCGACCAGCATCGCCTCCACCAGCGTCCGCCCGAACGGTTCCCCCACGGCGGGCACGACGAGTTGGTCGCAGGCGGCGATCCAGAAGGGGCCGGGCGTGCGATAGCCCATCAACTTCACCCGATCCCCGACGCCTTTTTCCGCAATCCGCCTGCGCAGGGCGACATCCATGACGGGCAGGCGCGCCTCCCCGAACATCAGGCCCATGACGGGACGCCCACTCAACCCCTTCAGCCGCGCGATCATATCGACGAACAGCAAGGGCCGCTTCCGGGGAACGAAGGCGCCGAAATAGCCCAGCAGCAGCGTGTCGGGCGCTACCCCCAATTCGCGGATCAGCGCGTCGCGGGCCTTGGCCCGATCGACCTCCAGGCTGGTGTCGAACGGGCTGTGCACCACCGACGCCCGGTCCCGCGCCGACCAGAGACCCTTGGGCGGCAGCGCAAAGGATGACACCGCCAGAACGCGACTGGCGAGCGCGGGCGCGAGGAGGCGCAGACCCAGCGCTCCGGGATCGCCGCGATGATGCCAGACCAGTTTCGCGCCCGCCATCCGCGCCGCCAGCGCCCAATTGGCGCTGCTCCGCCCGTCATTGACATGGACGATGTCGATCCGGTTGCGCCGCAGGAAGCGCGCCCGTGGCAGCAACCCGGCCAGCGTCCGCCCGAACTTGCGCAGGGTGAAGGCCTCGCCCGGCACGAACAGGCCGTGGGCAGCGGGATCGTCCAACTGCTCATACCCAGCGAAGAAATTGGCGATCATGCCGCCGAGGACTTCGGTGACGACGATCGGCCGGTAGAGCGCCGGGTCGAGATGCTCCATCAGCCCGCGCACCGAAATATGGCTGCCGCCGATACTGTCCCCGGAGAAGGGAAAGCAGATGCGCAGGCGCTTGTCCCCCGCCGCGTCGGCAGAGGTAAGCCGGGGCAAAGGCGCGTTCATCCCGCCCTCCCGTCCATCAGATCGCGGGAGCGCTGGTCGAGGAACTGGCCGAGATTGGCCACGCCGTCCCTATCCCCATCGCCCCAGGGATCGGCCTTGCGCGGATCGGCGCCATGCTGCGCTTCCCAAAGGTCGTCCATGCCGTCGCCATCCGCGTCAGGATAGGGCGTTCCGGGCGCGGGCTCGTCGATGATGCCGGGCTGCTTGACGATATGGCCCTTGCGTTCGCGCACCTGATGGGCGATCCGCCGGTCGAACGGATCGCGGGGGAAGGCGCCGGCGTCGCTCAGCACCGCCTCATAGGCTGCGTCCGCCGGTTCCGCCGCGATGGTGGCGGGGCAGGGGGGCTTATCCACCTCCGCCTCCTTGAGCAGCGGGGAGAGATGCACGAAATCCCCGTCGAAGCGGTTGTCGGCCAGATAGACCCTGGCGACCCCCTTCGATCCCATGACGTTGCGCGCCACGCCGACCGTGTCGGGCCGGGTGTTCTTCCCCGCAATGAAGCTGTTGCCGATCAGCGAGACGGGCACGCCGCCGAAACTCTCCCAGATCTCGGCAAATTCCGACTGGCCGTTATAGAGGATGTTGTTGATCACCTCCGCGCAGGAGCCGGGCGGGAAATTCAGGTCCGGATTGCGGTCGCCATTATGGGCGCAGATATTGCCGATGAAGCTCAGATGCTGCGGCCCCTTGGGATCGCTCGCCAGCAGCGCGCATTTGTCGTGGCGCGGAATCCCTTCGGCAAAGATGCTGTTGCTGATGGTGATCCAGTCATTGTCGCCATAGCCGTTGATCAGTTCGTCCCGCGCCCAGCTTGCGCTCACATGATCGATGATGACCTGGCGGCTGTTTTCGATGGTGAAGCTGTCCTCCGAGCCGCGATGGGTGCCGGTGCGGTCGTTGCGCACGCGGATATGGCGGATGACGATGTCGTGGCTGTTCTTGATCAGGATTGGCGTGCGCCCTACTTCGCCCCCCGCATGGGCGATGACGATGCCGCCGCCCGGCGCCGTCTGCCCGGCTATGGTGAGATAGGGGTTGGCGATCACCGGCGGCCGGGTGGCGAAGCGAATCACCCCGCTCACCCGAAACACGCACACACGCGGCCCTGAAGCGTCGATGCAGGCGCGCAAGGAGCCCGGCCCGCTGTCCGCCAGCGTATCGACGGCGATGACCCGCCCGCCGCGCCCGCCCTTCGCCGCCGCGCCATAGCCGACCGCGCCCGCAAAGGCCGGCTCGCCCTTCACCGGCTGCGCCCGCGATTCGCTGCCCGCGCCCGAACAGCCCGCCATCACGACGGGCAGCAGGACTCCTATCAAAAGCCGCCTCATGACGCGTCCCCGCTGCGCAGCGCATAGCCGTAGCGCCGCAGCAAAGGCCCGCACAAAAAGGCGAAAAGCCGCTGCTTCCAACCCGGCATTTCCCGCTTCCACTTGTCGTCGCCCCGGATGGTGAGCGATTTCTGCATCCGGTGACGGCTGCCCGCGACCTGATGCTGCGGTTCGAAGGGGGCAAGGTCGGCGGCGGGCAGATGCGGCGTTTCCCCGACCAGCGCCACGATCCGCCCGATCTCCCCACGCGGATCGTCCACGAAATCCTCGTAGCGCACGCGAATGCTGCGCCCCGGCCCGACCCGGCGGCACAGCCATTCCGCCGCCAGATTCACCATCGACCATCGCAGCGCCGTGTAGAGCAGCGGTTTGGGCCGCAATTCCCGCTGCACGCCCTTCTCGACGCTCTGTCTGTGCCCCTTCATCAGCGACCAGGCGACGCCGCGCCCGTCGCGCACCACATGCACGACATGCAGGTCGATCCCCGGCATCGCCGCCAACGCAAAGGCCCGCCCCGGCAGTTTTGACGAATCCACTAGGATCGGCCGCCCCGACACCATCGCCATGCCGCGCAGCAATTTCACCGTCCGGCGCCTGTGATCCTGCCATCCCGGCAGCCTGAACAGCCGCCCCGGCGCGACCAGCGCCTCGGTCCATTTCTGCGTCCGGCGATAGCCCGCCAGAAAGCCCTCCGGCTCGCCCTGCGTCCAGCGCGTCACGATTGCTTTCCACTCCGGGCAGTCCCGCACCCGCGCTCCGCAGGCGCAATATTCGTCCTTGTCCCACACATGCCGCGCCAGAGTCGTCACCTCGCCCGCGCCCATGATCGCCGGATGCTCGCCCAGCGCGATGTCGATCAGCGTCGTGCCGCTCCGCCCATAGCCCGCGACATAGATCAGCTTGACCGTGGCCCGTTCCGCGGTGCGGGATGCGGCTTTGACGGTCGGCTCCGTCCTCAAGGGCGTTTCGGCATCGCGCAGGGGCAGGATCGCATCCGTCACCAAGGTCATCCTTGTCGCACGAAGCGCCCTGCCGGTCCGGCGGCGCTCAGGCGCACTTATCCCGTCAGTCCCCCACGCATTTCAACGGATCACAAGGCTGATCCGCCGGCAAATTCGGATAGTCCGGCTGGCTGAAATCGTCTTTCGCCCTGCCCCGAAGGGCGTTTGCGCGCCGCCCGCGCCGGGCGCAGCCTTTCGCCCCGTGACGACTCTCGCCAGCCCTGCCCCCCATGCCCCTTCAGCGACGGCCATTTGGCCCGATATCCTGGCCCATGAGCAGATCTGGGACAGGATCGCCCGCTACTGCCTGCTTATCGCGATTTTCCTCAGCGGCTGGGGTCTGTTGCGGGTTGGGCAGATCAACCTCACCTTTTCCGATTTCTTCTTCCTGATCAGCTTCGCCATTTCCGGCCTGCGCGGGCGGCTCAGCGTCACGCCGTTCCGCTCGCTCACCCCCTTCTGGCTTACGGGCCTGGTCATGATGCTGGGCGGGCTGTTCGTTGGATCGGTGTTCAACGGCGATCCCCTGCGCTGGGTGAACATAGCCCTGCAATATACGGTGGCTTTCCTCTTCATCCCGATCCTGCTGATGCAGCAGGAGGAAAAGACGGTCCGCATCGCCCCGCTGATCTTCATGCTGGGCATCACCTGTTCCGAAGTCATCGGCATCGCCGCCAGCTTCTTCCTCACCTTCCACGATACGCTGCATTGGCTGGGCGACGGCTTCATCACCGGCAATGGCCGCCTCGGATCCATGGCGGGCCAGCCCAATCCCAACGGCGCGGTCGTCGCCTTTTCGCTGCCCATGCTGCTCTATTCGATGCGCCACCGGCTGATCGGCAGCCTTGGCGGTTTCGCCTGCCTGATCCTGCTGCTCTGGGGTCTGATGCTCAGCGCCTCCTTCACTGGCTTCGCCGCTTCGCTGCTGGCGATCTCCACGACGCTGATGCTGATGGGCGTGCGCTATATATTCCGTCTTGGGCTTGTCGCGGGCGTGGCCGCCGGCCTGTTCCTCGCCAGCGGCGCCCCCTTGCCCAAGGCTTTTCAGGAACGCGTCGGCAATGCGGTGGAAAGCGGCGATATCGGGCAGGCCGGCACCTTCATCAACCGGTCCCAGCTTATCGAGGAAGCCTGGGGCTTTGCCGAGGACAACACGATCATCGGCATGGGCGTCGACCGCTATCGCGAACTGTCCGCCTATGACAATCCGGTGCACAATCTCTTCCTGCTGATCTGGAACGAGGGCGGGGCGATCGCCTTTTGTGGCCTCATCATCCTGCTGGCGCTCATCATCCTGCTGGCGGCGAACGGCCTGCGCATCAGCCGTGACAAGGGCGCGATGGCGGCGGCGGTGGTGCTGGTGTTCCTGATCTACACCCTGTCCTATCCGCACATGTATTCGCGCATGTGGGTGATGCCGGTCATGGTCGCGCTCGCCGCCACCTATGCGCAGCGCCGCCCGGTCCAGTCCGACGCCGCCCGGCTGATCTACGCCCGGCCCGTGGGGCCGCAGCCTTTGCCGGAATTTTAGGGACGATCCGATAATCCTCGGTCAAACCGACCCGATCAGCAACGTCACATTGTCCGTGCGCGGATTGCCCGCCCGGCTCTGCCCGTCCCTTTCCACATGCAGCACGCGATGCAGCACATGCCGCACGCCATAAGCCTGCGTCGCCATGCTGCCCGGAAAGACCGCCAGTGTCGCGCGGTCGATCGGCAGGTCGACCCACCGCCCATTGGCAAAGACCTGGGTCAGTATCTGGTCCCGCTGACCACAGAGCGCCGAAAAATAGCGATAGTCGAAATGCGCCCCTTCGATCAGCCTTTGCCCCGGCGCGATGTCCCGGCTGCGGTCGCGGCGCAGCGCCATGCGGTTGATGCCCCGGAGCAGCCGTCCGATGAGGGGCATGTCAGCGAGCAGCCCGTAAAGATCGGACAGCCCGCGCGGGCTGAGCATCCCCGCCGCCTGCCACCGCCTTTCGTCCAGCGCACAGCCCGTTCGTCCCCATCGCCCCAGCGAATTGCGGGCCAAAGCGTCCAGCCGGTCGAAATCGCGCATGCTCTCCTGATATTTCAGCCGCTGCACCACGATCTGGAAATCTCTGGATGGCGCGCCTTCGGGCGCCAGCGCCGCCATCAGCCGCCGGCCGATGGCCCAGCATTGGTCCAGCACCGCCTGACGGGGGGTATAATGGTGCCCCCCCTGCACGAAATAGGCGGGGCAAACGGTGACTTGATTCTTCCGATCGTCCCGCGACAACGCCATTTTCCGCGCAATATAACCGTGCCGTCCCGGCTGGAAATAGAAGAGGTCGCCCAGGCTGGCGGTGATGTCGCCGCTGCCATGATAGTTGCGCGCAATGTCGATCAGCGGCGCTTCCCACGGCATCTGTTCGGCCGAATCCTCCAGCAGCCCGCGCCACAGTTCGGCCACGATCTCCGGACAGCGCACCAGCACCGCCGCATGGCCCGCGCCGAACAGCCGGGCCAGCGAACCCGGCTCCAGATCCTGATATGCCAGTTCCGCGATCATCGGCGCTCCCCTGTGCGGAGCGTTCTTATCCTCGATCAAGTTCGGCACAATGGCGCGGAATGGGCGACCCGGAATAGTCAGACACACATCAGAAATGTCTAGCCAGAGCAGAGGTCTCCCCTTGATCCGAAGGGTTAGCACCTATGCGCATCGGCAAGCCCCGATGCGCTTTTGCTCTCTCCCGCCACAACCCGCACTATCCCCGCGATGAGGGCAGCCCTCACGGCGGGGCGGGCGCGCACGCCGGATGCGACTGGGAGACTATCATGGCTTCTGCACAGCTCACTCTGATCGATGGCGCCGCGGCTGGCGGCGGCGGGGAAAAGCCGCGCGATCTGTCCTTCGAATTGCAGCAAATGTCGGCGCGCCAGATATGGTTCCTGCTGCGCCGGCACATGAAGCTGGTGGCAAGCATCGTCATCGCTTGCGTGGTGGTCGTGCTGATCGTCCAGTTGCAACTGCCCAACCGTTATGAGGCGACCGCGACGGTGCAGGTGGAGCTCAACGATTCGACTGGATCTAACCAGGCCGACGCCACCCGCAATCAGCAGCGCGTCGCCAATGAAGCGCGCATATACCGCTCGCAGGCGCTGGCCGAGCAAGTGGTGCGCGACCTCAATCTCAACCGCAATCCGGCCTTCACCCATAATGTGCCGATGACGGTGCAACAGGCCGCCGCGCAACTTGCCAAGACCACCCGCGTCGCCAGTTCGACCGATTCCGACTTCATCGACATCACCGTCCAGTCGCGCAAGGCGGAACTGGCATCGCGCATCGCCAACCGTTTCGTCGACAGCCTGCAGAAGATGCGCTCGCAGCGGCGCCAGAGCTGGCGCAACGGCCTCAGCACCGCGCTGGACAAGGAAACCGCCCGTCTCGCCCATGAGGTTGAACTGGCCGAGCGCGCCGTCGCTGATTTCCGCCGCCAGCACCTGATGCCGATAGGCGCGGGCAGTGCGGAGGATTATCAGCAGATGAATCGCATCGCCGTGGAAGCCGCGTCCACCGCCGCGATGAGCAGCGCGATGCAGGCGCAGGCCGCCGGCGTCAGCCGGGCCGCCACCCTGCGGACGGTGGCGGGCGCGACTTCACCCGCGCTCGACAATCTGCAGAAGCAATATGACGACCTGATCCGCCAGCGTTCCGAAATCTCCGTCCAGATGGGCGCCAACCATCCGCAAATGCAGGCGCTCTCCGCGCAGATCGCGCAGGTGAGCAAGGCGCTCATCCAGGAACGCGGCGCGGTCGTCACGACCCAGCAGACGAAAAACGACACCGATGCCGGGCGTGAGCGGGCAATGGCGCTGGCGGAGGCGAGCGCGGCCTCGGCCCGGGCAGGGCAACTTCAGTCGAAGCTCAACGCCATGACCGGCGCGGCCTTCCGCAACAATGCCAATCTGGTCGATCTCTCGATCCTCGATCGCCGGGCGGAGGTGGCGCGCCAGGCCTATCTCACCACGGCGCAGCGCGCCCAGACGGTGCAGTCCGAACTGCAGACCACCGGTGTCAACTCCTCCATGGTGTCGGCTGCCGCCGTGCCGCTGCAACCGGTGGCGCCCGCGCCCAAGAAAATGGCGCTGGCCGCCTTTGTCGGCTCCTCGGTGCTGGCCTTCCTGATCGTGCTGGGAATCGAGATGTTCGACAACCGGCTGCGCAGCGGGGACCAGCTCCGCCGCCTCTTCGGCCTGCGGACGCTGGCGATGCTGCCGAAGCTGGAGGAGTCGATCGGCACCACGATCGAGGACAATCCGGTGACCACTCAGCCGCAGTCGCTCTTCACCGAAGTCGCCCGCAACCTCGCCAGCGAGATCGGGGAACTGCCGCATCAGGGCACCAGCCAGCGGGTGCTGGTCACATCGCCGCTGCCGGGCGACGGCAAGTCCAGCGTCGCGCTGACTCTGGCCGCCGCCGCCGCCTCCATGGGCCGCCGCGCCATCGTGGTCGATCTGGACCTGCGCCGCCCCGGCCCCAGCATATTGCGTTCGATCCAGGACAGTTCCGACACGCCTGACCTCATCGAAGTGCTGACCCATGCAGGCGAAAGCCGCAGGCTCATTCCCCAGGCCGAACGTCATGTGGAGCATGACGCGGCTGAGGGCGCGGCGCCGACCGCTTTGATGCCCGTCGTGCTCAGCACCCGCGAACAGATCCGCAATCCGGCCGCCGTGGTGCAGGGCTGGCAGGTCGGCCGGTTGCTCGACGATCTGCGCGACCGCTTCGATCTGATCGTCATCAACGCGCCCGCCATTCTCGCCGTGCGCGATGCGCGGACGCTTTCGACATTGGCAGACTCGACCCTGATGGTCGTGCGTTGGGGGCATACGACGGTCGAACAATTGCGCGCCTCGCTCCAGATGGTGAACAATCAGGTGGTCGGAGCCGTGTTCAATCAGGTCGATTATGAGGACCATGCCCGTCGCGGCTATGGCGATGCCGTCCAGTTCTACATGGGGTCGGCCGCTTATTATTCCGACAGCTTCCCGGTCCGGCAGAGCTGGGTGAACCGGGTCCGCCACGCCTTCACGCGCAAAGCCGCGTGAGCCCGCCGCCTTTGCAGCAGGCGGTTTCGCCTTCTGTTCGTTTCGAAAGCGCAATAGTGAAAGAGGATGCGCCCCGTCTCAATTTGTTGATTCTCGACGGAAGCCCGCTTCGCCGTGCCTGCATCGCCGTCGCGCTGGAGACGGCGGGCACCCGGATATTGCAGCAATCCAGCCTCGACCAGCCCGAAGGGGGCGTTCCGCCCGACATCATCCTGTTCCAGACCGGCGATTCCGAACTGGAAAGCGCTGCCCTGCCGTTGCACATCGCTCAGGCGAAGCGGCTATGGCCCACCGCCTCGGTCCTTGTGGTTGCCGACCATGGCAATGAAGCGCTGATGCAGACCGCCATCGCGGCCGGGGCGCAGGCTCTGCTGCGCTCCAGCACCGATATCGCCACCATGCAGCGCGTGCTTTTCCTGCTCAGGGAGGGGTTGGCGGTCTATCCCGCTCCCCTCGCCGCAGCCTTGCGCGCGCGCCTGCAAGGTGCCCCGGATGGCCTCAGCGAACGGATCGCGCTGGCGGTGGACAAGTCCAAGCTGCTGACCAAACGGCAACGCGATGTGCTGCGCCTGCTCGCTCAGGGCGCCTCGAACAAGGACATCGCCCAGGGGCTGAACATCAGCGAAAGCACGGTGAAGGTCCATGTCCGGGCGATCATGGCGGTGAACGGCGCGTCCAACCGTACCCAGATCGTCGCGCATCTGTTGAAAGGCGGCAGCGAGGATTAGCGGAGCGGGGAACTGCCATTCAAATTTGGCATCTGCAAATGGTCCATTTCCATCCCGTCTTATACGCGCGCCACCACCGGCCGAACCCTGGCCCGCCGTAACCAGCTCACATCCAGCAGCACCGCCGTCACCACGCCCAACACGACATGAGCGATATTCCCGCCGATAGGTCCGTAGCGCGGCACGGCATAGGCTGCGACCGCCACGAACAGCGCCGTGCCGAAGCCGGAGATCGTAAGCACCTTCCAGCTCTGGTTCATTGCCAGCATGGCCGATCGCGACGGCGCGGCATGCAGCATCAGGATCACCGCCACCAATTGGGTCAGCAGCAGGACATAGGTTTCCGAATAGGCCACGCCCGGTCCCACCCGAATGAGCAGCGGCCCGAACAACCAGGCGCCCGCCAGCATCGCAAAGCCCACCCCCGCCAGCGCTATCTGCACCTGCAGCGTGGCCGTCCGGAAATTGCGGATATTGCCGTTCGCCCACATCCGCGCGACGTCGGGATAGACCACGGCCTGCACCTGCGCGCCGACCTGTGTCGCGACCTTGGCGATGCGCTTGGCGAGATAATAGACCCCCGCCGCCGAACTCCCCGCCACCGCGCCGACGAACAGCGAGTCCGCTTCCGTCGTGATGACGCGCAGGGTCAGCGACAGGTTGGTCGAGCAGGCGAAGCCGAAAAAGCCGGGGAAATCCTTCACCAGCCCCTTCAGCCGGGCATGAAACGGATTGGGTATCCCCATCTGCCGCAGGGCGCGGAAGCCGACCCAGAAGACCAGCACGGACCCCAGCGCCTGCGATGCCGTCCAGGCGAGCATGAAGCCGATCACCCCCGCATGAGTGACCATGCAGAGGAAGGCGAGCAGGATGCGCAACACATTGCCCGCGACCTGCGCATAGGCCAGCATCTTGAACTGGCCGGACAGGCGCAGCGCGGCGGTCGGCACGCCCGCGATGTTGAACAAGGTCGCGACCGAATAGATCGCCACCAGTTCCACATGAAGGGGCTTCAGGCCAAAGAGCGGTCCGAACAGCAATGCCAGGCCGATCGCGCTGACGGCGGCCAGCGCCGCCGCGCCGATATCCAGCATCAGGCCGTAGCAGTAAAGTCGTTGCAAGCGCCGGGGCGAACCCTTCGCTTCTTCCTCCACGGCGAACCGGATCAGCGGCTGCCAGGATTCGAAGCGCAGGATTCGCTCGACGACGCGATTATAGGACAGGACCAGCACCATGACGCCATAGGTCGCCGGTCCCAGGGATCGGGCCGCCATCGCCACGCTGACCAGCATGATCAGCGCATTGAGGAAATTGCCCGACAGCAAATGTCCCACCGCGATCAGCCGGCCGCGGGTTCCCTTGATCAGGAAATCCCCGAACCGGCCGCGCAGCATCGGCAAGGCACGTGCGGTCAGCACGCCCTTGATATCATATGCCATGACGATCCCCCCTGGGGACGTGAAGATCAGACGCGGCTTGCGACGCCGGCCAATTCCAGAACCGGCAATCGCGCCGGGTGGGGGATGGCGACGGGCAGTTCGGGTTCGACCTCCGCCACGCGTCCGCGCATACCGTGATTGGCCGCCCAGATCGCCGCCTGGGTCCGGTTCTTGACGCGCAGCTTGCGCAGCACGGCCTTCACATGGACCTTCACGGTCGCCTCGCTGATGTCCATCCGCTTGGAAATGACCTTGTTCGGGCATCCCATGATCAGCCAGCGCAGGATTTCCAGTTCCCGGTCGGACAGGCAGGCCGCATCGACCGGGCGTTCGACTTCCATCGCGTCGGTCAGGCTTGGCCGCGATTGCAGTTCGTCCGCCAGTTGCGGCGGAAGTACGCGTTCGCCCATGGCCACCAGCCGCAGAGTCGCCACCAGCCTGTCGCAGGAAATTTCCTTGACGATATAAGCTAGCGCTCCCAGCCGGAACGCCTTCAACATGATCTGGAAATCAAATCTGTCCGACAGCAGGACAAGATAGGAACAGGGAAAACGTTTTTGCAGAATCGAGAGCGTCTCGACGTCGATCGCTTCGGTTCCATCGTCGATCAACAACAGGGATGGTCCCGTATCCTCTTCCGGCACCTCTACTTGCTGAAGCACCGTAGTGACATTCGGATATTGGGTTACGCGGAAATCCCTTTCCATCAGGATGCGGCTAAGCCCCTCCCGAACGATCGCATTACCGCACAACAGACGCACATTAACTGGGTAAGACATTGGGTGGTCCCCTCATGATCTCTTCCACCTCCGTAAGCAGGCCCCAAACGGAATGTAGAAGACCAGTAATCAAATGCCTGTAGTGCGACCCTTTCTTTTTCTTTCAACAACTTATCAGTACCATATTTTTGCCGCGAGAGTCCCGGAATGTACAATGGAAATTTTGAGTGCACGCAATAGCGCGTTAACGCACTGTTAATTTTCCGAATTTTTCTTGGGTCTGATGGGAGATGCTGCGGTTGCAACAGCCAAAATTACAACTTTGGTGGTATTTCAAACGGTGTAGTCATGGCAGAATCGCGCTGATTCATCGCCCAGGCGATTCGCTGGCGAGTTAACACAGGTTAATGAATTTGTCGAACCAGAACAAAGGCTTCGGCAGCGTAACGATAGGCCGTCGCGCCCCTCAGCGTCGCCAGGGCGCGGATGGCCTCGACCGATCGTTCGTCGGGCTGGGGCTTCACCTGGCTCTGGAAGGCCTGGAAGGCGGCGACCTTCCGTTCCAGGGTTTCGCTGATGTCCACGAACATGTTGGGAATGAACGCCGGGGTCACGCCGGGCGCCAGCCAGTTGGTTTCCGACAGCGTCTCATAGGCCAGGACGCAGCCGGGACCGCCGCTGCCGCGGGGCCGCGCATAGACTAATGCGGCATTGAAGACGATCTGGTGGTCCAGATGAATGTCACCAATGAAGGGGATCAGCAGCAGGTCGGGCTCGATCCGCGACAGAGCCGATGACAAGGCTTGATTGAGGTCGCTCCGCCTGATCTGGTCCAGCCCGGCGGCGGGGAAATCCAGGAATTGCGTGTCGGCCACGCCGATAATGCCATGGGCACGCAAGGTTTCCGCGCGAATCCGCCCCACCAGTTCTTCCTCGAAAAGGGGCGGTTGGCCGCGGGTGACGACGACCACATGCACCTCCGCGCCCGCCGCCGCGGCCCGCGCCATGGTGCCGCCGCATCCCAATATCTCGTCGTCTGGATGGGGGGCGACCACCGCGATTCGGCGGGCGTTGAAAGGCAGTGGCATGGGCTTAGTCCCCTAAAATGGCGTGGAGTTTCGGCGGCTTGTCGAGGCCGCTCCATTGGGTGACGGTCAGCGCGGTCGCCTGGCCGCAATATAGGGTGAAGCTCTCCGCCGTCCGCGCGATCACCTGCCCGGCGGAGGCGGCATGGCGTTCTCCGACGTCCGACAACGCCGCCTCCCAGATGTGGAGATCCGCACCGCTCGACCGGGTAAAGGCTCCCGGATAGGGATGGCCCGTCGCCCGGATCAGCCGCAGCACGTCCGCAGCGGATTGCCGCCAGTCGATCAGCCCGTCCATCGGCGTCCGCCGCGCCGCCCAGGTCGCACAGCTTTCGTCCTGGACCATGCGCGGCATCTCCCCCGCCGCGATCCGCCCCAGCGATCGGTCGAGCATGATCGCCAGTGCCCGCATATGCTTGGCATAGAGCGTCGCCGCCGTTTCCATCGGCGCGACATGGAAATATTGCTGGTCGAGTATGGCGCCCGTATCCGTGCCCGCATCGATCCAGAACAGCGTCCCGGCCGTGATCGGCTCCTGTTGCAGGATCGTCCAGGGAATGGCGGCGCGTCCGCGCAGCCGGGGCAGGGCGGCGGGATGATAGCCAACGACCCGGTCAAGGAAGAGATCACGAAAGGCCTGCCCGCAAATCTGCGACCAGCCCATGACGAAGGCGATGTCGGCGCCCATGTCTCCGATGGCGGACAGGGTTTCCTCCCGGTTGATATTGTCCACATGGATGACCGGGCAGCCTTGTTCCCGCGCCGCCGGCTCCAGGTCGACAAAATCCGAATGCCGGTCGGCCAGGGCGGGATCGAGCGTGACGACGGCGGCGATCTCCCATCCGGGATGCCGGGCGATCGCGTCGAGAGCGATCCGGGTGGTTTCAACTGCCCCAATGAGGAGGGCGCGCTTCGTCGGCATGCCAGTCGATCCTTTTTTCGCCCCTGGTTACGACCAGCAGCGTGCGGGCGATGATCTGCGCGTCTAAGCGGTGGCTGCGATGGCGCACATACCAGAGGTCAAAGCGCAGCTTTTCCTCCACCGTCAGCAGCGTGTTGCCGCTGACCTGGGCCAAGCCGGTGAGGCCGGGACGCACTCGCCCCCGTTCCACGCCGTCGCGTCCCATGGCGCTGATGCTATGCGGCAATAGCGGGCGGGGGCCGACGAAATCCATGTCGCCGCGCGCGATGTTGATCAGTTCGGGCAGCTCATCCAGCCGCGACCGGCGAAGGAACTGTCCCAGCGCCGTGATCCTGTGCGCGTCGGGCAGCAAGCCCCCCTGAGCGTCGTGCAGCTCTCGCATGCTGCGGAACTTGATCATGGCAAAGGGCGACCCTCCCAGGCCGCTTCGGACCTGGCGGAACAGCACCGGCCGTCCCAGGCCGAGCAGCACCAACGCCGACAGCAGCAGCAAAAGGGGGGAGAGCAGGGCGAGGAGGCCGATCGCCAGCAAACCCGCCGGGCGGAGACAGGCGATCATGCGCGCTCCGCCACCAGCAGGGCGGGCGAAGGCGCCGCAATGGAGGTCGGCATGGCGGTGCCGCGCAATTGCATGACATCCAGCATCATTGCGTTCACCTTGTCGACGTCATAGATGTCGACCGCTATTTGCCGCGCTGCTTTGGCCATGGCGGTCAGGCGCAGCGGATCGGTGATCAACCGCTCCATCGCGGCGGCCAGCGCAGGCCCGTCGCGCGGCGGCACCAGCAGGCCGTTGACCCCGTCGCGAATCGGCTCGCGGCAGCCCGGCATGTCGGTGGTGATCACCGGCCGCCCGATCGCCAGCGCCTCCAATATCGTACGCGGCAGCCCCTCGCGATAGAAGGAAGGCAACACGAAGGCATGGGTCGACGCGATGAAGGGCCGCACGTCGCGGGTTTCGGGCAGGAACTCGATCAGCCCGGCCTCGCGCCATTGCTCCAGATCGGCGGCGGTATAGCCGGTCGGATTCTCGGTCTCGGGCCGGGTCAGCAGCAGGAAGCGCACGTCCGGGTATCGCGTGCGGATGATCCGCGCCGCCTCCACATATTCGCCCACGCCCTTGTCGCGCATCAGGCGGCCCATCATCAGGAAGGTGAAAGAACCTTGGGGCAGCGCCTGCTCGGCAAAGTGCCGGACGTCGATCCCTGAGCCGGGCACCTGCATCACTCTCTGTCCGGCTGAGACGATCCCGCTGTCGCGCATGAGGCGATGATCGTCGCCATTGAACACGAAGATGCACCGCGCCCTGGCGATGCCGGTCCGGTAGAGCCGCGACACGATGGTCCGCAGCCAGCGGCGGCTGTCTGCCTCCTCACTGAAGACATAGCCAAGGCCGCTCATGATCGCGAAATAGCGCGCCTGGCTCCAAAGCCGCGCCGCCAGGCCGCCATAGATGATCGGCTTTTGCGTATAAGCAACGACCACATCGGGTCGTTCGCTGCGCATCAGGCGGCGGTAATGGAGCAGGGTGCGGGCGTCGTGCAGCGGGTTGGTGCCCGCCCGCGCCATCGGCGTCCGACAGAAGCGCACCCCCATATCCGCCAGCCTTGCCAGCACCTCCGGCTCTTCGTCGGGGGCGCAGGCGACGACCTCATGCCCTTCTTCGATCATCCGGGCGATCAGCGCCCCGCGGAAATTGATCAGCGACCAGGACAGGCTGGAAAGGATCACGACTTTCATTGTGCACTGCTTTCCCTGTTGCTCTGTCCCGATTGATTTGATCGCGCCTTCATCGCACCAAGTCCTGGACCGGAGGTATCACAGGCAGCGCCGCGCCCTGGCGGTGCATCGGTAGATTACCCCTTTGAGGCAGAACCGCCGCCCTGGCACGCTCCCGGGCACCATCGCGCCCGCATCTAGCCCCAATGGGCGCGCAGCCGCGCCGGACGGGTCGCGCATGGGATAAAGGATAGTGTCCGGTCGACCGATTACCGGGAAGCACCTGTTTCGATAGCCTTATCCCTACCGTCGGTTGCGGCGGGACTGCGGGGTGACGCCTCCAGGCAACCCTCTTCCCCGCAACCGGCGGACCAAGGGATCGGAGACAAGCGGATGCCGAATATCGCACCAGCCGGGCAGGACGGAACGCAAGCCATCGCGCAGACGTCGCTCCTGCGACTGGATGCCGCCGTCCGCGCTTTCGCGGCGGGGGGGGCGACGCGATTCCAGGCGATCAGGCTGGCCATCATCCTGTTGCTGGACGCGCTGATCATGCTGGGCAGCTTCATGCTCTCGCGCCTGATCCTGTCCGACCTGCCCATGCCGCAGACGCTGTTCGACCCATGGTTCATGGGCCTGTTCGTCGGCGCCAACCTGACCGTGCTGTTCGTCATCGGCACCTATCGGCAGAGCTGGCGTTTCCTGTCGATCGGGGACGCGCTGTCGCTGGCGGTCAGCCTGCTCGCCAGCAGTTGGCTCATCTGGATGATGACCGCCGGGCTGATCGCGCCGCAGAAGATGATGCGCGGCGTGATGACCGTCTTCCTGACGGTTGACGTGCCGCTGACCGTCGCGGCGCTGCTGGCGGCGCGCGCGCTCCGCCGGCTGTTCTTCAAACATGTCCGCTCCGCCCGCCTGCGCCGGACCGTGCAGGCCCGCCGCCGCATATTGCTGTTGGGCGAGCTCGACTGGGCGCGGGTTATGGCGGACCTAGTCCCCACCGATGCCGGTTCGGGACTGGAAATCGTCGGCGTCATTTCCTTCGATGGGCATGATCGGCGGTTGCAGGTCGGCGGCCTGCCGATATTGGGATCGCCGGAGATGCTGCCCCGGATCGTCGCGGACCTCGACCGGGCGGGAAAGCGCCCGGTCAGCCTGGTGGTGCAGGAAAGCAGCGAGCGGCTCGACCGGCAGCAGATATTGCGCATCGCCAGCCTGGCGGAGCAGGAAAATCTGGTCGTCTCGCGTTTCCGCAATCCCTGGACCAGCGCTCAGTCTCTGGACGGCGACCGCATGGCGATCGAGAAGATGCCGCTGGCCGAACTGCTCGGGCGGCCGGAAATCACGGTCCAGCACAGCTATCTGGAGCGCGTCGTCACCGGCGCGCGGATCATGGTGACAGGGGCGGGGGGGACGATCGGCGGCGAACTGGTGCGCCAGCTCGCTTATTATGCGCCGGTCGAGATTGTGCTGCTCGATCACAGCGAATTTAATCTCTACGCGATCGAAATGGAGGCGCGGGAGAAATTCCCCCATGTCCGCTTCCACGCCGAACTCTGCTCGATCCGCCAGCGTCCCGCGCTCTGGCAGGTGTTCGAGCGGCGGCGGCCGGAGATCGTGTTCCACGCCGCCGCGCTCAAGCATGTGCCGATGGTGGAGGCCAATCCCTGTGCCGGGGTGCATACGAACGTGTTGGGCACCCGCAATGTGGCCGATGCCGTCTGCGAGTTTGAGGCGCGGGCGATGATCCAGATCTCCACCGACAAGGCGGTGAACCCCGTTGGCCTGATGGGCGCGACCAAGCGGCTGGGCGAACTCTATTGTCAGGCGCTCGACCTGATCGGCAGTTGCGATCCGGACAGCCCGCGTTTCTTGACCGTGCGCTTCGGCAATGTGCTGGGGTCGAGCGGATCGCTGATCCCGCTGTTCCAGCAGCAACTGGCGAACGGCAAACCGCTGACCGTCACCCATCCGGATATCGAACGCTTCTTCATGACGGTGCAGGAGGCGGTGCTGCTGATCCTCCAAAGCAGCGCCCGCGCGCTGGAGACGGATTCGGAACGCGGCACCATCTTCGTCCTCGACATGGGCGAGCCGGTGAAGATCGTGGAGATCGCCCGCCGGGTCATCCGCATGGCGGGGCTGCGCCCGGACATCGACGTGCCGATCAGGTTCATCGGCCTGCGCCCCGGCGAAAAGCTGTTCGAGGAGCTGTTCGACAGCAGTGAGGACAAGATCGAAAGCGCCATTCCCGGCATTTTCGAGGCCATGCCCTCGCCCATTCCGCTGGAAATGCTGGTGGAGGGCTTCGGTCAGCTCGCCCGGCTGATCGCGGCGGGCGATTCGGACGAGCTGATCCGGCTGGCCCATGAGATGGTTGCTGCCTCGGCCAGCTCACGCTGGGCGGAGATATTGCGGCGTCTGGCGGCCGAAAGCGCCGACACGCTGTTCATGATGCCGCACCCCGCCGAGATTCCCGCTGCCTTGCAGACCCATTTGCCGCGCGACGTCGCCTGACTTTTTTGAGGGAATCATGATGCAAGCCGTACCTGCCCCAGCCGCCCTCCCTCCGCGCCTCAGCCCGCTCGACCATCCCGCGCTGCGCTGGCCGCAGCATGAGGCGGATGAGATTGCGGCGGTCATGCACGTGCTGGAGAGTGGCCGGGTCAATTCGATGGTCCATGGCGAACAGAACCGCCAGTTCGAGGCGGAATTCGCTGCTTTCTGCGGCATGCCTCATGGCGTCGCCGTCAGCAATGGCACGGTCGCGCTGGAACTGGCGCTGCGGGCCTTGGGCATCGGGCCGGGGGATGAAGTGATCCTGCCCTCGCGCAGTTTCTTCGCCAGTGCGGCCTGCATCGTGGCAGTCGGCGCAACGCCGGTCTTTGCCGACATCGATCCCGTCAGCAACACGATCGCGCCGGAATCTGTCCGCCGGATGCTCACTAGCCGCACTCGCGCGATTCTGTGTGTGCATCTCGCGGGATGGCCCTGCGAACTGCATGCGTTGCGGGATTTGGCTGACGAAAAAGGGCTTTGGCTGGTCGAGGATTGCGCGCAGGCGCATGGGGCGACCTTCCATGGCCGCCCGGCCGGCAGCTTCGGTGATGCTGCCGCCTTTTCCTTCTGCACCGACAAGATCATGTCGACGGGCGGGGAAGGGGGCATGCTCCTGCTGCGCGATGAGGCGCATTGGAAGCGGGCCTGGGCCTATAAGGATCATGGCAAAAATCCGGACAAATTCTTCGCCCCCGCCACAACCGGCGGCTTCCGCTATCTGCACGACAGCTTTGGCAGCAACGGACGGATGACCGAAATGCAGGCCGCGATCGGCCGGGCGCAGCTCGCCAAGCTGCCCGGTTGGCTGGCCCGCCGTCGCCGCAATGCGGAACTGCTGATGCGGTTGCTGCAAGCCGATCCAGCCGTGGAGGTGCCGGTGATTCCGGATCATGTCGGCCACGCCTTCTACCGGCTCTATGTCACGATCGCCGCCGATCGGCTGGGCGAAAGCGAGGCAGCGCCGATCATCGACCGGATGGTGCGTATGGGCATGCCGGTCGGCAGCGGCTCCTGCTCCGACATGACGCGGGAGGCGGCCTTTGTGGGACTTGATGTGCGCCGCGACGGCTCGCTGCCCGTGGCGCAGGATTTGGGGCGCCGCAGCATCGCCTTCCCCGTAGACCATCTGCTCGACGATGAGGACATGCACCGCCTCGCCAACTGCCTTGAAATCGCGATGGTTGAGCTGGAATCGTGAAGGGACAAGCCATGATGACCAACGACCGCCTGCCGCACTTCGTCATCATCGGCGCCGTCAAGGGCGCGACGACCTGGATTCACAACCAGCTTCAGGACAATCCCGCCATCTACCTGCCCGCGCCGGAACCGCATTTCTTCAGCCAGGATCATCATCTCGGCCTCGATCATTATCGGCGCTTCTTCGATGGGGCGCGGCCCGATCAGATGCTGGGGGAAAAGTCCGCCGACTATCTCGCCCATCCGGACGCTGCGGAGCGTCTTGCCGTTGCCTTGCCCAAGGCGCGGCTGGTTGTGCAGGTGCGCAACCCGGTCGACCGCGCCTATTCCGATTACAAGATGTTGTTTCGCCGGGGCACCGTGACCAGGGGGCCGGAGCATTATCTGGACGGTCGCCCGAGCGGCCAGCCGCGCTTTCTGGAAGACGGCCTTTATGCGAAGCATTTGCGCCGCTGGCTCGACCATTTCAACGCGGAACAGATCAAGGTGATTCTGTTCGAGGATGTGAAGGCCGCGCCCGAAGCCACCGTCGCCATCGTCAGCGACCATATCGGCGCGCCCTGCCATTATTCGACGCAGGTGGGGTCCGATCCGCGAAACGACAGCAGCGAACGTTTCCTGCCCTTGCCGGTGCGCACCGCGCTCGCTCCGCTGAAGGAAGCGGTTCGTCCCCTGCGCGGTCATGCGGTTTTCGAACGGGTGCGTGGGGTGTTCGCCCGGCAGATCGCCTATCCGCCGCTGCCCCCCGAATTGCGCCAGCGCATGGTCGACTATTATGCGCGGGACATTGCCGATCTGGAGAATCTGATCGGGCGGGATCTCGGCCATTGGAAACAGGATCATCAGCTGGCGGCTTAACGGCACCGAAATCTCTCGGACGCCTCCTTTGAACCACTCCCAAAGCGTCGCCTCGCTCGCCCTTTTTGCCTGGCGCCGACCCGTTATTGCCCACCCCTGAATCAGCCGAGGGGCTTAAACTTCCGCTCATCCAATTGAGAGGGGACGCAGATGCGCAAACGGCTTTATCATGGTCTTTTCCTCGGCCTTTTTGCTCTGACCACGGCCTGTTCGGGCGGGCTTTCCGGGCTCGCCAACCTGCCGCCGGCACCGACCGTCGCCTATCGGCTGGGCGCGGGCGATGAGGTGCGGGTGGCGATACCGGGCCTCAGCGCCACCGATCCGGGCAACAGCAGCTATGTGATCAACGATCGCGGCCAGATTTCCCTGCCGGTGCTGGGCGATGTTGACGCGGGCGGCAAGACGGTGCCGGAATTGCAGGCCAATATCGCTCAGCAACTGACGCAACGCCAGTTGCTCAACGCGCCCACGGTCAGCGTCCAGCCGGTGAAGCTGCGCCCCTTCTATGTGCTGGGCGAAGTGAAGAGCCCCGGCGAATATCAATATCGCGCGGGCATGTCGGTGCTGGCGGCTGTGTCCGTCGCGGGCGGTTATACCTTCCGGGCGGAGCAGGGCAGCGTCGCCATCACCCGCATGGTCGATGGCCGACAAGTCGTCGGCCGCGCGGGCGAGCGGGACATGATCCAGCCGGGCGACACGGTGCGCATCTACGAGAAGTGGTTCTGATGCGCGGTCTGGTTTCGAGCGGCGCGGCTCTCGCGCTTGGCCTCGCCATGCCTGTCTCGGCGCAGGAACTGCAATCCCCCACGACGGCGCTCGATGCGCCCGAGGCGCTGTTCATACCCACCCCCCTGACGCTGGGCAGCGCGACGGTGGAGATCGGCGGCACGGCGCGGATCGAATATGACAGCAATATCTATGCCCAGGCCTTTGGCGAGAAGGATGATGTCCGCGCCGTCTTCCGCCCTTATGTGGAGATCAACCGCAAGGGCGGCGCGATCGAACTCAACGCCCGAGCCGAAGGGGATTTCCGCAAATATTTCCAATATGACAGCGAGGATGCGGCAGGCGGCAAGGTTGCGGCGGTCCTCAACTGGACCCCTTCCGCTTCGGACAAGCTGGCGGCGGCGGCAAGCTGGCAGCATATCATCGAGGATCGGGGCGAGCCGGAGGGCAATAGCGCGCCATCCATCGGCCCGCGTGAATTGAATGCGCTGGAGGGGGATTTGGCTTATACCCATCAGGGTGCGCGCCTCGGCTTCATGGTGAGGGGCACGGCGTCGCGCTTCCGCTATACCAAGGCGATCGACGACAACCGCGATCTCGACAATGCTGGCGCGCTGGCGCGGGTCATGCTGCGCGTGTCGCCGCTGATGAACGGTTTCGTCGAGGGATTCGCGTCGAAGCGCGATTTTCGCCGCACACCGCAACTGGGGGAAATCGACCGGGATTCGAAGACCTATGGCGCGCGCGCGGGGGTGGCGATAGATCCGGGCGGAACGATCCGGGGGGAGGCGGCGATCGGCGTCTATCGCTTCGACCCCCAGGATAAGCGGATCGAGCCGCGCACCCGCCTGTCCGCGCAGGTCGGGCTGGTCTATGCTCCCCGGCCGCGCACCGCGATCACGCTGGACGGTTTCATCGGCAATGTCGCCACCTACCGGACTGGCGTGCAATCGCGGGAGGACATGCGCTTACGCCTGGGGGTTGCCCAGGAAATACGCCACAATCTGCGCGGCGAGATTGGGCTGGTCTATCGCCGCAGCAAATATTTCGGCACCGGCCTGACGGAGAAGATCTACGGCGTGACCGGGGAACTGGAATATGCGCTCAACCGCCGCATGGCGCTGGCGGCCCAAGCCCGCTTTTCCAAGCGCGACAGCACCGACCCACTGGACGATTATGACCGCACCCGCATCGGGCTGGAACTGCGCGTCCATTATTGAGGCTGGCATTATTGATATCGGCTTAATTGACGCCGCCACCCAAAGAGGCAGCGCCTAACCCCTTCGCGCAATGGACTTGGGCTGCCCCGGCAAGGACACTGGCCCGCGTAACAGCGTGATTATTATTACAGGACTCCGCCGCCATGCTGGTAAGAGCGTCCAGGCCACCCATGCTCGCGTTCGTCCTTCCGGGGCTGGGCGCGGGCGGATCGGAACATATCGTCAGCCTGCTTTGCAACCATTTCGCGGCGCAGGGCTGGGCGATCACGCTGATCGCCTTTGAGGAGCCGTCGGCGCCCTCTTACTATGCCTATCATCCGGAGGTGCGGATCATCCAGCTGGGCATGAAGTCACGCCGCCGCGCCGCCGCGACCGGCGCGCTGGCGATGCTGCGACGACAGAGGCTGCTGAGGCAAGCGCTGAAGGCGGTAAGGCCCGAACTGGTGGTGAGCTTCCTGACGCGCACCAACATCCTTTCGGTGCTTGCCGCCCGGTCGCTCGGCATTCCCGTGATCGTGTCGGAACGCAACAATCCCGCGCTCCAGACGGTGGGGCCGGTCTGGAACCGGTTGCGGCAGATGACCTATCCGCGGGCCGCGGGCCTCATCACCATGACGCAAGGGGCGATGGACTGGTTCAAGAGCGCCATGGACGTAAAGGGCTGGGTCATTCCCAATCCCGTGCCGCCCGCCATCATGGGTGCGGAACGCAGGCCCGATGGCCGCACCATCGGCGCGGTGGGACGGCTGGTGCCGCAAAAGGGCTTCGACCTGCTGCTGGACGCCTTCGCGCGCGTTGCGCATGCTATCCCCGACTGGAAGCTGGCGATCTGGGGCGAGGGGCCGGAGCGGGCGGCGCTGGAACGCCAGCGCGACCGCCTCAGCCTGACGGGACGGGTCAGCCTGCCCGGCGTGACGGAGAAACCGGGTGAGTGGATTCCCCAATCCGACCTGTTCGTCCTGTCGTCGCGCTTCGAGGGCTGGGGCATCGTCGTGGGCGAAGCCATGGGCGCTGGGCTTCCGGTCATTGCCTTCGACTGCCAATGGGGTCCGGCCGAGATGATCGGGCATGGCAAAAGCGGCTTGCTGGTGCCCAATGGCGACGTGGCTGCGCTGGGGGAAGCGATCCTCTCCCTTTGCACCGATGAAGCCCGGCGCGAGGCTTTGGGAACCGAGGCGCAGAATCGGATGGCTCTGTTCGGCCATGATCAGGTGCTCGCCCGCTGGCAGTCGGTCATCACCGGCGTTCTCGATCATCATCGCGTGGGGGCAGGATCATGAACATGATGTCGTTGAAGGGCTTTGCGCGGGCGATGCGGCGGCGGTTGCGGGATGAACCGCATCTCCGCCTGGCCGCCGCGCGGGCCGACGCCTTCCTGGTGTCCTATCCCAAGAGCGGGCGCACCTGGCTGCGTTATCTGCTCTCCTGCTATTTCGCGGAGAGCGCCCGGCTGGGATTCGCGCCCGATCTCACCAGCACCTTCCGCGTCCTGCCCAATTTCGACCGCGATCCGGTGCGCGGCATCGACGCCTTTGTCGGACGAAGCGGCGCTGCGGCGCTGCCGTTGATCCTGGTCAGCCATCTGCCCTATCGTGATCGCCTGTTCCTCGACCGGCCGGTGCTGTTCCTGGTCCGCGATCCCCGCGACGTGATCGTGTCCGCCTATTTCCACGCGACCCGCCATAAAAAGAGCTTCTCCGGCGATATGGCCGCCTTTCTGGACGAACCCAAATATGGAATGGCGTCGCTGACCGGCTATCTGAACGGCTGGTCGGCGGGGCTGGAGGGACGGCCCCATCATCTGATCAGCTATGAGCATCTGCTTAGCGAGCCGCTCGCCACCGTTGCGGGCATCCTCGCCTTTCTGGGCGTCGAGCCTGAGGGCGATATCCTTGCCCGCGCCGTCGCCGCCGCCCAGTTCGACCGGATGCGCGACAAGGAACGCGGCGGCGGCATTCCCGGCCATGATTATGACCGCAATGACGACCAGAGCCTGCGCATGCGCAGCGGCAAGGCGGGCGCCTTTGGTGAGTGGCTGAACCCCGATCAGGCCGATCTGGTGCTGGAGCGGTGCCGTTCCGACCTGTCGCCCCGCGCCCTTGCCCTGCTGGCCGCCACCGGTGTCGACCTGACCCGCTAACATGCGCATCTGTTCGATCATCACCAGCTTCACATCGGGCGGCGCCGAAATGCTGGTCTGCAATCTGGCGGAAGCCTTTGCCGGGGCGGGGCACGAAGCGACCGTCATTTCGCTCAGCGATGCGGCGCAGGTCGGCAATGCGCCCGGCATCGAAACGGCGATGATGGCGCGCATTCGGCAGAGTGGCGCGAAGGCCTTTTCCCTCAACCTCGTCAACCGCAACAACTGGCTGGCGGGAGCGCTGGCTCTGCGCCGGGCGCTGCGATCGATCCGGCCCGATGTGATCCATGCCCATACGGCCCGCGCACTGTTTCCTCTCGCGCTTGCCATGCCCGGCGTGCCGGTGGTGCTGACCCATCATAACAGCCGCCTTTCCTTCCCTCCGGCGGCGTTTGCCCTCTTCGACCGCATTGTCGACAGCTATGTCGCGATCAGCGATCAGTGCGAGGCGCTGTTGCGCGGCCATGCGCGCAAGCCCATCCGCATGATCCTGAACGCGGCCAGCGCCCGTTTCCAGACGCAACAGCCCCGCTCTGCCGCCGGACATGATCCGATGATCCTCGCCGTCGGGACGGTGTCGGAACAAAAGGACTATCCGACCCTGCTCCGCGCCGCCCGCCCATTGTCCGACGCGCTGACGGCCCAGGGGCGCACGGCCCGCATCTGCATCGCGGGTGCGGGCCCCCAGTTCGACCAGCTTCGGGCGCAGGCCGTGGGAGAGCCAGTCGAACTGCTGGGTGTGCGAGACGATATTGATGCGCTGATGCGGCAGGCGGACCTGTTCGTGAACTGCTCGCTCTGGGAAGGCTTTCCGATTGCGATGATCGAGGCGGCGATGAGCGGCCTGCCGATCGTCGCGACGGCGGTGGCGGGCAATCGCGAAATGGTCATGCCGGGCGTCAACGGCCAGCTTGTCCCGCCCTCCGATCCCGCCGCGCTGGCGGAGGCGATCCTGGAGACGCTCTGCGACGATGCTCATTATGCCGCGCTGTCGCAGGGCGCTCTCCAAGCCGCCCGGCGTTTTTCCATCGAAAACTGCGCTACGGCCCACCTCTCCCTCTATCAGGAGCTGATCGATGCGCGTCGCGCTCCCCTTCGCGCTTCCCCGCTGACCCGGCCCATCTCGCCATGCGAATAGCGGCATTGACCGATATCCATGCCGCCAGCGATTCGCTGCAACTGGCCCTTACCGCTGCGCGGCGGGAAGGATTCGACCGGATGCTGATCCTGGGCGATCTCCTCACCTATGGCGTGCAGCCGCTGGAGACGCTGGAACTGGTGCAGGGCGCGGCGGCGCGTGACGGCGCGGTCCTGGTCCGGGGCAATCACGACCTGCTCTACCAGGAATCGCCCGCGGCGGAGGCCGTTCGCGCCGACCTGCCCGACTGGCTGCGCGAGAGCATCGACTGGACCGACGCCCATATTCCTCCCGGCTGCATGAAGGCATTCGACTGGCGGGATAGCTGGTCGCAGGGGCCGCTGTTCGCTGCTCATGCCAATCCCTTCGACTTTGGCGACTGGCGCTATATCCGTTCGGCGCAGGAGGCGGAGGAAGCCGCCGCGATGGTGGCGGTGCGCGGCTTTCGCTACGGCCTGTTCGGCCATGTTCACCGGCATCGCCGCTATGATTGCGACGCCGCCACCATCTTCACCCTCGCCTCGCTCGGTCAGCCCCGCGACGACCGGGACCGGACGCCGAAATGGGCGATGATCGAAATCAGGGGAGATTTTGTGACCATCGAAAGCCGCGACATCGATTTCGATCCGGAGGACCAGATGCACGCCATCCGCGCCACCACCCTGTCCGCGCCCACGCAGGAGCGGCTCTGCCGATTCTTCGCATGAAGATTCTCGTCACCGGCGCGGGCGCGGTCCTGGGGCAGGGCATCATCAAGTCGCTGCGGCAATCGACATTGGGGTGCAGCGTGATCGCGGCCGATCCCAATCCGCTGTCAGCGGGCCTTTATTGGGCGGACGGCGCCTATCGTCTGCCCTTCGCCAATGACCCGGCCTTTGGCGACCGAATCCATCAGTTGCTGGACCGGGAGCGGCCCGATGCCGTGCTGGTCGGCACCGATGTCGAGCTGTCCTGGTTCGCGGCGGAACGGCACCGGCTGGAGGCGCTGTTCGGGACGCATGTGCTGGTCAGCGATCCCCGCGTCGTCGCCATTGCCGACGACAAGCTGGAAACCGCGCGCTTCTTCGCGAGCGTGGGCCTGCCTCACCCCGCTTCGGCCGCCGCCGAGGATGAGGAAGCGGTAGAGGCGCTGATCGCCCATGTCGGCTTTCCGCTGGTGGTCAAGCCGCGCATCGGCGCCCGATCGGTCGGCGTATCGCTCGTCCATGATCGCGCCGAACTGGCGCTGGCGCGGGAAGGGCGTAGCGGTCTCGTCATTCAGCAATGCGTCGGCGACCCCGATTGCGAGTTCACCGCCAGCACGCTCGTCTTCGATGGCGAGGTGCAGGCGTCGATCGTGATGCGCCGCGACCTGCGCGACGGAAACACCTATCGCGCCTATGCCGCCGACTATCCCGAATTGAACGAACAGGTGCGGGCGCTCGGCCGGGCGCTGCAACCCTATGGTCCCGCCAATTTCCAGTTCCGCACCGATCCCGATGGAACTCCCCGCGTGTTCGAAATCAATGCCCGCTTTTCCGGCACGACGCCGCTGCGCGCCATGGCGGGCTTCAACGAGGTGGAGATGTGCGTGCGGAAACTGCTCCATGGCACGCCGATCGTGCAGCCGCCGGTGCGGTCGGGGGTGATCCTGCGCTATCTGGACGAGATGTTCGTGCCGCAGGAGCGCATCGACGCGGTGCAATGAGCGGCGACGCTCCCTTGCTGGCCCTGACCGGCGGTTCGGGCTTTGTCGGCCGTCATTTCGCGGTGGCCGCGCGCCGAAAAGGCTGGCGCATCCGCCACCTAGCCCGTCGCCGTCCGCCTGACGCTGATCCGGTGGATGAATGGGCTTTTCTCGACCTTTCGGCTGTCGAGAGCGCGGGGCTGGGCGGTTGCACGGCGCTGGTCCATCTTGCCGCGCATATTCCCTCCGACCATCGCGATCCGGCCGAAGCGGAGCGCTGCTGGCGGATCAATGTGCTTGCTACGCTCAAACTGGTCGATGCAGCGCTGCGGGCGGGCGTGGGGCGGATCATGCAGGCGAGCAGCGCCAATGCCTATGCCCCGGCCACCGAGCCGCCGGATGAGCATGCGCCGCTCTTTCCGCGCAGCAGGGGCTATTATCTCGGTTCGAAGGTCGGCCAGGAAATCTATGCTGCGGAGCGCTGCCGGGGGGAGGACGTCCTGCTCCAGACGCTGCGATTGGCTTCGGTCTATGGGCCGGGTCAGCAGAGCGGCGCGCTTGGCGCTATGGCGCAAGCCGCAGCCAATGGCGGGCCGATCCGCATCCATGGCACGGGAGCGTTCGGTTCGGACCTCGTCCATGTCGAGGATGTGGCGAAGGCGATGCTGCTGTTGCTGGCCAGCGACAGGGCCGGGCCGTTCAATGTCGGGAGCGGCGTATGCACCACTATCGCGGAACTGGCGCAATTGTTGGCAGAGCGCAGTGGCGTATCGGTGGTGCATGAGGCCGGAGCGAGGGAAGATTGCGGATTTCCTGCCCTCAATATCCACCGGTTGAAGGCGTTGGGCTATTCTCCGATGCCCTTGGAGCAGGGCGTTGCAACGATGCTCAAGGCGTCGATGCAAAGGATCTCAGGTGATAGGGCAGGATGAAACCCCAACGTCCGCCGGGATGACATGCTATACTGCCCTTCAGCTACCGTTCGGGCCGCCGCCGGTGTTGCTGCCGCCGCCACCGCCGCCCATGCCGCCGGCGCCGACCGCGCCGATATTGCCGAAAATCTCATCGAACAGGCTGCGATGGCGGCCCAGCGTCGGCGTCTTGTCGCCCGCAGGGGAAATCTTCGCGACTTGCTCCAGTCCCATGCGGTCCACAGCCACGACATTGCCGGCCGCATCGAAGCGGACGTGCAGCACGGTCTGCGACACCGGCTTGGGGTTTGAAAAAGCGAGCGAGCGCATGTCCCGCGACACATAATACCAGTCCTGGTCACCGAACTGCGCGGTAAAGCTCGGCCGGCCCAGCGTTCCTTCCACCGATGCGCGGTTGTCGATGCCCGGCTGCACCGAATCGACCAGCAGCTTGTCGACCTGATAGCCCTGATGGGTGCGGATGCGGGTGCAGCCCGACGCGCCCAGAAGCAGCGCGCAAAGGCCTGCGCCAAGCAAAATCCGCCCGGTGCGGGATTGGCGGCTGAACTGGCGCATGAACTTCTCCTGCGGGGGCACGCCCCGGACCTTGCCGAAAAACAAAGCCGCCATTGCATCGGGCGGCCGGGCGATCAATATGGAAATGCGCGGGCCTCGGCAAGGGGCCGCCGTTCGGTTCAGCCAGGAAACAGTCACAGTCATGCCCAGCATCTTTCAGCGTCTGTTCGCACAGAGCGACCCCAAGGACGCGATGCGTACCCTTTATAACGCCATCGTCGCGGAAGGTCGGCAGCCCCATTGGTATGTGGAGGGGCAGGTTCCCGACACGATGGACGGGCGGTTCGACATGATCGTCGCCATCCTCGCGCAAGCGTTGATGCGGCTGGAGGCGCAGGGCGGACGCCAGGAAAGCGTCTGGCTGACCGAGCTGTTCGTGGACGATATGGACGGCCAGCTCCGGCAGGAGGGCATTGGCGATGTCGTCGTGGGCAAGCATATCGGCCGCATGGTGAGCGCGCTGGGCGGGCGTCTTGCGGCCTATCGCGCGGCGCTGTCGGGCGAAGCGGAACTCAGCGAAGCGATCGCGCGCAATCTCTATCGTGGCGAGGCGCCGTCCGCCGATGCGCTGGCTCATGTCGAATCGCATCTGCGCTCGCGCTGGGTCAGGCTCGGCTGCCTCAGCCGCGATGCCCTGACGGCGGGAGACCTTGGATGAACGCTGTTCCCGAATTTTCGCGGCCTGTCCGAATCGATCAGCTTGCCCGCCATGCGCAGCCGGTGACCATCACCGCCGACGCCGCCGAACGCGAGGCGTTGGCCAAGCGCTTCCATCTGCTCGCTCTCGACCGGCTGGAGGCGGATTATGCGTTGAGCGAAGAAAATGGCGCTATCTTCGCCAAGGGGAGGGTGCGTGCCGCGCTGGCCCAGCCCTGCGTCGCGACCAGCGTGGCGGTGCCTGAAAAGGTGGATACCGATTTCCTCCTGCGCTTCGTCAAGGAAGGCGCAGAGGTGCCCGAAGCGGACGAGCTGGAACTGGACGCGGAGGATTGCGACACAATAGGTTTCGACGGCCTGGTCATCGACATGGGCGAAGCGGTTGCCGAGACGGTGGCGCTGGCCATGACGCCCTACCCGCGCTCGCCTAAAGCTGACAGCATCCTGCGCGAAGCGGGCGTGCTGAGCGAGGAGCAAGCCAGTCCCTTCGCCGCGCTGCTGTCGCTCAAGGACAAGAAATGAGGTTGGCGCGGGCGGTGCTGAGGAGCGGCTTCCGTTTCCCTTCCGTTCCGCCCTGTGGCATAAGCGCGGACCATGGAAGTCCCGCCGCGCAAGATCATCCATATCGACATGGATGCCTTTTACGCGTCGGTCGAGCAGCGTGACGATCCCAGCCTTCGCGGCAAGCCGCTGGCGGTCGGCGGCGGCGGTCCGCGCGGCGTAGTCGCGACGGCCAGCTATGAAGCGCGCAAATATGGCGTCCGCTCCGCCATGCCCGGCGCCAGGGCGCGGCGGCTCTGCCCCGACCTGCTGTTCGTCCGCCCCCGTTTCGAGGTCTATCGCGCTGTTTCGGCGCAGGTGCGGGAGATTTTCTCGCGCTTCACTGACATCATCCAGCCGCTTTCGCTGGACGAAGCCTATCTCGACGTCACGCTGAACAAGCCGGGCATCGCTTCGGCCACGCGCATAGCGGAGGAAATCCGCCGCCTGATCCGGGAGGAAACCGGGCTCACCGCTTCGGCTGGAGTGTCCTATAACAAGCTGATCGCCAAGCTGGCGTCCGACCAGAACAAGCCCGACGGCATCTGCGTCGTCCGGCCGGAGGAAGGGGCGGCCTTCATCGCGAACATGCCGGTGCGGCGCATCCATGGCGTGGGGCCGGTCACGGCGAAGCGGATGCAGGCGCTCGGCATAGAAACCGGCGCGGATTTGCGCGCTCGCAATCTGGCCTTCCTCCAGCATCATTTCGGCAGCGCCGCCCATTATTATTATCGCGCCTCGCGGGGCGAGGACGACCGCCCCGTGCACGAACGGCAGGAACGCAAATCGGTCAGCGTCGAGGATACTTTCTTCGACGATCTGACGACCGAGGACGCGCTGATCACGGAAATCGACAGGATCGCAGTCAACCTCTGGAGCCGCATCGAAAAGAGCGGCGCCTATGGCCGGACGGTCGTGCTCAAGGTCAAGTTCGCGGATTTCAGGATCATCACGCGGTCGAAAAGCTTCGGCGGCCCGGTGCGCTCGCCCGACATATTGGCGGAGACGGGCCGGGCGCTGCTGCGCGCCCAATTGCCGCTACGCATGGGGGCGCGGCTATTGGGTCTGGGCGTCCACAATCTCGATCAGGAGGAACCGGACGGGGAGGCGGGCGAACAGCTCCGCCTCCTGCTCTGACGGTTCAGAAGGGCAGCCAGTTCCGCTTCTCGGTGAACTTCATGTAACCGGCGTTGACGCCCAGCCGGTAACCCACGCCCAGCCGGATCGGGATCAGCACCACGCTGCCCCAGCGCAGATAGCTGGCGGTGAAGCCGCCCACCAGATAGGCCGTGCCCTCGGCTGCCGGGAAGCGGTGATAAAGTTCCTGGGTATCGTAGAGATTGTAAACGAGCACGAAGGTATTGGCCGCATTGCCGCCCACGTCGAAGCCGATGGACGGGCCGGTCCAATAGACCTCGCGCTTGCCCTCGATCTTGTGATTGAGCGTGCCCGAACCATAGCGCAGGCCGACGACGAACGCGCCCGACGCCTCGCGCCCGGCAATATAGGCATTGGGCCGGCCCTGATCCTTCAGGATCTTCTCGATGATGCCGGCCAGCCCTGCCGCGCCCTTGCCGAACACTCCCTCGGCCGCGCCGATCAGGTCGTCCTGCTGATAGGAATCGCCGGGAGCGATCGCCGCGGGGGGAGAGTTGGCCGTCACTGGCGCGCCGGTCGCCGTGGAGTCTGAAGCGGCCGGGGGCGGATTATAGGGCGCGCCGCTGTCGGCGGGCGCGCTGCTGCCCGACTGGACGTCGGGATCGATGCCCGGATCGCTGGGCGTGCTGTTCTGCTGCGGCACGGGCGCCAGGTCGGAATCGATGGCGCTGTTGGGATCGACGGTGCGCACTTGCGCCTGTGCGGCGACCGGCGCCAGCGTCATGCCCGCCAGCGCGACCGCCAGAGCGCCCGCCCGCGCTGCGCGGGCCGATACCCGCCCCAAAATCCCGATCATGCCCGCTACTCCCCAAAGAACCCGCACTTCAACCATATTTCAGATTATCGGGGAACAAGCTGAAACGACAATGAACGAACGGCGACCCGAGTCGATTCCGCGCCAGTCCGAATCCTCTTTTCGAAATAAGCGCGATTTTTCTCCGCTGCGGACCGTTGCCATGCATGAAAGCCGCCGCTATAGGCCGACATCTAGCCACTGCTCACCTCATCCGGTGGGCAAATTCGTGCGGAGACGTGGGTGAGTGGCTGAAACCAGCGGTTTGCTAAACCGTCGTAGCCTTAAGGGGCTACCGAGGGTTCGAATCCCTCCGTCTCCGCCACCTTTTCCCCTATCCACTTGAGATCGGGGCATTTTTTGTTCCCCGATCTTAAAGCCCCACATTTGGCCCCACACTGACCCGGAAAGTTCGATGCCACGAGTCCAGCCTTCTTTGACTTCCTTTGCCTATCTGTGATTGGTCGCCAATGCAGGGAAGGGACTACTGCGCCGGAGCGGACTAGAAGGGATTCTTGTTTCTAGAGGCCCCCGGGAGGGGGATTTAGATTCGGCAATGGGGGACGGGGGTTCATGATGTCTCGCAGAATTTTTGGGATTTTTTCGAAGGACTATCCAAAAGGTGTGCTTTTTTCCTGACACACGCCTTTTACAAACGGCGGGATTAGCGCGACCTATTCAACGCGACATTCGGCACCGCCGCTTAACCGTCGTCCTGATAGTCAGTTCGCCCGCTTAACAAAAAGCGCGGTGAAGCTCAGCGTAATCGGCACAACGAGCCCGAGCACAACGCCCAGAGGGCCATATCTTGCCACAATACCCCAGCTATACGTCGCTTTTTGAAAAGGCAGAAAAGCGTTGGGATTGGGCACCTCCGAGAGCGGGAGGATCATCATCGAGCGGCTGTAATCCAGCGCTGAACCCAACCGAATGAAGATCAAGAACAAAACCACCGAAATAGCGAGTAGTGCGATCACAAGAATCTTCCTTTGATCGGCATTCGCATTCGCCAACCCAGTATGGGGCCTTACATCGAGCAGGGATTTTGATTCGGAGACTGAACGATTCGAATCAAATGTGCTTTGCGCATTCTCGCTCGAGGTACCTGCCGTCACTCCATCGGAAGGTTGGACTGCCGCATATGGGGTTCGAACGCAAAAAGGTTGGACCCAGGAACAGCTTGCCTTCGAAGCAGATGTGAAGCGCAGTTACATAAGCGAAATCGAAAGCGGGAAACGCAACCCGTCTCTGGATGTCGTGGAGAAGATCGCAAAGGCGTTGGATGTCAAACTCGGATTATTGATGGAATGAGGCCATCCATGATTATGCAATCCAGTCGGGTCGTAGCGCATCTTTGAACTGCTCGACGCTGACCTGCCCATAAAATTTGTCGATCATGTCGGGGCTGGTGCCGGTGTTGCGCGCCAGCACAAACACATCCACCCCGGCGCGTAGCTGCTGGGAAATATAGAAATGCCGGAAGCTGTAGGCATCGCGCTTCTTGCCGCAATGATCCTCTTTCAATCCGGCTGCTTCCAGCAATGCGTTAAGGCTTTTGTTGATTGAGGTCAGCCGCCGACCATCCGGCGCAGCAAACACCGGATCGCCGTCGGTCGGCTCATTATCGTCATGATGGGATTTCCACATGCGCCACAGCCGGTCGAACTCGCCTAGGCCATATTCCAACGGAATGAACTCACGAGACTTGCCTTTCCCCCGCGCCCTGATTCGAATGTCGCGATCACCCAACCGCTTGCCCAAGCCTTCGCGATAGCCGAGCAGATCGCCCCAGTTCAGATTTCGCAACTCGGTGGGACGCATCCCGGTACAGCACGCGATGGTGATATAAGCGTAGAGAATCCTCCGGTCGCGGCGGACTTCCTCATTGACCTGCTGATCGTGCATCCGCTTTTGGGCAAGCTTGAGCAGCCTGTCCATTTCGCCTGACGAATAGCTGGGCCGGGGCGATGGTGGCACGCGCGGCGTGTCCACATCCGGTATCTGGCTCTGGTTGATATAGCCCCACTTCGCCGCCTGCCGGAAAAGTTGCCGCAGCACGACAGCTTCACCCCGCTGGCTGCTCAGGCTGGGGACGCGGCGCATTTCCGTTGCCGGTCGCCTCACCCTCTTTCCAGCCCGGATATATTCGATATGCGTCTGATCCTTGCCGGGGCCAGTCGTCCAGAACGTCTTACGCCATTCCATATAGCGAATCGCGTCGGCGTCCGTGATCGCGTCGATGGGCTTCTTGTCGAAGAAGGGGACGAAATAGCGTTCCACCAACGGCCTGATTCGGTCGCCACGATCATGCCGAACCTCGCCGCGCTCAGAGAGACGATCCATATGATCGCAAAATTCTTCAGCCACGGTCCGAAACGTGCGCTGGACGGCGCGTAGCCCGTTCTCTTTTCGATACTGCGCCTCATGCCAGAGCTTCGCTGCCTTGCGCTGCGCCTCGGCTTCGTCAGACGTGCCCAGGGATTTCCTGATCTGGCCTTCGCCCCGGATGCTGAACCGCACCCACCAGACTACGCTGCCTGGTCGTTGAAATATCGAATAAGGCTCTTTCCCGGCGACCCGGCTCATTTCCATGCGTAACGTGCCCCAAAATCATAGCGCAGGCCGGTTTGCGGACTGTGCTGGCTGTGCTTGAAATGTGCTAGATCAGCCCCTTCCGGCATAAGCCGCAGAAAGTTAACTTCTTGATATTGCTGAAGCGTTGAAAAGCCGCGTGCTAGCACTGTGCTAGCTTAGCCCCAGCCCAATCAAAGAGCGAGACTTGCGGTAAGTTACTGTTTTTACTGGGAAATAATGGTGCCCGGGGACGGAGTCGAACCGCCGACACTGCGATTTTCAGTCGCATGCTCTACCAACTGAGCTACCCGGGCACGGATCCCGGCGAGAACCGCGGGCCGTTTCGTGAGGCGTGCCTATAGGCATCAGTTCGGGGTGCTGTCTAGCCCATCATCGTCACTTTTTTTCATCTCGTCCGAAGCGGGTGAGCCGGGGACGCGATAGCCCTCGCCCAGCCATTGCAACAGGTCGCGGTCGCGGCAGGCTTTTCCGCAGAAAGGGCGGGTTTCGGGATGCGAGGGCTGGCCGCAGACCGGGCAGGAAGAGGATTTATGCGACATGGCCAGCCGATATGGCGAGGGTTGCGTCCGCCTTCAAGCTGATCGCGCCGCCACGGCGGCGGGCGAGCGTTTCGATCCAGTCGGTCGCCTTGTGCAATCGGTCGATGATCGCAGGGGCAGCGGTGATCGTCGCCGCGCCGCCATTGCCGTGGCGTTCGGCACGGCGCAGCAGCGCCAGCGCCGCCGTCTCAACGGGATCGGCGCGGAGCAGTTCCATCAGGTTCATGCGCTCGCGGCGGCGGATGATCTGGACGAAACCGAAGCCGTTGACCGCCGTGCGCTCAAAGGGAAGCGGCAGATATTTGTCGATCTGCGCCGAAGCGACGGCGCGCTCGTCCTTGTTGTTCATCGTCGGCAGATCGATGCCGATCGAGCCGGTCAGGCCCATGCGACGGATCGCCTGCGCCGCCAGTTTCGCGCCCTTGGGGCCCAGCTTGGCGGGTGGCATCGAGCCGTCGACGTCGATCAGGATCATGGCGGGCGTGGGGAAGATGCGCAGCGCCGCTTCCTCCGTTCCGATATCGCCGGAGATCGCCTCTTCCATCAGTTCGCTCCAGCCATGGGCTTCGAAGCGGTCTTCCTCATGCGCCGGGCAGGGCACGACCGGAATGCCGGTGGCGCGCAGGCGCTGGAGCAGGCTGGGGGCGGGATGAGCCTTGGAGCCGGGCTGGGCGATGCGCGCCTTGGCGAGCTTGGCGCGGCCCTCTTCCGGTATGGCTTCGCGCAGGATTTCGAGCAGGACGGTGGCGCCCTCCGCGATTTTCGGCGGGATGGGTTCGACCAGCACTTCCTCGCCGGAGATCAGGCGAGCGATGCCCCGTTTCTTCGGGATGACGGTGCGGATCAGCTTGCCCTGCATCACCGAGCCGGCGCGGGCGGCGTCACCCTCGCGTTCGATCTGCGCTTCGACCAGCCGGCCCTTTTCGATCAGCGCGGCGCGGGCCTCGCCAATGCCTTCTTCATAGAGCCATTCGGCCATGTCGGTCAGTCCAGTGGATAGCCCGCTGCCTTGAGCAGCGCGCGGGTTTCGTAAAGGGGCAGGCCCATGATCGCGCTATGGCTGCCCTGGATGGCGCGGATAAGGCCGGCGGCGCGACCCTGGATCGCATAGCCCCCCGCCTTGCCGTGCCATTCCTGGCTGGCGATATAGGCGTCGATCTCGGCGCGATCGAGGCGTTTGAAAGTGACGATATTGGTCGAGAGGCGATGGCGCGCCCTGCCCTCCGCGTCGATGAGGGTGACCGCGCTCAGCACGCGATGACGGCGGCCGGAGAGGATGCGGAGGCACTCCCGTGCTTCCGCTTCGCTCTCTGTCTTGGGCAGGATGCGGCGGCCTGCGGCAACCACCGTATCGCCTGAAAGGACCAGCGCGCCGGGATGGCGTGCAGCGACCAAGGCGCCCTTGTCTGCGGCGACGCGGGCGGCATAGGCAGAGGGGAGTTCGCCTTTCACGGGTGTTTCGTCAAGGTCGGCGGGGTCCACCGCGTCGGGAGACACGCCGATCTGGCCCAGAAGGTCACGCCGTCTGGGAGAAGCCGAAGCAAGAATGAGCCGCATCAGAACAGCGGCTTATTTGAAGCGGTAAGTGATCCGACCCTTGGTCAGGTCGTAGGGAGTCAGTTCGACCAGGACTTCGTCGCCCACCAGCACGCGGATGCGGTTCTTGCGCATCTTGCCGGCAGTGTGGCCGAGGATCTCGTGATCATTTTCAAGCCGTACGCGAAACATGGCGTTGGGGAGAAGCTCCACAACCTGTCCGCGCATTTCAAGCAGTTCTTCTTTTGCCATAATATCCTGGGAAACCGAAAAATCGCGCCGCCATAGCGCCAAAATGCTGAAAAAGAAAGTCAGGCTGAAACGCCGAACGCATCACCGGCTTTTTGAAGGACCGCAAAGACGTGATCGAGCTGATCCGCGTCAAGGCAATAGGGCGGCATGAGATAGATGGTGTTCCCGAGCGGCCGCAGCAAGAGGCCGTTTTCATGCGCAAAGGCACGCAGGCGCGGCGCGAGGTCGGAAAGATAGCCGGCGTCAGGCGCGATCAGGTCGATCGCGGCGATGGCGCCGATCCGGCGCGAGTTGGCGAAGGCGGGATGGCCTGCCAATTTTTCGAGTCGCTCCGCCATGCCCTGGGCCAGAGCAGCGATACGGCCAAGCACATCCTCCTCGCGCCAGATGGCGAGGTTGGCGGCGGCGGCGGCGCAAGCGATGGCGTTGGCGGTGTAGCTGCTCGAATGGTAGAAAAGCCGGGCGCGGTCCGTCGACTTGTGCGCTTCGAAGATGCGCGATGTCGCGAGGGTCACGGCGAGGGGAATCGTGCCGCCGGTAATGCCCTTCGCCACGGCCATGATGTCCGGCACCACGCCCGCCTGCTCGCAGGCGAAGAGGGTTCCAGTGCGGCCCCAGCCGGTCATCACCTCGTCCGCGATGAAGAGGACGTCGTGACGGGCGCAGATCGCCGCCATCTCGCGCAGGACAGAGGCGGGGTAGATCAGCATTCCTCCCGCGCCCAGGATCAGCGGCTCGACAATGAAGGCGGCGGGCTTTTGCGCGCAGGCGGCTTCAAGCGCGTCGAGGGTCGCCTGTTCCGCGCCGGGGGCGGGAAAGGGGATGGTCTCCACATCGAACAGCAGTGGCGACCAGGCGGCGTTGTAGACGCCGCGCTCGCCCACCGACATGGTGCCGATAGTATCGCCATGATAGCTGTGCTGGAGCACGAGGATGCGGTGGCGCGGTTCGGAGAGGCCATCCAGCGCCAGATTGTGCCAATAGCCGAGCGCCATTTTGAGCGCGACTTCGACCGCCGTGGAGCCGCTGTCGGAGAAGAAAACATGGGCCAGCGGATCGCGATCCGCCGCGCGGGGCGCGAGATCGACCAGTCCGCGCGCAACCTCTTCCGCCGGTTCATGGGTGTAGCCAGCGAAGATGAGCTGATCGAGCTTCCCCGCCTGTTCGGCAATGGCCGCCGAGATCCGGGGATGGCAATGGCCGTGGGTCGTCACCCACCAGCTTGAGATGCCGTCGATCAGCGTGCCGCCGTCGGCCAGATGCAGCAAAGCCCCCTCCGCCCGGTCGACATGGGGGATCGGCTCGTTCAGGCCGTGCTGGAAAAAGGGGTGCCAGACAGGAGAGGTCATGGCCGTTGCTTAGGCCGATGACCTCCCTCTGTGCAATGCCGCGCTTATTGAGCGGGCGGGGTAGCCGGAGCAGCGCTCGCGTCCGCAGCCGAGGACGTTGGAGCGGCAGCCTGAATCTTCTGCTGGAGCGCCGGATCAGCGGCAGCGGCCTGGCCGATCTGGTTGAATTTTTCCGGCGGGATGCCCGACGCCTGGAGCGCCGCCAGCATTTTGGGCTGCTTGTCGGCGGCGGCGATCGAGCTGTCCTGCTGGATCTTCGTCACCTCGACGGCGGCGGCGGCGAACTGCTTGATATCGGCGTCCGAGAAATTACTGGCACCAGCCGCTGGAGCGGCAGGCGCCGACTGGGCGGGCGCGGCGGGGGCAGCGGCACCCTGAGCCAGAACCGGAGCGGCAGCGGCCAGCGCGATCGACGCCATACCGGCCTTCAGAAAGATATTATTCAAACCCGACAAATTGCTTCTCCTCAACTTTACCTATGGTTTGAACGCCAAGCTGTGGAAGAGGTTGTCAGGAGAAAAGAGCCATCCGACCAAATGTTGCATTTAAGAGACGGTCAACAGATAAAATGCAGTTAATCGCATGACTCAAACGTTTCGCCGTCGCGAAAATTCATTGCTTTTCCGGAATGAAAAAGGAGCCGGATTCTCTCGTCCGGCTCCTTCTGATTCTCACCAGATCTTCACCCGATCTTGCGGCGCAAGAAATATCTTGCCGCCCGCTTCCGGCTTGAAGGCCGAATACCATTGGTCGAAATTGCGCACCGTGTCGGCGCGATATTGCGATGGCGAATGCGGATCGGTGACGAGGCGCTGGCGCAAATTGGGCTCGCGATAATTGCGCCGCCACACCTGCGCCCAACCCAGGAAGAAGCGCTGGTCGCCGGTCGTGCCGTCGATCACCGGCGCGGGCTTGCCGCCCAGCGAGGCGTGATAGGCGTCGAGCGCCACGGCGACTCCGGCGAGGTCACCGATATTCTCGCCCAGGGTGAAGGCGCCCTTCACATGCGCGCCGGGGAAGGGTTCATAGGCGTCATATTGCTTGACCAGCTTGTCGGTCAGCGCCTTGAAATTGGCGACGTCCTGGTCGCTCCACCATTGGTTGAGCTTGCCCGTCTCGTCATATTTCGCGCCCTGATCGTCGAAATGATGGCTGAGTTCATGGCCGATCACCGCGCCGATGCCGCCATAATTGACCGCCGGATCGGCATGGGGATCGAAAAAGGGCGGCTGCAATATGGCGGCGGGGAACACGATCTCCACCATGCCGAAATTGGCATAGGCGTTGATCTCCATCGGCGTCATGCCCCATTCCCAGCGATAGATCGGCTTGCCGAGCTTGCCCATCTGATAGTCGAACTCAAACTGGTTCGACCGCAGGGCATTGCCGAACAGGTCGTCGCGTTTGACGGTCAGGCCCGTATAGTCGCGCCATTTGTCGGGATAGCCGATCTTCGGCGTGAAGGCGGCCAGCTTCTTATGGGCGCGGGCCTTGGCGGCGTCGCTCATCCATGTGAGGCCATCGATGCGGCGGCCCATGGCGGCGATCACATTCTTGACGAGCTGATCCATCGCCGCCTTGGTTTCGGGCGGGAAATATTTGGCGACATAGGCTTTGCCGACTTCCTCGCCCATAGAACCCTTCAGGAAATCCACGGCGCGTTTCCAGCGGGCCTCACGTTCCGGCGTGCCTGACAGGGCGGTGCCGTAGAAAGCGAAATTCTCATTGGCGACCGCGTCCGGCAGTTGGTCGGCAAAGCTGTGCAGCGTGCGCAGCAGCAGCGCGTCCTTCAGCACGCCGACGGGCGTCTTGGCGATCAACGTAGCCTCCCCAGTGACGGCGCTTGGTTGCGACACCAGAACATCCTTGGGATGGAGCTTGTTGGCGGCGAAATAGGCGGTGAAATCAAAGCCCGGCGCGGCCTTCTGCAATTCCGCCAGCGTCATCTTGTTATAGGTCTTGTCGGCGTCGCGGCTGTCGACCTGGGTCCAGTGGACCCTGGCGACCTCCGTCTCGAAGGCCATCAGCGCGGCGGCGCGGGCCTTGGCGTCCGCTTCACCAGCGAGCGTCAGCATCTTTTCCAGATGCGCGACATAGGCGGTGCGGATCGCCGCCATCTTCGCATCGGGCTCCAGATAGAAATCGCGGTCGGGCAGGCCGAGGCCTGACTGGTGCAGGACAAGGATGTAGGTTTCCGGGTCCTTGTCGTCCTGATTGACGTAGAAGCCGAAGGGGCCGTCAATCCCTGCGCGCGCGGCTTCGGCGGTCAGCTTTGCATAGGATGCCTTGTCCTTCACCGCCTTGATCTTCGTGATCCAGGACTTGGCGGGGTTCAGCCCCCTGGCTTCGACCGTGGCGGCGTCAAGATAGCTGGCATAGGCGGCTCCGATCTTGCTGTTCGGGTCGTTCTGCGCCGCGTCGAGAATGCCCTTGGTCCGCTCGCGGGACAGGTCGTCCAGCGTGTTAAAGGCGCCATAATTGGACTTGTCGGCGGGGATCGGCGTGTTCTTCGTCCAGGTGCCGTTGGCATGATCGTAGAAATCGTCGCCGGGCTTCACCGACTTGTCCATGCCAGCGCTGTCGAAGCCATAGCTGCCATAAGTGGGTTTCATTGCCGGATCGGACTTTACCGGATCGGACTTTGCCGGATCGGTTTGGGCGACGGACGCGCCTGCAACCAGCGCAACTGCCGCCGCGCCGAGGAGGAGATATTTCATCAAAGCTTCCCTTGCTTCATCTGGTCAGGGCGCGTGGACGCACCCATGATGGCCGGGAGTTGAGCGTTCGAAGACGGGGATGTCCATGTCGTTTGTCGAAAAATCTTCGACGCTTGCGGGTTTGGGAGGCTGTTTCCCTCAGAGGATATCATGCCGCTGCAAAGGCAAGAGGATGAGGCGCCTTAAGGCAAGGTGACGGATGCCGCAAAAGCCGTTTTCAGCGTCGCAGCATCCAGCGGATCGAGATATGGCAACCGTCCCAGGCTGGATACCCTCCCCAGTTCCGGAATGATCCGCTCATTCTCTTCATTCGGCTCACCGATGAAGGCGATCCCCGCTATCGAAATGCCCCGCGCCCGCAACGCCTCGATGCTAAGCAAGCTATGGTTGATCGTGCCCAGCCCTGTCCGCGCACAGAGGATGACCGGCGCGCGCCAATGAGCGAACAGGTCGATCATCAACAGCGTCTCGCTGACCGGCACCATCAGTCCGCCCGCGCCCTCCACCACCAGCGGACCGTCCACTTGCGGCAAGGCCAGCCGGTCGAGGCCGATCTCCACCCCGTCGATCCGCGCCGCCAGGTGGGGGGAGGCGGGTGTGGTCAGGCGATAGGCTTCAGGCAGGATGCGCGACGCGGGCAGGCCGGAAAGCGCGGCGACCCGCTCCTTGTCGCCTTGGGGGTCGATGCCCGCCTGGACCGGCTTCCAATAATAAGCGCCCAGCGCCCCGGCTAGGCCCGCCGCGAAGACGGTCTTGCCGATGTCGGTATCCGTGCCGGTGACGATGAAGACGCTCATGTCACTACCTTGCGCAACGCCTCGCCCAGCGCAGCAATGTCGGCGCGGCCGACATTCAGGGTGAGCGAAATCCGCAGGCGGCTGGTCCCCGGCGGCACGGTCGGCGGGCGGATGCCGCGCACGTCGAACCCAGCCTGCTGCAAGGCGGCGGCGGCGGCCATGGCCCGGCGATCCTCGCCCAAAATGACCGGGATGATCTGGCTGCGCGGCGCGGGCAGGCCGAGCGGCGCGCAAATCGCTTCGCCGGCGTCGACCCGCAGCGTCTTCAAACGGTCGCGCAGGTCGCTCGCCTGCTCGATCCGGTCGAGCGCGGCCGAAACCGCAACCGCCATCAATGGCGAGGGCGCGGTGGAGAAGATGAAGGCGCGCGCCCGGTTGATCAGATAGTCGATCAGCAGGCGCGGCCCGCAGATCAGCGCGCCCTCCACCCCCATCGCCTTGCCACAGGTGTGCAAGGTCACGACATTGTGCAGCCCGTCCAGACCCGCCGACAGACCCCGCCCCGACGGCCCGAAAACGCCGGTGCCATGCGCTTCGTCCAGGATCAGCATGGCCTCATGCTTTGCCGCCAGCACCGCCAGATCGCTGAGCGGCGCCATGTCCCCATCCATGGAATAGAGCGTTTCCACGGCGATCCAGACGCGGCCCTTGCCGCCTTCCTGCCGCCAGGCGGCGATCAGGTCGGCAAAGCTCTGCACATCATTATGGCGGGCGAAGACGGCCACAGCCTTTGACATGCGGATGCCGTCATGGACGCTGGCATGGATCAGCTCGTCCGCGACGATCAGGTCGCCCCGCTGCGGCAGGGTGGAAAACAGCGCCAGATTGGCGGCGAAGCCGTTTGCCATGAACAGCGCGCCTTGCGTCTTGAAGAAATCGGCGGCCTTGGCCTCCAGCCCTTCATGTTCGGGCGCATTGCCGCGCAGCAGCCGCGATCCGCCCGAACCCACCGGCACGCCCCGCGCCACGGCGTCGGCCACGGCCTGCGCGATGATCGGGTCGGAGGCGAGGCCGAGATAATCATTGGAGGCAAAGTCCCGCCCGGCGCGCGGCATCAGGCGGCGCAGGCGGCCCCGCTTTTCTAACGCCGCCAGTTGGGAACGGAAAGGTTCGCTGGTCATGGCGCGGCGTATAGGCCCGCAGGGGCGGGCCGGGCAAGCCGGTCGACGGGAGAATCAATTCTCCCGTCGACGGATGGGGAGGAATTTTAGAAGGAGAAGCTCAACGAGAAGGAAGCGACATTGTCGTTGGGATCATCGGCATGCGGGCGGAAGCCGTGCTGGTGGAGATAGCCGATCTCCGCATTCACATTCTTCGCGATCGGGGTGGTGATGGCGATCAGGTTGCGCATCCGCTCCTCGCCCTCGACCCGCTGGAAATTGGTGGTGTTGAGATCGATGAAGCTTTCATGGCTCAACAGCAGCGCGGTCTTGCCGCCTTCCCTGAACGGCAGCACATATTTGACATAGGGGCGCAGCCGCCAGGCGGTGCCGTCCACCCCCTCGCGCCAGCGTTCCTCCAGCCGCAGGCGCGCGCTGAGCTGACCGGGGCCGATCTTGACGATATTGTCGAAGGTCACCTGCTGGCGCCCGCGATGCTCCATCACCGTGAAGTTGCCGCCATTATATTGCGGGTCATGGGTATAGCCGGCCCAGACCGTGACTTTCTTGCTGACCTTGTAGCCGATCAGCGAATTCATTTCGACCTCGTACAGCCCGTCGCGATCATCGCTGAACCGGGCGATGACCTCTTGCGAAAAGCGCCAATGATCGCTCAGCTTCACGGTCGCGCTGGCGGCGGTCCAGAGCTGTTCATCCTCGCTGGCGTGCGCCACGGCCGGAGCGGCCAGCAGGGCGAGCGCAGGCAGCAGTTTGCAGGTCAGTCGCATGATTGTGATTCTCCTCTCGCCATCCTGGCGAACGGGGGCCAACTATGACTATTACGTTACAATCTTGTGACTATATCATTTCTAATTTGTGACATTTCTATCTCCTTGACCCAAAGGCCGTGCCGTCGCCGAAGAGCCTTCAGCACCGCATCCTGCTTCCCGCAAAATAACGGCCCCGCCACTTTGCAGGGCGGAGCCATCGTCCCGTCTTTCCCTTTTCAAGCGGCGAGTTACGCGCCGTGCGCGAGCGCAGCCAACAACAGCAGGGCGACGATATTGGTGATCTTGATCATCGGATTGACGGCAGGCCCCGCCGTATCCTTGTAGGGATCGCCTACCGTGTCGCCCGTCACGGCCGCCTTATGGGCTTCGCTGCCCTTGCCGCCATGATTGCCGTCTTCGATGAACTTCTTGGCGTTATCCCAGGCGCCGCCGCC
This sequence comes from Sphingobium sp. TKS, assembly GCF_001563265.1. Taxonomy (NCBI): domain Bacteria; kingdom Pseudomonadati; phylum Pseudomonadota; class Alphaproteobacteria; order Sphingomonadales; family Sphingobiaceae; genus Sphingobium; species Sphingobium sp. TKS. Next base: position 4,175,273 of record NZ_CP005083.1, on the reverse strand, counting down.
CGAGGTCATCGAAATGGCGACGAACAGGCCCGAGACGATCACGCCCAGCAGCAGCGCGCCCAAGGCCGCGAAGCCGTTGGGCGTGCCCGCCACCGCCGAGATCGCGAAATAGACGACGATCGGCGCCAGCACCGGCAGCAGGCTGGGGATGATCATCTCCTTGATCGCGGCGCGAGTGACAAGGTCCACGGTGCGGGCGTAATCGGGCCGCGACGTGCCCTCCATAATGCCCTTGTTGGTGGCGAACTGGTCGCGCACGTCTTTCACCACGTCACCGGCTGCTCGACCCACGGCAGTCATGCCCATCGCGCCGAACAGATAGGGCAGCAGCGCGCCAAGCAGCAGGCCAACGATGACATAAGGGTTGGACAGGCTGAAATCGACCGGCTCGGTCAGGCCAAGCGCCGAGTTGTAGAATTTCAGATCCTCCGTATAGGCGCCGAACAGCACCAGCGCGGCGAGGCCCGCAGAGCCGATGGCATAGCCCTTGGTCACCGCCTTTGTGGTGTTGCCCACCGCGTCGAGCGCGTCGGTCTTGACCCGGACGCTGTCGTCCATATGCGCCATTTCCGCGATGCCGCCGGCATTGTCGGTGACCGGGCCATAGGCGTCGAGCGCCACGACCATGCCCGCCAGCGCCAGCATGGCCGTCGCCGCAAAGGCGATGCCGATCAGGCCCGCAAGCTGATGGGCGACGATGATGCCGGCCACGATCACCAGCGTCGGCAGCGCGGTCGCCTCCAGGCTGACGGCCAAGCCCTGGATGACATTGGTGCCGTGGCCGGTTTCCGAGGCGCGGGCGATGCTGCGCACCGGGCGGTAGTTGGTGCCGGTATAATATTCGGTGATCCAGACGATCAGGCCCGTCACCGCAAGGCCGACCATCATCGACCAGAACAGCGCCATGCCGGTATATCCGCCCGACCCGTCCAGATCGGTGCCGAAGCGGGCATTGAGATCGCCCAGCGTATATTGAGTGACCGCGTAGAGCGCCGGGATCGACAGGATCGCCGTGGTCCAGAAACCCTTGTAAAGCGCGCCCATGATCGACTGGCTCGCCCCCAGCCGCACCATATAGGTGCCGATGATCGAGGTGATGATGCACACGCCGCCGACGATCAGCGGCAGCGACATGAGCTGCATCAGGAACGCATTGTCGACGCCCTTCACCAACAGCGCGGTCAGCACCATGGTCGCGCCGACCGTCACCACATAGGTTTCGAACAGGTCGGCCGCCATGCCCGCGCAGTCGCCGACATTGTCGCCGACATTGTCTGCGATCACGGCGGGGTTGCGGGGGTCATCCTCCGGAATGCCCGCCTCGACCTTGCCGACAAGATCCGCGCCGACGTCCGCCGCCTTGGTGAAGATGCCGCCGCCCAGACGCGCGAAGATGGAAATGAGGCTGGCGCCAAAGGCCAGGGCCACCAGAGAGTCGATCACCAGCCGGTCGTCGGGCGCATGCCCCGCAGGTCCGGTCAGATACCAGAAGAACAGGCTGATCGCGAGCAGCGCCAGCCCCGCCACCAGCATGCCGGTGATCGCGCCCGCCCGGAAAGCCACCGTCAGGCCGCTTTGCAAGGACGTGCGGGCGGCTTCGGCGGTGCGGACATTGGCACGGACCGAGATGTTCATGCCGATGAAGCCTGCCGAGCCCGAAAGGATCGCGCCGATCAAAAATCCTATCGCTGACGTCGCGCCCAGGAAGAAGAGGACCAGCCCCGCGACGACGACGCCGACCATGCCGATCGTCATATATTGACGGCTGAGATAGGCCTTCGCGCCTTCCTGAATCGCGCCCGCAATCTGTTGCATGGTTTCATTGCCGGCGGATGCCGCCAGCACCTGTCGACTGGTGAACAGGCCGTAGAGCACGGCCAGCAGGCCGCACCCTATGGCAATTGTGACAATCTGCATGAATGTTCCTCTCCCCCTGTTATGCCTGTCATCGGCCACTCCGCAGGGAATTACGGGCGGGCGAAGGGCGTAAGGGCGGGCGGCCGGATTTCATGCATCCGGCATCGGGCACCGCGTCAATCAGCAACAGGCTCACGCACATCATGCGGTCCTACCGGGGCTGAGAAAGGTCGGGGGTGAAGCTACAGGGCGGACGGGCCGCGTCAACCCGTTACGGCATTGACGCAAATCAGAAAAGTTCAGCCATGTTCCCAGCCGAGCCGGTCGGGCAAGGGCATGGCCACCCCGTCGATCATCAGCGTCAATCCCGTCCCTTGCGAAAACCGCCCGACCGGAATGGCCCGCACCGGGGGCTTCAACGCGGCGGGCAAGGCAAAGAGCAGCTCATAATCATCCCCCGCCCGCGCCGCCGCGATCTGAATCGCATTGCTGGCGCCACGCGCGCTTTCCAGTGCCGGCGACCGCGGGATATGGTCGATGGTGACGGCCAGGCCGCTCGCCGCTGCCATGCGCGAGGCGTCGATCAGCAGGCCGTCGGATACATCCATCATGGCATGGACAAGGGGCGCCAGCAGCGCCCCTTCGGCCAGACGCGGACGCGGACGGCGATAGGCGTCGACCAGAGGTCCAGAGGCGCCCGGCATGGTTCGCAGCAGCTCAAGGCCGATGCCCGCATCCCCCACCGGGCCGGTCAGGTACAGCCGGTCCCCGGCCTTGGCGCCACCGCGCAAGGGGACAGGGCCGGTCGCCTCGCCCAGCGCGGTCAGGCTGTAGCTGCGCGGAGCCCTGTTCGGCATCTGCACCGTGTCACCGCCCAGCAAAGGCATGGCGTGACGGGCCAGAGCCTCCCCCAACCCTTCGAGGAACGCGGCATCCCACGCATCATCGCCGGACAGCGCATAGTTGAGCAGGCAGCCGAGCGGCTTCGCGCCCTTGGCCGCGAGATCGGACAGATTCACTGCCGCCAGCTTCCAGCCGATGTCGGCGGGCGGATCGGCGGGAAGATAATGCACCCCCTCCACCATCGTATCGCTGGTGAGGATCAGGCGGGAGCCGCCGACTTCCAGCACGGCGACATCGTCCTGCAAGCCCTGCGCGGCGGGGTCATTCGCCAGCAGGCGAAGCAGGGTCAGGAAGCGCGATTCAGCGGACATGGCACGGCCGATCCTCTTTAGCGCCTCGCACTCCTGCCTTCGCAGGAGCGCAATCGGCCATAACCGTTATTTCCGCACGTCCTTCGCCACCGCATCGAGCAGGCCATTCACAAAGCCCGCCTCGCGCTTGTCGTAAAAGGCGTGGGCGACATCGACATATTCGCTGATCACGGTGCCGGTCGCCACATCCTTGCGGGCGAGCAGTTCATAGGTGCCCGCACGCAGGATCTGCCGCATCGGCTTGTCGAGCCGCTCCAGGCTCCAGCCCTTGGAGAGACGCGCCACGATCAGCCCATCAATCTCCTCCCGCCGCCGGTCCACGCCCTGCACGACATCGTCGAAGAAACTCTCCTCCGCCTGCGCATAGGTCACATCTTCGATGGTCGCGCCCAGGCGATGCTGGTGGAACTCATGCAGCAGCACATGGAGCGGCGTGCCCTCCATTTCGAGCTGGTAGAGCGCCTGAACCGCGGCAAGGCGCGCGGCGGAGCGGGATTTGGAGCGATCGTTCATCAACAGGTCCATAGCCGTTCGAACCGGAAATGTCGAAACCGGCCCGAGGGAGAAAAATGACCCCGCGCAATGCGCAGGGCAACGGATTATTTGAGCCGCAACGCCACCGAAGCCGCATGCGCCGGAAGCCCCTCCGCCTCCGCCAGCGCGACGGCGGCGGGACCGATGGCATCGATGCTGTTCTGATCGAGGCTGAGGAAGCTGGTGCGCTTCATGAAGTCCAGCACCGACAACCCCGAAGAGAAGCGCGCCCGACGCCCGGTCGGCAGCACATGGTTCGGCCCGGCGACATAATCGCCCACCGCCTCGGGCGTCATCCGGCCGAGGAAAACCGACCCGGCATGGCGCACATTGGCGAACAGCGCGTCGGGATCGTCCACCGCCAGTTCCAGATGCTCGGCGGCCAGGCGGTCGACCAGCGGCATGGCTTCGTCGAAATCACGCACGACGATGATCGCGCCATTGGCGTTCCAGCTCGTGGTCGCCACGACCTCCGTCGACAGCAAAGGCAAACGCCGCTTCACTGCCGCCGCCACTGCATCGGCAAAGGCCGCATCGTCTGTGAACAGGATCGACTGGCTGGTGGGGTCATGCTCGGACTGGCTGAGCAGATCGGCCGCGATCCAGTCAGGATTGTTCTTTGCGTCAGCGACCACGACGATCTCGGACGGTCCCGCGACCATGTCGATGCCGACCACGCCGTAAAGCTGACGCTTCGCCTCCGCGACCCAGGCGTTGCCGGGGCCGGTGATGACGTCGACCGGCCTGATCCGATCCGTGCCATAAGCAAGCGCCGCCACAGCCTGCGCCCCGCCGACGCGCCAGATTTCCTCGATCCCGGCGATCTGCGCGGCGGCGAGGACCAGCGGATTGATCTCCCCATTGGGGGTCGGCGTCACCATGGCGATGCGCGACACGCCCGCCACCTTGGCCGGGATCACGTTCATCAGCAGCGAGCTGGGATAGGCCGCCCGGCCGCCCGGGACGTAAAGCCCCGCCGCGTCCACGGCGTTCCAGCGCGCCCCCAGGCGAACGCCCGCCGCATCAATGCTGTCGCTGTCCTGCGGCCTCTGCTTTTTATGATAGGCGGCGATCCGCGCCGCCGCGAGTTCCAGCGCGTCGCGCAGCTCGGTGGAAAGACCCTCCAGCGCCGCGCGGCATTCGGCGGGTTCCACCGCCCAGCCGCTGACGTCCAGATCGTGGCGATCGAAACGGCTGGTATAGTCGGCCAGCGCCGCATCACCCTCGGCGCGCACCCGCTTGAGGATCGCGGTCACATCGCGCGACACATCCTCATCGGCCTCGCGCCGGGCATCGACCAGTGCGGTGAACGCAGCAGCGAAATCGGCGTCGCCCGTGTCGAGCCTAAGCGGCATCCTTCGTCCCCACGGCCTTGCGGAAAGCCTCCACCAGCGGCACCAGTTCGGCCGAGCGCATTTTATAGGCGGCGCGATTGACAATCAGCCGCGCCGACACCTGCATGATGATGTTAGTCTCGACCAGCCCATTGGCCTTCAGCGTCGCGCCCGACGACACAAGGTCCACGATCCGCCGCGACAGCCCCAGCGAGGGCGCCAGTTCCATCGCTCCGTTCAGCTTCACGCATTCGGCCTGAATGCCCCGCGCTTCATAATATTTGCGCGTGAGATAGGGATATTTGGTCGCGACGCGCACATGGCTGAGCGCGGCCTCGTCCTCTTGCGATAAGCCGACGGGTTCCGCGACCGACAGGCGGCAATGCCCCATGTCGAGGTCGACCGGCGCATAAATCTCGGAATAATCGAACTCTGCCAGCACGTCCGAACCGACGATGCCGATCTGCGCCGCGCCATGCGCCACAAAGGTCGCCACGTCGAAGGCGCGCACGCGAATGATCGACACTTCGGGCCGATTGGTGGCGAAGCGGAGAGCGCGGCTTTTCTTGTCATGGAACTCCGCCTCCGGCTCGATACCGGCTTTGGCGAGCAAGGGCAGCGCTTCATCGAGGATGCGCCCCTTGGGGATGGCGAAGGTGAGCGGACGAGTCATGACCCGCGCGCCTTACTTGGAGGGGCGTGAAAGGGCAAGGTCGGGCTGCCCACCCCGCTTGCGGGAGGGGTTGGGGGTAGGTTCAGGCCGCCTCCGCCAGCGCCGCCTCGGTCGCCGCGATCCAGCCGCCGCCCAGCACCCGGTCGCCCGCATAGAGAACAGCCGCCTGTCCCGGCGCCACTCCATATTCGGGCGCATCAAAGACCAACCGCTCGCCCTCCAGCCGCGCCGGGACCGGCTTGGCCATGGAGCGCACCTTGGCGGTCAGCGGCCCGGCGAAATCCCCGCCCAGCCAATTGATGTCGGAGAGCCGCGCCGCCGACACCGCCAGCGCCGCCTTCGGCCCGACGATCACGCGCCGGTCTTCGGCATCCAGACGTATGACATAAAGCGGTTCGGCCTGCCCACCGATCTCCAGCCCCTTACGCTGGCCGACCGTATAATGGATCATCCCCTTGTGCGTGCCCATCACGCGGCCATCGATATGAACGATGTCCCCGCCCTCATCGGCATCGGGTCGCAGCTTGCGCACGATCTTCGCATAGTCGCCATCGGGCACGAAGCAGATGTCCTGGCTGTCCGGTTTGAGCGCAACCGACAGGCCGAGTTCCGCTGCGATCTCGCGCACCTGCGGCTTGGGCAGGCCGCCCAAAGGAAAGCGCAGATAGTCGAGCTGCGCCTGAGTCGTGGCGAAGAGGAAATAGCTCTGGTCCCGCGCCGGATCGGCTGCGCGATGCAGTTCCGCGCCCCGCGCCCCTTCCATCCGGCGCACATAATGGCCGGTGGCCAGACAGTCGGCGCCAAGGTCGCGCGCTATCTGGAACAGGTCGGTGAATTTCACCCCCATATTGCACTTCACACAGGGGATAGGGGTGCGCCCGGCCATATATTCATCGGCAAAATCAGCGATCACCGAATCCCGGAACCGGCTTTCATAATCAAAGACATAATGGGCGATGCCGATGCGGTCCGCGACCGCCCGCGCATCGCGAATATCCTGTCCCGCGCAGCAGCTTCCGGTGCGTCCCACCGCCGCGCCATGATCGTAAAGCTGAAGCGTCACGCCAATGGTTTCCGCGCCCGTGCGCGCGGCAAGCGCGGCGACGACGCTCGAATCCACGCCGCCCGACATGGCGACGACGATGCGCCGCGCATTCAGCGGCTCGGTAAGCTGGAACTGGGGCTGCATGGGCGCGCATATAGTCGTCCCCGTCCCAGGGTGCCAGCCGGATTCAATCTTTCGTCGCATCGCCGTACCCATTTCGGGGGACAAGTTTACCGGACCTTATCCTTTAGGCTCTAAATCCCTCTCCCATGGATCTGGGATTCCTTCGGACAGGCGGGCTCAAGCCCAGCTTCGTCAAGCCTTCGGGCCGGCGGCGCGTGCCGGTCTGGCCGTCCTTGCGGGCCGCTTCGGCGGCGGCGCAGGCGGCCAGCCCGACCGCGCAGGCGGTCGCGGGCGTCCTGCGGGGGCAGGAAATCGAAGGCGACTGGGTCCAGGAACTGGCCGATATCCTCGCGCCACGTTCCGGCGGCAATATCGAGGCCGTAGGGCTCGCGGGCAGCTTTAACCCGTTGATCGCGAACCGATTAAGGGTGGGGCAAGGATGATGAAGGGGGCGTTTACCGTGGCGCTTTAGGCCCTGTTCAGGGCTTGGAGCGCAAACAGTTCGCACTGCTGAACAATCGGCAACGCCAGTGCCGCTTATTGAGGGTGATAATGATCGAGAACCAGAAAATCAGACCTGCACAGGTCGTCGGGCCGCTAGGAGAACCCCTGACTCTGGATAGCCTGCCGCCCGTGGACACGACTCGCTGGGTCGTGCGCCGCAAGGCTGAAGTCGTCGCGGCCGTCAATGGCGGCCTGCTGACCGTGGATGAAGCCTGCGCCCGCTATTCGCTGACGCTGGAGGAATTTGCGAGCTGGCAGCGCGCCGTCGACCGTTCCGGCATGCACGGCCTGCGCGTGACGCGCATCCAATATTACAAGTCCCTCTACGAACGGCAGCAGAAATACTGATCATCCGTTTCTAGAAAAAAGGGTCGCATTACAGCAAGGCCGCCGGATCTGGCATCCGGCGGCCTTCTGCTTTGTCAAGGTGAAATGGAACGTAAAGCCGACTTCTCCGTTGAACAGATCAGCCCACCCGAAAGGGGCTGTGGACCAAGGAGAGTGAGAAATGGGCATCATTTTGTGGCTCGTTGTCGGCGGCGTCATCGGCTGGCTTGCCAGCATGGTCATGCGGACCGACGCGCAACAGGGCATCCTGCTGAACATCGTCGTCGGCATCGTCGGCGCGTTCATCGGTGGCCTGATCTTCAGCGGCGGTTCGATCAATGACGGCCTGACGCTTTACAGCTTCCTCGTGTCGCTGGTTGGCGCTGTCATCCTGCTCGCGATCGTCAATCTGGTGCGTCGCGGTTCGGTCCGCTAAACACCCGGCAAGAACAAAGAGGCCGTGTCCGTAGGGGCGCGGCCTCTTTTATGCGCATATGCGGCTGTTCAACCCCGCCCGGCAAAGAATCGATAGAGCGCCAGCACGCCGATCGACCCCAGCACGGCCGCGATGAAGCTCGCCTGCTCGCCGGGTTCATAAACGCCCAGCAGTCGCCCGACATAGCCCGCCAGCAGGGCGCCGGCGATGCCCAGCAGGATGGTGACGACGCAGCCGCCCGGATCGCGGCCTGGCATGACCAGCCGGGCGAGCGCCCCGGCGAACAGGCCGACAATGATCCATCCCAGCAATTCCATCGCCGCCTCCCGCCGCCATGCGGGCTATAGCGCCACAGTCGGGCGCCTTTGGCAAGGGCCGGTCGAGCGGACGCCCCGCGCCTGCCAAATGGCTTTGCGATCCTTCCCACGGCCGTGATAATGGGGGCTTGAGCCGGGTGATGTATTCATGTAATACAGCAACCCGAACGGCGCTGATGGCCGAAAGATGGATTCAGGATGAATTACGAAACCCCGCTGGTCGGTGATGCGCCGGCAAATGTCCTTGGCGATCAGGATGAGCGCTCGATCTGGCGCCGCAGGCTGGTGATCGGCGCCGTCGTCGCCATCATCCTGATCGCTGTCGCCACCTGGGTCAGCATGCGCGGCAAGGGCGCGGAAACCCCCGCCAGCGCCACGCAGGCGCCGGTCGTGACGGTGATCAGCCCCGGCCAGTCGACTGTGTCGCACACCATCAGCGCCACCGGATCGCTCGCCGCGCGGGTGGAAATGCCGGTGGGCGTCGTGGGCGAAGGCGGTGCGGTGACGCGGGTGCTGGTGCAGCCGGGCGACTGGGTCCGCGCCGGCCAGATACTCGCGACCGTCGAGCGCTCCGTCCAGACCGAACAGATCCGCTCGCTCGCCGCGCAGGTGGAGGTCAGCCGCGCCGACGCCAAGCTGGCGCAGGCCCAGCTCGACCGCGCCAAGGCGCTGGTGTCGCGCGGCTTCATCAGCCAGGCCGACATCGACCAGCGCACCGCGACCCGCGATGCCGCCAATGCCCGCGTCAATGTCGCCATTGCCCAACTGGCCGAACAGCGCGCCCGCACCGGCCGCCTCGACATCCGCGCGCCCGCCGCCGGGCTGGTGCTGACCCGTGCGGTGGAACCGGGCCAGATCGTCGGATCGGGCAGTGCCACGCTGTTCCGCATGGCCAAGGGTGGCGAGATGGAAATGCTGGCCCAGGTCAGCGAAGGCGATCTGGCCACGCTGCGCACCGGCAACAGCGCCACCGTCACCCCGGTCGGTGGCACCGAGCAATTTACCGGACGCGTCTGGCAGGTGTCGCCGGTGGTCGACAATCAGAATCGTCAGGGCATTGCCCGGATCGCCATCCCCTATAATCCGGCGATCCGTCCGGGCGGTTTCGCCTCCGCCGCGATCGTCAGCGGCACCGGCTCCGCGCCGATGCTGCCGGAATCGGCGGTGCAGAGCGACGAGAAGGGCAATTATGTCTTTGTCGTCAACGGCCGCGACGAAGTGCAGCGGCGCGACGTCAAGATCGGCCAGGTGACGGATGCGGGCGTGTCGATCCTGAACGGCCTCAACGGCAATGAACGCATCGTGGCTTCGGCCGGCGCCTTTCTGACGCCGGGGCAGAAGGTGAAGCCAGAGGTCAGCAAGTCCAAATGAAGCGGCGTGGCGCGCCAAAGCATCGTGCGGAAAAGTGGGAACCGGTTTTCCGCTTGAAACGATGCGACAACAAAAACTTGCGCGCCCACCGGCAGGCGAGGAAGCCGTCATGAGTTTTCGTAATATTTCCGCCTGGGCCATCCGCAACCCGGTGTCGCCGCTGGTGCTGTTCGTGGCGCTGCTGCTGGCGGGCATCGTCAGCTTCAGCCGGATGGACGTCAATCAGAATCCCGATATCAGCTTCCCCATGGCCAGCGTCGTCGTGCGCCAGCCCGGCGCGGCGCCGACCGAACTGGAAACGCAGGTGACGCAACGCGTCGAGGCGGCGGTGCGCGGCATCAGCGGCGTGGACGAGATCACCTCCTGGGTGTCGGAGGGCCAGTCCAACACCAATGTGCAGTTCCAGATCGGCACGCCGGTCGACCGCGCCGTCAACGATGTGAAAAACGCCGTCGACCAGATCCGCAGCGACCTGCCCGAAGGCATTTTGGAACCGCAGGTCAGCCGCGTCGACATTGACGGCGGGCCGATCGCCTATTTCAGCGCCGAAGCGACCGACATGACGTTGGAGGAACTGTCCTGGTATGTCGACAATAGCGTGGCCAAGCGGCTGCTGGCGGTGCCCGGCATGGCGGCGGTCAAGCGCGGCGGCGGCGTGTCCCGCGAAATCCGCGTCATCCTGAACCCCGCCAAGCTGCAATCGCATGGCATCACCGCGTCCCAGGTCAACCAGCAGCTTCAGCAAGTGAACCTGAACGCGGCGGGCGGCCGCACCGAAATCGCCGGGGCCGAACAGGCGATCCGCGTGCTGGGCAACGCCCGCGACGCCTATGCGCTGGGCCAAACCCAGATCGCCATTTCCGGCGGCCGCACCGTCAAGCTGGCCGACCTGGCCGATGTGCGCGACATGTATGCCGAACAGCGCACGCTGTCCCTGATGAACGGGCGGCAGGTGACCAGCTTCAGCATGGAAAAGGCCAAGGGATCGTCCGACGTCACCGTCTTCGACGACGCGATGAAGGTGCTGGAGCAGCTTCGGAAGGAAAATCCGAAGGTCCAGTACAAACAGCTCTACACCAGCGTCGAATATACCAAGGGCCAATATCACAGCGCCATGCAGGCGATGATCGAGGGCGCGGTGCTGGCCGTGGTCATCGTCTTTCTCTTCCTGCGCGACTGGCGCGCCACTTTGATCTCGGCGCTCGCCATTCCGCTGTCCGCGATTCCGGCCTTCTGGTTCATGGACATGATGGGCTTCACCCTGAATGGCATCTCGCTGCTGGCCTTGAGCCTGGTGGCGGGCGTGCTGGTGGACGACGCCATCGTGGAGATCGAGAATATCGTGCGCCACATGCGCATGGGCAAAAGCGCCTATCAGGCCTCCATCGACGCCGCCGACGAAATCGGCCTGGCGGTGTTGGCCACGACCATGGCGATCGTCGCGGTGTTCCTGCCGGTGGCGCTGATGCCCGGTATTTCGGGCCAGTTCTTCATCCAGTTCGGCATGACCGTGGTGGTCGCCGTGCTGCTCAGCCTGGCGGTCGCGCGCCTGATCACGCCGATGATCGCCGCCTATTTCCTGAAGGCCCATGGCCAGGAAAGCCATGGCGAAGGCTGGCTGATGGACGTCTATATGGCGGTGCTGCGCTGGTCGCTGGACGAACGCCGGGCCGTCGCCCATCGCGCCCGCGGCGGTGCGGCGCGTTTTACCGCATGGCTTCGCGACCATCGCATCTGGACGATGGGCTTCGGCTTTCTGGCCTTCATCGCGACCATCGCGGCCTTCGGCACGCTGCCCATGTCGTTCCAGCCGACGATCGACACGGATTTCAGCCAGGTGAAGGTCGAAACCGTGCCCGGCAGCACATTGCAGCAGACCACGGCGATCACCCGCAAGGTGGCGGACATGCTCGCCGCCGACAAGGACATGGTCGAAGCCGCCTTTGCCGATATCCAGACGACCGGCGCCGACATTTACCTGACGCTGAGGAAGGACCGGCCCATCTCCTCGGTCGAATGGGAACGCAAGATCGCGCCCAAATTCCAGCAGGTCGCGGACGCCCGCGTCAATTTCCAATCGCAATCGGGCGGCGGCTTCGGCCGGGACATCATCATCATGTTCGGTAGCGACGACCCGGTGAAGCTGGAGCAGACCGCCAACAAGCTGGTGTCGGAAATGGCGGGGATTCATGAAATCCGCGCGCCGCGGGTCGCGGGCGACATGAACCGGCCGGAAATCGTCATCAAGCCGCGCTTCGACCTGGCCGCCAGCCTGGGCGTCACCACCGCCGCGCTCAGCCAGACCATCCGTGTCGCGACGATCGGTGATATCGATCAGAACAGCGCCAAATTCTCCCTGTCCGACCGGCAGATTCCGATCCGCGTAGCGATAGCGGAAGACAGCCGCCGCGACCTTGCGACGATCGAGAATATGCCGGTGCCCACGGTCAGCGGCGGCTCCGTGCCGCTGAAGGTCGTGGCCGACATCGAATTCGGCGCGGGACCGACGCAGATTCGCCGCTACAACCAGATCCGCCGCATCGTCGTGGGCGCGGACCTGGCGCCGGGCATCGTCACCAGCCAGGCGATGGTCAAGATCAATGCCTTGCCGACCATGAAGGCGATCACCGCCGGCCAGATCCCGGGCGTGCAGAAGCTGAACACCGGCGACAGCAAGTGGCAGGCGGAGATGATCCAGAATTTCGTCATCGCGGTCATTTCCGGCATCATGCTGGTGCTGGCGGTGCTGACGCTGCTCTACAAGCGGCTGATGCCGCCCTTCGTCAACCTGGGATCGCTGCTGCTGGCGCCGCTGGGCGGGGCGGTGGCGCTGCACCTGACTGGCAATCCGGTGTCCATGCCGGTGCTGATCGGCTTGCTGATGCTGCTGGGCATCGTCGCCAAGAACTCGATCCTGGTCATCGACTTCGCCCTGGAGGAGATGGGCAAGGGCGTGCCCAAGCTGGAGGCGATCATCGACGCCGGGCACAAGCGTGCCCAGCCGATCGTCATGACCACCGTGGCGATGGTCGCTGGCATGGTGCCGACCGCTGCTTCGCTGAGCGGCGACGGTGCCTGGCGCGCCCCGATGGGCATCACCGTGATCGGCGGCCTGATCCTGTCGACCGTGCTGACGCTGGTGATCGTGCCCGCGACCTTCAGCCTGGCGCTGGGGATCGAGGAATGGGTCGGCCCGCGCCTCGGCCGCCGCCTGCTGACCTACAAGCCCGGCGACAACCGGGCGGGGGCCGCGCAACCGGCGGAATAGGAGTGTAAGGCGGTCTGGCTTGCGCCGTTTTCCTGGAAATACGTCGTGCTCCTGCCTTCGCAGGAGCACGATGCGTTAATGGCTTGGTCGATCGCAGCCACCACCCCAGCCCTGAAAAGAAGCACTTGCCTGAACGAAACGGCGGCGTAACCGTTAGCTGGTCATGAAAATGCTTGCCCCGCCCCGCCCCGTCGCCGTCAGTCCTGTCCATCCGGCGCGGCGCATGCGGATGGTGGCGACGGGCATGCTGCTCGCCATGGCGGCGCTGTTTCTGGCGGCGCGGGCCACCGTACACCTCCACCCCGCCATCGGCTTTGTTCAGGCCTTTGCCGAGGCGGCAATGGTAGGCGGACTGGCCGACTGGTTCGCCGTCACCGCCCTGTTCCGCCATCCGCTGGGCCTGCCGATCCCGCACACCGCGATCATTCCGCGCAACAAGGACCGGATCGGAGACACGCTCGCCTTGTTCCTGCGCGACAATTTCCTGACACCCGCCGTCGTCGCCCGGCGGATGCAGCGGCTGGACATGGCGGGCGTGGCGGGGCGCTTCCTCGCCAGTCCCTCCAGCGGCGACGGGCGGCTGCGCGAAGGCGCGTCCCGTCTCGCCGCCGACATATTGGAGGCGCTCGACCAGGAACGGCTGGGCGGCATGGTGAAGGGCGCCATCGCCCAGCGGCTGCGGGCGATGAACCTCGCCCCGCTGATCGGCCAGGCGCTGGAGGCGGCGATGCGCGACGGCCGCCATGCCCCTGTGATGGACGGCATCATCCTCTGGGCGGACCGCACGCTGGAGGCCAATGACCATCTGATCCGCCAGATGGTGCATGACCGATCGGGCAAGATATTGCGCTGGACCGGCCTGGACGAAAATCTTGCCAACGCGATCATCGACGGGCTGCGCAGACTGCTGGCCGACATGGCGCAGGACGCCGGACACAGCCTGCGGCTGAAGGCGGAGGAAGGCCTGACGAAGCTTGCCGCCGACCTCCAGTTCGACCTGGAGATGCAGGCCCGCGTCGCCCGCATCCGCGACGAGATCGTCGATAATCCGGCGATGCAGCGCTGGATCGACGGCTTGTGGGAGCAGGCGCGCAGCGGCCTGCTGCGGGCCGTGCGCGATCCCGGCAAGGCCATGGCCGGGCGTCTGGGTGAAGCGCTCCACCAACTGGGCGCTACCTTGCAGGAGGATGCCCGGCTGCGCCTGCTGATCAACCGCTTCATGCGGCGTGCCGCCGTTGGGGCGACGGCGACCTATGGCGACTCCATCGTCAAGCTGGTGAGCGAAACCGTGCGCGGCTGGGATGCGGGCACTGTCACCAGCCGGCTCGAACATGCGGTCGGGCGCGACCTGCAATATATCCGCGTCAACGGCACGCTGGTGGGTGGGCTGGTGGGACTCGCCATCCACGCCGTCGACACCCTGCTGTAGAACTGCCCCGCTAATTCCAGCCGTGTTTCTGCGCAGGCAGGAACCCAGTTTCCGATGTTGGAAAGGCGCTGGCGCATGCCGTCGCTCACTCCATCAATCAAAATTAATGTTGCAACATATCATAAAATTATGTTGTAACATGTCATGACGATCCGTGAGGGATCGCATGACAGGAGGGTGCGATATGCGACTGATGACGTTGCGGACAGCAGGTGGCGAGGCTCAGCTTTCCGGTTATAGCGGCGGCGCCCGATCCCCTTTCGGCATAGGCGGTGCGATCGCCGTTCATGCGCTGGTGGTCGGGGCCTATCTGCTGATGCCCAAGGAGATGATCGACGTCTTTCGCGATCCTCCGCCGCTGACCACCTATCCGGTCGCTGACACGCCGCCTCCGCCGGAACGGCCCCAGCCGGAAAGCGATGCCAAGCCCCTGCCCCATTCCCATCCGACCGTGGTGGAAAAACCGGCCGTCCCCACGCCGCCGACCGGCTTCACGACGAAGGCCGACGATCATATTGCCGCTGGCGATCCCGGTACGGGCACGATCACGCCACCCATAATTCCGCCGGGCCTCGAGCCTGTGCTGGCCGACGCCACCATCGACCCCCGCGCACTGGCCGCCTTCCAGCCCGACTATCCCGGCACGATGATTCGGCAGGGGATGGAGGGCAAGGTCGTGGTCCGCGTCACCATCGGTCCCGATGGCCGCGTCACCGACATAGAGCGGCTGTCCGCCACCGACGAAGCCTTCTGGCTCGCCACCCAGCGCCACGCCTTGCGCAAATGGCGCTTCCGCCCGGCGACTCGGGATGGGGTGGCGATCAGTTCAGCCAAGGTGCTGACCGTCCATTTCCGCCTCGCAGACGTTTGAAATCCAAGGGAAGGGGGCCGGAAATCACCGCATCGGGCAACAGCGCTTTTGCATCCGGCCCCGCCTTCCCCTATATCGGCGCGATGGCGATATTCCCCCGTCCGGTGTCTCCCAAGAGCGCGATGAGCGACCTGTGGAGCTATTTTCGTGAGAACCGGCCTCATAAATGGCCGTTGCTCGGCCTGTCCGTCGCGTTCACCTGGGTCATCATCTGGGCCTTCATCGTCGACGCCAACACCAACACCATGCCGACGCGCAACCAGATCTTCTATGTGCAGAGCTGGGACGCCAGCCGTTCCGACGCGGCGATCATCCTCCAGCAGAAGATCGACCTCGCCAAGCGCGAGGCGGCGATCGAGAAGAAGCAGAAGGAGATGCAGGGCGTCGCTGATATTTTCGGCATCGACTGGAAGAAGGACGAAGCGCGTAACACCGCCCGCCGCAAGGAAGCGCTGAAGCAGATCAACGCACAGCTCGACGCCCGGCTGGCCAAGGCCGAGGCGACGGAAAGATCCGGCCCCGGATCAGCCCAAAGCGGAGCTGCCCAGCCCTGAGCGCCCGATCCAAAACCGCCCGATCCCCCGCCGATCCCGCGCAGGACCGGCGTTTCATGGCGGCTGCCATCGCCCTGTCGGAACGCGGGCGCGGGCTTTCCACCCCCAATCCCAATGTCGGCTGCCTGATCGTGCGCGACGGCCATGTCGTCGGCCGGGGATGGACGCAAAAGGGCGGTCGCCCCCATGCCGAAGCCCAGGCGCTGGAGCAGGCGATGGACCGCGCCCACGGCGCCACCGCCTATGTGACGCTGGAGCCGTGCTTCCATCTGTCCCCACGCGGCCCGCGCTGCGCCGACCTGATGGCGCGGGCGGGCGTGCGCCGCGTCGTCATAGCCCTGCGCGATCCCGATCCGCGTACCGACGGACAGGGCGCCGCCTGGCTGCGCAAGCGCGGCATCGCCGTCGAGATGGGGCTGATGGCGCAGGAAGCCGCCGCCGCCATGCGCGGTTTTGTGCTGCGCGAGACGCTGGGCCGGCCGGCCGTCACGCTCAAGCTTGGGCTGTCGCTCGACGGCCGGATCGCGCTGGCCGACGGGTCCAGCCGCTGGATCACCGGCGATGCGGCCCGCGCCCATGCCCATATGGAACGGGCGCGGCATGACGCCATATTGGTCGGCGGCGGGACGCTACGCGCCGATGCGCCGCGCCTGGACGTGCGACTGGCCGGGCTGGAGGATCGCTCGCCGCGACGCGTGCTGCTCAGCCATGCCGCCGTGCCCAAAGGCTGGGAAAGCATCGCCGCGCCGGAGGACATCGCCACTCTGCCCCAGGTCGATCATCTGCTGGTCGAGGGTGGCGCGCAGACCGCCGCCGCCTTTCTGCGCGCCGATCTGGTCGATCGGCTGCTGCTCTATCGCGCGCCGATCGTCATCGGGGCGGGGCTGGCGGGCATAGGCGATATCGGCCTGACCGATCTTGCCGACGCCCATGGCCGCTGGCGGCTCAGCGACGAACGGCGGCTGGGCGAGGACCGGCTGGAGGTTTACGTTCGCACGCGTAGCGCCTAGATCACGGCAAAACTCAAACATAAGTTCGTCCGGCTCGGCCCGAACGGGAAAAAATGGATCAGCGATCATGTTCACCGGCATCATCACCGACATCGGCACCATCCGTACCCATGAGCAGCGCGGCGACCTGCGCCTGGTGATCGGCTGTTCCTATGACATGGAAACGGTTGCCATCGGGGCATCCATCGCCTGTTCCGGCGCCTGCCTGACGGTGGTCGAAAAGGGCGCGGACTGGTTTGCGGTGGACCTGTCGGCCGAAACCGCCGCCCGCACCGCGCCGGGCCTGTGGGAACAAGGCGGCCGCCTCAATCTCGAACGCGCGCTCAAGGTCGGGGACGAACTGGGCGGCCATATCGTGACCGGCCATGTCGACGGCGTAGGCACGCTGGTGTCCGCCACCAGCGAAGGCGATTCGACCCGCCTTCTGATCGCCGCGCCCGCGAAACTGGCGCCCGCTCTGGCCGCCAAGGGATCGATCACGGTCGACGGCATCTCGCTGACCGTCAACACGGTGGAGGACCAGGCCGATGGCTCCGTCCATTTCGGTCTGAACATCATCCCCCACACTGCCGCCGCGACGACTCTGGACAGCCTGACACCGGGCCGCGCCTTCAATCTGGAGATCGACGTGCTGGCGCGCTATCTCGACCGCATGCAGAGCCTTCGCAGCGGCACAATGTGATTATCTCTTGCCATAATCACATCATGATGTGATATGCGACACCATTCCGTTTCGGACCCCGCCTCGGGGAAGGAGTCGTTAGCATGTCGTCAGCCCTTATCGATACCGTCCGCTCGCTCGTCACCGATGGGGGCATGTCGCGATCCGGCCTTGCCCGCGCGGCGGGCCTTCACGCCAATTCCCTGCGCAAGCTGGGCGAGGCGGACTGGAACCCGACTGCCGAAACACTGGGTAAGCTGGAAAGCTATCTCATCAAGCGCGAGGGCGGCACCGCGCTCGCTTCCCCCGAAGAGATCATCAACGAAGCCCGCAACGGCCGCATGTTCATCCTGGTCGATGACGAGGACCGGGAAAATGAGGGCGACCTAGTCATCCCCGCGCAGATGGCGACGCCCGACGCGATCAACTTCATGGCCACCCATGGCCGCGGCCTCATCTGCCTGGCGCTGACCAAGGACCGGGTCGATCATCTGGGCCTGGGTTTGATGAGCCGCAACAATGGCACGCGGCATGAAACCGCCTTCACCGTGTCGATCGAGGCGCGCGAGGGCGTTACCACCGGCATCAGCGCCGCCGACCGCGCCCGCACCATTTCCGTCGCGATCGACGGGTCCAAGAGCCGCGACGATATCGTCACCCCCGGCCATGTCTTCCCGCTGGTGGCCAAGGATGGCGGCGTGCTGGTCCGCACCGGCCATACCGAAGCGGCGGTGGACGTCGCCCGCCTTGCCGGCCTCAATCCCTCCGGCGTCATCTGCGAGGTGATGAAGGATGACGGCACCATGGCGCGGCTGGACGACCTGATCCCCTTCGCCCAGAAGCACAAGATGAAGATCGGCACGATCCGCGACCTCATCGCCTATCGCCGCCGGCATGACCATATGGTCGAACGTCGCGCCGAAACCACCTTCAACAGCCAGTGGGGCGGCGACTGGAGAGCGATCAGCTTCTACAACAAGGCGACCCAGACCGAGCAGCTTGTGCTGCAAAAAGGTAATGTCTCGTCCGATGAGCCGACGCTGGTCCGCATGCACCAGCTCTCCTTGCTTGACGATGTCTACGGATCGACTGGACCGCGCAACGGCCTGCTCGCCAAGTCGATGGAGATCATCGCGGAGGAAGGGGCGGGCATCATCGTTGCCCTTACCCCCCAATCGCCGGGCGATGTCGTCACCCGCATCCTGCGCCATCATGCCGGTCAGCCCGGCACGGGCATGGACGAATTGCGCGACTATGGCGTGGGCGCGCAGATTTTGGCCGAACTCGGCGTGCATGACATGATCCTGATCAGCAACACCCATCACAGCCTGATCGCGCTTGACGGCTATGACCTGGCCGTGGTTGGGCAGCGGTCGATCGAGCTTTAAGGAACCATCCATGGCAAAATTCCTGATCGTCGAAGCGCGCTTCTACGACCATCTCAACGACCTGCTGATCGAAGGCGCCACCACGGCGCTGGAGGATGAGGGGCATAAATATGAAGTGGTGACGGTTCCCGGCGCGCTGGAAATTCCCGGCGCGGTGGCGCTGGCGGCGGAAAGCGGCCGCTATGACGGCTTCATCGCCATCGGCGTGGTGATCCGCGGCGAAACCTATCATTTCGAAGTGGTATCGAACGAAAGCGCTCGCGGCCTGATGGCGCTCAGCATGGACGGCATTCCGATCGGCAATGGCATATTGACGGTCGAAAACGAAGCCCAGGCGCTGACCCGCGCGAAAAAGGACGAGAAAGACAAGGGCGGCGAAGCGGCCAAGGCCGCCATCGCCATGCTCACCCTGCGCGAGAAATTCAGCGCCTGAGACGCTGGATATATGAATGAGCAAAAAGGGGCTGCTTGCCGGGCGGTCCCTTTCATGTGTTCCAGATATTGAGATTGGGCAAGGGCTGGAGTTAGCCAATTCCCGCCATAGCTCAGATCAGCCGGTCCGCCTCCAGCGCGGCGGCCAGTGAATCGCGGCCGCGTGGCATGCGCGCGTGAAGCCGCGCATCGGCTTCGGCCAGCCGTTCCACGCCCGCCGTCAACTGCTCCTCGGACAGGGTGAAAGGCAAGCGCAGGAAACGTTCAAATGCACCGCTCACCCCGAAGCGCGGCCCCGGTGCCACGCGCACGCCATGGCTTTCGGCAATGGCGGCCAGCGCCGTCGCCTCCCCACGCGGCAGTTCCGCCCAGAGCGACAGGCCGCCCGCTGGGGATTCCGCGCGCCAGTGAGGAAGGTGCCGTTCGATCAGCCCGAGAAGATGATCGCGACGCCCCCGCAGCATGGCCGCCCGCGCGCCCAATCCCTCATCGCCGTCGATCAGATGCGCGACGGCAAGCTGCTCCACCACCGGGCTTGCCATGTCCATCGTGGTGCGCAGGCGACCCAGCGCCGCGACGGTCTGCGGATCGGCGCGAATCCAGCCGACGCGCAGCCCGCCCCAGAAAATCTTGCTGGCGGAACCCAGGGTGATGACCTGCCGGCCCGAAGGATCATGCACCGCGACCGGCGGCGGAGGCATATTGTCCAGCCCCATCGCCACCATGGTCTCGTCGATGATCAGCGGCATGTGCGATCGGATGGCGGCGGCCACCAGCGCGCGGCGGGTGGCCGGGTCCATGCTGCGCCCGGTGGGATTGTGGAAATCAGCGATGATATAGGCGAAACGTGGGCTTGTCTGGCGGAAGGCCGCCTCCATCGCATCGATGTCCCATCCCTGCGCGGGCAGGCCGACCGGCACCGGCACGACATGGGCGCGCTGCAGAGCCTGGATCGCATTATGATAGGTCGGGTGATCGATCACTGCCCGGTCTCCCGGCCCCGCCAGCCAATGAAGCAGCAGGGAAAATCCCTGCTGCGCGCCGTTGGTGACGATGATCTGGTCCGGACTCGTCGGGCATCCCCGCCGTTCGTAATGCGCGGCGATCGCCCGGCGCAGCGGCGGCAGGCCCAGCGGATCATAGCCCAACTCGCCCAGAAAGGTGGGAAGTGCCTCCACCGCCGCCTGATAGGCCCGGCCGACTCCCGGCGCGGCGGGCAGGGCGGCATGGGTCCAGTTCAGGATATTGCCGCCGCTGACCGTGTCGATCTCCGGCGAAGTCTGTTCCATCCGGCCGGGCGGCAAACGCGTGACGCTGCCGGACCCCTGCCGGCTCTCGAGAAAACCTTCGTCGCGCAGCCGGTCGAAGGCGGCAGCGATGGTCGTGCGGCTGAGGCCCAGTGCGGCAGCCAGTTCCCGTTCCCCCGGCAGGCGGACATTGAGGCCGATGCGACCGTCCAGCACCAGCATCCGCAGCGCCTGCGCCAATTGACGATAGGCAGGCTCGGCGCTGTCCCCGGCGCGCCAGGCGCCCAGCAGGCGGAGCAGGGAAGGGGGTCGCAGCAGGGAAGTGGACATGGCGATCAGTTCCAATCCAAGGGGTGAAGGGGGCCACTTATCCAATATTGGCTGTTTTGTAAAAGGCCATTTCGGACGATTTCGACCGTCATGATGATGCACCGCCGCCTCTTTCAGCTTTTCTGGGGTCTTGGCCTCTACGGCTTTTCCATGGCGTTGATGCTGCGCGCCAATCTGGGGCTGGACCCCTGGGACGTGCTGCATCAGGGACTGGCACCGCGCCTGGGGCTCAGCTTCGGCATGACGGTCAATCTGATCGGCGCGATCGTGCTGCTGCTCTGGTGGCCGCTGCGCCAGCGGCCCGGCATCGGTACGGTCTGCAACATATTGGTGATCGGAACCGCGGTGGACCTGAGCCTCCTGATCCTGCCGACGCCGGAAAGCTATGCCATGCGCTTTGCCTGGCTGGCGGCCGGGATCGTCCTCAACGGCATTGCGGGCGGTGCCTATATCGGCGCGGGACTGGGGCCGGGGCCGCGTGACGGGTTGATGACCGGATTCTGCCGTCGCACCGGGTTGCCGGTCAAATGGGTGCGGACCGGGATCGAGATCGGTGTGCTGGCGATCGGCTGGCTGTTGGGCGGCACGGTCGGGCTTGGCACCATATTCTATGCGGCGACGATCGGCTGGATCGTGCACCACGCTTTGCCCTTCTTCACCATCGCCCCGCCAGAGCGCCCCGCTCTTGCCTGATTTGGTTGCCCCCTGACCCGCCGGCATGGAGCTTTTATTTCGGCCGGGTATCGACAGAGGCGGTCGGAGCCATATGATGCCCCCTCAAGATGATGAGGAGAGCTTGGTGGCGACCGACCTGTATGACCTGACCGTGCCTCTATTCATCCGGGGTCTGCGCAATCTGTCCGCGATTCTTGACAAGGGGGCCGCTTATGCCGCCGAAAAGGGGATCGATCCGCTGACGCTGACGCTGGCGCGGCTGATCGAGGACATGGCCCCGCTCAGCGCGCAGGTGCAATATGCCAGCGACAGCGCCAAAGGTGCGGTCATCCGCATCGGCGCGCTCGACCCGGCGCCGATGCCCGACACCGAACGGAGCTTTGCCGATTTGCAGGAGCGGATCGCCAAGACCATCGCCTTCCTGGAATCCGTGCCCCGCGAACGGATCGACGGACGGGAGGATGCCGAGGTGATCCTCAAGACCCCGCGGGGCGATTTCGCCTTCACCGGGCGCAGCCATGCGCTCGGCTTTGCCCTGCCCAATTTCTATTTCCATGTGACGACCGCTTATGCGCTGCTGCGACAGGCGGGGGTGCCGGTCGGCAAGCTCGATTATCTGGGCGGAATCTAAACGACGGATCGTGGCCTGAACGAACAAAACTTACTTTCCCGCGCATTTTGCCCTAGGCGCGAGCGATGGCAAAATCCCCCCGCCCCGAAGACGTCCCCGGCCTCCCCGCCCGCCGCGCCGCGCTCCGCCTGCTCGATGCTGTGCTGCGCCGGGGCGATCCGCTCGAACTCGCCCTGCACGGCGCCGCCCAGGGACTGGCCCCGGCCGACCGCGCCCTTGTCCATGCCATTGCCGCCGAAACGCTGCGCCACCTGCCTGATCTCGACGCCCTGATCGACAGCGCCACGCGCCAGCCGCTCCCGCATGACGCCAAGGCGCGCATGGTCCTGCGCATCGCCCTCATTCAAGTCCTCGCGCTTGGCACGGCTCCTCATGCCGCCATCGCCACCGCCCTGCCGCTGGTCGACGGCGGCCCGCGCAAGCTGGTCCACGGCGTCTTCGGCACGCTGACCCGCGCCAACCCGACGCTGCCTTCGCCCCCGGCCCTCCCGCCCGAGGTCGCCAGCCGCTGGGCCGGGCAATGGGGCGACGCCATGCCGCAAGCCGCCGCCGGAGCCTATGCCCAACGTCCGCCCATCGACCTCAGCCTGCGCGACGCCGGCGAAACCGCCCGCTGGACCGAAGATCTGGGCGGTCAAAGCTTTGCCCCCGGCCATGTCCGCCTGCCGGAAAGCGCCAATATCCCCGACCTTCCCGGCTTCACCGAGGGCGCCTGGTGGGTGCAGGATCTCGCCGCCTCCATCCCCGCCCGCCTGTTCGGCAAGGGTGAAGGCCGCCACATCCTCGATCTCTGCGCCGCCCCCGGCGGCAAGACCATGCAGCTTGCCACCGCGGGCTGGCGCGTCACCGCCGTCGACCAGTCGAAAAAGCGCCTTGATCGCCTCCGGGAAAACCTCGCCCGCACCGGCCTGTCTGCCGAGGTCATGCAAGCAGATCTGCGCACTTGGACCCCGGACAGCCCAGCCGACGCCATCCTGCTGGACGCCCCCTGCACCGCCACCGGCATCTACCGCCGCCATCCTGACGTGCTGCACCGCATCGGCCCGCGCCAGATCGCGGAGCTGGCCGAGCTCCAGACCGAACTGCTCGCCCGCGCCGCCGACTGGCTGAAGCCCGGCGGCACGCTGATCTACGCCACCTGCTCGCTCGAACAGGCCGAGGGCGAGGAACAGGTCGCGCAATTCCTGAACGCCCATCCCGATTTCACTTCACGCCCCGCCGACCCCGCCGAACTGCCCGACGGCATCACTCCCACGGCGCAAGGCTGGGTCCGCACCTTGCCCGACACGCTGACGGACCGGGGCGGCACGGACGGCTTTTTCATTGCGCGGCTCGTGCGATCCACTAAGCCTTAACCAAGCATCCATTATGGTGCGATCAGACCGTGCCGTTGTTGTCCGAGCCGCTCCAGGAAAGACCCGCTTTGCGCCCGACCGAGCCTCTTCCCCTGAACCATAGCTGGCCGCTCTACGCCCTGCGCGAGCATCTGGCGCCGGTCATGCTGGACGACCGGCTGGCCCGCGACGACGAGGCGCTGGCCGAGCGTGGCCTGGGTCTATGGCACTGCGAGCTCAGCGACAACAGCCTGAACTGGACCGACGGCGTCTACGACATTTTCGGGCTGGAGCGGGGCATGCTCGTCCCGCGCCCGCTTGCCGTGTCGCTCTATGCGCCGGAAAGCTGTGCCGCCATGGAGCAGCTCCGCGCCTATGCCATCCGCCACCGGCGCGGCTTCACGCTGGACGTCGACATTCGCCCGGCGGACGGCGGCGAATGCGTCATGCGCCTGATCGCCGCTCCCATTGTCAAGCAAAATCAAGTGGTTGCTTTACACGGCGTTAAGCAATTCCTGCCCAAGGGCGCAGGCCCGTCCAAGGGGTTGGACCCCACGCTGTTCGTCCTGTCCTGAAGACCATCGCCACAGCCGCCAAAATCCCCGTCATCAAAAGCCTGTGGATAGCGCGAATCGGGCGTTGCCCTTAACCACGGCCAAGGCTAAGGCCGAAGGTCAAATGACCAGCCCCATCCTGATCTCGCCCTCCATCCTGTCCGCCGATTTCGCCCGCCTGGGCGAGGAGGTCCGCGCCATCGACGAAGCCGGCGCCGACTGGATTCACATCGATGTGATGGACGGCCATTTCGTGCCTAACATCACCATCGGCCCCGGCGTGGTGAAGGCGCTGCGCCCGCACACGAAGAAGCCGTTCGATGTCCACCTGATGATCTCCCCGGTGGACCAATATCTGAACGCCTTTGCCGAGGCGGGCGCTGACATATTGACCGTCCATCCGGAAGCCGGGCCGCACATCCACCGCTCAGTCCAGCATATCAAGTCGCTGGGCGTGCAGGCGGGCGTGGTGCTGAACCCCGGCACCCCGGCCAAGATGCTGGATTACCTCATCGACGACGTCGACCTGATCCTGGTGATGAGCGTCAACCCCGGTTTCGGAGGCCAGAGCTTCATCACCAACCAGCTTCGCAAGATCGAGGCGATCCGCAAGATGATCGAGAAATCGGGCCGCGACATCCGCCTGCAAGTCGATGGCGGCATCGACTTCACCACCGCGCCCCTTGCCATCGAAGCGGGCGCCGACGTGCTGGTGGCGGGCACCGCGACCTTCCGGGGTGGGGCGTCCGCCTACGCCGGCAATATCCGGACTCTGCGCGGCGGGTGAGCGACCGCCGCCGCCTTTCCCCTCAATCCGTCCCGCCTCATTCTTTGGGGAATGCGGCCGAAACCGACCGGCCGGAAGACGGAATCGAACAGGGCAAGCGGCTCATCCGAATCGCGGATGACAAGGGGCTTTCGCTGGCCCAGCGCGTCGCCAACCGCTTCTACCTGCTCAGTTGGAAGACGCCGATCCACGGCCGCCGCTTGAAGGGCAAATATCCGCTCAAGCTGCTCGCCGTTCCCGATGACGAAATCCCCGGCAACGCCCATGCGGGCCAGGCGATCCGGGCCGGCTATTTCCTGTTCCGGGGTCTGAAACAGCCCTTGGGCAAATTGGATTTCGCCAATCCGGGCCAAAATTCCGGTATGTCGCCCGGCTTCACCGATTATCTGCACGGCTTTCACTGGCTGCGCGATCTCGCCACCGTCGCCACCCGCGAACAGGCCGCGCCACTGGCCGAAGGCGTGATGCGCAAATGGCTCGACGCCCATGCAGAGACGCCCAGCGAACCCGCCTGGCGCGCCGACAATGCGGGGTGGCGCCTGCTCTTCTGGTCGGCCCATGCGCCGCTCATCCTGTCGTCCAGCGACCTCGTCTACCGCTCGCTGGTGCTGAACTGCATCGCTCGCACCGCCCGCCATCTCGATCGCGGCGCTGACAAGGCGCATATCGGCCTGCCTCGCCTTGTCGCCTGGGGCGGCATCGTCGCGGCGTCGATGCTGCTGCCCGGCGGCGCAGCGCGCAAGCTGTTCGGGGAAGCGGGCCTGAAGCGCGCGCTCGACAGCGGCCTTCACACCGATGGCGGCATCATCTCCCGTTCCCCGCTCGACCAGTTGGAAACGATCATGCTGCTGACCATGGTCGCCGCAGTCTATGAGGTGCGCCGCGAACAGGCGCCGGCCTTCCTGAAGGACGCGCTCGGCAAGGCGGTTCCGGCTTTGCTCGGCCTCACCCATGGCGACGGGGGTCTGGGCAACTGGCAGGGCGCGGGCGCGATCGATCCCGCCACCATCGAAGCCGTGATCCGCGCCAGCCGCGTGCGCGCCCGTCCGCTGCGGCAGGCCAATGGGTGGGGCTATCAGCGCCTTGCCGCCGGCGGCACAGTGGTCCAGATCGACGCCGCCCCGCCGCCGGTCGCGCAATTGGCCGACGCGGGCTGCGCCTCCACCGGCGCGATCGAGATCAGCGACGGCCCGCAGCGGCTCGTCATCAATTGCGGCGGCGCCGCGCAGGTAGGCGCATGGATCGGCCGCGATCTGGCGCAGGGTCTGCGCACCACCGCCGCGCACAGCACTTTGGTGCTCGATGACAGCAATTCCACTGCCCTGTTGCCCGACGGCACGCTGGGCAAGGGCGTGACCGAGGTCGAGATCAACCGTCAGGAAAGCGAAAGCGGCAGCCGCCTCGATCTTTCCCATGACGGCTATGTCCGCCGCATGGGCTATGTCCACCGCCGCCTGCTGATGATGAGCAGCGACGGCAAGGAGGTCCGGGGCGAGGACATGCTGACCCCCGCCGCCCGCAGGCGGAAGCCGGTGAAGCTGCCGGTCCAGCTCCGTTTCCATCTGGCGCCGGGCGTCGAACCCACGTCCACCGCCGACGGCATGGGCGCGCTGCTGCGCATCGACACGGGCGCCACCTGGCAATTCCGCGCCAATGCCGGAAAACTGGCGATCGAGGAAAGCCTCTGGACCGATGCCGAAGGCCGTCCCCACGGCACGCGGCAGTTGGTGGTCACCAGCGAAGCGCTTCCCGGCGGCTCCTCCATAGGCTGGCTTTTCAAGAAGGTGGGCTGACCGGCCAGAAGGGCTGTTTGGGGTGAATATTCAGCCGAAGCATTTTATCTGCTCCTGCGAATGCAGGAGCAGGGTGCACTCAAACGGAATGAATGTTCGCCCTGCCCAGACCACGCCTCAGGCGGCCGCTTCCTCCAACGCCGGATAATCGACATAGCCCTCGGCACCCTGGCTATAGAGCGTCGCCATGTTCGGGCTGTTGAGCGGCGCGTCGATCTGCAGACGCTTCGGCAGGTCCGGATTGGCCAGGAAGGCGCGGCCAAAACTCACCCCATCCGCCAAACCGCTGTCCAGATCCTGCTGCGCCCGTTCCAGGTCATAGTCGCTGTTCAGGATCAGCGGCCCGGAAAAATGCCGGCGGATGACAGGCGACTGACGCGGCACGTCGGTCCGGCCGAAGGTGCCGTCCGGTCCCGGTTCGCGCAATTCGAGGAAGGCGATGCCGATCTGCTGCAATACCTCCGCCGCCGCCGCGAACAGCGCGGAAGGATTGCTGTCGTCGACGCCCTGCGAGTCCCCATTGGGCGACAGGCGTACCGAAACGCGATCGGCGCCTATGGCATCGGCCACCGCCTGCGTCACCTCCCGCAGCAGGCGTACGCGGTTCTCGATCGATCCACCGTAACTATCGTCCCGATGGTTGCTGCCGTCGCGCAGGAACTGGTCGATCAGATAGCCGTTCGCGGCATGGATCTGCACGCCGTCGAAACCCGCTGCAATGGCGTTACGCGCGGCATGGACATAGTCCGCGATCACGCCCGGAATTTCCTCGATGGCCAACGACCGCGCCGGTTCATAGGGCTGCTTGCCCGCATAGGTGTGGGCATCGCCAGGCCCGGTGGTGGCGCTGGCCGACACCGGCTGTTCGCCGGTCACGCTGCTGTGCACCACCCGGCCCATATGCCAGAGCTGCGCGACGATCCGTCCGCCCGCCTCATGCACGGCCGCCGTCACCGGCTGCCACGCCGCCGCCTGTTCATCCGACCAAAGCCCCGGCGCATAGGGCCAGCCCAGCCCCTGCCGGGAAATGCCCGTCGCCTCGCTGATGATCAGGCCCGCCGAAGCGCGCTGGCGATAATAGTCCGCCATGATCGGCGTCGGCACATGGTCGCGGGTTGCGCGGCCGCGGGTCAACGGCGCCATCAGCATGCGGTTGGGCGCATGGATCGCGCCGAGCTGCACCGGTTCGAACAGATTGGCCATGAAATATTCCCTCTTCAAAGTTGCAGATTGCAACGGGATGTGCCTGCCAAAGCCAACTAGGAAGCCGCCATGGCCGCTTCAACCCCTCTTCCCGCAGAAGATGGGCAAGATTTGCTTTCCCCGCGCTGATTCCGGCTAATCGGCGCGGGTGCTTGTGCGCCTGCCCGGCCGGGCTTAATAGCCTGTCATGACCCCGACGCACCAGGACATGACGCTGGACGAAGTCCGCGCCGCGCTTGCCCCGATCCTGCCCCGTCACGCCGCCTTCGACGGCTGGCGTCCGGAGGCCGTGACGATGGCGGCGGAGCAATGCGGCATCGATGCCGATATCGCCGCGCTGGCCTTCCCCGACGGCGCGATGGACATGATCGATGCGTGGTTCGAAAGCATCGACACGCGGATGCTGGCAGCGCTGCCGCCGGAAAAGCTGGCCGCGCTCTCGATTCGCCAGCGCATCATCGCGCTTGTCGAAACCCGCCTCACCCTGCTCGCGCGCGACCGGGAAGCGCTGCGCCGGGCCCAGGCGACCCTGGCCATGCCGCGCAACGCCGCCCGCGCCGCCAAGCTCGGCTGGCGCGCCGCCGACGGCATGTGGCGCGCCGCAGGCGACGAGTCGACCGACCTCAACCACTATACGAAGCGCCTGACGCTGGCGGGCGTTTATGCCGCGACCCTGCTGGTCTTCGTCGATGACGAGAGCGAGGATTGGACGGAAACCCGCGCTTTTCTGGCCCGGCGGATCGAGGGCGTGATGCGGTTCGAGCGCGCCAAGGCCCAGTGGAAGGGCATAGGCGGCGGCGAACGGCTGAGCTTCGCCCGCTTCATCGGGCGGCTGCGTTACCCCGCCATATAATCTGCCGCGCCGCCGCGCCGATTCGCGCTGGCCTTTTCCAATCGGTATTGATAGTCACTCGCAGAAGTAAATGACGAGTGCCTTACCCTTGCGCCTGACCGAACTGCCGTTGCGCCAACCCGCTTATGTGGACCTGATCGACTGGAAAGCCTTGTCCGCATCCGACGGGCAGAGATTGCGGGAATTCGGCCTGTGCGAAGGCGCCAGCGTGGAGGCGCTGCACCATGGCGGCCTGCTGGGCCGTGGCCCCATCGCCTGCAAGGTCGGCCGCATGACCATCGCCATGCGCCGCAACCATGCCGCCGCCATCACGGTCCGCACCGGGCCGCAGGACGACATCGCGACGGAAAAAGGCGCATGACCGGCCTGCCGCTGATCGCGCTGGTCGGCAATCCCAACGCTGGCAAGAGCGCCCTGTTCAACGCGCTGACCGGCGCCCGCCAGAAGCTGGGCAATTATCCCGGCGTCACCGTGGAGCGCAAGGCGGGCCGCTTTTCCCTGTCCGATGGCCGCCCGATCGAACTGGTCGACCTGCCCGGCACCTACAGCCTCAACCCCACCAGCCCCGACGAACAGGTGACGCGGGACGTCATATTGGGCAAGCAGGCGGGCGAACGCCTGCCCGATGCACTGGTGGTGGTGGTCGACGCCTCCAATCTCGACAATCATCTCCGCTTCGCGCTGGAACTGATCGGACTCGGCCTGCCGACCATCGTGGCGCTCAACATGGTCGACCTCGCCACCCGTGACGGGCTGGAGCTGGACGCCAATATCCTCTCCCGCGAGCTGGGCGTGCCGGTGATCTCCACCGTCGCGGTCCGCAAGCGTGGCTTGGACCATCTGCGTACAGAACTGGAATCGATGCTCGACGGCAGCGTAGGCAGGGTCCGCGCTTCAGGCGAACAACGCGATTTCGACGGCCTGCGCCAGGAAGCGCGCCGCATCGCCCGCGCCGCCATCGTGCGTGAAACCCCCTCCCGCCGCCTGACCGCCGCGGTCGACCGGGTGGCGCTCCATCCGGTAGCGGGGCTGATCCTGCTGCTCGCCCTGCTCTTCATCATGTTCCAGGCGGTTTACGCCTGGTCCGAAGCACCGATCGCCATGATCGAGGGCTTTGTCGCCAGCGCCAGCGATGCCGTGATGGCGGCACTGCCCGGCGGACTGCTGCGCTCCTTCCTGGTCGACGGCGTGCTGAACGGCGTCGGATCGGTCATCGTGTTCCTGCCGCAGATCCTGATCCTCTTCTTCTTCATCCTGATGCTGGAGGCGACCGGCTATATGGTCCGCGCCGCCTTCCTGATGGATGGCATCATGGCGAAGGTCGGCCTTTCGGGCCGCGCCTTCATCCCGCTGCTCTCCTCCTTCGCCTGCGCGGTGCCGGGGATCATGGCGACCCGCACCATCGCGGACCCGAAGGATCGGCTGACCACCATATTGATCGCGCCGCTGATGACCTGCTCGGCGCGGCTGCCGGTCTATGCGGTGATCATCGGCGCCTTCATCCCGGCGCGCACCGTGGCGCTCGGCATCGGCCTGCAAGGGCTGGTCCTCTTCTTCCTCTATATTTCCGGCATCGTCGGCGCGATGCTGGCCGCGCTGGTCCTGCGCCGGACCGTCACCAAGGGCGCCAGCGGCGGTTTCCTGATGGAGATGCCCAAATATCAATGGCCCCGGTCGCAGGACATATTGCTCGGCCTGTGGCAGCGCGCGGTGATTTTCCTCAAGCGCGCGGGCACGATCATCTTCACCTCGACCGTGATCCTCTGGGTGTTGCTCAGCTTCCCCAAGGCGCCGGAGAATAGCGGCGTCAGCCAGGTCAATTATTCGATTGCGGGCCGCGTCGCCAACGGCCTCAACCTCGTGCTGGAGCCGATCGGCTTCAACCGCGACATTTCGCTGGCCCTGATCCCCGCCATGGCGGCGCGAGAAGTCGCCGTTTCAGCCCTCGCCACCGTCTATTCGCTCGACGCGGACGAGGATGAGGCGAAGTTGGAACGCAGCCTGGGCGACCGGCTGAAGGATAAGTGGCCGCTGCCGACCGCACTCGCCTTCCTCGCCTGGTTCGTGTTCGCGCCGCAATGCATCTCGACCATCGCCGTGACGAAGCGGGAAACCAATGGCTGGAAATGGCCGCTGTTCATGATCGGCTATCTGTTCGTGCTGGCCTATGTCGCGGCGGGCCTCACTTATTGGACCGCGACCGCCATCGGGCTGGGTTGAGAATTTTGCGCCCGGTCAAGGCGAGGCGAACCAAAAAAGCCTAGCCCGCCGGTCATGGCCAGCCCCCTTCTCTTCACATTCGCCCTCTGGGCCTTGCTGCTGACCCCCGGTCCCACCAACAGCCTGATGGCGCTGGTGGGCGGGCAGAAGGGTCTGCGCCGCGCGGCATCGCTGATCCCTGCGGAACTCGGCGCCTATTTGATCGTGGTGATCCCGCTCGCCATGCTGGGCAAGGATGGCATCGCAAGCTGGCTCTCGCAGGCGATCAAGCTCGGCGCCGCCATCTGGGTTCTGCATCTGGCGCTCAAGCTCTGGCGCGCCGCCATGCCAACCGGCGGAACCGCCGACATCACCGCCCGGCAGCTGTTCGTCACGACCCTGCTCAACCCCAAGGGGCTGATCATCGGCCTTGTTCTCCTCCCCGCCGCAACCCGCCCTGCCTTCGCGTCCGATCTGCTGATCCTGGCTCTGTCCGTGATTGCCGCAGCCCTGCTTTGGGCGGGACTCGGCGCCGGAATCGGCCGCGTGCGCTGGCTTCCCCGGATCGCGGCTGCCTGGCTGGCGCTGCTCGCGGGAGGCCTGGCCCTTGGCGCGATGGCGCATTGAGCCGGTTCCATTCCGGAAACAGCCCGCTATAAGAGCCTGCTAACGCTTCGGAGGAAACATGGCGGGTTCGGTCAACAAGGTCATTCTGGTGGGCAATCTGGGCGCGGACCCGGAAGTGAAGAGCTTTCAGAATGGCGGCAAGGTGTGCAACCTGCGGATCGCGACCTCCGAAAGCTGGAAGGACCGCAATTCGGGCGAGCGCAAGGAGCGCACCGAATGGCATAGCGTCTCGATCTTCTCCGAAGGCCTGGCTGGCGTTGCCGAACGCTTCCTGCGCAAGGGCAGCAAGGTGTATCTGGAGGGCCAGTTGCGCACCCGCAAATGGCAGGACCAGTCGGGCAATGACCGCTACACGACCGAAGTCGTGCTGCAAGGGCCGGGCGCGGTGTTGACCATGCTGGACGGCGCACCGGGCGGCGGCTTCGGCGGTGGTGGCCGCTCGCAGGGCGGCAGCGACTGGAGCGGCGGATCGAGCGGTTTTGGCGGCGGTGATTATGATGATTTCGGCGGCGGCGGCTCTGGCAGCGGTTCCGGCCGCTCCTCGGGTGGCGGTCGCGGCAGCGCGGGCGGGCCGAATTTCGACAATGACCTGGATGACGAAGTACCGTTCTGACGGCTTTTACCTTGGATAGAGAGACGCGCTCCGACCTTCCGGCCGGGGCGTTTTTCTTTGGCGGTTAAGGGTGGAGGGCGCACATTGATGTCGATTCTAGTGCGCCATGCTCCTGCCCTCGCAGGAGCAGTGATCGTTTAGTGGCGGCAACCGGCCATTGGCTAATATGGCGTTCCCGCGAACCGGGAGGGGGCGATCACAGTAATCCACGCTGAAGCGAATATATTTCAAAACCCGGCGCGAACGCTCATCACGACGCACCTTGATCGGACCGCTTGATCGGACCGCCGATCGACCAGACATGGCCATAGGGATCGGTCAGTTGGCCATAACGCTCGCCCCAGAATTGGTTTTCGATCGGGAAACGGACGCCCGCCCCCGCTTCGATCGCGCGTTTCCACCAGGCGTCGGCATCGTCGACCGCCAGATGTAGAGTGACGCCCCTGGGCGCCTCGGCCGGGGTGCCGCCACTCATTTCAGGGAAATGGTCGTTCAGCATCAACGAACCGCCATTGATGCGCAAATGCGCGTGCATGATGCGCTGGCGACCCTCCGCGACATGGCGCATCAGTTCGGCGGCGCCAAAAGCGCGGGAATAGAAGGCGATGGCTTCGGCCGCCTTGTCATTGCCGATGGTCAGGTGCGGGACGACGCCTGCTGTGGGACGTATGGCCGTGGGGCTTTGTGCTTCTGTCATGTGCGGCTTCCCCTCTTCAAAAAGCGTCGGACCGGCGCAGGATAGGCGCTTTGCAGGCGGATCAGAAGATGCCCAGGAATTTCTTCTCCTGACTCTTTTTCTCTTTTTGGCTGCCCTTGCCGGCTTCGTCCTTGGCCGTGGTGCCGTGGCCGACATCGTCGCGGGGCTTGCCGCCCTTGGTGCGTTGGGCGGTAGCGGTCGCACCGGCAAGGACCGGACCGCAGGCCGCGCTCTTCGCGTCGCCTATGTCGACAAAGGCGAGAACGGCAGCGAGTGGGCTGGCGGCGACGCCCAGCGCCGCTGCCGCGCCGCCGCGCGCGATCAGCTCGGGGCTGATGACGTCGATATGGGGTTTGACGAAAGTGCCGTCGAGGCTGACCGGGGACTGGCCGGAGAAGAGGCTGAACTTCTTGCCGTCGGCGCGGAAGGAGAGGTCGAGGCTTTCATTGCGGAAGGAAAAGCCGCCTCGGCCCAGCAGCACATTTTTTTCGGTGTCGATGATGATCGGGTCCGCCGCCGCCACGCCGTTGCGAACGGTGAAGGCGATGAGGCCGCAATTGATCTGGACCGGCTTCTTGAGTTTGCCCGAGAACATCTTGGTGATGAAGGTGCCGATATCGAGCTCGGAAAGCTGGATGTTGCGGGTCCACATCGATCCGGCGGGCAGGATGACGGCGATGCGCCCGTCGGATGTGCTGAGCGAATCGTGCAGCGTGTCGCCCAGGCCGGTCATCTGGACACGGGCCTTGATCATGCCGGTGGTGCCGGATTCCTCGACGCCCCAGCGGGCGAGCAGCTTGCCCATGGGCGTGGGAGACAGGCGGATGTCGTAGGTGGTGCGCACCGGCTGGCCGCGCGCATTGATGGAAATATCGGAACTCAGATGGCCGCCGGACATGTCGAAGGTCAGCGGCGACAGCTTCAGCAGGCTGTGATCGAGCGCCAAAGTGAGACCGATATTGGAGATCGGCACATGTTCCGCGCGGATGCGGCGAACGTCATATTGGAGCCGGGCGTCGAAATTGCGCAGCGCTTCAACCCGAAGCGGCGCGTCAGGCAGGATGCGCGGCGTGCCGCCCACGGTGCTGATCGCGCCGTCCGCGCCCTGGGCCTCCAGCTTCTGCGGGTCGTAGCCGATGAAGGGACCGATATCGAGGATGTCGAGCGTCTGGGTCGTCAGGGCAGCCTTCAGCAGCAAGCGGTTATTGGGGAGCGAGACGGTCAGCCGCCCGGCGAGGTCGCTATCGCCAAAGCGGCCCTTGAGGTGCGTGAATCGCCATTCGCCGCCTTGCCTGGTGAGTGCGGAGGTCAGGCGGTAATCCCGGGTCTCGGGAATGGCGACGCCCAGGAAGTCGAACAGCCGGGCGAGATTGGGACCGTGGGTGATGAGGCGCAGATCGGCGCCCTTGATCTCGGTCGCGCCGGGGAGGGTGCCGCTGACTTCGAGAATGGTGGCGCCAGCCTCGGCATGAAGGGCTAAGCTGTTTTTGCCGCCCATCACCGTTTCATTGGGCGAGAGCAGGCCGCCGCGCAGGGTGAAGGGTCGCTGCCGCATCGTGCCGGTGCCCGAAAAACGCACGTCGCTGGCAAAGCGGCTGTCCTGCGCCTTCACCGTTTCGAAGCCGATATCGGTGGCGAGCTGCATCCGGGGATCGCGATAGCGCAGCGTCGTACCCGCCAGCAGTGCGCGGCGGATCAGGGGAAGGTTGAGCGGCTCGCCCTTCCTGTTGGGGTCGCCGAAAGTCCATGTATTGCTCTTGCCGTCGCGGGACCATTCGAGGTCGGCCGCCGCATTGCGCAGTTCGAGCCAGCCGACGCGATATTTGTCTCCGAAGAGGAGGCTTAAAGGCGCGATTCGGCTGTCGATCAGGTCGGCGCGGAAGAAATCGGGGCGGCTTGCCCATTGAGTGTTCGCGACCGTCATCTTTTCGGCGCGGAACTTGATGGTGACGGGATCGAAATAGAGCTGGAAGTCGCCGCCGACCTTGACGGGGCGTTCGAGGCGGCTGGTCAGGAAGCGCTCGAAGGGGTGTTTGAGGAAGCGGCCCTTGGTGACGAACAGGATCAGCCACAGCGCGAAGATGATGCCGACGATCCAGAGCAGGACGCGGAAGGGCAGCGGGATTTTGCGCCAATTTTCCCGGGCACGGTACAGGTGATAGCGCGCGCCGCCGGGGCGCGGCACCTCGTTCGCCGGCATGTCCGGCCGGAGGGGATCGGCGTCGGCCATGGCGGTTCAACGCCGGGCAGCGCTTTTGGGTCCGAATCGCTTGCTTTGGCGCGATCTTCCGACTATGGGCCGCCCTTCGCGATATTCGGAAGGACCGCCCGGCTAACTAGGGCTGCCGTGGCTGTCCGTAATCGTCGCGCTGAAGAAGGAGACGAAAATGCCCAAGCTCAAGACCAAGAGCGGTGTGAAGAAGCGCTTCAAGTTCACCGCTTCCGGCAAGGTCAAGCACGGCGTCGCTGGCAAGCGTCACCGCCTGATCAGCCACAACGCCAAGTATATCCGCCAGAACCGCGGCACCTCGGTCATGTCCGACGCCGACGTGGCACATGTGCGCCTCTGGGCGCCCTACGGCCTGAAGTAAGGAGTAGAGGCACATGGCACGCGTAAAACGTGGTACGACCACCAAGGCGAAGCATAAGAGGATTCTGGATCAGGCGAAGGGCTATTATGGCCGTCGCAAGAACACGATCCGTATCGCTCGCCAGGCCGTCGAAAAGGCCGGCCAGTACGCTTATCGCGACCGCAAGGTCAAGAAGCGGACCTTCCGTGGCCTGTGGATCCAGCGCATCAACGCTGGCGTCCGCGCTGAAGGCCTGACCTATTCGCAGTTCATGCACGGCCTGAAGCTGGCCGGTGTGGAGCTGGACCGCAAGGTTCTGGCCGACATTGCGATGCACGAAGGCGAGGCGTTTAGCGCCATCATCGCCCAGGCGAAGGCTGCGCTGCCCGCAGCCTGAGCCGGATCGGTCGCAAGATCGTCCAAAGGGGCGCCGGGGCAGATGCCTTCGGCGCCCTTTTTCGTTTCTGCCTTTTTCGGAGGCTTGATCCCATGTCGTTGCATGTCTGGTGGTTGTACGTCACGGCGGTTTTCCTGATCTCGGCCACGCCGGGACCGAACATGCTGCATGTGATGACGCAGAGCATTCACCATGGGCCGCGACGGGCCATCGCCACCATGGCGGGGCTGATGAGCGCGATCCTGCTCTGCCTGATCGCTTCGGCGCTGGGGTTGGGAGCGTTGCTGAAGGCCTCGCCTCGACTGTTCGACGGGCTGCGCTATGCGGGGGTCGCCTATCTGCTCTGGCTGGGCGTCAAGGCTTGGTGTGCGCCGGTGGGCGAAGCGGGCGAGATCGGCGCCACGCGGGCGCGGTCGCTGCGGGCGCTCTATGGGACCGGGCTGTTGACGGGATTGTCCAACCCCAAGCTCATCATCTTCGCCGCCGCGCTGTTTCCGCAGTTCATCGATACGGACCGGCCCTTTGCGGTGCAGTTGGCGATATTGGTGATGAGCTTCGTCGCGATCGAGTTCGGCTGGCAGTGCGTCTATGCGCTGGGCGGGGTGAAGCTCGCCCGCTGGCTGACGCCCGCGAACCGGCAGCGGCTGTTCAACCGAGGGACGGGGCTGATGTTCATCGGTTTCGGTGGGGCGCTGCTGGGCGCGCGGGCTTAATCGTCATTCCCGCGAAGGCGGGAATCCATCTCCGGACTGGCCATGCAACGCGACTTCGATCCGACAGTCTACATTTTGGCCAGTCATAAGAATGGCACGCTGTACATCGGAGCCACTTCAAACCTCATTCAACGGCTGCATCAGCATCGTTCCGGCTTGATTGATGGCTTCACAAAAGACTACGGCGTGCACCGGCTGGTCTGGTTCGAGAGCGGCGGTTCGATGGAAGAGGCGATCCGGCGCGAGAAGCAGATCAAGAAGTGGAACACGCAGTGGAAGATCGACCTGATCGAGCGGGATAATCCCGAATGGCGTGATTTCGCTCTCGATTTGGGTTTTGAGGCTTTGGAGAGTCGGCGCATCGATTGAGCGCCTTGGAATTTGGATAGTGCGGGAGATGGGTTCCCGCCTTCGCGGGAACGACTTTAAGATGAGTGAGATTGCCAATCTGAAAGCCGGCCTGATCGCCGACATCGAGGCTGCGGACACGCTGGAGGCGCTGGAAGCGCTGCGTGTGGGCGCCATGGGCAAGAATGGAGTGGTGACGGGGCTGCTCAAGACCCTTGGGCCGATGAGTCCGGAAGAGAGGCTGGAGAAAGGCCCGCCGATACAGGACTTGCGCGAGAGCGTGACAGCGGCGCTGACGGAGAAGAAGGCGGCGCTGGAGCAAGCGGCGCTTGATGCGAAGCTGGCCGCCGAGAAGATCGACATGACGCTGCCTGCTGAGCTGGGTGCGCAGGGGTCGGTTCATCCCGTCAGCCAGGTGATGGACGAACTGGCGGAGATTTTCGCGGACCTGGGGTTCTCCGTGGCGACCGGGCCGGAGATTGAGGACGACTGGCATAATTTCACCGCGCTCAACATCCCGGAGACGCATCCGGCGCGGGCGATGCATGACACCTTCTATTTCCCCGACGCTGAGGACGGGAAAAAGATGCTGCTGCGCACCCACACCTCCCCGGTGCAGATCCGCACGATGATGAACGGGGAGCCCCCGATCCGTATCATTGCGCCGGGCCGGGTCTATCGCTCGGACTCGGACGCGACGCATACGCCGATGTTCCATCAGATCGAGGGGCTGGTGATCGACAAGGGGATCACGCTCGGTCATCTGAAGTGGACGCTGGAAACCTTCTTGAAGGCTTTCTTCGAGCGCGACGATATCGTGCTGCGGCTGCGGCCGAGCTATTTCCCCTTCACCGAGCCTTCGGTCGAAGTGGACGTGGGCTATACGCTGACCAACGGCCAGCGGGTGATCGGCGGCGACGGCGATGCGCCGGGTGGCGGCTGGCTGGAAGTGCTGGGCAGCGGCATGGTCAACCGCCGCGTGATCGAGGCGTGCGGACTGGACCCGGATGAATGGCAGGGCTTTGCCTTCGGCACCGGCGTCGACCGGCTGGCGATGCTGAAATATGGGATGAACGACTTGCGCGCTTTCTTCGACGGCGATCTGCGCTGGCTGAAACATTATGGCTTCTCCGCGCTGGATGTTCCGACGCTCAGCGGAGGAGTGGGCGCATGAAGTTCACGCTGAGCTGGCTCAAGACGCATCTCAAGACCGATGCCGACCTGCCGACGATCCTTAAAGGTCTGACGAACATCGGGCTTGAGGTCGAGGGTGTCGAAAATCCGGCGGAGAAGCTGGCCCCCTTCCGGATCGCCCGAGTGCTGACCGCCGATCCGCATCCGCAGGCGGACAAGTTGCAGGTGCTGACCGTGGACGCGGGCGACGGCGCGTTGCAGGTCGTGTGCGGCGCACCCAATGCGCGTGCCGGTCTGGTCGGCGTGTTCGGGACCGAGGGCGCGGTGGTGCCGGTCAACGGCATGGTGCTGAAAAAGACCGCCATTCGCGGGGTCGAGTCCAACGGCATGATGTGCTCGTTCCGGGAGCTGGAACTGGGCGAGGATCATGACGGGATCATCGAGCTGAACCCGGATGCGCCGGT
Source organism: Sphingobium sp. TKS (assembly GCF_001563265.1). Lineage (NCBI taxonomy): Bacteria > Pseudomonadati > Pseudomonadota > Alphaproteobacteria > Sphingomonadales > Sphingobiaceae > Sphingobium > Sphingobium sp. TKS. The sequence goes on along the minus strand of NZ_CP005083.1, from coordinate 4,136,756 downwards.
CGGGCAAGTCTATGCGCAATGGGCTGGGCTGGACGATCCAGTGATCGATGTGTCGATCACGCCCAACAGGCAGGACTGCATGGGCGTGCGCGGCATTGCGCGCGATCTGGCGGCGGCGGGCCTCGGCACGCTGAACGCCATTGTCGTGCCGACCGTCGAGGGCGTTGGGCCGGGGCCGGATGTACGGGTCGAGGATGAAGAGGGCTGCCCGGCTTTCTTCGCGCGGACCGTTCGCGGCGTGACCAATGGCGCGTCGCCCGAATGGATGGCGAAGCGGCTGAAGGCCATCGGGCAGAAGCCGATCAGCGCGCTGGTCGACATCACCAACTATATCATGATCGACCTTGGGCGGCCGCTGCATGTCTATGACATGGCGACGCTGAAAGGTCCGCTCGTGGCGCGCAAGGGCAAGGCCGGCGAAGAGATACTGGCGCTCAACGGCAAGAGCTACACCGTCGATGAGACGATGACCGTCATCGCCGACGATGAGGCCGTGCATGACATTGGCGGCATCATGGGCGGCGAGCATTCGGGCGCGCAGGACGGCACGACCGACGTGCTGATCGAATGCGCCTATTTCACGCCGGAGCGGATCGCAGTGACGGGGCAGAAACTGGCGCTGACCTCAGACGCCCGCGGGCGGTTCGAGCGCGGGGTGGATCCCGCCTTCCTCGATGACGGCCTGTCGATCGCGACCGATCTGGTGGTCAAGCTTTGCGGCGGCACGGCCAGCGAGGCGACGCGGGCGGGTTCGCCGCCCGTGGCGAACAAGACCGTGACCTACGAGCCGTCACAATGCCTGGCGCTGGCGGGCGTCGATGTGTCCGAGGGCGAGCAGAAGCGCATCCTTGAAAGCCTTGGCTTCGGCATTCAGGGCAATGATTCCACCTTCGAATATCAGGACGGCATGCCGGTGACGACGCCGGCCAACTGGACCGTCAGCGTACCGAGCTGGCGGCGGGACGTCGACGGCTGGCCCGACATTGTCGAGGAAGTGGTGCGCATCGTCGGGCTGGATCAGGTGCCCTCCACCCCCCTGCCCCGCATGCCCGGTGTCGCCAAGCCGACCGCCACACCCGAGCAGAATGTCGAGCGGCGCGTGCGCCGGACGGCGGCGGCGCGGGGTCTGGCCGAGGCGATCAACTGGTCCTTCATTTCGGAGAAGGAAGCGGCCTCGGTCGGTGGCGGCGACTGGACGCTCGCCAATCCCATTTCCGAAGATCTGAAGGTGATGCGCCCCTCCCTGCTGCCGGGCCTGCTGTCGGCCACGCGGCGGAACATGGATCGCGGCGCGGCTGCGGTGCGGCTGTTCGAGCTGGGACGGCGCTATTTCGCCGACAAGGAGCGGGCCACGGTCGGTTTCGTGCTGGCGGGCGAGAAGGTTGCGCGGGGCTGGCAGACGGGCAAGGCGCAGGCCTTCTCCGCCTTCGATGCCAAGAGCGAGGTGATCGCGCTGCTGGCTGCTGCCGGTGCGCCGGTGGCGAATTTGCAGAGCTTTGTTGAAGCTTCGGCCGCCTATCATCCGGGCCAGTCGGGCACGCTGCGGTTGGGGCCGAAGGTCGTGCTGGCCGAGTTCGGGGTGCTGCATCCCAGCCTCGCCAAGCAGTTCGGGCTGACCGGCACGGTGGTCGCGGGTGAGATCTTCCTCGATGCGATCCCGACCAAGCGGAACAGCGGCTTCATGCGCGCGCCCTATGCGCCGCCCGCGTTGCAGGCGGTGAAGCGTGACTTCGCCTTCGTCATCGATCAGGCGGTCGAGGCCGATGCGCTGGTACGTGCAGTCAAGGGCGCGGACAAGAAAGCCATTGTCGATGCGCGGCTGTTCGACGTCTTCGTGGGCCCAGGCGTGGAAGAGGGCAAGAAGAGTCTCGCCATCGAAATCACCCTGCAACCGGGCGAAAAGAGCTTCTCCCAGGAGGAGCTGGACGCGATCAGCGCGGCGGTGGTGAAGGCGGCCGAGAAGCTGGGCGGCAGTCTGAGGTGGTAATATGAATCGGTCGGCTTGGTGTAAAAGCATGCTGCTGTTTTGGGCGATATGCTGCTTGGGCCAAGCGGTTAGCGCTTCATCATCCGCGCTGGTCGTGAGGATTCAGAGGAATGACTATCCTCCAGAAGCACTGATAAACGGGCTTGCCGGTGATATTCCGATCCGGGTGCGGGTTGAGCCGGATGGCCAAGTGCGGTGCGAAGTAATGGCCAACGAAGGACCGGAAATATTACGCAAGCCAAGTTGCTCTCTCGTTGCACATAGATGGCCCTTTTCGCCTGCTTTGGACGCGAACGGAAAACCGGAATCCGTTGATATCCCTCTCGTTGTGAGATGGGCGAGGATGAGCAACGGGCCGGCGGCAAAAGACAGCGCCGATGCTCTGGGTTTCGGAGGAGCAACGCCAATTTCACCGGAGAATTGGCTTGACACATTATATCAAGAAAGACCGGCTTTGGCGGCTTTCCAGGGTAGGGACGTGCTGATTCGCTTCATTGTCACTACCGCCGGTCGGATGCACAATTGCCTTGTCGAAGATAGGGCCAGAGCTTCGTTCTTTACTGAACAGCTATGCCCCGTTCTCGAAAGGCATGCTTTGCTCTTGCCCGCCATCGACAGCGAAGGCCGCGCCATACCGACCAGAGGAACGATCCGATTCACTTTTGGGTGAACGGGCTGGAAAGGCACGCCGCGCATGAAGCTGTTCGCCGGGGTTGACGGAAAAGCGCGGCTCGCCGGACTCTTCATTCTCGGCGCGATGGCTGCCCGCATCCTTGGCGATGCGGTGGCGCGGGCGGCGCTGGTCGTGCCCGGCAATGGGCGGGAGACGGCGCGCAATATCGCGGATTATCCCTGGCTCTATCGGATCGGGGAAGCCGCCGATGTCGTCGTGTTGTGCGGGATGGCCGTGGCGACGGCGCTGCTTTACGCGCTGTTCGCGCCTGTTGCGCGCAATCTGGCGCGGGTGGCGGCTTTGATGTCGCTGACCGGGATTGCCACATTGGCCGCGAGCAGCCTCATGACCATGGCGCCGCCGGTCCTGCTCGACAGCGCGCCGCATCCAGGGATCGGCATGGCGGAAGTGCATTCGCTGGTGCAGATTTTCCTTGCGCTGGGGCAAGCCGTGCAGGGGATCGGACGCATCTTCATCGGGCTTTATCTGCTGCTGATCGGCTTGCTTGCCTTTCGATCGGGGCGGCTGCCCAAAGCCGTCGGCGTCGGGCTGGCGCTGGGCGGTTTCATCCAGATGGCGGTGCGATCGGTCGCGCTGATCGCGCCTGACCTGGCCGATGCGACGGTGATCCAGGCGGACATCGTCGCGTTGCTGGCCGAAGCGGTATTTGCGCTATGGCTGCTTATTTCCGGGGCGCATCCTCGGCATTTTCCTGCGGAGTCGGCGGCGGGCTCATGATCTTGCAACCCCTTTCGGCCGCAATCCCGCGCAGATAGCCGCGCCGGGCTATGCCGGCGGTGACGGCGGCTTCCAGACGGCGCTCGGCGGGGGCCGCGCCGCTGATCTCCCGCACCAGGCCGCGAAAGGGGATGATTGAATTGACGATCGTCTTGCCGACCGCCTCCGCGATCTTGCCGGTGCGGTTTTCATTGGCCTTTTGACCGACAGTGAAGTCGGGACCGAGGACGGCGTTCAGTTCGTCCAGCGCCGCCTTGAGGTTCTTGCAGCTACGCGATGCTGGGCGTCCATAAGGGTCTTCGACCGCCCTTTGCAGGACTTGGGGAATCTTATCCTTGTCGATGCCGACATCCCGCGCCGGTTGCGTGGCGATGCTGCCGGCTTTTTTGAGGGTGTCGTCCTTCTTCTCCTGCACCTGCGCCGGAGCGGCAGTCGAAAAAAGCAGCGGCGCAGCCACGAATATCCATTTCATCCCTTTTTCTCCCTGACTTTCAAACCTTTAAGATAGGGCGTGGTTCCCGGCCTGCTTCGCCGCTATGCGGGGGCGTGGCAATGGGAGATTCTTGGCGCATGGCGGACGAATTCATCACCATCGGTTCAGACGGCCTGAGCGCCAGCGTCCATCCCCTCGGCGCGGAGCTTTGGTCGCTCAAGGACAGCCAAGGGCGCGAGTTGATGACCGATGCCGATCCGCGCTGGTGGGCGGGGCATGCGCCGTTGCTCTTTCCCTTTGTCGGGCGATCGCGAGGCGACGTTTATCGTTTCGAGGGGCAGGACTACCCGATGCTGCAGCATGGCTTTGCGCGGCTGAGAAATTTTGCGGCGGTGGAGCGGAGCGCCGATGCCGTGACCTTCCGGCTGGAGGCGGATGCGGAGACGCGGGCGGTCTATCCCTTCGATTTCCGGATGGACATGCGCTTTGCGATCGAAGGTTGGACGCTGCGGATGGCCGCCATCATATCGAATGAGGGTCAGGCCGACATGCCCTTTTCCTTCGGCTATCATCCGGCCTTCGCCTGGCCGCTGCCCTATGGCGGCGCGGTGGAAGAGCATCGGGTGCTGTTCGAGAAGGCCGAACCCGCGCCGATCCGCAAAGTGGGCGAGGAGCCGGGGCTGATTGCGCTGGAGAATGTGGCGACCCCGGTGGAGGGGAATGTGCTCGCGCCGACCCATGCGATGTTCGAGGCGGACGCGTTGATCTGGGACCGGCTGGAGAGCCGCAGCCTGTTTTGGGGCGTGCCGGGGCGGACGGGTTTGAAGATCGACTTTCCCGATACGCCCTGGCTGGGGCTGTGGCAGAGGCCGGGCGCGCATTATCTTTGCGTTGAGCCCTGGGCGGGGATGGCCGATCCGGTCGGCTTTTCCGGCGATGTGTGGGAAAAGCAGGGGATCATGCGGCTCAGGCCGGGGACGGAGCGGGCATTCCGGATGGATGTGACGGTGGTCGAGCGCTGAATTGGGGATTTCGTAATCCTGCCTCCGCAGGAGCACGATCCACTTCAACTCACTGGACGTCATCGAGCGTCAGTGAGACACTCCCTCCACCCATTCAGGGAAGGGAGTCTCCCATGGCGCTCGATATCCTCGTCCTTTACGGCTCCTATCGGCGGGGCCGCCTCGGCATCCGCCTGGCCGATTATCTGATCAACGGCTTTCAGGCTCTGGATCACAAAGCCGAACTCATCGACGCAAAGGCGATCGGTCTGCCGATGCTCGACCTGCGCTACAGCGACTATCCGCCCGGCGAAGCGCCCGCCGCCATGACGGCGCTCTCGCAGCGCCTCAAGGCTGCGGACGCCTTCGTCTTCGTCGCGGGCGAATATAATCGCGGCGTCCAGCCGGGGCTCAAGAACCTGACCGACCATTTCCTCAAGGAATTCGATCGCCGGCCCGCGGGCATCGCCAGCTATTCCATGGGCCGCTATGCCGGCGTCAACAGCCACGCCGCCTGGACGGTGACGCTGAACGCCATGGGCATGACCGTCATCCCCGAGCGCCTCAGCGTCGGCCAGATCGGGGATACGCTGGACGCCGAAGCCCGCCCCCATGGCGAAAGCGGCGCCGCGCTGGAACGCGGCTTCGCCAGTTTCGCCCGGAGCCTGGTCTATTGGGCTGAGGCGGTGAAGAAGCCTTAGGGCCAATCGACATTCAGCCCTGACGGCCTGCAAATGACGCTTTTCCGAGCTTCCGGTGCTCACCTACTTTTAGTACGCTGCATTGAAGCGAGGCACGTGACTCGCTTCAAGGGTCACGAAAAACCACCATCTTCGGCACGTCATCATCTGAATGTCGATTGGCCCTAAAGGGGAGTGGCGTGACGTCTTAGCTGCGCTTTTCTTCCTCCACCATGTCCGACGCCAGTTCCAGCCCGGCGCGGCCATGCGCGGGCGTGTGCGACGGCGCCTTGGGATGGGCCACATATTCCGGTTCCTCGACCTCCAGCATGCCTTCCCATTTGGTGATGACGGAGGTGGCGATGGCATTGCCCAGCACGTTTGTCGCGGTGCGGCCCATGTCCATGAAATGGTCGACGGCCAGAATGAAGGCCACGCCCTCCACCGGCAGGTCGAACTGCCCCAGCGTCGCCGCCACGACGACGAGTGAAGCGCGGGGAACGGCGGCGATGCCCTTGCTGGTGACCATCAGCACCAGCAGGATCGTGATCTGCGTCGCGATCGGCAGGTCGATGCCATAGGCCTGCGCGATGAAGATGGTGGCGAAGGTCGAATACATCATCGACCCGTCCAGATTGAAGCTGTAGCCCAGCGGCAGCACGAAGCTGTAGATCCGCCGCGGCACGCCGAAGCGGTCGAGCTGCTCCAGCATCTTGGGATAAGCCGCCTCCGACGAGGCAGTCGAGAAGGCGATCAATATCGGCTCGCGGACATAGCGGATCAGCTTCACCATCCGCTTGCCCAGGAAGATCGATCCCGCCGCGAACAGCAGCACCCACAGCGCGATCAGCGACAGGTAGAATTCGCCCACCAGCTCACCGAAGGTCTTGAGCACGCCCAGACCCTCGGTCGTCACCACCGACGCGAGCGCTCCGAACACGGCGAAGGGAGCCACGCGCATGACATAGCCGGTGACCTGCAACATCAGTTCGACCATCGCCTCGATCACGGTGATGATCGGCTTGCCCTTCTCCCCGATGGCGGTCAGCGCGATGCCCACGAACAGGGAAAAGACGACGATCTGCAGGATCGAATTTTCCGCCATGGCCCCGACCATGGAGGTCGGGAAGACATGCAGCACGAAATCCTGGAAATTGAGCGCTTCGGTATTGACCCCCGCATCCGCGCCCGATCGCACGAGGTTGAGTCCCTCGCCCGGCGCGAAGAAATTGACGAAGATAAGGCCCAGGGTCAGCGAGATCAGGCTGGCGATGATGAACCAGGCAAGCGCGCGCCCGCCGATCCGCCCCAGCGCCGCGCTGTCGCCCATATGGGCGATGCCCGCGACCAGCGTGGAAAAGACCAGCGGCGCGATGATCATCTTGATCAGATGCAGGAAGATGTCGGCCAGCAGATGATAATAGCCTGCCACATCCTTGGCCAAGCTCTTGTCGCCGCCCGCCCAGATATTGGTGGCGAAGCCCACGATCACCCCCAGAACCATGCCTGTCAGGATGAACGCCGTCAGTCGATTTCGCATCTCGTTCCTTTAACCGGCGCGTGGGCGCGCCGCATTCATGGTCTGTCCTGCAAGGCTGCCACACCTAACAGGCACCCGCAGCGCCCGCAATCGGAGGCGCCCCGAGCCGTCATCGCATTAAACGAATGAAGGATCATATTCCGCGCCCATCCCGCGCCCAAATCCATGCCCTCAGGGGTAGAGCAGCCCCTCGCGCCAGCCGTCGGCGGTCCGCTCGAACAGGCGGCGCTCATGCAGGCGATGTTCGCGATCCTGCCAGAATTCGATGCGTTCGGGGGCAACGCGGAAACCCGACCAGTGGGGCGGACGCGGCACCGGCCCGCCTTCGAACCGCAGGCTGACTTCCTCATACCGCGCCATGAACACATCGCGCGATTCCAGCGGGCGGGACTGGTCGGACGCCCAGGCGCCCAATTGGCTGTCGCGGCTGCGCGTGGCGAAATAGGCGTCGGCGGTGGCGTCGTCCACTGGACCTACCGACCCTTCGATACGGACCTGCCGCCGCAACGACTTCCAGTGGAACAGCAGCGCCGCATGGGGATTGGCGTGCAGTTCCTCCGCCTTGCGCCCCTCGAAATTGGTGTAGAAGATGAAGCCGTCGGGTCCATGCCCCTTCAGCAGCACCATCCGCAGCGAGGGCCGACCGCGCGCGTCGGCGGTGGCGAGCGCCATGGCGTTGCTGTCGTTGATCTCGGTTTCGCGCGCCTCGACATACCAGGCATCGAACAGGTCGAAGGGATTGGTCATGCGCGGTGATGTACCCCCCTCATAAAGCCGTGTCGATAAGGCTTTACCACGCTTGAACGATCCCGCGCCTTTCGCCACATAGAATGCGAACGGGTTTTTCTTCGAACAAGGATGCATGAACGGCGATGGCTGCTGATCCCTACTCCATTTTGGGCGTCGCGCGCGGCGCGAGCGAGGCAGAGGTCAAGTCCGCCTATCGCAAGCTGGCCAAGGAACTGCATCCCGACCGGAACAAGGACAATCCTAAGGCGGCGGAGAAATTTTCCGCCGTTACCAGCGCCTATGACCTGCTGTCGGACAAGGACAAGCGCGCGCGCTTCGACCGGGGTGAGATTGACGGGGAGGGCAATCCGACCTCGCCCTTCGGCTTCGGCGGCGGGGGGGCAGGGGGCTTCCGTGGCCGGCCGGGACAGGGCGGCGGCTTCGAATTTCAGGAAGGCGGCGGGGATTTCGGGGATATTTTCGAAGGCCTGTTCGGTGGCGGCGCGGGACGCCGGGGCGGAGGGGGCGGGGGCTTTGGCGGCTTTGGCCGTGGGGCGCCGCCGCAAAAGGGCGCCAACGTCACCTATCGCCTGGCCGTCCAGTTCGTCGACGCCGCCACGCTCGCGCCGCAGCGGATCACGCTTCAGGACGGCAAGACCATCGACCTGAAACTGCCCGCGGGGGTCGAGACGGGCACGCAGATGCGGCTTTCCGGCAAGGGCCAGCAAGGCTCCGGCGGCGCGGGCGACGCGATCGTCACGATCGAGGTCAAGCCGCACGCCTTCTTCACCCGCGACGGCGACAATGTGCTGCTGGACCTGCCGATCACGCTCGACGAGGCGGTGAAGGGGGCGAAGGTCAAGGTGCCCACGGTCGATGGCCCGGTGATGCTGGGCGTGCCTGCGGGCGCATCCTCCGGCAAGACGCTGCGCCTGCGCGGCAAGGGGTTTACCGGCAAGAACGGCGGCCAGCGCGGCGACCAGCTCGTCACTTTGCTGATCGATGTGCCCGCCGACGATCCGGCGATCAAGGCGCTGGTCGAAGGCTGGCAGGACAGCCGCGCCGTGCGGACCCATCTCGGCGTCTAGGGTGTTAGAGGGGGATGCCGCAGCCTTCGCCTTATTCCCCCGAATCCCGCCGCCAGCGGCTTGCCGACGAAGCCCGCGCCCATTTCAACCGCCATATCGATCGGGTGCGGCCGGGCAGCCATGCCTTTGAAATCGCCAAGCGCGTGGCCGTCGGCACCTATAGCGACGGTTTCATTCATGCCGGGAACCTCGCCTATCTCTCGCTGATGACGCTGTTCCCCTTCTTCATCGTGGCGGCGGCGGTGGCGAGCATCTTCGGCCATTCGCAGGACGGGCTGGCGGCGGTCGGCGCCTTTCTGGCAACCGTGCCGCCGGGGGTTGCCGACGTGGTGCGCCAGCCGATCATCGACGTGCTGAACGCGCGCACGGGGCCATTGCTCTGGTTGGGCGGGCTGGTCGGGCTGTGGACGGTCGGCAGCCTGATCGAGACGATCCGCGATATCCTTCGCCGCGCCTATGGCACGAAAAGCACGCGGCCCTTCTGGCATTATCGGCTGACCGCCATCGGCATCACCCTGATCAGCGTCTTCGCGGTGATGTTCGCCTTCTCGATGCAGGTCATCATCACCGGCATCGACCAGTTCCTGCACCAGATCCTGCCCTTTGCCGACGAGGCGATCCAGATCGTCGCCTTCACCAAGCTGGTGCCGATGGCGATATTGTGCGTCGCGCTCTATTATCTCTACGTCTCGCTGACTCCCAGCCTGTACAAGGATCCGCGCTTCCCCAAATGGCCCGGCGCCATCGCCACGGCCCTGTGGTGGTATGGCGTCACATTGTTGCTGCCGGCCACGCTTTCGCTACTGGGCGGCTATGACATGACCTATGGCAGCCTGGCCGGCGTGATGATCACCCTCATTTTCTTCTTCCTTGTCGGGCTTGGCGTGGTAATTGGCGCGGAATTGAATGCGGCGCTGGCGGAGTTCCCGGAAGAGGAAGCCGCCGCCGCCGCGCAGGTCGACAAAGGGAATGGGACGACGAGATGACAGGCTTGATGGCGGGAAAACGCGGTCTGATCATGGGGCTGGCGAATGACAAGTCGCTGGCCTGGGGTATTTCGAAGGCGCTGCATGCGCAGGGTGCGGAACTGGCCTTCTCCTATCAGGGCGAGGCGCTCGCCAAGCGGGTGAGGCCGCTGGCGGAAGAACTGGGTTCCGATTTCCTGATCGACTGCGACGTGTCGGACATGGAAAAGCTCGATGGCGCCTTCGACGAGGTCAGGGCGCGCTGGGGCAAGCTGGATTTCGTGGTCCACGCCATCGGTTTTTCCGACAAGAATGAGCTGCGCGGCAAATATGTCGACACCAGCCTGGAAAATTTCCTGCTGACGATGAACATTTCGGCCTACAGCTTCGTCGCCGTCGCCAAGCGCGCGCGCGAACTGATGGCGGAGGGCGGCAGCCTGCTGACGCTGAGCTATTATGGCGCGGAAAAGGTCATCCCGCATTATAACGTCATGGGCGTGGCCAAGGCGGCGCTGGAAACCAGCGTCAAATATCTGGCGATGGACCTGGGTCCGGAAAATATCCGCGTCAACGCCATCTCTGCCGGCCCGATCAAGACTCTGGCGGCCAGCGGCATCGGGGATTTCCGCTACATCATGAAGTGGAACGAGCTGAACAGCCCGCTCCGCCGCAATGTGACGATCGAGGATGTGGGCGGCGCGGGCCTGTACCTGCTGTCCGATCTGGCATCGGGCGTGACCGGCGAAGTCCACCATGTCGATGCGGGCTACAATGTCATCGGTATGAAGGCCGAGGATGCGCCCGACATCGCACTGGACAAATGAGTCCATTGCTCATCTCCATGGCAATGACGGTTGCTCAGCCGGATGCTCCCGTTTCGCTATGCGGGCGTGAAGCCATATCTCTCCAGCTCTTTTCCCAGGCACTGGATGATGCGGTGGCGAAGCGATCCATGGTGCGCATGGATGAGGCCGGCCTGCGGATCTATAATCTGGATGAGCGGTCCATCCCGATGCCCCGGACCCGTATCTGGATGGCGACCTCCGCAAAGGACAAGGCGCATCCGGCCATTGCCTGCTATGATTATCATTATGGAACCGATGGTCTCGAGATCACGACGGACTTCCGCTGTGATGGAGAGGCTGCCGCCTGTGCAGCGCTCGCTGAGCGTTTGAAGATCAAAAAGGATCCAGGCTGATGTCGTTTAACAGCTTCGGCCGCGTCTTCCGCTTCTCGACCTGGGGCGAATCCCACGGTCCCGCCATTGGCGCGATGGTCGACGGCTGCCCTCCGGGCCTGCCTCTGTCCGAAGCCGACATCCAGCCTTTCCTCGACAAGCGCAAACCGGGCACGTCGAAATTCACCACCCAGCGCCGCGAACCGGACGAGGTGCGCATTCTCTCCGGCGTGTTCGAAGGCAAGACCACCGGCACCCCGATCAGCCTGATGATCGAGAATACCGACCAGCGGTCCAAGGATTATTCGGAGGTCGCCAAGGCCTATCGTCCCGGCCATGCCGACTATGCCTATGACGCCAAATATGGTTTTCGCGACTATCGCGGCGGCGGGCGTTCCTCGGCCCGGGAGACGGCCAGCCGCGTGGCGGCGGGCGCGGTCGCCCGGCTCGTCATCCCTGATGTCGACATCTTCGCCTATGTCAGCGAGATCGGCGGCGACGCCATCGACCTTGCCCGCTTTGACGCGAGCGAGATCGACAACAACCCCTTTTTCTGCCCCGATCCGGAAGCGGCCAAGCGCTGGGAGAAACTGGTCGATGACGCCCGCAAGGACGGCTCGTCGCTCGGCGCGGTGGTCGAATGCATCGCCAGCGGCGTGCCGGCTGGTTGGGGCGCGCCGCTCTATGCCAAGCTCGACAGCGAACTCGCCGCCGCGATGATGAGCATCAATGCGGTCAAGGGTGTGGAGATCGGTGACGGTTTCGCCGCCGCCCGCCTGCGCGGGGAGCAGAATGCCGATCCGATGCGGCCGGGCAATGACGGCAATCCGGTCTTCCTCGCCAATCATGCGGGCGGCATTGCGGGCGGCATCTCAACGGGGCAACCCGTCAAGATTCGCATCGCCTTCAAGCCTACCAGCTCGATCCTGATCCCGGTCGAAACCGTCACCCGCGAAGGGGGTGCGTCGGACATCATCACCAAGGGCCGCCATGACCCCTGCGTCGGCATTCGCGGCGTGCCGGTGGTTGAAGCGATGATGGCGCTGGTGCTGGCGGACCAGAAACTCCTTCACCGGGCCCAGTGCGGCGAGGACTGAACGCGTCGAATGGAGCCATAATTCGGGCAAAGGCGCGATTCCCGCGAGACGACTCGCCCAATCTACGGTAACATCCCCGGCATGGATCGCCCGCGGGAGGGCGAGCGGCAGTGCGTAAGCCTGGGGAGCGCCATTCCTCTGCAACCTTCGGGTTCAGCATGGATTGACGGTCAAAACGTCCCCTTCAGCCGCGAACACGGGCCAGCCATCTTGCATGGCTGGCCCATTTCGTTTTTCGATTGCGGGCGGATGGGTCTGCGCATGCACGGCACTCAAGACCAGTTCCGCCCGATCGGCCCTGTCCCGGCGCCGATCGCAACGGCATGATGACGGGAAAATGCCAAAGGATCGCCCGTGACCAGCCTGCCTTTCATCCAGGTCGACGCTTTTGCCGGCGCCCCCTTCACCGGCAATCCGGCTGCTGTCATGCCGCTCGGTCGATGGCTGGACGACGACACGCTTCAGGCGATCGCGGCGGAAAACAATCTTTCCGAAACCGCCTTCACCATGCCCACGCCTGATGATCCGGATGCAGATTACGCGCTGCGCTGGTTCACCCCCGCCGTGGAGGTCAAGCTTTGCGGCCACGCCACGCTGGCGAGCGGCCATGTGCTGATGGGCGGCCGCACCGCCGTGCGTTTCCGCACGACTCATGCGGGGGTGCTCACCGTATCGCGCGACCGCGACGGCTATGCGCTCTCGCTCCCCGCCTGGACGACCGAGCCCAAGCCGTTGCCGGACCTTGCCATGGCCATGGGTGGCGATGTCCTCGAAACCCATTGGCGGGAGGGCGGCTATGCGATCTTCGTCTATAGCGACGCCGCTGCGATCCGGGCGCTGCAACCCGATTTCGCTGCGCTCAAGCAGGCGGGAGACATCCTCCTCATCGCCACCGCGCCCAGCGAGGACAGCGACATCATCAGCCGGGTCTTCGCGCCCGGCGCGGGCATAGACGAGGATCCCGTCACCGGCTCGGCCCATTGCCTGCTCACACCTTATTGGGTCAAGCGCCTCGACAAGAGCGGGCTTACCGCATTTCAGGCGTCCAGGCGCGGTGGTCGCCTGACCTGCCGCCTGTCCGGCAACCGGGTGATCCTGACCGGGGCTTGCCGGACGGTGATAGAGGGCAATTTCCTGCTTTAGCGTGGCTGCAATCACGAGATCCCAGCGAAAGCTGGGATGACGGACGGAAGCTCCACCTTCAACGCGAATAAAGTCCGACTAGCTTCGCCAGCCCCGCCTTCAGGGCATCGCGCTGCTCTTTGCCGGGCGACATGCCCAGCCGCACCACGGTCAGGCGCTGCGAAGGCGACACAAGAATATATTGCCCATCATGCCCCACGCAGCCGAACAGGCTCCGCGGCGCCCGCCCCGGCATCAGCGCGCTTTCCTCGCTATCCCGGTTGAGCCACAGATGCGCCCCATAAGCCGCATTGCGCGGCGATGGCGCGCGCATAAAGTCGATCCACTTTTCCGGCACGATCTGGTGCCCCACCACCCCGCGCCCATGGTTGCGCAGCAGCTCCCCGAAGCGCGCATAATCCCGCGCCGTCATATGCATGAAGCTGCCTCCGATCATCGTGCCCGCCGCATCATATTCGACGGTCAGGCTGTCGAGGCGCGCCGGAATCTTCAGCCGCCCGTCGATGAACATCTGCATCGCCCGCCGCCGCGCATCGGGGTCGGCGCTGTTGGTCAGCATCCGCGCCATCAGGTCGGTGAGGATGATCGTGCTGCCGGTCGAATAGGAGAAGACCGACCCCGGCGCATGGGCGAGCGGCTTGGCCTCCGCAAAGGCGCCCATATCCTGCGCGCCGTCGGTGAACAGCATCCGCACCGTATCGGCCTGCGCCACCGGCTCCGCATCCTCGACATGATCCAGGCCGGAGGTCATGGCCAGCAACTGCCGCAGGGTGATTCGTCCCCTTGGATCGCCCGGCTGGCCCCAGGCCGCCACCGGCACCGGCGAATCGAGCGCCAGCCGCCCGTCGGACACCATCAGCCCGATCAGCACCGCCGTCACGCTCTTGGCGGTGGACCAGGACGGCAGCCGGGTCTGCGGCCCATAGCCCGGCGCATAGCGCTCGGCCACGATCTCCCCATCGTGCATGACGACCAATGCCCGCGTCTCGCCAACCGAATCGTCGAACAGCGGATCGATGGCTGCACCCAGCGCCGCCGCATCCACATCCGAATCGCCTGCTATGTGGACGACCGGCTCTGGCCCGGCGGCGCGCACGGTCCACAGGCCGGCCACCGCCAGTGCGGCCAACATGCCGCCAATCGCGCCAAGGCGCTTTACGCTTTCCCGCTCAAGCCTCATAAGCCGCGGCCTTAGCACGGAGCGCGGGAAAGGGGAGTATGTCCGGTCGCCGGAAATGGATTTATGGGGCTTTGGCGGTGGCCCTGTTGCCGCTGGCGCTGTTTGCGTGGAACTGGAGCGACCTGCGCGCCCATGCCCAGGTCGGCGCGGGCTTCGGCGCGCGTGTCACCTGCTCCTGCCGCTATGTCGAGGGCCGCTCGATGGAGAGCTGCAAGGGCGACAAGGAACCCGGCATGTGGGCCGTGTCGTTGAAGGACTTGCCTGAATCGCAATCGGTCAACGCGGCGGTTCCCCTGCTTGCCTCCCGTACGGCGCGTTATCGCCAGGGCTGGGGCTGTTTGCTGGAGCCCTAGACTCAGACCCTTGGGCTGGCCCTCTGCCGATTGAGCCGCTAGAGCCATCCCGCATGCGTCCCGACATCCCGACCCTCCTCCACGACGTTTTCGGTTTTCCCGGCTTCAGGGGCGTGCAGGAACAGGTGGTCAGCCGCATCATGGCGGGCCAGCCGACGCTCGCGATCATGCCGACCGGCGCGGGCAAGTCGCTCTGCTACCAGCTTCCTGCCGTCGCGCTCGACGGCTGCTGCGTCGTCGTGTCCCCCTTGATCGCGCTGATGCACGACCAGCTTCGCGCCGCGCAGGCAGTCGGCATCCGCGCCGCCAGCCTCACCAGCGTCGACGCCGACTGGCGCGAGACGCAGGACCGGCTGCGCAATGGCGATCTCGACCTGCTCTATGTCGCGCCCGAACGCGCCAGCGGGGAGGGGTTTCGCAACCTCCTGCGCAGCGCCAAAATCGCTCTCTTCGCCATAGACGAGGCCCATTGCGTCTCCGAATGGGGCCATGATTTCCGCCCAGACTATCGCCTGCTGCGTCCGTTGCTGGATGAATTTCCGGATGTCCCGCGCCTTGCGCTCACCGCCACCGCCGACCATCACACCCGCGACGATATCCTGGTCCAATTGGGAATCCCCCGCGACGGCCTGATCATCGCGGGCTTCGACCGTCCGAACATCCGCTACGCCGTCCACCCCCGCGACGGTTTGCCACGCCAGCTCTCCGACCTGATCGCCAGCCGGACCGGCCCCGGCATCGTCTATGCGCCCACCCGTGCCGCGACCGAGAAACTGGCCGAGACTCTCGCCAAGACGGGCCGCCCGACCCGCGCCTATCATGCCGGGCTGGAGCCCCAGCTCCGCGCCGCCAATCAGGCCGCCTTCATCGCCAGCGAGGATATGGTGATGATCGCGACCATCGCCTTCGGCATGGGTATCGACAAGCCCGACGTCCGCTTCGTCGCCCATGCGGCGCTGCCCAAGTCGATCGAAGGCTATTATCAGGAATCCGGCCGCGCAGGCCGCGACGGCGAACCCGCCGAAGCGCATCTTTTCTGGGGCGCCGACGATTTCGCGCGCGCCCGGCAAAGGATTGGGGAACTCCACCCTCTCCGCCAGCAGGGCGAGCGCGTCCGCATCACGGCGCTGGGCGGGCTGGTCGAAACCGGCACCTGCCGCCGCGCCATATTGCTCCGCCATTTTGGCGAGAATCCTCCGCCGGGCTGCGGCAATTGCGACAATTGCCTCAATCCGCCGCCCAGCATCGACGCGACCCAGACCGCCCGCAAATTCCTGTCCGCCGTCTATCGCACCGGCCAGAGCTTCGGTGTCGGCCATATCGAGCAGGTGCTGACCGGTGCCGTCAGCGACAAGATTCGCGAGCGCGGCCATGACAAGATCTCGGTCTATGGCATCGTCGACGGCGAGGAGACGGCGCTGCTCCGTCCCGTCTCCCGCGCGCTGTTGGTTCGCGATGCGCTCCAGACGAACGAACATGGCGGCCTGGAATTCGGTCCCAATGCCCGCCCGATCCTGCGCGGCGAGGAAGAGGTCAGCCTCGTCCTTCCGCCCCGCAAGGAACGCCGCCGCAAGAACGCCCGCAACGGCAGTGCCGAGAACCCCGTGGGCGACCCGCTGTTCGACGCCCTGCGCGCCTGCCGTCGCGAACTGGCGCAGGAAGCGGGCGTGCCGCCCTATGTCGTCTTCCACGATTCGACCCTGCGCGAAATGGCGGAGCAGCGGCCCACCACGCTCACCGAACTGGGCCACATCAGCGGCGTGGGCCAGCGCAAGCTGGACGCCTATGGCGACGCTTTTCTCGCCGCGATCCGGTCTTATCTTTGACCGGAAAGCAAGGGATAGGAGCATGGCATTTTACAGCCTTATCCCTTGAAACGCTCGCTTCTTAGGAGCATGGCACGTCCGAAGAAGGAGTCCCGCCCATGTTCCGCCAGCTCACGCCTAATCTCTACGTTGCCCCGCAGATAAGCGTCGATCAGGTGGCGGAGGCCAAGGCGCTGGGCGTGACGATGATCGTCAACAACCGCCCCGACGACGAGGAACCGGGCCAGACCAACGGCGCGGAAATCGAAGCCGCCGCCAAGGCCGCCGGAATCGCCTACGCCGCCGTCCCGGTCGCCCATGGCGGCTTCGCCCCCTGGCAGCTCGACGGCATGGCCGCCGCGCTCGAACAGGCGGGCGAAGGCAAGGTGCTGGCCTATTGCCGTTCCGGCACGCGCAGCACCCTGCTCTGGGCGCTGACCCGCGCCCAGGCAGGCGATCACCCCGCCGCCCTCACCGAACAGGCCGCGTCGGCTGGCTATGACGTCGCGCCGGTCCGCCAGATCATGGACGCGCTCGCCGCCGGTTGATGCCCGCAACACCGGAAACCTATGACGCCATCGTCCTGGGCGCTGGCGGCGCCGGCCTCATGTGCGCGGCCATGGCGGGCCAGCGGGGCAAGCGTGTCCTCGTCATCGACCATGCCGACCAGCCGGGAAAGAAAATCCTGATTTCCGGCGGCGGCCGCTGCAACTTCACCAATATCCACACCGCGCCCGACCGCTATCTGTCGGCCAATCCTCATTTCGCCAAATCGGCGCTGGGCCGTTACACCGCGCAGGATTTCCTCACGCTTGTCGAACGCCATGGCATCGCCTGGCATGAAAAGACGCTGGGCCAGCTTTTCTGCGACCAAAGCGCGCGCCAGATCGTCGCCATGCTGCTGGCCGAATGCGAAGCGGGCGGCGTCGCGATCCGGCTCGACCAAGCCATTTCCTCCGTCACCCACGCCGACGGCCGTTACAGCGTCACCCATGGCGACAGCACCGCCACGGCCCCCGCACTCGTCATCGCCACCGGCGGCCCTTCCATACCGAAGATCGGCGCGACGGCCTTCGCCTACGACCTTGCCCGCCAATTTGGGTTGAAGGTCGTCGAACCCCGACCGGCGCTCGTCCCCTTGACCCTGGGCGGCGAAGACCTGCTTTTCCGCTCGCTTTCAGGGGTGTCGACCGAAGTCATCGCCCGCCATGGGAAGACCGCCTTCCGCGAAGCCGCGCTGCTCACCCATCGAGGCCTGTCCGGCCCGGCGATTCTGCAGATTTCCTCCTATTGGCGGCATGGGGAAGCCATCACCCTCGACTTCCTGCCCGACCGGCCGCAAGGCTGGTTGACGGAGGTGAAGCGGAGCAAACCCCGCGCCACGGTGACGCAATCCTTGCGCGGTCACCTGCCCGATCGCCTGGCCGATGCCCTGGCGGAGCGGCTCGCGCTTCCCGGCGATCTCGGCAATATCCCGGACCGCAAGCTCCAGGACGCCGAACGCCGCCTCTCGGCCTGGTCCTTCACCCCCAATGGCACGGAAGGCTTCGCCAAGGCGGAAGTCACCATCGGGGGCATCTCAACCGCCGGATTGTCTTCGCAGACGATGGAGGCGCGGCACCTCCCGGGCCTTTACGCCATAGGCGAAGCGGTCGACGTCACCGGCTGGCTGGGCGGGTATAATTTCCAATGGGCATGGGCAAGCGGCTGGGTGGCGGGCCAGTTTATTTAGGGCCAATCGACATTCAGCCCTGACGGCCTGCAAATGGCGCTTTTCCGTGCTTCCGGTGCTCACGTACTTTTAGTACGCTGCGCTCCGGGTCACGAAAAACCACCATTTTCGGCACGTCATCATCTGAATGTCGATTGGCCCTAGCGAAACCGGCTCACCCAAAAAAAGCCCCGGCGCAAGGGGACGCCGGGGCCACAAAGAGGGATGTCCCGGCGGAAGGGGGGAGGAGAGCCGGGACAAGAACGAAATAGGAAAGTCTTTTTCCGTTTCAAGATGCTACGGAGAATATTCTCGAACAGGATTCTTCACGGCGTTGCTTTCCGCTCGAAAGGGTCGACATCCGCGCCGACGGAGCCGCGCCGAGGGCCATCAGGGCTGCGTTGATCATCTGCCGGTGCGCATCACTTCCCTTGGCCACATCGCGCCAGTCCTGCCCGGTCATCGATCCATGGCTGTCCTGCCAGATCTTGGAAGCGACCGAGTCCACCTCATCGTCGGTGGGCCGTCGCTGTTCGGCCAAACATTCCATCAGGAGGGCGTGGAAAATCCTTCCCGCAAAGGGCTTCGCAACAGGCATAAGGCCTCCTCTCCGACGGTATTTTCTTTGTTTCCGTAGGGGAAATTGGATGGCTGCCTGAGTCGAGTCAAGCCATTCCCAACCCGCTATCGCAGGAAATTCTCTGTGTGTCCGGTAGTTTCGGCATCCTAACCCTTAGGGATTACCTCTTCGGGGTAAGGGTGTCGGGCGCGCTTCCTATCCGCACTCCACCGTCACATGCTCCATGCGCGGCAAGGCGTGGACCTGACGGCGCACGGCGGCGACATCGGCGCCGGGGGCCAGGCTGATGATCGCGGCATGGGCATGCGGCCCGATGCGCCAGACGTGCAGGTCGTGGATGGTCGCCCCTTCCGCCTCGGCCAGTCTCTTGATCCGCGCCATCAGCGCCGGTTCGGCCGTGTCGAGCAGGATCGCGGCGGTATCCTGCATCAGCCCCCAGGCCCAGCGGGCAATGACCACCGCGCCCAGCAGGCCCACGGCAGGGTCGAGCCACCACCAGCCCATATAGCGTCCGGCCAGCAAGGCCACGATCGCCAGCACCGACGTCAGCGCATCGGTCAGCACATGCACATAGGCGGCGCGAAGATTATTGTCGGCATGGCCCGGTTTGTGATCATGATCGTGGGAATGGCCATGGTCATGGCTATGATCGTGCCCCAGCAGAAACGCGCTGATCAGGTTGATGATCAGGCCGATCACCGCGACCAGCGTCGCCTCGCCAAAGGCCACCTTCACCGGCTCGAAAAAGCGCATGGTCGATTCGACGGCGATGAACAAAGCGGTGAAGGCCAGGATCAGCGCGGAGGCGAAGCCGGACAAATCCCCGACCTTGCCGGTCCCGAAGGTGTAGCGCGGATTGCGCGCATGCCGCCGGGCATAGCCATAGGCGGCGGCCGCCACCGCCAGCGCGCCCGCATGGGTCGCCATGTGGAAGCCGTCGGCCAGCAAGGCCATCGACCCGGTCAGCCAGCCGAAGACGATTTCGACCACCATGGTCGCCGCGGTCAGCCACACCACCCACATCGTCTTGCGGGCATTTTCGTCATGCCCATGGGCCAGGTAGATATGGTCGAAATAATGGCTTTCCTCGCCATCTTCCATATTGGCCACCGGGACGTCATGCGCGTGGTCATGACCTTCATGATGGTGATGGCCGCCATGGCGGTGATCGTCATGCATGCTCATTTCCCGTAACGCCGGATCAACGCCAGCATTTCCTCTGCCGCGGCCTGTCGCGTTTCATCGCTGATGCCTGGGCGGGCGACATGTTCCCGCATATGCTGCTCGATCAGTTCTTCCATCAGGCTGCCCACGGCCCCCCGGACGGAGGCGACAAGTTGCAGCGTTTCCGAACAGCCCGCATCGCCCGACAATTGCCGTTCGACGGCGCCGATCTGCCCGGCGATGCGCCGCACCCGCGCCAGCAGCTTGTCCCGATCCGCTATGATATGCATAGGGTACCCCTCTATCCTATATTCTACCGGAAATCAATCCGTGCATTTCCCCGCGTACCCCCTAACAAGGGTGCGATGGCGACCATGACCGATTGCGACCTGGCGATAGTGGGCGGTGGCCTTGCCGGCAGCCTGACCGCGCTCGCCTTCGCCGCGCGCCATCCCGATGTCTCCCTCCTGCTGCTGGAAAGCGGCGACACGCTGGGCGGCAATCATATCTGGTCCTTTTTCGACAGCGATGTGGATGCCGGGGATCGCTGGCTTGTCGAGCCCCTGATCGCCCATCGTTGGCCCGAAGGCTATGAGGTTCGCTTCCCTGGTCACAGCCGTCGGCTTGCCATGCCTTATAACAGCATCACATCGGCACGGCTCGACGCCCATGTCCGCGAAGTTCTTGGCGATGCCGTCCTGACCGGCGCACAGGCCGCTGAACTGACGCCCACCACCGTCGCCTTGTCCGACGGCAGCATCATCTGCGCCAAGGCGGTGCTCGACGCCAGGGGCGGGGGCGATCTTTCCGTCCTGCGCTGCGGCTGGCAGAAGTTCGTCGGCCAGACCCTGCGCCTGCATGCCCCGCACGGCCTTGCCTGCCCGGTCATCATGGACGCCACCGTCGAGCAGTTGGACGGCTATCGCTTCGTCTATCTGCTGCCCTGGGATGAGCAAACCCTCTTCGTCGAGGATACCTATTATAGCGACACCCCGGACGTTGACGGGCCCGCGCTCGATGCCCGGATCGCCGCCTATGCGCAGGCGCAGGGCTGGCAGGTCGAGGCGGTCATCCACAGCGAGAACGGCGTCTTGCCGGTCGTCCATGGCGGCGATTTCGACCGCTTCTGGCCGGAGGCGGACCCTGTGGCGCGGCTGGGGGTGAAGGCGGCCATGTTCCAGCCCATGACCGGCTATTCCCTGCCCGATGCGGTGCGCTTCGCGCTGCGCCTGGCGGACGAATGGCCGATGGAGGGGCGCCTGCTGGCGCATGTGACGCGTGAATGGGCCGCCATCCATTGGCGGCAGGGGCGCTATTACCGGCTGCTCGGCCGCATGCTGTTCGGCGCGGCCCGGCCCGGGCAACGCTGGCGCATCTTCGAGCGTTTCTATCGGCTTGGCCCTTCCCTGATCGGTCGATTTTATGCGGGGCGCTCCACGCTCGGGGATCGCATCCGCATCTTGTGCGGGCGGCCCCCGGTGCCCATAAGGGACGCCATGCGAGCATTGCTGAACCCTCCCGCCTGATGCACAGGCTCCGATGAACCGGAAAGCGATCGTCATCGGCGCGGGCTTTGGTGGCCTTGCGCTCGCCATCCGCCTGCAATCCGCCGGAATCGATACCACGCTGGTCGAAGCGCGGGACCGGCCGGGCGGTCGGGCCTATATGTGGGAAAAGGACGGCTTCGTCTTCGACGCCGGGCCGACCGTCATCACCGATCCCGATTGCCTGGGCGAGCTTTGGCGCCTTTCCGGCCATGACATGGCGGAGGATGTCAGCCTCGTCCCCGTCTCGCCTTTCTATCGGCTCAACTGGCGTGACGGCACCAATTTCGACTATTCCAACGACGAAACCGCGCTCCGCGCCCAGATCGCCAAGCTCAATCCCGAAGATATCGCAGGCTATGAAAGCTTCCTCGACTATGCCGACGGCGTGTATGAGGAGGGCTATCGCAAGCTTGGTTCGGTCGCCTTTCTCGACTTCGCCTCCATGGTCCGGGCCGCACCCGCGCTGATGAAGCATCAGGCGTGGCGATCGGTCTATTCGGTCGTTTCCTCCCATGTGAAGAATGAGAAGCTGCGTCAGGCGCTCTCCTTCCACACGCTGCTGGTCGGCGGCAATCCGATGCAGACCAGTTCGATCTACGCGCTGATCCACAAGCTGGAGAAGGATGGCGGCGTCTGGTTCGCTCGAGGAGGCACCAATCGCCTCGTCCAGGGGATGGCGACGCATTTCGAGCGCTTGGGCGGCACGCTGCGCCTGGCCGATCCGGTGGTGCAGATCGAAACCTATGGCGACCGCGCCGTCGCCGTGCGCACCGTTTCGGGTTGGCGGGGGGAGGCGGACGCCGTTGCCTCCAATGCCGACCTGATGCACAGCTATCGCGACCTGATCGGCCACCATCCGCGTGGGCAGAAACAGGCGGAAAAGCTCGCCCGCAAGCGCTGGTCGCCCAGCCTGTTTGTCCTGCATTTCGGCATCAAGGGAAGCTGGCCGGGTATCCCGCACCATATGATCCTGTTCGGCCCGCGCTATGAAGGGCTGTTGACCGACATTTACGATTATGGCGTGCTGCCGCAGGATTTCTCGCTCTATCTGCACCACCCGACCGTCACTGACCCAAGCATGGCACCGGAGGGCCATTCGACCTTCTACGCGCTTGCGCCAGTGCCGCATCTGGGCAAGCTGCCGATCGACTGGGAACGGTTCGCGCCGGTCTATGCTGAACGTATCCTCGACGAGATCCAGCACCGCCTGATCCCCGACATCCGCTCGCGCATCGTCACGCAATTCCACTATGCGCCGCCTGATTTTCGCCACGACCTGTCGGCGCATCTCGGCAGCGCCTTCAGCCTGGAGCCGCTGCTCACCCAAAGCGCCTGGTTCCGCGCGCATAATCGCGACGACGTCATTCCCAACCTCTATCTGGTGGGGGCGGGCACGCATCCGGGCGCAGGCATCCCCGGCGTGGTCGGCAGCGCCAAGGCGACGGCCGCGCTGATGCTGGAAGATCTGGCTCAATAAGCGAAGGATTTATGAAGAGACTGGCTGTCTATTGCGGCTCGGCTAACCCCGCTGATCCCATCTATGTCGAGGCCGCCCGCCATGTCGGGCGCGTCCTTGCCCGGCGCGGCATCGGCGTCGTCTATGGCGGCGGCCGCCTCGGCCTGATGGGCGCAGTGGCTGACGCCGCGCTGGAAGCGGGTGGCGAAGTCATCGGCGTTATTCCCGAAGCGCTGGTGGGGGCCGAAGTCGCCCATCGCGGCTGCACCGAACTGCACGTCGTCCAGACCATGCACCAGCGCAAACAGCTCTTCACCGACCTGTCCGATGGTTTCGTCACCCTGCCGGGCGGCGTCGGCACGATGGACGAATTGTGGGAAGCGATCAGTTGGGCGCAGCTTGGTTATCACCAAAAGCCGGTCGGCCTGCTCAACGTCGCGGGCTTCTATGACCAACTTATCGCCTTCAACCAGCATATGGTCGGCGCGGGTTTCATCCGTGCCCAACATGCCCATATCCTGATCCATGCCGATGCGATCGAAGCGCTGCTGGACAAGATGGGAGCCTATCAACCGCATGAGACGATCTTCGCTATGAAGGCTGGACGTCTCTGACTTTTTTCCCTCCCCTCCTGCTTGCGTCGCGGTGAGGCAAGTGACTCGACGCGAGGGTCGGGGGAGGGCATGTCCAGAACATGCCTCCTCTCACCTCTCTTCCTGACCGCTCCACCCTCGTTGCTCAAGCCCGCGAGAGCATCGCTCGCGGCTCCAAATCCTTCGCGCTCGCCTCGAAGCTGTTCGACCGCCAGACCCGGGAGCGGGCCTGGCTGCTCTACGCCTGGTGCCGCAAATGCGACGACATAGCCGACGGCCAGGACCATGGTGGCACGATGCGCGGGGTCGCGGACGGTCAGGCCCGCCTTTCCACCATCCGCGTCCTCACCAGCACAGCCCTCCGGGGCGATCCCACCGGCGATCCAGCCTTCGACGGCTTCGGCCTCGTCATGCGCGAATGCGCGATCCCGGAGCGCTACGCCCATGACCTGATCGAAGGCTTTGCCCTCGACGCCCGCGAATGGCGCCCCCGCAGCGAGGCGGACATGCTGCGCTATTGCTATCATGTTGCGGGCACAGTCGGTTGCATGATGGCGATCCTGATGGGCGTCGACCCCGGCGATGAAGCCACGCTCGACCGCGCCTGCGACCTGGGTCTGGCCTTTCAGCTCGCCAATATCGCCCGCGACATCAGCGAGGATGAAGCCGGCGACCGCTGCTACCTGCCGGAAGAATGGCTGGTCGAAATGGACATCCCGCCCGGTGAGCATATGAAGCCCTGGGTCCGCCCGCGCCTGGCGATCCTTGCCCGCCGCCTGGCCGACATGGCCGCCGCCTATGAGGAAAGCGCCCGCCACGGCACCGGAGCCTTGCCCCCCCGTTCCGCCTGGGCAGTCCTCGCCGCCGCCGGCATTTATGGCGATATCGCCCGCCAAGTCGCCCGCCGGGGCGAACATGCCTGGGACCACCGTGTCACCACCCCAAAGAGCGACAAGCTGGGCTGGGTGCTGCGCGCGGGTCTCCAGGTTCCAGGCCGTGCCCACCGCTGGCCTGCCGCGACGCTTCGTTCGGCCACGCTCTGGACCCGCCCCCGAAGCTGACAGGCAAAAAAAAGGGACCGATACTTGCGTACCGGTCCCGAGGCATGTTCGCAGGAGGAACATCGTGAGGCGGGCGGGCCGTTCTTTCCGGCCCGCCCTGCCGAAGCTTAATAGTTGTAAGCGCGTTCGCCGTGGCTGGAGAGGTCGAGACCTTCCATTTCGGCTTCCTTGCTCGGACGCAGACCCAGGGTCTTGTCGATGATGAAGTAGAGGATCGCGCTGCCGATGCCGGAGAAGAGCAGGGTGAAGACCACCGCCTTGACCTGGATCCAGACCTGGGCCGGGATGCTGTAGGCTTCCGGATGGAAGGCCGCCGGGAAGACCGTGTAGTCGAACACGCCCTGACCGCCCAGCGAGGGAGCCGCGACGATGCCGGTGCCGATGGCGCCGACGATCCCGCCGATGCAGTGCACGCCGAACACGTCCAGACTGTCGTCATAGCCGACCTTGCCCTTCACGAACGCCACGAAGATGTAGCAGATCGGGGAGACGACGAAGCCGAGCGCGATCGAGGTCATCGGAGCCGCGAAGCCCGCAGCCGGGGTGATCGCGACCAGACCGGCCACGGCGCCCGTGACCGCGCCCAGCAGCGAAGCCTTGCCATGGTGGACCTGTTCGACCAGCGACCAGCTCACCGCCGCCGCGCAGGTGGCGACCATGGTGTTGATGAAGGCGACGCCGGTGACGGCATTGGCTTCCAGGTTGGAGCCGGCGTTGAAGCCGAACCAGCCGACCCACAGCAGGCTTGCGCCGATCATGGTCATGGTCAGCGAGTGCGGCGGCATGGGTTCCTTGGGGAAGCCGACGCGCTTGCCGATCATCAGCGCGCCCACCAGACCGGCGATACCGGCGTTGATGTGCACCACGGTGCCGCCCGCGAAGTCGAGCGCGCCCCAGCCCCAGAGCAGGCCGTAGTCGGTAGGCGCATCAACCAGGAAGTCCGGGCCAGCCCAATACCAGACCATGTGGGCCATCGGGAAATAGATCACGGTCAGCCACAGCACGACGAACACGATCAGCGAAGAGAATTTCACGCGCTCCGCAAAGGCGCCGACGATCAGCGCCGGGGTGATCATGGCGAAGGTCATCTGGAAGACCACGAACACGAATTCGGGCAGATAGACGTTGTTGCTGAACGTCGCGCCATAGGTCGTGCCGTCGACGCCCATCAGGAAAGCCTTGGAAAGGCCGCCGAAGAACGGGTTCGATCCGCCCGAGGTGAAGGCCATCGAATAGCCCCAGCAGCACCAGACCAGGCCGGCGACGGAGACGATCATGAACACCTGCATCAGGATGCTCAGCATGTTCTTGGTGCGGACCAGGCCGCCGTAGAACAGGGCGAGGCCGGGAACCGACATCATCAGGACCAGAGCGGCCGAGACGAGCATCCAGGCGACGTCGCCCTTGTTGACCATAGCGGCCATGGCGGCGGCGTCTGGCCCCTTGATCGGCGCGGCCAGCGCCGGTGCGGCTGCGAGCAGGGACAGGCCGACTGCCCCCATCACGCCGCAAAGCTTCTTGGAAAAGGTCATCAATTCCCCCTTCTTACAGTGCGGTTTCGCCGGTCTCGCCGGTACGGATGCGCACCGCCTGCTCGACATCGAGGACGAAGATCTTGCCATCACCGATGGCGCCCGAATTGGCGGCCGCCTGCGTGGCTTCCACGACGCGCGGCGCAAGGTCGTCGTCGCAGACCACCTCGATCTTGATCTTCGGAACCATGTTGGTCGAATATTCGGCGCCGCGATAGATTTCGGTCTGCCCCTTCTGGCGGCCGAAGCCCTTCACTTCGCTCACCGTCATGCCGGCGATGCCAAGCGAGGAAAGTGCCTCGCGGACATCGTCAAGCTTGAACGGCTTGATGATAGCCATGACAAGTTTCATGTCGCCCCCTGTTACTGGTGTGCGGCGACATACTCAGCAAGAGGCGTGCCAGTTTCTTAAAGGCGCGTTAATGCGGGGTTTTCATGCGGCGGCTTAGAACGCGCCGCCAAAAAAACAGGCATATAGGCCCGCCTGCCTAAAAATTGGGCAGCTTTACCAGCCTGCGCCCCGTGCCGCCGCCTCGGCCTCTTCGGGCAAGGTTGGACGTCCCAGCAGGGCGTTGCGATGCGGAAAGCGGCCGAAGCGCTCGATCGTGGCATAATGTTCCTGCGCGAACGCTAGGGACCGGGCATCGCCCGCTCCCTCGAACAGGCTGATCGACAATTTCTGATCGTCCAGCGCCTCGCTGTGCTGGAACGGCATGTAGAAGAACAACCGCCCGGCTCCGCCGATCTGAATGTCATAGCCATGGGCGATGGCCCCGCGTGCCACATCGCGCGCCAGCGGATCGGTGGCGAAGGCGGCCGGCGAACCCCGGAACATATTGCGCGGCAACTGGTCGAACAGCAGCACCGCCGCCAGCGCGTCATCGGCGCGCTCCAGAAATTCCTCGGCGGGCAATTGCCGCTTTTCTTCCCATAAGGCGCGAAACCTTGCCTGGCAGATTTTATCGAACGCCGGATCATGACTCCACCAACCCTGCTCGCCTATCTGATTGAACCAGAAATCCAGCAAAGCGGCCGCCCAGTCGGCAGTCACTGCATCATGGCTGTCGGTCAACATGTTCATGAAAGGATAAAGACGGACCGTGACGCTGGTTCCTCCGTCCGTGGCGTTGATGCCTCAGGTCGCCGTGCCGCCGACAGTGAGGCCCTCCATCAGCAGGGTCGGCTGGCCCACGCCCGCGGGCACGCTCTGTCCGGCCTTGCCGCACATGCCTATCCCTTCGTCCAGCGCCCAGTCATTGCCGATGCCGATCACCTTGGTAAGCGCCGTCGGCCCGTCACCGATCAGCGTCGCACCCTTGATCGGCTCGCCCAGCTTGCCATTTTCGACCTTATAGGCTTCGGTGCAGGAAAAGACGAACTTGCCCGACACGATGTCGACCTGCCCGCCGCCGAAGCTTTTCGCGAAAATGCCCGACTTCATGCGGGAAAGCAGCTCTTCCGGATCGTCATTGCCGCCCTTGATGAAGGTGTTGGTCATGCGCGGCATCGGCGCATGGGCATAGCTTTCGCGGCGGCCGTTGCCGGTCGGCTCCACGCCCATCAGCCGGGCGTTCAGACGATCCTGCATATAGCCCTTCAAAATGCCGTCCTCGATCAGCACATTTTCCTTCGTCGGCGTTCCCTCGTCATCGATGGAGAGCGAGCCGCGCCGGCTCAGGATCGACCCGTCATCGACCACGGTAACGCCCGGCGCTGCGACCCGCTCACCGACACGGCCCGAGAAAGCGCTGGTCCCTTTGCGATTGAAGTCGCCTTCAAGGCCATGGCCGATCGCCTCGTGCACCAGCACGCCCGGCCAGCCCGGTCCGAGCAGCACGGTCATCTCGCCCGCCGGCGCCGCGACCGAGCGCAGATTGACCCGCGCCTGCGCCAGCGCCTCGTCAATCGCCCGGTTCCAGATCGCAGGGTCCATCACCTCATCATAGAGATAGCGCCCGCCAATCCCGAACACGCCCGTCTCGCGGCGGCCATTTTCCTCCAGGATGACGGAGACGTTGAGCCGCACCAGCGGGCGGATGTCGGTCGCGGTGAAGCCGTCGGCGCGTACGATCTCGACCACCGACCAGCTTCCTGCCAGGCTCACCGACACCTGCGCGACGCGCGGATCGCGGGCGCGGGCAGCGGCGTCGATCGCGGCGCAGAGCGTCACCTTCTCGGCAAAGGGCACGATCTCCAGCGGATTGACGTCGGTGTAGAGATGACGGTTGGTGTGTTGCGGCGGCGGGGCGGGCTGGCCCTTGGCGGGATCGAGCAAGGTCAGCGTCTCGGCAGCGCGGCGGATCGCGGCTTCGCTGATGTCGTTGGCATGGGCGAAGCCGGTCATCTCGCCCGACACGCCGCGCAGGCCAAAGCCCGCATCGGTGGAATAATCGGCGGTCTTCAGCCGTCCATCATCAAAGCCGAAGCTCTCGCTCGCCCGATATTGCAGGTACAGTTCGCCATCGTCGCAGCTTTTCAGCGCTTCGGCGGTCAGGCGGCGGGCGCCATCGGGATCGAGCAGGCCCGGGCGATAGAGCAGGCCACGGGCATCAGTGAACTGGGGAGCAGCGTCGGTCATGCCGTCCGATATAGGAGCGGCATGGCGCGAGCCCAATCAAAATCGTAGGCTTAAAGGCTGGCGCCCGAGGAAATATCCGGCAACCCGGCGATTTCCGGCGTGTCGGCGGCGCTGCCGATCAGCACGAACCGGCGGTCGCAATAGCCGCAATCGATATAGCCATGCTCATCGATCTCAAGGAAGACGCGCGGATGGCCGAGCGCTGCGGGAATGTCGCCCGAACCGTCGCAGGAGACGCGGGACTTGGTGACTCGGATGATTTCAGGCGGCTGGATCATGGCGGCACCGATTAGCAGCGCTGGCGTTGCGCCGCAATATCCGTGGCGAAAGGAGCCTTACATGAGCAGGAAGGGCGGCTTCCTTTTCGGGCAGGGCTTTTCCGCAGCGATGTCCACCGCCTTGGCTGGCGCGTTCCAATCCAGGCAATCGCGGGTGACGGCCAGCGAAACCGGCGACACCATCAGCAGAAAGGGCGCTATCGTTCCAGCAAAGAGAAGCGTGAGAGACATGATGCAACTGCCTCACCAAAGCGTTCCGGTGCCGGAACCCTACGCCATTGCGCCCCAAGCGGGAACAGATTTCTCCGGGGAAGGCATGGTGGGCGATGACGGGCTCGAACCGCCGACATTCTCGGTGTAAACGAGACGCTCTACCAACTGAGCTAATCGCCCGATGCCCGTCCTGACCGCAGGCGTCCGGTGCGCGCCTATCTACGGCAATCGGGGCGCGGGTCAAGCGGGGATGACGGCATATTCGTCATGCACACAGGAAACGGCGGCTGGCGGTGAACCAGCGGCTCAACGCTTCGGCAGTGTGATCGGCAAGCGCGATGAAGACGCGGCGCCCGTCATGCGGATCGGCCTGACGGTCGACAAAGCCCTGTTCGGTCAGCGTCCGTATCCAGCGCAGCGCGGTGGTCGGCGGCACCGCCGACGCGATGCACAGGCTGGACACGGACACGCGCTCATGCTCCAGCCGCGCCGCCAGCAGGTCCAGCAGCATGTCCCAGGCGGGGTCCGCGAACAGATCGGCGGGCAGGAAATCGTCGCGCAGCCGCCGCGCCCGCAGCAGGTCGCGCACCTGCGCCGCATCCACGCTCGCGGCGTCGGCGGATTTGGCGGCGCTGCCGATCGGCTCCAGCGACGGCATGCCGATATAGTCGTTGGGCTCATCCGATATGCGCGGGCCCAGGTCGAAGGACGGCGTCGCATGACGGGGGCGAAGCGTCAGCGCCTCCAGCGTGCGGGCGAGGCGGCTCACCTCATCGCTCAATTGCTGCAACCGCAGACCCTCATTGTCCCGGTTGGCTTCGTGGAAGGATCCGGACGGCGTCTGGCGGGCGGCGGCCAGAAGGGCGGCGGCCAGGTCCGTATGGCCCGGCCTGCAAAGCAATTGCGTCCGGTCGCTGCGCAGGCAGGCATAAGCAAGGTCGACAGTTTCCATATCAGCCACCAGGATGACCGGCATGTCGTTCTGCAACGCCAATGTCTCGATCTGCACCAGCAGCCGCTCGATCATCGCATCGGGCGACGGGCAGAAGCACAGGATGATGTCGCAGCCGATCTGCACATCCAGCCGGGTCGATGCCTGGTCCAGCGGCACCGTGCCCAGCAGGCGAAGGCCCGCGGCCCGGCTCAGCAGCGCGGCATCGTCCAGATAGATGTCATTCGCCAGGATCAGCAGTCCCGGCCGCTCATCCCGCGCGCCAAAGGGTTGGTCCAGGGATGCGCCGAAACCGATCTCATCATGATCCAAACCCACGCCGAAAATCTCCGTCCTGTTTGTTCCAGCTTATCGCAATGCCGTCGTTACGCAGCCAGACCATTCTCCATTATGGAGATTCGTGCCGCCCATTGCGTCCATCGAGCGCCCTGTAAACGGGTCTTTTCCGGCAACGCCATAACGGACTGCCAAAATGGAGCCTTGATCCCCGCCGAAATGGCGGAAATGACGGCGGCATCTTTTTCCATCCGAAATGGATCAGCTTTTGCGCGTTGTTTTGCTCAAACGGCGGTGCGCCGGGCAAAGTCGATATAGAGTGCGCGCAATCGCATCGCCACCGGGCCGGGCGTGCTGTCCCCGATGGGCTGGCCGTCGATCCGCACCACCGATTGGCAGAGGGTCGAGGCGCTGGTGATGAAGGCTTCCCTTGCCGCCAACGCCTCGGCAACGGTGAAGGGGCGGCGGATGATGGCGATGCCGCTTTCTTCCGCCAGCGCGGTCAGCGCCGCGCCGGTGCAGCCCGCCAGCACCGCCTGGCTATAGGGCCGGGTGACGATGCCTTCCTGCGTGACGATGAAGGCGGTGGAGGAGGCGCCTTCGGTCACGAAGCCATCCTCGACCATCCAGGCCTCCTGCGCGCCCGCTTCGGCGGCGGCGTGCTTGGCCATGGCCTGGGCCAGCAGGCCGACGCTCTTGATGTCGCGCCGCGCCCAGCGCAGGTCGGGCATCGTAACGACCGCTATGCCGTTGCGCACGGCGGGCACGTCGAGAAAAGGCTTGGCTTGGGTGAACATCACCAGCGTCGGCTGGATATCGGGCGAGGGCAGGAAATCGCGGGTCGCGTCGGCCCCCCGCGTGATCTGGAGATAGACCAACCCTTCGGTGAGCGCATTGCGGGCGACGAGCTCCTTCTGCGCCGCCTCGATCTCCGCGAGGGAGAGTGGCAGGGCGATGCCGATCGCGCCGGTAGATCGCTCCAGCCGAGCGAGATGGGACGCGCTGTCGACCAGCCTGCCGTCGATCACCGCCGCGACTTCATAGATGCCGTCCGCGAACAGGAAACCGCGATCCAGCACGGAGACCTGGGCTTGCTCCAGCGGCACGAAACGGCCGTTCAGATAGGCGACGGACATGATGGCGTTCCTTGATATGGGGCGGCCGATCTGGCTTGGCGGCGCATCCTGGTCAAGCATAGGTTTCGTCAGGCCGCTTGCCCGCGCAAAGCCTTCTGCCGCCGCCGCTGCACGGAGGATCCGATTCCCATGGCCTCGCGATATTTGGCGACGGTGCGGCGGGCGATATCCATGCCCTTGGCCCGCAGCAGGTCGACCAGCGTGTCGTCGGACAATATGGCGTCGGCCGTTTCCGCCGCGATCAGCGCCTTGATATGGCTCTTGACCGCTTCGGCCGACACCGCGCCGTCGCCACTGGCCGCCGAAACGCCGCTGGTGAAGAAATATTTGAGTTCGTAAAGCCCACGCGGGCAGGACAGATATTTGTTCGACGTCACCCGGCTGACGGTTGATTCATGCATCTGGATCGCATCGGCCACGGCTTTGAGCGTCAGCGGTTTCAGATGCTCCACGCCCTTGCGGAAGAAATCTTCCTGTTGACGGACGATCTCGCTCGCGACCTTGATGATGGTCTTCTGCCGCTGGTCCAGCGCCTTCACCAGCCAGTTGGCGCTGGCGAGGCAATCGGCCAGCCAGGCTTTCGATGTCCTGTCCTGCGGTCCGGAAGCCAGCTCGACATAATAGCTCCGGTTGATGAGGACGCGGGGCAGGGTGGTGCTGTTGACCTCGATCGACCAGCCCTCGCGGGTCTGCCGCACGAACAGGTCGGGCGTCACCGGCGCGGCGCTTTCCGTGGAAAAGCGCAGGCCGGGCTTGGGATCATAGCCGCGCAGTTCGCGGATCATGTCCGCCATATCCTCCTCATCCACGCCGCAGATCCGGCGCAGCTGCGGCAGCGCGCCCCTGGCGAGCAGATCGAGATTGGCGAGCAGCTTCGCCATGCAGGGATCATGGCGATCCGCCTCCTTGGCCTGCAAAGCCAGACATTCCGCCAGCGATCGTGCCCCGACGCCCGTGGGATCGAAGCTCTGGATCACCGCCAGCACATGTTCGATCTGGTAGAGCGGCACCCCCATGCCATGGGCGGTTTCCAGTAGATTGGCCTCCAGATAGCCCGCCTCGTCAATCTGTCCGATCAACTGGGTCGCTATGGTCAGGTCCATGCCCGACAGGGCACTGCGGGCCTGATCCATCAGATGTTCCTGAAGACCCTGTTCCGGATTGGCGAAACTGTCGAAATCGGGCGCTTCGCCGCTGCCGCCGGACAGCATGTCCAGGCCGCTGGAGCCGATAGCCGCGCTCGCTACCCGGTCGCCCGGCCCATCGTCGATGAAGGTTTCCGCGCCATAATCGACATCCAGCGGCGAATCCGCGACGCCCAGTCCCTGACCGATCAACTGGTCGGCATCGCCAGTCTCCGCGGACAGGTCATGCTGTTCCGCCGGCCGGTCCACGCCGTCGGCGGGCGGCGCGAAATCATCGCCGGGCGCTCCGGCCTCCAGCAGCGGGTTCTTCTCCAATTCGCCCGAAACGAACGCCTCGATTTCCAGATTGGACAGCGCCAGCAGCTTGATCGCCTGCTGAAGCTGCGGCGTCATCACCAGCGATTGGCTCTGCCGCAGGTCGAGACGGGGGGCGAGCGCCATCAGCCCTTCCCCTTGCCGCTGTGTGGAAGGGGCCGCTTGTCGGTCATGTCAGAGCGAGAAATTCTCGCCCAGATAGAGCCGCCGCACATCTGCGTTGGCCACCAGTTCGGTCGGGCTGCCCGCGAACAGCATCTTGCCGTCGTAGATGATGCAGGCGCGGTCGACGATCTCCAGCGTCTCGCGGACATTATGGTCGGTGATGAGCACGCCGATGCCGCGGGTCTTCAACTGCTTCACCAGACCGCGAATATCCGCGATGGACAGTGGATCGATGCCCGCGAAAGGCTCGTCCAGCAACACGATCGACGGATTGGCCGCCAGGGCGCGGGCGATCTCGCAGCGTCGCCGCTCGCCGCCCGACAGTGCCATGGCCGATGAATCGCGCAGCCGGGTCAGGCCGAATTCCTCCAGCAACTGTTCCAGCCGCGCCTGCCGCGCCGCCTTGTCCGGTTCCGCCAGTTCCAGCACCGCGCCGATATTCTGCGCGACGGTGAGGCCACGGAAGATCGAGGTTTCCTGCGGCAGATAGCCCAGCCCCAATATGGAGCGCCGGTACATCGGCAGGCCGGTGATGTCCTGCCCGTCCAGCACGATGCGGCCATGGTCCGGCCGCACCAGCCCCATCACCGAATAGAAGCAGGTCGTCTTGCCCGCGCCATTGGGGCCGAGCAGGCCCACCACCTCGCCCTTGCCGACGGTCAGCGAAACGTCGGCCAGCACGACGCGCTTGTCATAGCTTTTGGCGATGGAGATGACGGACAGGCCTTCACCCACTTCCTGCGGGGGAAGGGGCGATGCCGGGGCTGTCCGGTCCTGCATCATGACGTCGTCCATCACACTATCCTTGCTGCCGCATGGTTGATCGCGGGATAAATCCATGACCCGCGCGGCAATTGGCAAGCTTTGTGCATGGGATCGCCGCCGGGGCAAGGGGGAAAATGGTTTTTGTCGGCACGAAGGCCATGACCCGCGGCAAGATTGGGACTGACAGGGCCGCTTTCAATGACGATGGCGCGAAGAGCCGCCCGCCTTTCGATGATCTCACTCCGTTCCAAAACGGCGAGAACATATCAGTAACATTTTCCAACAAGTCAACAATTTGCTGCCGACGCACGCATTGCTGCGTCATGGATTGCGTGATGACAGGACTTATTGGATTTTCAGGAAAAATGGTGCGGTCGAGAAGACTCGAACTTCCACGGCCTTTCGGCCACAACGACCTCAACGTTGCGCGTCTACCAATTCCGCCACGACCGCACATCAACAGGGAAACCGGCGGGGCCGGTGCCTTGGTAGGAGGCGGCCCTTAGCAAAGGCTTTCGGGCCATGCAACAACCTATCTGCATCTGCGTTATTTTGGAGAGAGAAAGTCGGGAGCGGGCGAGAATGGAGGAGGAGACGATCATGTCCGCGCGCTTCTGGTTGTTTTCATGTGTGAGTGCAGGGGTTGCCCTGACCGGAGGATATGGGCTTGGCCTTTACGCCACGACACCGCCCAAGACCGCAACCGAAACGCCGTTGCCGGAGGCGGTCCTGCCGGAGGATGCCGCCTATGATCCGGTAAAGCTGACCGGCCCTGCGGTCATTCATTGCAAGGGTTGCGGTCCCACCTTGGCCGACCGGCAAATGGCTGCGGACATGGCGGGCTGGGACGGGATGAACGATCCCGTGGTGCGCGATTACGCCGCGCAGGATGTTGTGAGCGAGGCCGATGATGTCGAGCCGCCTCCGCCAGCGCGAACCCTGCCTGCATCGATCGAAAGATTCGTTGCTGGGGAAAGCGAAGGCAGTCTGCAACCCGTGAAGATCGCCCAGGCTCCCAATAGCAAACCGCCCGCCGAGGATAGCCCGGCGGACGCTGCTTTTTCCTACTGAACCGGCCGCTTATTCGGCGGCGACCACTTCCGCCGGAGCGTCGCTCAGCGGATGAGCGAGGCGGTTCACCATTTCCTTCGGGCAAATCTGCCAGAAATAACGGCGCCAGCGGTCCCAGTCGTCCAGGATGGTGTTCGACCATTTGCTGTCGGTCGCCACCGCATGCTGGGCGATCAGAGCCTTCAGCTCCGCTTCCCAATGGGCGCTTTCCAGTCGCTGCCAGACGATGCTTTCCGGGTTGGCGCGCGTAGGGAAGCTACCATCCTCGTCCAGGATGAAGGCCATGCCGCCGGTCATGCCCGCGCCGAAATTGGCGCCGGTCTTGCCCAGGATCACCGCCGTGCCGCCGGTCATATATTCGCAGCCATTGGCGCCGCAGCCCTCGACCACCACCTGCGCGCCCGAATTGCGGACGGCGAAGCGTTCCCCGGCCTGTCCCGCCGCGAACAGCTTGCCGCTGGTCGCGCCGTAGAGCACGGTGTTGCCGATGATCGTGTTGTCCTTGCTGCTCAAGGGGCTGGAGACGGTCGTGCGCACCGTGATGATGCCGCCCGACAGACCCTTGCCGACATAGTCGTTGGCGTCGCCAAAGATCTCCAGCTTGATGCCCTTGCAGAGGAAGGCGCCCAGCGACTGGCCAGCCGAGCCGCGCAGACGCACGGTCAGATGACCGTCCGCCAGGCTAGACATGCCGAACTTCTCGGTCACGGCGGCCGACAGGCGGGTGCCCACGGCGCGATGCGTGTTGCGCACCGTGTAGGTGAGCTGCATCTTCTCGCCCCGCTCGAACACCGCCTTGGCGTCGCGCATCATCTGCGCGTCAAGGCTGTCGGGAACGGCATTGCGCCATTCGGTCAGCGAGAAACGGCGCTGATCGTCGGGTGCGTCCACCTTGGCGAGGATCGGGTTCAGGTCGAGATCGTCCAGATGCTCGGCGCCGCGGTTGACCTGCTTGAGCAGTTCGGTGCGGCCGATCACTTCGTCCAGGCTGCGATAGCCCAGACGGGCGAGAATCTCGCGAACCTCTTCCGCGATGAAGGTCATGAGGTTGATGACCTTCTCCGGCGTGCCGGTGAACTTCTCGCGCAGGCGTTCATCCTGCACGCAGACGCCGACCGGGCAGGTGTTGCTGTGGCACTGACGCACCATGATGCAGCCCATCGCCACCAGCGACAGCGTGCCGATGCCGAACTCTTCGGCGCCCAGAATCGCCGCGATCACGATGTCGCGGCCAGTCTTGAGGCCGCCGTCGGTGCGCAGCTTCACGCGGTGACGCAGACCGTTGAGGGTCAGCACCTGATTGGCTTCCGACAGGCCCATTTCCCACGGCGTGCCCGCATATTTGACGGAGGTCTGGGGTGATGCGCCGGTGCCGCCGACATGGCCCGCGACCAGGATGACGTCGGCATGGGCCTTAGCCACGCCCGCAGCCACGGTGCCGATGCCCGCCTGGCTGACCAGCTTCACGCAAACGCGAGCGCGAGGATTGATCATCTTGCAGTCGTAGATGAGCTGCGCCAGATCCTCGATCGAGTAGATGTCATGGTGCGGCGGCGGCGAGATCAGCGTCACGCCGGGCGTCGCATGGCGCAGCTTGGCGATGAACTCGGTCACCTTGAAACCGGGGAGCTGGCCACCCTCGCCGGGCTTGGCGCCCTGCGCGACCTTGATCTCGATTTCCTCGGCCGACCCCAGATATTCGGCATGGACGCCGAAGCGGCCCGACGCGATCTGCTTGATCACCGAGTTCGCATTGTCGCCATTCTCATAGGGCTTGAAGCGGTTCGCATCCTCGCCGCCTTCGCCCGACACGGCCTTGGCGCCGATGCGGTTCATCGCGATGGCCAGCGTCTCATGCGCTTCGGGCGACAGCGCGCCAAGCGACATGCCCGGCGTCACGAAGCGCTTGCGGATCTCGGTGGTCGCCTCGACCTCGTCGATCGGCACGGCTTCGCGGGCGAAGTTGAACTCCAGCAGGTCGCGCAGATAGACCGGCGGCAAATCGCGCACGCCCCGTGAGAATTGCAGATAGGTCGAATAGCTGTCGGTCGCGACCGAGGTCTGCAACAGGTGCATGAGTTGCGCCGAATAGGCGTGGGTCTCGCCACCATTGCGCTGACGGTAGAAGCCGCCGACCGGCAGACGCACTACGGCGCTATCATAGGCGGTGTCGTGCCGCAGCTTCGCGCTATAGTGAAGCGAAGCATAGCCTTCGCCGGAAATCTTCGCGGGCATGCCGGGGAAGAGATCGTTGACCAGCGCGCGGGACAGACCAACGGCTTCGAAATTATAGCCGCCGCGATAGGAGCTGATGACCGCGATGCCCATTTTGGACATGATCTTCAGCAGGCCTTCGTTGATGGCGATGCGATAGCGTTCGAAGCACTGGTCGAGCGACAGGTCACCGAACAGCCCGCGTGCATGGCGGTCGGCAATGCTGGCCTCGGCCAGATAGGCGTTCACCGTGGTCGCGCCGACGCCGATCAGCACCGCGAAATAATGGGTGTCGAGCGCTTCGGCACAGCGCACGTTGATCGACGCGTAGCTGCGCAGCCCCTTGCGGACGAGATGGGTATGCACAGCCGCCGCCGCCAGCACCCCGGCAATGGCGATCTTATCAGAATTAAGATGCTCGTCGGTCAGGAAGATTTCGGTGCGGCCCTCGCGCACGGCCTGTTCCGCTTCCTCCCGGATGCGGGCGATGGCGGCGCGGAGCTGCTCCTGGTTACCTTCGGCCGGGAAGGTGCAGTCGATCTCGGCCACGGCCGGGCCGAAATGCCCTTGGAGCTTCGCCCATTCGGACGAGGTCAGCACCGGCGAATCCAGCACCAGCACATGGCTGTTCTGCGCGTCATGCTCCAATATGTTGTGCAGGTTGGAGAAGCGCGTCTTCAGGCTCATGACATACCGCTCCCGCAGCGGATCGATCGGCGGGTTGGTGACCTGGCTGAAATTCTGGCGGAAGAAATGGCTGACCGTGCGCGGCTTGTCGGAAATGACCGCGAGCGGCGTGTCGTCGCCCATCGAGCCGACGGCTTCCTTCGCATCCTCGACCATCGGGGCGAGGATCAGCTCCATATCCTCCAGCGTCATGTTGGCGGCGACCTGACGGCGGGTCAGTTCGGCCTTGTCCCAGCTACGCAGCGCGCTCGGCGCGTCGGCCAGATCGTTGACCGTCATGAAGTCCTTGATCAGCTCGCCATAGGGGCGCTCCCCCGCGATCTGGTCCTTGATCTCCTTGTCATCGAAGATCACGCCTTCCTGCAGGTCGACGGCGATCATCTGGCCCGGACCCATGCGGCCCTTCCGCACGATGGTGGTTTCGGGCACCACGACCATGCCGGTTTCCGAACCCACGATCAGCAGATTGTCGCCGGTCAGCGTATAGCGCAGCGGGCGCAGCGCGTTGCGGTCGACGCCCGCCACGACCCAGCGGCCGTCGGTCATCGCCAGCGCGGCGGGACCGTCCCACGGCTCCATCACGGAGGCGAGATATTCGTACATGTCCGAATGGGACTGCGGCAGTTCGGGGCTGGCCGACTGATAGGCTTCGGGCACCAACATCAGCTTGGCGGTCGGCGCATCGCGGCCCGAACGGCAGATCGCCTCGAACACGGCGTCAAGCGCGGCGGTATCGGACGCGCCCGCCGGGATCACGGGCTTGATGTCCTCCGACTGCTCACCGAAGGCGAGCGAAGCCATTTTGATCTCGTGGCTCTTCATCCAGTTCTTGTTGCCGCGGATCGTGTTGATCTCGCCATTATGCGCGAGCGTGCGGAAGGGCTGGGCCAGCCACCATTGCGGGAAGGTGTTGGTCGAATAGCGCTGGTGGAAGATCGCAACGCGGCTCTCGAACCGCTCGTCCTGAAGGTCGGGATAGAAGACCGACAGCGATTCCGCGAGGAACAGGCCCTTGTAGATGATCGAGCGGCACGACAGCGAGCAGACGTAGAAGTCCTGGATCTGCGCGGCGATGACCTGCTTCTCGATCCGGCGGCGGATGAGGTAGAGGTCTTTTTCGAACTCGGCCTGATCGCGCTCCTCCGGCATCGGCCCGGCGATCATGATCTGTTCGATCTCGGGACGGGTGCGCTGCGCCTTCTCCCCGATGACGGAGACGTCGACGGGCACCTGGCGCCAGCCATAGATGGTGTAGCCCGCGTCGATGATCTCGGCCTCGACGATGGTGCGACAGGTTTCCTGCGCCGACAGGTCGGTGCGCGGCAGGAAGATCATGCCGACGGCGAGCCGGTTGGGCAGCGGCTTGTGGCCCGAATCCGCGATCGCATCGTCGAAGAAGCGCACCGGCAGGTCGACATGGATGCCCGCGCCGTCGCCGGTCTTGCCGTCGGCATCGACCGCGCCACGGTGCCATACCGCCTTCAGCGCGTCGATCGCGCTGGCGACCACACGGCGGCTCGGGCGGCCATCCGTCGCGGCGACCAGGCCGACGCCGCAGGCATCGCCTTCCATCTCGGGATGATACATGCCCTCAGCGGCAAGGCGCGCACGCTCTTCGGGGCTCGCCATATAGGGGGTGTTGGCCATGAA
Source organism: Sphingobium sp. TKS (assembly GCF_001563265.1). Lineage (NCBI taxonomy): Bacteria > Pseudomonadati > Pseudomonadota > Alphaproteobacteria > Sphingomonadales > Sphingobiaceae > Sphingobium > Sphingobium sp. TKS. The sequence continues at coordinate 4,097,078 of NZ_CP005083.1, read as the reverse complement.
TGCCTCCTCGTCAAATCCGTCGGTTCGAGCCTGTCTCAAATCTCACGCCACGTTCTCGACAAGCTCGAACCGAACGGGCTGAAATGGCTTAAGCGGCTTGCCTTTCCCCGGCAGAGGCCTTGGCCTTTGCCTTGAGATAGCGGTGCATATGCTCGGTCACGTCGCGGCCGTCGCGGATCGCCCAGACCACCAGCGAAGCGCCGCGCACGATGTCGCCAGCGGCGAACACGCCGTCCATGCTGGTCATCATCGTTTTGTGATCGACGCGCAGCGTGCCCCAGCGGGTGACCGACAGATCCTCCGCGCCGAACAGCTTGGGCAGTTCTTCCGGATCATAGCCCAGCGCCTTGATCACGAGATCGGCCTCCAGCGTGTGCTCCGTGCCCGGATCGGCTTCCGGCGCGCGGCGGCCCGATGCGTCGGGCTGGCCGAGGCGCATCTTGGTGACCTTGACGCCGGTGACATGCTCCGTGCCTTCGAAGGCGATGGGGGCGGAGAGCCAGACGAACTCCACGCCCTCTTCCTCGGCATTGGCGACTTCGCGCTGCGAGCCGGGCATATTGTCGCGGTCGCGGCGGTAGAGGCACTTGACCGAAGTCGCGCCCTGACGGACGGCGGTGCGGACACAGTCCATCGCCGTGTCGCCGCCGCCGATGACGACGACCTTCTTGCCATTGGCGTGCAGCGAGCCATCCTCATGCTCCGGCACGGCGTCACCGAAACCGGCCTTGTTGGAGGCGATCAGGAAGTCGAGCGCCTTGACCACGCCCGGCGCGCCGACGCCCGGCGCCTTGATGTCGCGGGGCTTGTAGACGCCGGTGGCGATCAGCACCGCATCGTGGCGGCTGCGCAGTTCCTCCATCGTAGCGTCGCGGCCGACCTCGAAGCTTTCATGGAAGGTGATGCCGCCGTCCTTGAGGCGCTGGATGCGGCGCATGACGACGTCCTTCTCCAGCTTGAAGCCGGGGATGCCATAGGTCAGCAGGCCGCCTGCGCGATCATGACGGTCGTAGACATGCACTTCATAGCCCGCGACCCGCAGATATTCCGCTGTGGTCAGCCCCGCCGGACCCGCGCCGATGACGCCGACCGACTGGCCGGTCGCTGCGCCTGGCGCCAGCGGTTCGACCCAGCCTTCCTTCCAGGCGGTGTCGGTGATGAACTTTTCCACCGAGCCGATGGTGACGGAACCGTGGCCCGAAAATTCAATGACGCAATTGCCTTCGCACAGGCGATCCTGCGGGCAGATGCGGCCGCAGATTTCCGGCATGGTGCTGGTCAGGTTCGACAGCTCATAGGCCTCGCGCAACCGCCCCTCGGCTGTCAGGCGCAGCCAGTCGGGGATATGGTTGTGCAGCGGGCAATGGGTCGAGCAATAGGGCACGCCGCATTGCGAGCAGCGCGACGCCTGTTCTTCCGCCTTGTCCAAGATGAAGCTGCGACTGATTTCGAGGAAGTCGTCGGCGCGATCGTCGGCCGAACGCTTCTCGGGATAGGCTTGGCCCGTTCCCACGAATTTCAGCATTGGATTGTCAGCCATGGTGAGTCCCTAGAATGAATTTGCAGGGTGCCCATAGCAGAAAAACCCGCAGAGTCACGTGGATTCTGCAATTTATGTCAGCTTATATGTCCTAATTTATACTCGTTTTCCGCAGAAGCGAAGAAATGGCGAAATAATCTTGCGCGTATTAGGTCCGATTCGGCCTTATCGTAGGGAGAGCCACACCAATGCAGTGATTCCCGCAATGATTCGATACCAGGCGAAGGGGGTGAAGCCGTGCCGCGACACCAGGCCCACGAACCATTTGATCACCAGCACCGCGACGATGAAGGATACGATAAAGCCCAAGGCAATGCTGTCCCATCCGACCGTGGCGGAGGTCAGCTTGTCGCCATTTTTCAGCAGTTCCAGCGTGGTCGCGCCCAACATGGTCGGAATGGCGAGGAAGAAGCTGAACTCCGCCGCCGTGCGCCGCTCGACCCCCAGCGTCAGCGCGCCCATGATCGTCGCGCCCGACCGGCTGATGCCCGGGATCATGGCAAGGCACTGGATCAGGCCGATGCCGATCACCCGGACGAAAGGGATGTCGGCTATACCGTGGAAGCGGTTTTCCTTCACCATCCGCTCGATCGCCAGGATCGCGATGCCGCCGACGATCAGCGCCCAGGCGACGACCTTCGGCGCGCCCAGCAGTTGCTCGATATATTTGTGCAGGGCAAGGCCGATCACCGCCGCCGGGATGAACGCGACCAGCAGATTGCGAAGGAAGCGCCAGCTCGTCGGATCGTTGCGCAACAGCCCCATGCCGACCGCCCAGAAAGTCCGCCAGTAAAGCACCACCACCGCCAGGATCGCGCCCAATTGGATGATGACATTGAACATCGCCCAAGTGGACGAATCATAACCCAGCAACTCACTCGCCAGGATCAGATGGCCGGTCGAGGAAACAGGCAGAAACTCGGTCAGCCCCTCGACAATGCCAAGCAGGATGACTGTCAGATAATGCAGGTCCATGGGTGGATCGGATCCTTGTAGGGCGAACGGGAAGAAGCCCTCCCCCAGACGGGAGAGGACGCGAAGGCGTGATATCTATTGTGCAAAAGCGAAAGGCGCGCGCAAGGCGGCCTGTCGCGGTCCGATGTCGGTCCGGCTGATCGGCTTTGCCCGATCAGGCCTGAACCCGCCCGGCAAAGCGACCATGCTTGCGATAGCGGACCAGCCATTTTTCCGCGACGGCCGGCATCGGCGTGGCCGCGACGCCCAGATCGGCCAACCCGTTCGCATCCTCTGCGACGACATTGTCCTTGCCCAGCATCGCCAATTGGTCCCGTGTGATCGGCCCGCCCGGCAGCATCGCCAGCAGCGAGGCGAGCGAAGCGGGAACCGCGCACAGGCTGCGCTTCCGGCCGATGGCCTTGGCGATCCAGGCGTTGAGTTCCAGCATCGAATAGGTCTGCGGCCCGCCCAAATCATAGGTCTTGCCGCCATGGGCGCCCGGCTTTTCGGCGGCATTGGCGATGGCCTGCGCTACGTCCGCGACATAGACGGGCTGGAATTTGGTGTTCGCGCCGATCACCGGCACGACCGGGGCAAGGCGGATGATCTCTGCAAAGCGGTTGAGGAACTGGTCCTCCGGTCCGAAGATGATCGACGGGCGGATGATGGTGGCGTTGGGGAAGGCGGCCTTGACCGCCGCTTCGCCCGCGGCCTTCGACCGGCCATAGGCGGACGGGCTTTGCGCGTCAGCGCCGATCGCGGAGATATGCACCAGCGCCTTGACGCCCGCATCCGCCGCCGCCTTGGCGACATGGGCCGCGCCGTCGTGATGCGATCCTTCGAAATCGCCGGAGAGAACGCCGACCAGATTGATGACGATATCGCTGCCGGCGATGGCGCGGGCGACGCTTTCGGGCTTGCGGATGTCCGCCGCGACGAACTGGGTCTGGCCCAGGCCGCCCAGCGGCTTGACGCGCAGGGCGGTTGCCAGATCGCGCTGCGCCACGCGCACCCGCGCGCCGCGCGCCATCAGCGCCTGTGCGACCTGTCGGCCCAGAAAGCCGCCGCCGCCGAACACCGTAACCAGACTGTCCTTCATCACGCGTCCCATGCCTGTTTTTGATAGGGGTGCGCATCCCCTTGCAACAGCCGCTGCCCGCTGACAACTGGTTTACCGGGGTTTACCCGATCCAGCCCTGCAAATCAGCAATCATCCACAGGCCAAGGCCCAGGAACAGCAGAGCGGCGCCGATCTGAAGCGCGCGCATCGGCACCTTTTTCGCCAGCACGTCCCCGAACAGCACGGCAGGCACATTGGCGATCATCATGCCCAGAGTCGTTCCGGCGGTGACGGCAAAGATATTGTCGAACCGCGCGCCCAGCATCACGGTCGCCACCTGCGTCTTGTCGCCCATCTCGACCAGGAAGAAGGCGATAAGCGTGGTCATGAACACGCCTGCCCCGGAAGGGGCCTTCAGCGGCTCGTCCTCGTCGAACTTGTCGGGGATCAGCGTCCAGGCGGCCATGCCGATGAAACTCGCCGCGACGGCATAGCGGAACCAGGGCTGGGTCAGCACGCCGGCGATGGAATGGCCGACCAGCGCAGCGAGGAAATGGTTGGCGAGCGTCGCGAAGAGGATGCCCAGGATGATCGGCACCGGCTTGCGGAACCGGGTGGCGAGCAACATCGCCAGCAATTGCGTCTTGTCGCCCATTTCCGCGAGCGCGACGAGAGTGGTGGAGGTGAAAATTGCTTCCATAGGGGATTTGTCCGGGCCGGGCGAAGGATGAAGGACACAATGTCACCACCTCCCCCCACCCGGCCGGATGGGGAAGGCGATGCCATTGGTCTCGCCCGATGCGAAAGATTTGCATCCCTCGCGTCCCGCCCGCCATGACCTCTCGGCCAAATATGTTGACGAACGGCCCGCTCCTTATGCGGAACGGCTGGCTACTCCCCAGATGACGCACGGGCATCTAGGATAGATCAGGCAAGAAGGCAAGCCGCACGCGCGGCCCCAATGACGGCTTGCGGCTATCCTCCGTTCCTTTGATGGATGGAATGAGGACTGCAGATGGCCATTTGCTGCCGTTAAGCGCGCCGCGCTCCTGCGAAAGCAGGAGCCCAGTTCAGACGGTCCGATAATCCACAGAGGGCAAGACTGGGCTCCTGCCTTCGCAGGAGCACGGTTCAACCAAGGCGAACATCAATGTCCACCCTCCACCTAAATCCGAACTCGCCCATCATCAGCCCAAACCTACCAGCGGCACGATGTCGACCGGCCGCCCGTTGCGCCGCAATTCGACGGTGATGCTCGGCCGCCCCGGTCCCGCATTGCCGATCGGATCGCCTTGCCGCACGCTGTCCCCCACCGCCGCGTTGAGGCGCAGCAGGCCGGTGATCAGCGTCGTCCAGCCGCCCCCATGGTCGATGATCACGATCTGCCCATAGCCGCGATACGGCCCGGCAAAGACGATGCGCCCCGCGGTCGGCGCCACCGCCAGAGCCTCCGGCCGGGTGGCGATGGTAAGCCCCCGCGAGCGGACGCCGCTTTCGGACACCTCGCCCATGCCCGTCACCAACTGTCCGACGACTGGCAGGCGATAGGGCGGCGCCGCGCCAAGGCCGCGTGGGCGTTGGGGCGCGGGGGCGCGGGCCTGGTCGGGCCGGGCGGGGCGCGGCAAGGGGCCGGGCAAGGCCGCCAATCGGTCGCGCAGGTCGCCCGCTTCCTCCAGCTTGTCCATCAGGTCGACGATATCGCGCGCGCGCTCGCCCAGCGCCAGGGCGCGATCGCTTTCCAGATCGGCATTGGCCCGGTAATCCTGCGCGGCGAGCCGCTTTTGCGCTTCCAGCGTCTGGAGCGCGGCTTGGCGCTGCTTCAGATCCTGCTGGCTCTGCGCGAGCGAATCCGCTGCCTGTTCTGCCGTTGCGCGCAGGGCATGGCTGCGGTCCAGTTCTGCGCGCAACCCGGCGGTGCGTTCGCGGATGACGGGCAGTACCTGGCCCAGCACGGCGCGCATATGGATGGCGTCGCTGATCGATCCGGGCTGGACCAGGGCGAGAGCCAGCGGTCGTTGCGCCATCATTTGCAAGGCGGCGGTCAGCCGGACGACGGGCTCTTGTTTCGCGGCGAGGCGGGCGGCCTGGGCGCGCTGAAGCCGGGCGATGATGGCGATGCGGGCCTGGGCGGCCTGGATGTCGGCTTCTGCCTGCTGGATGCGGGCGGCCATGGCGGCGGCGCGGCGGCGGGCCTGGTCGGCTTCGTCGCGGGCCATTGCGGCTTGCCGTTCGAGCCGTTCGGAGCGGTCGCGGGCCTCATCCGACTGGCGGCGCGCGGTCTTGAGGGCGGATTGTCCTTCGCCAAGGCTGGTGCCGCCGGTGCCAGGCATGATGATGGCTTGGCCATCGGCGGCGGGCAGGCGCGAGGACGCGAGGGCCGCCGCCCCAGCGAGCAATGCCGCGATGATCGCCGTCCGTTTCACCTTTGCCCCCTGCCGGTTCCGGGTTCGGGACCGACTGGGCCTAACTAAGCCCTGTTCCGATAGAAGGAAAGCGCCTCTATCCTTCCCTGTGGTATGGATGCCCGGCCAGGATCGAGCAGGCGCGCCACAATTGCTCGGCCAGCATGGCGCGGGCCATCATATGGGGCCAGGTCATAGCGCCGAAAGCGATCAGCAGGTCGGCATTGTCGCGTTCCGCATCGTCGAAGCCATCCGCCGCGCCGATCAGGAAGCGGCATTCCCGCTTTCCGGAATCGCGCCAGCCTTCGATCCGCTTGGCGAAATCCATGGAGTTAAGCTGGCGGCCCTTCTCGTCCAGCATCACCGTCACGCAAGCCGGCGGGGCGGGAGGCAGCTTGCCGCCCCGATCCGGCAGTTCGGTGATCTTGAACGGCATGGTCAGCCGCTTGGCATAGCGGTCGACCAATTCCGCCTCGGGCGAGCGCCCGATCTTTCCGCGCGCGATGATATGGAGGAGCATGTCCTCCCCCTAATGGCTCAACGCGCGCTTGTCGAAGGGTGGATCAGGCCGTTCCCGCCACCGGCGCGTCGACAAAACCCCACATCCGCTCCAGATTGTAGAAGCTGCGCACCTCCGGCCTGAACAGGTGGACGATCACGTCGCCGGCATCGATCAGCACCCAGTCGGCCACAGGCAGACCTTCGACGCGGGCGGACCGCCCGGTGGCCTGCTTGATCCGCTCGGCCAGCTTCTGCGCCATCGACGCGACCTGACGCGACGAGCGCCCGCTCGCGATCACCATATGATCAGCGATGCTGCTCTTGCCTTCGAGGGGGATGGAAATGGTTTCCTGCGCCTGGTCGTCGTCAAGCGACTTGAGGACAAGGTCATGCAGGGCGGCAACGCTGTCGGCGCTCTGGGCCGTGTCGTTGGCGGGATGCGGTCTGGTCAAACGGGCTCCATTCTAGACAATCAACCGGCGCGTGAGCGGGTCGCGCACGCGTTTCTGTTCATATTCGCGATGCCAGAGGGGGTCTGCCTGCCGCAGCAGGGTCGCCGATCTTGGATCAGGGCGAAAGCGCAGAAGCACAAGCGCCGGCGGTCTCCAATCCGTCCATGCTGCACTCTGGCGTGCGGGCCGGACGAAGCGCCGCAGCCAGCTCATGGCCGATGAACCACGGGCGACCTCATCATAGCCGGGCCGGGCGATTACGGCAATGGGCATAATCCGGGCTATGCCGCGCCAGTCCTTCCATTGGCCGAACTGGGCAAGATTGTCGGCGCCCATCAGCCAAATAAAGCGGTGCCGGGGATAGCGGCTCTGAAGCGATTTCAGTGTGTCGACGGTATAGCGAGTGCGAAGCTGCGCTTCGATCGCTGTGGGGCGGATAGGGTTGCGCCGCGCAACTTTTTGCGCGTGGGCGAGGCGTGCGGGGAGGGGCGCCATTCCGGATTTGGGCTTCAGCGGATTTCCGGGAGACACCAGCCACCAGACTTCATCGAGCTTCAGCGCGTCCATCGCGAACAGGGAAATGGCCCGATGCCCGCCATGCGCTGGATTGAAGGAGCCGCCGAGAAGGCCGATGCGTTTCATGATTCGCCCATGCCAGTTGGCGGAGTTCGGAGCAAATCTCCTGCGCAAGTGGATAGATGTTTAGCGAGCTAAGCTGATTGTCGTAGTCTCGACAAAGGCCGGGCTTTGGGAGGCTGGGTTGCGTGCCATTCATCTATGGTTCTCGCCGGATTAGCGAAATGGAAGGCGGGTTTTGGTCTTTCCGGACATTTTCGAAGTTCGTCATCCCCGCGAAGGCGGGGATCCATCTCCTGACCTAACCGCTTGATGCAACGCTGGGAGATGGAATGGACCGGAAGTATAATTAGCTTCCTAATATTTGATCGAGCCTGTCTGTCCTATTCCGCCGCATTCGGCAGAGCCTCCGGCAACGCCCGCACGGCTTCCGCCGACACCGGCTCCCGGACCAGCGCCTCCACCGGCTCCAGTTCTTCCAGTTCCTTGCCACCGGTTTCGATATTGAGGTCGCGCAGCTTGCGTCCCGTCACTAGCACGCGGCCTTCGAAGCTTCCCACGAAGCTGTTATAATCCGCCACCGCCCCAGTGAGCCGGTTGCCAAGCTTCTTGAGCGAGCCCGCCGCCGCCGCCAGTCGTTCATAAAGTTCCTTACCGAGCATGCCGATTCGCTTGGCCTCGTCCGCCATCTTCTCCTGACGCCAGACCGCCGCCACGGTTCGGGCGATGGCAATGAGGTTGGTCGGCGTGGCCAGCAGCACGCGTTTGCCGAAGGCATGGTCCCAAAGCTGCGGATCATGCTCCAGCGCCGCGGAGAGGAAATGTTCGCCCGGCACGAACATGATCACATAGTCGGGCGCGTCCTCGAACTGGTCGGCATAGCTTTTCCGCCCCAGCGTCTCGACATGGGCGCGCATCGCGGCGGCATGGGCGGACAGGAAACGCTTCTTCTCCTCGTCGCCCTCCGCCCCATAGGCGTCCTGATAGGCGTTCAATGACACCTTGGCGTCAATCACCAGCGCCCGCCCGCCCGGCACCCGCAGGATCGCGTCGGGGCGCAGGCGGCCATCCTCGCCCTCCACGCTGACCTCGGTATGGAAATCGACATATTCGGAAAGGCCGCAGGTTTCGAGGACGTTGCGCAACTGCTGCTCGCCCCACCGCCCGCGCGCCTTGGGGGCATGGCGCAGCGAATCGACCAGACGCTGTGCTTCGGCGCGCACCGCCTCCTGCCCGGTCTTCATCGATTCGATCTCGCCGCGCAATATGCCATAGGCCTCGGTACGCTGCTGCTCGATCTGGGTGATCTTCTGGTCGTAGCGCTGGATCGTCTCATTGACTGGATGCAGCAACTGCTTGAGCTGCGCCTCGCTCTTCTCATGTGCCTGCGCCATGCGCTGGTCGGCGCGTTCGAGGAAATGGCTCTGCGCCTGGTGCAGCAGCTTGCCGCCAATCTCGCTGAACTGGGCCGAAAGCTGCTCCTTGGCGTCCTTGAGCGCAGCGATCTGCGCCTCGAACGCTTCCGCCCGCGCTTGTGTGTCGGATTGCAGCGCCGCCAGCTCCCGCGCCACCAGTTCCCGCGCCGATCGCTCCGCATCCAGCCTTTGCGCCAGATCCGCCGCCTGCGCCGCGCGCTCCTGCGCCACCACCAGTTCCTGAAGCGCCGCGTTGCGCTGGGTCGCCGCCATGTCGAGCTTGCCCGCCAGATCGGCCTTTTCCGCCACAAGTGGCGTCACGGACTTGCCCCGCAACAGCCAGCCGATCCCCAGCCCGGCGACCAGGGCTACAACAACAAGAATGACGGCCAGGCTGTCCATATATACCCCTTTATGGAACGAAAGGTGAACCTAGCGACGTGACGTCATTGCCGCAAGCCTCCTCATGCCGCCCTAGCGCTGACAGCCTGCGCATGGGGCACCGCGAAGCGCTGGCGATAATCACCGGGCGACAGGCCGACCAACCGGTGGAACAGCTTGCGGAAGGCGGCGGCGTCCTCATAGCCGACGCTCCAGGCGATCTGGTCGACCGTGCGCCGGGTGAATTCCAGAAGCTCGCGTGCCTTGGCGATCCGCAGATGCTGGGCATATTCGATCGGGGTCATGCCGGTCGCGGCCTTGAAACGGCGCTGGAAGGTGCGTTCTTCCATGCCCACTTGCCCGGCCATTTCCCCGACGCTGACCACTTTGGCCTCCCGCGCCTGCAACCAGTGCTGGACCTTCAATATCGGCTCGTCGCCATGGGTGAGGCGCGGCACGAAGCGGGCATAATGGCGCTGCTCGCGGCCTGCCGGATCGACCAGCAGGAATTTTCCCGTATCCAGCATCACCGTCGGCCCCAGCAGCCGGTCGACCAGCCGCAGGCCCAGATCGGTCCAGGCCATCAGCCCGCCCGCCGTGATGATGTCGCCATCGTCGATCACCATCCGGTCGCTGTCGAGCCGCACTTTGGGAAAGCGTTCGCGAAAGCGGTCCGCGAACAGCCAGTGCGTCGTCGCCGGCCGCCCATTCAGCAACCCCGTGGCGGCCAGCATGAAGGCGCCGCCGCAATTGGACGCGAGCGTCGCCCCCTGCGCATGGCGGTCGAGCAGCCAGCGCGCATAGGGTGCCGATTCCTCCGCATCCGGCGGGCCGGTGAGGCGCCCCGGGATCAGCAGGATCTCGGGCGTGCCGCCCAAGGCTTCGGCCTCATGCGTGTCATAGCTGCGCGTGAAGCCGTGCTCCTCGTCCCGTTCCCAATGGCTGACCCGCAAGACCGGGCCGCCATGCTCGGCCGAAAAATGCCCGGCGATCGTCAGCAGGTCGGTCACGCCATGGACCATCGCCATCTGGCAACCGGGATAAAGCAGTATCCCGACCTCCGCCCTGGGAAGCATCGTGTCAGCCATCATCGACGCCCTCATGTCGGAATCGGCCCGTTTAATGTCGGGTCCGCCAATTCTGACCATGAGCCGCTTCTCCTATTTCCGCAAGCACAGGGCGTCGGAAGCGCCCTTCATCGGAAGGGAAGTCATCATGAGCCATTTCATCACCGCCAAGGACGGCACCCGCATCTTCTATAAGGATTGGGGACCGCGCGACGGACAGCCGATCATCTTCTCCCATGGCTGGCCGCTGAGCGCCGATGCCTGGGACGCGCAGCTCGTCTTCTTCGCCAATCAGGGCTTTCGTGCCATCGCCCATGACCGCCGCAGCCATGGTCGTTCGGACCAGGTGTGGGACAATAACAATATGGATGGCTATGCTGACGATCTGGCCGATCTGATCGAGACGCTGGACCTGCATGACGTCATATTGGTCGGCCATTCGACCGGCGGCGGCGAAGTCACCCGCTATGTCGGCCGCCATGGCACCAGCCGCGCCGCAAAGCTGGCGCTGATCGGCGCTGTCCCGCCGCTGATGCTGAAGACCGAAGCCAATCCCGGCGGCCTGCCGATCGAGGTGTTCGACGGTATCCGCAAAGGCACGTTCGACAATCGCAGCCAGTTCTTCAAGGATCTCACCATCCCCTTTTACGGCTATAACCGGAAAGGCGCGGCGATCTCCGAAGGCCTTCGCGAAGAATTCTGGCGGCAGGGCATGGCGGGCGGCTTGAAGGGCCAGCTCGACAGCATCCGCGCCTTTTCGGAAAGCGACTTCACCGCCGATCTGAAGAAGGTCGATGTGCCGACGCTCGTTCTGCACGGCGGCGACGACCAGATCGTGCCGATCGGCGCTTCGGCCCTCTCCACCGTCAAGATCGTGTCCCATGCTGTGCTGAAGGTGTATGAAGGGGCGGATCATGGACTGACGCAGACGCATCAGGATCGGTTCAACGCCGACCTGCTGGATTTCATCAACGGCTGAACCGCGAAGGGGGACTTCGCGCCCCCGACGCTGTGCTTACTGCAAGGAAACGACCATGGCTCAGGAAACATTCCTCATCACCGGCGCCTCGGACGGGATCGGCGCGATCTATGCCGACCGGATCGCCCGGCGCGGCGCCAATCTGATCCTCGTCGCCCGGCGCGTGGACAAGCTTGCCGATCTCGCCAACCAACTGCACGCCCAAACCGGCGTGCATGTCGAGGTGCTGGCGGCCGATCTCGCTGACCCAGAAGACCTCGCCCGGATCGAAGCCCGGCTGCGCGATGACGACAGCATCACCGGCCTCGTCAACAATGCCGGGATCGCGGGCGAGAGCAGCTTCGTCGACACCGATCCCGCCCATCTGACCGGCATGATCGACCTCAACGTGCTGGCGGTGACGCGGCTCTCCTCCGCCATCGCGCCGCGCCTCGCGAAAAAGGGAGCGGGGGCGATCATCAACATCACCTCGGTCACGGCGCTGATGCCGGAGAGCTTCAGTGCCGTCTATCCCGCGACCAAGGCGTTCGTGCTGGCCTTCACCGAAGCCCTCCAGGCGCAATTGGGGTCCAAGGGCGTGCGCGTGCAGGCGGTGCTGCCCGGAATCACGCGGACCGCGATCTGGAGCGACGAGCAACTCGCCAACTTTCCGCCGTCCATGGTGATGGAAGCGGGCGAGATGGTGGATGCCGCGCTCGCCGGTTTCGACATGGGCGAGCCGATCACCATTCCCGCCCTGCCCGACAATGCGCAACTCGACGCCTATCTGGCCGCCCGGGCGGCGTTGCGGCCCAATCTGTCGCTCGCCCATGCGGCGCCCCGCTATGGGATTACGCAAGCAGTGGAGTAATATGTCGTCACCTCTCCTGCCCGTCATTCCCCCCAAAAGCGGGAATGACGGGGAGGAGAGCGGCAGTTTTAAAAAGGAGGCATGTCATGATCCTCGATCTCATCCCCCTGCCGCAGTTCATCGCGCTGCATGTCGGCATCAGCCTGATCGGCATCGTGAGCGGCCTCGTCGCTCTCCCGGCCATGGCGCGAGGCTGGTGGGTGCCGCGCACGCAGGCGGTGTTTCTGGTGACGACGCTGCTCACCAGCCTCACCGGCTTCCTTTTCCCCTTCCACGGCTTCACGCCCGCGATCGGGGTGGGGGCGATCTCGACCGTCGATCTGGTGGTGGCCTTCGTCGCGCTCTTCGCCCTTGATCGCGCAAGCTGGGCACGGGCGGCCTATGCGATCAGCGCGACCGTGGCGCTGTGGCTTAACCTGTTCGTGCTGGTGGCGCAGGTATTCCAGAAGGTGGCGGTGCTGGATGCCCTGACGCCCAGCGTCATGCTCGCCGCGCAGAGCCTGCTGCTGATCGCGATGCTGGTCCTCGGCGCAGCGCTCCTGCGGCGCGCTCAGGCCAAGGACGAGCGGAACGCCGCCAATCGCGCCACCGCCTGATCCAGAACCTCGTCCGCCTTGGAAAAGCAGAGGCGGACGAGGTGCGTCACCGGATCGGCGGGGTAGAAGGCGGAAATCGGGATCGCCGCGACGCCGGCTTCATCGATGATCCGCTCGCAGAAGGTGACGTCGTCCATGGCGATGCCCGAAGCGGGCAGGTCTATGGTCACGAACCAGGTGGCGGCGCTGGAATTGACGGCATAGCCCGCCCGGCTCTGTTGCAAAGATTGGCGGCAGTCAGAGGTAGGCTGTCGCTCTGCGCCGATCAGGCGGCTGCTGCGAAATGGTGGTTGAGCATGCCCATGGCCTCCGTCAGCGCCGAGGGCCCAATGCCAAAAGCTCTCTCCACAAGGCGCACCTCGCCCCTGATGCCGGGCTGCAGGCACCAGGGGCGAGCCTGTCCTTTGCGCAGGGCTCGCATGACTTCGAATCCCTTGATCGTGGCATAGGCCGTGGGGATCGATTTGAAACCGCGCACCGGCTTGATCAGTATCTTGAGCTTTCCGTGATCGGCCTCGATCACGTTATTGAGATACTTCACCTGCCGGTGGGCCGTCTCCCGGTCCAGCTTTCCTTCGCGCTTCAATTCGGTGATCGCTGCACCATAGCTCGGCGCTTTGTCGGTATTGAGCGTGGCAGGCTTTTCCCAGTGCTTCAGGCCTCGCAGGGCCTTGCCCAGGAACCGCTTCGCTGCCTTGGCGCTGCGGGTCGGCGACAGGTAGAAATCGATCGTGTCGCCCCGCTTGTCGACTGCCCGGTACAGGTAGGTCCACTTGCCCCGCACCTTGACGTAGGTTTCATCCAGGCGCCAGCTCGGATCAAAGCCACGCCGCCAGAACCAGCGCAGCCGCTTCTCCATCTCCGGGGCGTAGCACTGGACCCAGCGATAGATCGTCGTATGGTCGACCGAAATGCCGCGTTCCGCCAGCATTTCCTCAAGGTCGCGATAGCTGATCGGATAGCGACAATACCAGCGCACCGCCCACAGGATCACATCACCCTGGAAATGGCGCCACTTGAAATCCGTCATCGTTCCGTCCGTCCAATCTCCGCCAAGCATGCTCAAGCTTCACGATTTTTGCAACAGAGCCCAAATGGGTATTTTCTCCCGCACCCGCGACATCATCGCCGCCAATGTCACCGACCTGCTCGACAAGGCGGAAGACCCGGCGAAGATGATCCGCATGATCATCCTCGAAATGGAGGAGACGCTGGTCGAGGTGCGCGCCTCCGCCGCCCGCACCATCGCCGACCAGAAGGAAATGCGGCGCCATATCGCCAAGCTTCAGGGCTTGCAGGATAGCTGGACGGAAAAGGCCCAGCTCGCGCTCAGCAAGGATCGCGAGGATCTTGCCAAGGCCGCGCTGGTCGAAAAGCAGAAGGCGGCCGACATGGCGGAACAGCTTTCCCACGAGATCGAGGTGCTGGACGAAGCGCTGCGTGCCTCGGAAGAGGATATCGCCAAGCTCCAGGCCAAGCTGCGCGAGGCCCGCGCCCGTCAGAACAGCCTTGTGACCCGGATGGAAAGCGCCCAGAATCGGCTGCGCGTCCGCGAAGCCTATGCCGGTGAAAAAGTGAATGACGCCTTCGCCCGCTTCGACATGCTGGAGCGCCGCGTGGACATGGCCGAAGGCCGCGCCGACGCCGTAACTTTGGGCCAGCAGCCCAAGACGCTGGAAGAAGAGATTGCCGAGCTGAAGGCGTCCGACAAGGTCGATGCCGAACTCGCCGCGCTCAAGGCCAGCATGCAAAAGGGAGAGTGACGCATGGAGGACGTGTTCCTGCCCATCATGATCTGCGGCATGCTGTTCATCGGCATGCCCTGGCTGATCTTCCACTATGTCACCAAGTGGAAGCAGGCGCCCAAGATCACCGATGAGGACGAGAAGCTGCTGGACGATCTTCACCTGCTCGCCCGGCGGCTGGAGGAGCGGTTGCAGACGGTCGAACGGATCGTCGCCGCCGACAATCCCGATTTCCGTCCCGCCCGTCCGTCGCAAGACGATGGCTATGAATTCGACCGCCAAAATCCCGACAGGAGGAATTGAGATGGCTGCCCGTCGTACCAAATTCTATCTCGACAAGCAGAATGGCAAGTGGATGGGCGTGTGCGCCGGCATTGCCGACTATACGGGGATCGACGTGCTGTGGGTCCGGGTCGGCGCGGTGCTGGTGACGCTGATGGGAGCCTTTCCCTGGACGCTGATCGCTTATTTCGTCGTCGCCTATTTTGCCGAGAACAAGCCGCTGGGCCTTTATGCGGACCGGGATGACGAGAAATTCTGGCAGGGCGTGCGCACCAACCCGGCGCGCTCCACCCGCGATGTGCGGTCCAAGTTCCGCGACATCGACCGGCGCCTGGCCGACATCGAAACCTATTATACCAGCCGCAACACGCGCCTGGCCGATGAGATCGACAGCCTGCGTTGAGCGGCAAAGGGGACGCCGTTCATCGAACCGATAGCGGCGCCGGTCGAAACCAGGCTGCGTGACTTCATGAAAACGAAAAGCTGAAGGCGCCGCATCGGTTGCCGCACAGCTTGCCGCCTTGGGCGCGCCGAAGCGGAGCAAGGGAGACAGACAGATGAATCCGTTCGAAATGGTCGTCGCCATCGTCGCGATCACCGCCATCGCCAGCGTCGTCCGCGCCAAATATGGCGTCGTGCGCCGGCACAAGGGCGAAGACTTCGTGTCTCGCGGCCCCGATCCGGAAGCGGAACGGCTGCAGGCGGAGGTGAAGGCGCTCAAGGATCGCGTCGCCGTGCTGGAACGGCTGGCGACCGACGGCTCCACCGCGCTGGAGCGGGAATTCGACAAGCTCAGGGACCGCGACTGACGCGGCCTGAAGGAAACATGCCTTAGGGAGGACAATATGCAGGACCCCCTTATCACTCTGACATTGGCGGTGGCGGGTTTGTCGGGACTCGTCATCGTCGCCATGACCACCCTGCGGGGCTGGAACGGCTGGCTGGATCTCAAGCGCGCGGAACTGGCGCGGCGGACGGATGAAACCGCGCCGCCATCGGCCGCCACGCGGATCGAGGTGGCGGACCTCAAGGAACGCATCCGCAAGCTGGAAGCCATTGCCGCGGGCGTGGACCTCTAATGCTTCGAAGGAGGAAAAGCGGCTTTCTTCCGCCGCTTTTCCTCCTATATGGCGGCTATGACCGATCACGCCGTCCTTGCCGATCTTTACGAGGAATATGAATTTCTCGATGCCGACGACCGCTATCGGCTGCTGATCGATCTTGGCCGGGCTCTGGAACCCATGCCCGACGCACTCAAGACCGATGCGACGCTGGTCAGGGGCTGTTCGGCGGCGGTGTGGGTCTATCCCACGGTGCTGGACGCCGATTCCGCCGATGGGGGCCGGCTCCATTTCCTGGCGGACAGCAATGCGGCGATCACCAAGGGGATTATCGCGCTGGTGCTGCTGACGGTGCAGGACCGGGCGCCCGCCGCGATCGCCGCGACCGACATCGAATCTGCGCTTTCGCCCTTCGATCTTCGCAACCAGCTCAGCTCCAACCGGACGCAGGGTATTCCCAACATGATCGCGCTGATCCGGGAAACCGCCTCGCGCTATAGCTGAACCGAGGGAAACCGGGCCCGGCTGATGCGTTCTCCTCCCGTAATGACGACGGGATAGGAGAGAAAAGATGCGCACCCTCTGGGCACTGGCCGCCGTGGGACTGGTCGCTGCCTGCTCCTCGCCGGAGGACAAGGCGCCGACCCAGCGCGACCAGATCGGGCAGGTCTGGAAATATGAGAGCGGCGAGCATGGAAAGGTCAAGGTCGCCTATATCGGCAGCGCCAACACGGTCCAGACCATGACGGCGGCGGACACTTTTTCCGTCCTGCTGGTCCAGCCGATGGAAAAGGGAGAGGCGGACGTCACCGTCAAGCTGGTCGGCGCGCCTTTTACCTGCGACCTGTCCGATTGCAGCGTCACGGCCACCACGGATGACGGCAAGACGCATGAATGGAAGGGACGGATGACGGATAATAAGGACGGCATCGAAGTCCTGCCCGCAGCCGGAGCCTATGGCGCGATCAAGGACAGTAAGACGATCAAAGTGAATCTGGTGGTGGGACCGAAGGACAAGAGCTTCCCCTTCCAGTTCAATGTCGCCGGGCTGGATTTGAAGGGGTGAAGCATTGCCGTGTTCCTGCCTTCGCAGGAACATGACCCGCCAAGACGCTTCACTCCTGTAACGACACACCCGGACTGCGCGGATCGGCGCCGCCGACCCAATGGCCGTCCGCTCTCCGCTCCGCCGCATTGGCCTTCAGGCCGAAGCGGTTGATCGATACCTTGTGCCCCAGCTTCTCCAGCGGCGCCTTCATCGCCTCCAGCGACGTGCCCTGTTCCAGCACTAGCCCGTCCTTGTCGAAGAATTCGAACCCCAGCGCGATCGAATCCTGCGCGGACAGCCCCCAGTCGAAATGCGCGATCAGCGCCTTTGCGACCTGCATGATGATGGTCTTTCCCCCCGCCGCGCCGACGGTGAAGATGGGCGTCCCCGCCGCGTCATAGACGATGGTGGGCGACATGGACGACAGCGGTCGCTTGCCCGGCTCGACCCGGTTGGCGACGGGTGCGCCGTCCTTTTCGGGCGTGAAGCTGAAATCGGTCAGCTCATTGTTCAGGATCACGCCATTGGCCACAAGCTGGCTGCCGAAGAAGCTTTCGATGGTGGAGGTCCAGGCGGCGATATCGCCATTGCGGTCCACCGCGACGAAATGGCTGGTGCCCGATTCCGGCTGGGGCAGGGCGGCGGTGCGCTTCCCCGCGCCAGGCGGCGTGCCGGGGCGATAGTCATTGAGCGCCTTGCCCATGGAAATCAGCGCCGATCTCTGCTTCAGATAGGCGGGATCGATCAACCCGGCGATCGGCACCGACACGAACTCGGGATCGCCCAGATAAGTGTCGCGATCGGCATAAGCGAGTTGCATTGCCTCCCCGATCACATGCCAGGACCGGGGATCGTCCTTGCCCCATTGCGCCAACGGGAATCGCTCGACCATGCCCAGCACCTGCAAAACGGTGATCCCGCCCGCCGAAGCCGGACCCATGCCGCAGACCGTATAGATGCGATAAGGACCACAAACCGGCTTGCGTGGCTTGGCCTGATAGCCAGCGAGGTCGGCCTCCGTCATCGGCACCGGGTTTTTGGGCGCGTTGCTGACCGTTTCGGCAATCGCCCTGGCATTGTCACCCAGATAGAAGGCGTCCGGCCCCTCCGCCGCGATTCGCCTGAACAATGCGGCGAGCGGCGGGTTCTTGAGGATCGTCCCCATCGGCGCGGGCTTGCCGTCGATCCAGAAATATTTCTGGATTTCGGGAAAGTCCGCCCAGACCGGCGCCACCGCCTTCATCGCCGTGTCGAGCCGCTGGCGCAGTTCGAACCCCTGTTCGGCAAAGCGGATGGCGGGCTGGAACAGGTCGGCCCAGGGCAGCTTGCCCCATTTGCGATGCGCGTCCCAGGCCAGCCGCAAATTGCCGGGCACCCCGACGGAATAGCCGCCCGGCCATGCTTGGCGGAAGGGCAGGGGTTGGCCGTCCGCCCCCATGAAACGGTCGGGCCGCGCTGCCGCCGGGGCGGTTTCGCGCCCGTCGATCGATTCCAGCACGCCGGTCCGCCCGTCATGATGCATCAGGAAGCCGCCGCCGCCGATGCCGCTATTATGCGGTTCGACGACATTGAGCGTCAGCATCATGGCGATGGCGGCGTCGGTGGCGCTGCCGCCCCTGCGCAATATTTCCTGCCCGGCCTCGGCGGCGCGGGGATCGGCGGCGGAGACGGTGACGTTGACCGAAACCGGCTCCCGCGCCGCGAGCGGGGCAGGAACGAGGGCATAAAGAGCGAAGGGAGCCAGCAGGCCGAAAAGGCGAGAAGTCATGTCCGGCACCCTAATCGCTGCGTTGCGGTCTGCAACCCATATGACGGATCAGGCGTTGATACCCACTATCTCGCTGATATTCCTGACCCCGTCACGCGCCATCAGCGCTTTCAGGCCCGCATTGATCCGCTTGGCGAGATAAGGCCCCTCATAGACCAGGGCGCTGTAGAGCTGGATCAGGCTCGCCCCGGCGCGGATGCGGGCATAGGCCTGCTCCGCATTGGCGATGCCCCCCACGCCGATCAGCGGCAGGCGCGTGCCTAGCGCCCGGCGGAAGTCGCGCAGTTTTTGCAGCGCCAGATCGTGCAGCGGCGCGCCCGACAGGCCGCCCGCCTCGCCAGCCTGCGCGGACCGCAGCGAAGGCCGGGAAATGGTGGTGTTGGAAACGATCAGCGCGTCGATCCGGTGGTCGAGACAGGCGGCGGCGATATCCTCGACATCGGCTGGTTCCAGATCGGGGGCGACCTTCAGGAAAATGGGAGTGCGATTCGATCCCCGCGCCGCCATGACCGCGCCCAGCAACTGGTCCAGCGCGGCCCGATCCTGCAAGGCGCGCAGCCCCGGCGTATTGGGGGAGGAGATGTTGACCGTCAGATAATCGGCCAGCGGCGCCATGCAGATCACGCCCGTGGCATAATCCGCGATTCGGTCGGCGGCATCCTTGTTGGCGCCGATATTGATGCCGATGACCGGACCGCCTGGCCGCTTGCGCTTCGCGATCCGCTCCGCCGCCGCCGCCTGGCCGCCATTGTTGAAGCCCATGCGGTTGATCACCGCCCGATCCTCGACCAGCCGGAACAGCCGGGGCAGCGGATTGCCCGGCTGCGGCAGCGGTGTCAGCGTCCCCAGTTCGGCAAAGCCGAAGCCCAGCCCGTGCATCTTGTGCGCGACCAGCCCTTCCTTGTCATAACCCGCCGCCAGACCCACCGGATTGGGAAAGGCGATGCCCGCCACCGTCTGCGCCAGCATCGAATCGGGTTCCAGCGCGGGAGGCACCGGCATCAGGCGCAGCAATTTGATGGACAGATGATGGGCGCGCTCGGCTTCCAGCGCGAAAAACAGGGGGCGGATCAGGCTGTAGGACATGGCGGCGCTATGCCAGCGCGGAAGGCCGGCGTCGAGTCGCTGTTGCAACGCGGCAACAGTGGGGAAGGATCGTCATTTCTTAACAAGATTCATTGGGATTCGTCCCGTTTTGGTCCGGCTAATGTCCGATCCATCCAATAAAATTTCCCCGATTCGGACGTAAGAGAGTCCTGCGACCCGAAGGCTCTAGGCCATTTGGCTGACGAGACCTTTTCCTGACCCGGCGGTGAAAACTGCCGGGTCATTTTTATGAGACGTCCCGTTCCATCGTCTCCGGACAGGACGGAAAGTGATATTCCGTTAAGCATAGCCCTTGCACCTTGGCGGCGATGGCGCATATTGCGTGCTGGGGTGAGATATGGGGTCGCATAACAGCGAAGCGCCCGGGGGGGCGCCAAATATCACGGCAAAAGATGGTCAGGCGCCATTGTCCTATACCGTCGATGCGGCGCAAGGACCGGTGCGTTTGCGCTACTTCGCGCTGCCCGAACAACTCAACGCCTATTTCGGCTCGCTTTATATCTTTACCGAAACGGCCGATCATTATTCCGATGTGACCCGCGCCGACGTGCCGCAACTTCGCTTCATGCTGGAAAATAGCGGCGACTATCATTTTCACGACGGAAAGATCGCGCCGACCCCTGAAGTCTGCCTGTTGGGTCCGACCCTGGGCGCGACCCGGTTCGAATTGAACGGCCCCGGCCGGGTGGTCGGCATTTCCCTGCTTCCGGCGGGATGGATCGCGCTGCATGGGGGCGATGCCAGTGCCCTGACCGATCGGGTAAAGGATATGGGGCATCTTCCGGGATATCGGGATCTGCTGGAAAAGCTGCGCGCCGCCGCCGATGCGGAGGCGATGGCGGCGCTTTGCTGGTCCTTCCTGGCGGAAAGGCTGGTCCCGCTGCCCGAATCGACATGGCGGCTGCTGGAGGCGGTGGACGGCTGGCTGATGGGGGAAGGCTCCCCGCGGATCGAGACCTTGGCCGATATCACCGGCCTGTCGCCGCGCCAGCTCGCCCGGCTCACCAACAAATATTATGGCTGCCCGCCCAAGCTGCTGGCGCGGAAATATCGCGCGCTCCGGTGCAGCGCGCGGATCGCGCTCGACCATGAAAGCTGGCAGGCGCTGTGCGATGACGGGCGCTTCTACGACCAGTCGCATTTCATTCGGGAGATCAAGCATTTCATCGGCCTGACCCCGCATCAGTTGCAGACTGAACCGAGCGCCGTGGCGCAGCTCACCTTGCTGCGCCGGTCGCTGGGCGGAGACGTGGCTGTGATCAACCGTTTCAGCTAGCGCCCTCACCCAAGCAAAAATGCCTTGATTCCGTCCGCTGGCGGGACCACATGCCAATCGGATTGATTCGATCCGATTTGAGAATGGTTCGCAAGACGCAGGTCATGAGGCTTTCGAGTTTCGCAGATTATGCCGTGGTGCTGATGTCGGCCGCCGCTCGCCATTGCGGTGCGGCGAAGATGAACGCGACCACGCTGAGCGCCGAAACCGGCATTCCGCTGCCCACCGCGCAGAAGCTGGTGAGCCGTCTTTCTGCCGCCGGCCTGCTCGAATCGAGCCGGGGCACCGGCGGCGGCGTGCGTCTCAGCCGTCCTCCCGCCGCGATCACGCTGGCCGATGTGGTGGAGGCGGTGGAAGGCCCCATCGCCATGACCGCCTGCGCGGACCATGGCGCGCATGACTGCTCGCTGGAGCAGGACTGCCGCGTGCGCCCGCATATGAACGTCGCGAACAATGCGATCCGATCGGCTTTGGCCCGGGTGACGATCGCCAGCCTTACCAGAGAAATGGCATGACCGAAGAAGCAACCACTGTTCGCAATCTCGAAGCGCATGAGGCCGCCGATCGCGCCTCCACCTACGAGCATGGCTGGTCCTCGGCCATCGAGCAGGACTTCGCGCCCAAGGGGCTGAACGAAGATACGGTCCGCTTCATTTCGGCCAAGAAGAAGGAACCGGAATGGCTGCTGGCATGGCGGCTGAAGGCCTTTGCCCTATGGCAGACGATGGACCCGCCGGAGTGGGCCAAGCTCAACATCCCGCCGATCGACTATCAGGACGCCTATTATTACGCCGAGCCGAAGAAGAAGGCGGAGCTGAATTCGCTGGATGAGGTCGATCCTGAGATATTGGCGACCTATCAGAAGCTGGGCATTCCTATTGCCGAGCAGGAAGTGCTGGCTGGCGTCAAGGGCAGCCGCAAGGTCGCGGTCGACGCGGTGTTCGACAGCGTCTCGGTCGCCACCACCTTCCGCAAGGAGCTGGAGGAGGCGGGCGTCATCTTCCGCTCGATCAGTGAGGCGGTGCGCGAATATCCCGATCTGGTGAAGAAGTGGCTGGGCAAGGTCGTGCCGATGCACGACAATTATTTCGCGACCTTGAATTGCGCGGTCTTTTCCGACGGCACCTTCGTCTACATTCCCAAGGGTGTGCGCTGCCCGATGGAACTCAGCACCTATTTCCGCATCAACGCGGAAAATACGGGGCAGTTTGAACGCACTTTGATCGTTGCGGACGAGGGGGCGTATGTCTCCTATCTCGAAGGCTGCACCGCGCCGATGCGCGACGAGAATCAGCTCCACGCCGCCGTGGTCGAACTGGTCGCGCTGGACGATGCGGAGATCAAATATTCCACCGTCCAGAACTGGTATCCCGGCGATGAGAACGGCAAGGGCGGCATCTATAATTTCGTGACCAAGCGGGCGCTCTGCCAGGGCCGCAACAGCAAGGTCAGCTGGACCCAGGTGGAAACCGGCTCGGCCATCACCTGGAAATATCCAAGCTGCGTGCTGAACGGCGAGAACAGCGTGGGCGAGTTCTACTCGGTGGCGCTGACCAACAACATGCAGCAGGCCGACACCGGCACCAAGATGATCCACAATGGTAAGGGCAGCCGCTCGACCATCGTGTCCAAGGGTATTTCGGCGGGGCGGTCGAACAACACCTATCGCGGCCTGGTGCGCGTGGCGCCGGGCGCGGAGGGCGTGCGCAACTTCACCCAGTGCGACAGCCTGCTGCTGGGCGACCTGTGCGGCGCGCATACCGTGCCCTATATCGAAGTGCGCAATCCCTCCGCCCAGATCGAGCATGAGGCGACCACCAGCAAGATCAGCGACGACCAGCTTTTCTACGCGATGCAGCGCGGGCTGGATCAGGAAAGCGCGGTCTCGCTGATCGTGAACGGCTTTGCCAAGGAAGTGCTGCAACAGCTCCCGATGGAGTTTGCCGTCGAGGCGCAGAAGCTGCTGGGCATTTCGCTGGAAGGGTCGGTCGGTTGAGGGAGTTGACGCCTCTCGATCAGGCAAAGCGCTTGGGCTCCCCTCCCCTTCAGGGGAGGGGCCGGGGGTGGGGGCTGTCGACTGGACGCCTCGCTCAGTTAGCGGCTTTCGCTCGCGAAATGCGCCGCGAACCGACCGAACCGGAAAAGCGCCTCTGGTCAAAGCTGTCCCGCTCACAACTCGGCGGTTACAAATTCCGCCGCCAGACCGTGATCGGTCCGTTCATTGCGGATTTCCTCTGCCCGCAAAAAGCGCTGATCGTCGAAGTCGATGGCGATACGCATAGCGTGGAATCGAACAAGGCGCGTGATGAGGCGTTGAATGCAATGGGCTACAGCATCATTCGCATCGCCAACCATGACGTGAGGCAGAATATCGAAGGGGTTTGCGCCGCGATCCTTGGCGCGCTCCAACAGGCGCCGGATCGTTGGGCGAGCCCCCACCCCAACCCCTCCCCTGAAGGGGAGGGGCTTTCCCACTCTCAAGGACAATCACGTTGAGCGACGAAGACGATATTCAGGATGCCCTCGCCGATTTTGCGGAGGATGTCGGCAATGGCCAGGCATGGACCGCCGCGATCCGCATCCTGACCGAGGATTATGAGCTGGAAGAGGGCGAGCTTGCCGCCCGCGCCGCCAAGGATTTTGGTGATCTCGACGCCTATCAGGCCGAATGCCGCGCCGCGCTGGAGCAGGGCGATGTCGCCTTCACCGAGAAGCTGCGCAGCGACAAGACCTTCCACAAGGCCAAGGCGCCCAATCTCGCCCGCATGGGTCCGGTGACCGAATTCGTGACCGGCCTGCTGGAAAAGGGCGCGCCCGAAGCCGGCGCCGACTGGTGGCCCTATATGCCGATCAAGCGCCACATCGACACGCTGTTCCCGGCGCCGGGCGATGTGCGGGACATGGCTTTCTGGACCGCGCGGACGCTCCAGCGCGCGCAGAGTCGTTGATTTTTTGGGGTGTGAATGATGCTGACGATCGATAATCTCTCGAACGAAATCGACGGCAAGGCGATCCTGAAAGGACTGTCGCTCTCCATCAAGGCGGGCGAAATCCATGCGATCATGGGGCCGAATGGCGCGGGCAAGTCGACGCTGGCCTATACGCTGGGCGGCCGTCCGAACTATGACGTGACCGGTGGCACCGCGACCTTCGAAGGGCAAGACCTGTTCGAGCTGGAGCCGCATGAGCGTGCCGCCGCAGGGCTGTTCCTGGGCTTCCAATATCCGGTCGAGATTCCGGGCGTCTCCAACCTGCAATTTCTGCGCGAGAGCCTCAATTCGCAGCGCCGCGCGCGGGGCGAGAAGGAACTGAACGGCGGCGAATTCATCAAGCTCGCCAAGGAAAAGGCCGCCCTGCTCGGCCTCGACATGGAGATGCTGAAGCGTCCGGTGAATGTCGGCTTTTCGGGCGGCGAGAAGAAGCGCGCCGAAATGGTGCAGATGGGCATTCTCGACCCCAGGCTGGCGATATTGGACGAGACCGACTCCGGCCTCGACATCGACGCGCTCAAGATCGTGGGCGCGGGCATCAACGCCATCATGCGCAAGCCCGACAAGGCGGTGCTGCTCATCACCCACTATCAGCGCCTGCTCGACTATGTGAAGCCGGACTTCGTCCATGTGCTTGCCGGCGGTCGGATCGTGAAGTCGGGCGGCCCCGAACTGGCGCTGGAGTTGGAGCGCGAGGGTTATGCGGAGGTGGTGGCCGCGTGACCACGCTCACCCTTCCCACGCGCAAGGCTGAAGAATGGCGCTACAGCGATCTCGACGCGCTGGCCGCCATCTGGCCGACGCCCGCGCCGACGCGCATCTATGTGGCCGCTGGGGAAACGGCGCGCCATCATCTGTTGCAGGACGCGGCCGAAGGCGCGGCGGCGGTGCATGACTATGTCATCACCATCGCCGACGGCGCGCGCTGTGATTTCCATGTCCTCAACATCGGCGGTAAATTCGGTCGCGCGACCTTCACCGTCACGCTGGGAAGCAACGCGCATTTCGAGCTGAACGGCGCGATCATCGGTGGCGGCGACCAGACTCTGGAGATCATCACCGCCGTCACCCATGCGAAGCCGGACTCGACCAGCGGCCAGACCATCCGCTCAATCTTGGGCCAGCACGCTACCGGCAGCTATCTGGGCAGCATCAATGTCGCCCGCGACGCGCAGCGCACCGACGCCTTCCAGTCGGTCAAGGCGATGCTGCTCGACCGCACCGCTACGGCCAATGCCAAGCCGGAGCTGGAAATCTACGCCGACGACGTGAAATGCGCCCATGGCGCGACCGTGGGCGAGCTGGACCGCCAAGCGCTCTTCTACATGGCCTCGCGCGGCATGGACCCGGCGACGGCCAAGACGCTGCTCTTGAAAGCCTTTGTCGCGGGCGTGTTCGATGATGTCGCCGACGAAGCGGTCAAGGACAGGCTCGAAGCCGCCGCGATCGCCAAGCTGGAGACGCTGGTATGACCGATCTGGCTCAAGCGTTGCGCTTGCGGGATGATTTCCCCGGCGTCGGCAGCTGGCACTATCTCGACAGCGCCGCCACCGCGCAGAAGCCCAACGCTGTAATCGACGCCATCGCCCGCGCCTATGGCCCGGACTATGCGACAGTCCATCGCGGCGTCTATGAGCGCTCGGCCAATATGACGCTTGCCTATGAGGCGGCGCGCCGCAAGGTCGCGAACTTCATCGGAGCGGCGTCGGACAGCGAGATTGTCTACGTCCGCGGCGCGACCGAGGGCATCAACCTCGTCGCCCAAAGCTGGGCGGGTACGCAGCTTGAAAGCGGCGACCGCATCCTGCTCTCGATGCTGGAGCATCACAGCAATATCGTCCCCTGGCAGATCGTGGCCGAAAGGCAAGGCGCGCAGATCGACGTCGTGCCGCTCACGGCGGACGGCAAGATCGATCTCGACGCCATGCAGGCGATGATCACGCCGCAACACAAGCTGGTCGCGTTGGCCCATGTGTCGAACGTGCTGGGCAGCGTCCTCGATGTGCGCCGCGCCGCCGACATTGCCCACAGCGTTGGCGCGAAGATCCTGATTGACGGCTGCCAGGCCGTCCCGCGCCTTGCCGTCGATGTGCAGGCGTTGGACTGCGATTTCTACGTCTTTTCCGCGCACAAGCTCTACGGTCCTACCGGCATCGGCGCGCTCTGGGCGCGCAAGGATCTGCTCGACGCCATGCCGCCCTATCAGGGCGGCGGATCGATGATCGACAAGGTGACGTTCGAGAAAACCACCTACGCGCCCGCGCCGACCCGGTTCGAGGCGGGGACGCCGCATATCACCGGCGTCGTCGGCCTGTCGGCGGCGATCGATTATGTGCAGGCCATCGGCCTTGACGCGATCCACGCCCATGAATGCGCGCTGGTCGCCAAGGCGCGGGTGGCGCTGGAAAGCCTCAACAGCGTGCGCGTCTTCGGGCCGGAGGATTCGGCGGGCATCCTCTCCTTCGAGGTTGAGGGGGTGCATCCGCATGATGTCGGCACCATATTGGACGAAACGGGCGTGGCGATCCGGGCGGGGCATCATTGCGCGCAGCCGCTGATGCGTCATCTCGGCGTCGAGGCTACGGCACGGGCCAGCTTCGGCATCTACAGCGACGAAAGCGATGTGGATGCGCTGGTCAAAGGCATAGAACGAGTGAGGAAAATCTTCGGATGAGCGAAGAGCGGAAGATATTGATGGAAGAGGTCGAGGCGGTGAACACCCCGCCCAAGGCGCGTGTCGAGGAAGCTTCTGATTCTGGCCAGCGCCAGCGCGACTATCTCGACGGATTCCTGAGCGCCAAGCCCATTGAAACGCCCAAGGGCGAGCCGGGCGGCAGCCTTTACGATGCGATCATCGATGCGCTCAAGGAAATCTACGACCCGGAAATCCCGGTCAATATCTATGATCTGGGCTTGGTCTACGGCGTCGACGTCACGGAGGACGGCCATGCCGTCGTCACCATGACGCTGACCACGCCGCATTGCCCGGTGGCCGAATCCATGCCGGGCGAAGTCGAACTGCGCGTCGGCGCGGTGCCGGGCGTGGGCGATGCGCAGGTGAACCTCGTCTGGGATCCGCCATGGGATCCGCAGAAAATGTCGGACGAAGCCAAGCTCGAACTGGGAATGCTCTGATGACCCCTACTCCCAATGGCGACACCAAAATCCGCGCTCGCCCCGCCGCCGTCATCCTGACGCCCGCCGCCGAGCAGCGCATCGCTGACCTGATGGCCGATGCCCCCGAAGACGCGATCGGCGTCAAGCTCTCCACCCCGCGCCGCGGCTGCTCGGGCCTTGCCTATTCGGTCGATTATGTGAGCGAGGAAGCCAGGTTCGACGAGAAGATCGAAACCCCCGGCGGCACCTTCTACATCGACGGCGCGTCGGTGCTCTATCTGGTTGGATCGACCATGGACTGGGTGGAAGACGACTTCACCGCCGGTTTCGTCTTCAACAACCCCAATGCCAAGGGCAGCTGCGGCTGCGGCGAGAGCTTCACGGTCTGAGGATAGCTGTTTATGCCCCATATGCTGATCCTGGGGCTGGGCTATACCGCATCGCGTCTTGCTGCCCGCTTGCGCGCCGATGGCTGGCACGTCACCGGCGTCCGCCGCACCGCCGATGCCGACGCGCTCGCCTTCGATGACGAAAGCGCCGTCCGTGCGGCCATCGCGCAGGCCACCCACATCCTCTCCTCCGTCCCGCCCGAGGGTGACGCCGATCCTGTCTTGACCCGCTACGGCGCCGCCATCGCCGCCGCGCCCGCGATCTGGACCGGCTATCTCTCCTCCACCGGCGTCTATGGCGATGCGGCGGGCGCATGGGTGGATGAAGCCACCCCGCTGCGCCTGGGCCGCCGCGCCGCCCGGGCGCAGGCCGATGCCGGTTGGGGCGCGCTTCGCCCCGATCTGCGCCGTTTCCGCCTGCCCGGCATTTACGGCCCCGGACGTTCGGTGCTCGACCGCGTGCGGGAAGGGCGGGCGCATCGCATCGACCTGCCCGATCAGGTCTTCAGCCGCGCCCATGTCGATGACATCGTCGCGGGCATCATCGCCTCGCTCCACCAGGGGTCGCCCGGCATCTACAATCTTTCGGACGACCTGCCCTGTGCGCAGAACCGGCTGATCGAAACGGCCTGCGCCATGCTGGGCCTGCCGGTTCCGCCGCTATTGACGCTGGAGGAAGCCCAGCTCACGCCCATGGCGCAATCCTTTTATGCCGAAAACCGCCGCGTCGCGAACGGGCGGGCCAAGCGCCTGCTGGGCTGGTCCCCCCGCTATCCGACCTATCGCGAAGGGCTGCCCGCCTGCCTTTGACTCGGCCCGTCGCAAGGACAGGTCATTGCTAACGCCTTCTTAACCATGCTGGCCCGATGACGGTCCTGTCAGCTTTGCATGGGACTTGAGTCAGATGGACCGCTTCGATCACGCCTTCACTGCCCTGGGCCAGCGCATCAACGGCCTGACCCTGCCCGAACGCGCCACGTCCGCGCCAGTCCCGCTCGCCAGCCTGATCGACAAGGTCAACGCCGCCAAGCGGTTCTATCAGCCAGGCGTCCGCCGCTAGGCCTGTTTCGTCCGTAGAGCGATGACCATCCCGATGATGGCGAGCAAAGCGCCCGCACCCGCCAGCGCCGTCCAGCGATAACCCTCGACCAGCGTGGAGATCAGCATGGCGATCACCGGGATCAGCACGCTGCTATAGGCCGCGCGCCCCGCACCCATCCTCTGGATCAGCCGGAAATAAAGCGGGAAGGTCACGACCGACCCCGCCAGTCCCAGCCAGCCTATCCCCAGCACATAGCCGATTCGCGGTTCGAAAACCGGCGGCCCGGTGGTGATCCATGCAAACAGCGCATCCACCGCCGCGCCGATCAGCATCGCCCAGGCCAGCACCGCCACCATCGGCAGCCGCCGGGCAATCTCCATCCCCTGCATCACATTGGCGGCCGAAGCGCTTAGCAGCCCGGCGACCGAGAAAGCGGTGCCCAGCAGTACCATGTCCGGCCTGACGCTCGCCGCTTCATGCGCCAGCATCAGCGCGATGCCCGTCACCGCCACCACCGATCCGGCGACAAAGGCCCGGCTCACCGGCTGGCGGAAGAAGAGGAAGGCAAGGATGCTGTTTGGGATCAGCAGCATCGCATAGACCACCGCCACCACGCCGGATGTCAGATAATGCTCGGCGCGATAGACGAAATTGAAGTTCATCACGAACTGCGCCACGCCCAGCAACCCGGCGAAGACCAGCCCCTTGCCGCCGATATTGAGCGGCACGCGCCGCACCCTGGCGAAGATCGCCATGGCCACCCCGGCCAGCAGGAAGCGATAGCAGACCGACCAGCTCGCGGGGACATTGCCGATCTGGTCGCGGATCACGATCCAGGTGGAACTCCAGATCAGCGTGACCAGGATGAAGGGCAAGGCGACGCCCTTGCCCTCGCTCATCCCTTCAGGGCTCCGAGCGCATCGGCCAAAGGCTTCACGCTCGCGGCATCCTGCGACCAGTTGGTGACGAGCCGCGCCGCATCCTCGCCCCAGTCGTAGAAATCGAAGCCCTGGGCACGCAACTGCGCCCTTTCGGCGGAGGTGAGCCGCACGAACAGTTCATTGGCCTCGACCGGATGCATCAGTCGTCCGGCCGCGCCTTCCGCCAAAGCCTGCGCCGCCGCATTGGCCGCGTGCGCATTGCGGAGCCAGAGATCGCCCTCGACCATCGCCAGCAACTGCGCGGCCAGATAGCGTCCCTTGGAAAAGAGATGCCCCGCCCGTTTGCGCCAGCGCGCCGCCTCGGCCGCACGCGCTGGCGCCTGATCTCCGAAAAAGACCAAAGCCTCCCCGATCATCCCGCCATTCTTGACGCAGCCGAAGGAGAGTATGTCGACCCCCGCCCGCCAGGTTACATCGCCCGGATGGCAACCCAGATGCGCCACCGCATTGGCGAAGCGCGCTCCGTCCATATGGAAGCCCAACCCATGCTCATGCGCCACCGCGCTCAGCGCCGCCACCTCATCGGGCGTATAGGCCAGCCCATATTCGGTCGCCTGCGTGATGCTGATCGCCCGCGCCGGCACCTGATGCACATCGGGCCGGATCGCCTTCAACCGTTCGGTCACTGCCTCGGGCGACAATTTGGCGCCCTCGCCTGGCAAGGCCATCAGGGTCGCGCCATGGGTGTAGAAACCGGGCGCGCCGCATTCGTCGACGACGATATGCGCTTCCTCATGGCACAGCACCCCGCCATAGGGCGGACAGAGGCAGGCCAGCGCGATGCTGTTCGCCGCCGTGCCGGTCGCGATCCACAGCGCCACCGCTTCCGTGTCGAACAGCGCGGAAAAGGCACCGTTCAGCCGCCCGCTCCAGGCATCGCCGTCATAGCCATGGTCGGCGTGGTCGGCCGCCGCGATGGCCGCCATCACCTCCGGGCAGACCGGCGTCGCATTGTCGGAAAAAAAGTGCATGGCCCAGCGATAGCCGCGCCACGCCCCAGCGCCAAGATGCCACCCTGATCGGATCGGCTATGGGCAGCTATATGGGTCAGTAATATTGACCGATTGTTTCGCGCCGCCATCTGTGACATAGGCGGCCCGTCCAACCCAAAGGAGCTTTCATCATGGACGTCCAGCAGACATCGCGCTTCACCGTCACCCGCAGCAGCAAGGCTGTATCGGCTGACCAGCGCGCGGTATTGCTGGCGGACCCCGGTTTCGGAAAACTCTTCACCGACCATATGGTCACGATTCGCTATACCGAGGGGCAGGGCTGGCACAGCCACAGCATCGGCCCGCGCGAACCGTTCCAGCTCGATCCCGCCTGCGCCGTGCTGCACTATGCGCAGGAAATCTTCGAAGGGATGAAGGCCTATCGCCTGGAGGATGGCAGCATCGCCATGTTCCGGCCGGAGGAAAATGCCCGCCGTTTCGCTGAATCGGCCGAGCGCATGGCCATGCCGGTCCTGCCCGAAGACCTGTTCATGGAAGCAGTCGAGGAACTGGTGAAGATCGACGCCGACTGGATTCCGGGCGGCGAGGGCAGCCTGTACCTGCGCCCCTTCATGTTCGCGAGCGAGACCTTCCTGGGCGTGCGCCCGGCGAACGAATATATTTTCTGCGTCATCGCCTCGCCCGCCGGCGCCTATTTCAAGGGCGGCAAGAAGGCGGTCACGCTTTGGGTGTCGGAGCATTTCACCCGCGCGGCGCGTGGCGGCACCGGCGCCGCCAAATGCGGCGGCAACTATGCCGCTTCGCTGGTCGCGCAGAAGGAGGCGATCGGCCACGGCTGCGATCAGGTCGTGTTCCTCGATGCCGCCGAGAACAAGTGGGTCGAGGAATTGGGCGGCATGAACGTCTTCTTCGTGATGGATGACGGATCGATCGTCACCCCGCCGCTTTCCGGCACGATCCTGCCGGGCATCACCCGCAACAGCATCATTTCGCTCGCCCGCGCCAAGGGGCATGACGTGCGCGAGGAACTATATAGTTTCGCCCAGTGGAGGGCCGACGCCGCCAGCGGCAAGCTGCGCGAAGCCTTCGCCTGCGGCACGGCGGCGGTCGTGACCGCGATCGGCACGGTGAAGAGCGTCGATGGCGCCTTCACCATCGGCAATGGCGACGGCGGCATCGTCACCGAAGCGCTGCGCGCCGACCTCACCGGCATCCAGCGCGGCACGGTGGCCGATCCGGCGAACTGGGTGCGCAAGCTTTAAAAAATGAGATCGTGCTCCTGCGCAGGCAGGAGCACGGAGTAACTGGTCGCTTCCCAATCCCGTCCCAACCGCCTAGAACCGCCCTCATGCAACGCTTCGACGTCGTCATTTTGGGTGGTGGCCTGGTCGGCCTGACCCTTGGCATCGCGCTTTCCGGCCATGGCGTGCGCTGCGCCGTGATCGATCCGGCCAATCCGGTGGAGACCACCGCCGCCGGTTTCGACGGGCGGGTTTCGGCCATCAGCTCCACCAGTTTCGCCATGCTGTCGGCCATAGGCGTGGCAGACCATCTGGAAGGCAAGGGTTGCCCAATCGATCGCATCTGGGTCAGCGACGGTCTGGAACCGGGCGCGCTCGACTTCGCGCCGGATGCGGATGACGGCGTGATGGGGATCATGTTCCCCAATCGCGACCTGCGCGTCGCCCTGGCGCAGACGGGGAGCAAGGCGGAAAATCTCACCCGCTTCCAGCCCGACCGGGCACTGCATGTCGAGCGCAATGCCGACGGCGTGACGCTGACCCTCGCCAGCGGCGAAACCATTCACGGCGCGCTGCTGGTCGCGGCTGAGGGGCGCAACAGCCCGACCCGCGAGGCTGCGGGCATCCGCACCACGCGCTGGAACTACAAGCATGTCGCGATGGTGACCGCCATCGATCATGAAGTGCCGCACGCCAACACGGCTTATGAGATATTCTATCCCGGCGGCCCTTTCGCGCTGCTGCCGATGCTGCCGGGCACCCGCTCCGCCATCGTCTGGACGGTGCCCACGGAACAGGCTCCGGCCATGCTCAAACTCTCCGAACGCGCCTGGCTGGCGGAGGCGCAGAAGCGAATGGGCGGCTTCCTGGGTGAAATCTCGCTGGCCGGGCCGCGCTCCAGCTATCCGCTCGGTTTCCACCATGCGGCGCGGATCACCGACACGCGCCTGGCCCTCGTCGGGGATAGCGCCCATGCGATCCACCCGATTGCAGGGCAGGGTCTCAACCTCGGCTTCCGCGATGTCGCCGCGCTGGTGGAGGTTCTGGTGGAGGGCATGCGGCTCGGCCTCGATCCGGGCGATGCGCAATTGCTGACGCGCTATCAGCGCTGGCGGGGTCTTGACGCGATGATGACCAGCGTGGCGATGGACGGGCTGGTCCGGCTGTTCGATGTGCCGGGGCGCATTCCCTCGCTTGTCCGCCGTGCGGGACTGGCGACGGTGCAGCGCACGTCCCTGCTCAAGAACCGCTTCATGGCCGAAGCGCGGGGAAAATCCGGCGCGCTGCCGCGGCTGCTGACGGGCGAGATGGTTTAGGTCTTAGGCTGTTTTCGGCCATTTGCCGTCACCAAGCGATATGTGCTCCTGCGACGGCAGGAGTCCAGTTCCTACGGTGCGATGATCCACAGAGGGCGGGACTGGACTCCTGCCTTCGCAGGAGCACGGTGTACTTCAAGGAAAGCAGCGCGAAGCAGACCGTCCACCCTCCACCCTTCCAGGCACCGATCAAATCATCCGCCGCAGCACATTGTCTTTCAGGATGAAATGATGCCGCAGCGCCGCCAGCACATGCACGATGATCAACGCCGCCCAGGCAAAGCCCATAATCTCATGCGTCTCGCCTGAAATCCCGACGATCGCATCGCCCTTCGACACGGCGAATTTGGGCACGTCGAACAGGAAGAACCAGTTCAGGGGCCGATCCCCGGCGGAGGACATGATCCATCCGGTCAGCGGCATGACCAGCATGAACGCGTAAAAGGCGAAATGCGTGACATGCGCGGCACCCTTTTCCCAGGCCGGCATTGCGGCGGGTAGCGGCGGCGCCTTGTGCATGAACCGCCACAGGATGCGCAGAACCGTCAGGGCCAACACGGTCAGCCCGATCGACTTGTGGACGGGCATCACCTTCCACTCCTTGGGCAGCGCATCATGCGCGAAGCCCAGGAAGAGATTGAAGATAATGAGGATCGCCAGGATCCAGTGCAGCGCGCGGGCAACGGAGCTGTAGCGATCCATCAAATACTCCTGCTTGATTTCTTACCCCTGACGATTGGCGACCAGATTATCCACAACCGAGGGATCGGCAAGTGTACTAATGTCCCCCAGCGCCTGGGGCGAGACCTCCCCTTCCGCGATCTTGCGCAGGATGCGGCGCATGATCTTGCCGGAACGCGTCTTGGGCAGGCCCGGCGCGAATTGGATCACGTCGGGCGTGGCGATCGGCCCGATCTCGCTGCGGACCCAGGCGACCAGCGCCTTGCGCAGTTCGTCGGTCGCTTCCTCGCCGCTGTTGAGCGTCACATAGGCGTAGATGCCCTGACCCTTGATATCGTGCGGGAAGCCGACCACCGCCGCCTCGGCCACCGCCTCATGCAGCACCAGCGCGCTTTCGACCTCGGCCGTGCCCATGCGATGGCCCGACACGTTGATCACGTCATCGACGCGCCCGGTGATCCAATAATAGCCGTCCGCGTCCCGCCGCGCCCCGTCCCCGGTCGTATATTTGCCGGGGAAGGTGGTGAAATAGGTCTGGAAGAAACGCTCATGATCGCCCCAGACGGTGCGCATCTGCCCCGGCCAGCTCTGCGCGATGACGAGATTGCCTTCGGTCGCCCCTTCCAGCACTTTGCCCTCGGCATCGACGATCTGCGGCACCACGCCGGGCATGGGGAAGGTCGCGGAACCGGGCTTCAGATCGGTCGCGCCGGGCATCGGCGCGATCATCGCGGCGCCGGTTTCGGTCTGCCACCAGGTGTCGATAATCGGGCAGCGATCCTCGCCCACGACATGATGATACCAGCGCCAGGCTTCGGGATTGATCGGCTCGCCCACCGTGCCCAGCAGGCGCAGCGACTTGCGGCTCGTGCGGGTCACGAAATCATCCCCCTCCTTCATCAGCGCGCGCAGCGCCGTGGGGGCGGTGAAGATGGTCTGCACCTGATGCCGGTCGACCACTTCCCAGATGCGGCTGGGCGTCGGATAGTTCGGCACACCCTCATACATCAGTGTCGTCGCCCCGTTCGCCAGCGGGCCATAGACGATATAGCTATGCCCCGTGACCCAGCCGATATCCGCCGCGCACCAGTAGATGTCGCCGGGCCGGTAATCGAAGCACAGCTCATGCGTCAGGCTGGCCCAGAGCAGATAGCCGCCGGTCGTGTGCAGCACGCCCTTGGGCTTGCCCGTCGAACCCGAAGTGTAGAGGATGAACAGCGGGTCTTCCGCCTGCATCGGCTCGGCGGGGCAGTCGGCGGAAACCTTGGCCGCTTCCTCATGCAGCCACAGGTCGCGGCCTTCCTCCATGGCGATGGCGCCGCCGGTCGCCTTGACGACGATCACTGTGCGGACGCTGGTGCATAGCTTCAACGCCGCGTCGACATTGGCCTTGAGCGGCACTTGTCTGCCCGCGCGACGTCCCTCATCGGCGGTGATCACCAGCGTCGAATCGCAATCGGTGATCCGCCCCGCCAGCGCCTCGGGCGAGAAACCGCCAAAGACCACCGAGTGGATCGCCCCGATCCGCGCGCAGGCGAGCAGGGCGAAGGCAGCCTCCGGGATCATCGGCATATAGACGGTGATCCGGTCGCCCTTCTTCGCGCCCGCGCCCTTCAGCACATTGGCGAAGCGGCAGACCTCCTCATGCACCTCAGCATAGGTGAAGCGGCGCGGTTCTTCCTCCGGCGCATCCGGTTCCCAGATGATCGCGGTCTGATCTCCCCTTGCCGTCAGATGCCGGTCGATGCAGTTGGCGCTGACGTTCAGTACGCCGTCGGCAAACCATTTCACCCCGAAATCGGCCTCGTGGAAGCTGCTCTCATCGGCTTTCGTGGGAAAATTCTCCCAATCGAGCCGCCTGGCCTGTTCCAGCCAATAGGCGTCGGCATCCCCGATCGACCGCGCATAATCCGCCGCGCGCCCATCCCGGTCGAGAAGCGCGGAGGCCGCCCATTCTGCTGGGACCGGGAAAAAATCGTCAGACATGCGGCATCCTTTCCTTTGCGAAATCCTCGCTTATGGCCCCTCCTAGAGCCAAGGCGCGATGGCCGGAAGACAGGATCGTTCTCCTTCCGCCACAGTTTCCACCATTATCGGCCGGGAATTAAGCAGGATCATGCCATTTGCCGCTTTTCGCATGGGCTTGCTGGGCCTAACAGGAAGGGAATATGTGGCAACTTTTCCAATTTCCGCTCTGTCCATTCTCGCGCAAGGTTCGTCTGCTGCTCGGTGAAAAGGGCGTGGGCTACGATCTCGTGCGCGAATCGCCCTGGGAGGGGCGCGACGAATTTCTCGACCTCAACCCCGCCGGCACGACGCCGGTGATGGTGGACGAGGAAAAGGGCATCACCCTGATCGACAGCCAGGCGATCTGCGAATATTTCGAGGAAACGGTCGAAAAATTCCCGCTCATCTCCGGCACGGCGGCGGGGCGGGCCGAAGTGCGTCGGCTGACCGCCTTTTTCGACCAGAATTTCTACGGCGATGTCGTCGGCCCATTGCTGCACGAGCGGATGAAGAAGCGGCTGATCGAGCGCGCCCCGCCTGACGCCCGCGTGCTGCGCGAGGCGATGAAGCGCGCCAATGTCCATATGGATTATATGGACTATCTGCTCGATCACCGAAGCTGGATGGCGGGTCCGACGCTCAGCCTGGCGGATATCGCCGCCGCCGCGCATCTGTCGGTGGCCGATTATCTGGGCGGCATCGACTGGGCCGGGCATGAGACGGTGAAGCGCTGGTATGCGGGTTTCAAGTCGCGCCCGTCCTTCCGCCCGCTGCTCTCCGAGCGGATGGAGGTGATCACCCCGCCGCCGCATTATGAAAAGCCGGATTTCTGAAGCAGGCATTCCCCTCCCGCAGGCGGGAGGGGTCAGGGGTGGGCGCGAGCGCAGCGAGCTTCAGGCCTGGCAGTTGAAACCGCCGCTGATGCTAGCCCGCCCCCCGGCCCCCTCCCGCTCGCGGGTGGGGAGGTGCAATCCCTAATCCAGCTCCGCCGCCAGATACACCCGGTTGCGCCCATGCTCCTTGGCCAGATACAGCGCCCGGTCCGCCGCCTTCAACGCGGCGCGGGGGTCTTCATAGGCCAGCACATTGGCGACGCCGGCGGAAAAGCTCACCCGTTCCATCCGTTCGCCATTGGCCCGGTTGACGAGGCTGCGGGTGGACAGATCCTGCCGCACGCTGTCCACTGCCTCGCAGGCTTCGGCCGCCGTCTTGCCGCGGAACAGCATGACGAATTCCTCCCCACCATGGCGCGCGACATGGCATTGATCGTTGCTCGCCTTGGACAGCAGGCCCGCCACGAATTTCAGCACCCGATCGCCGGTATCATGGCCATGGGCATCGTTGATCAGCTTGAAATGGTCGATGTCGCAAAAGGCCACCGCGAGCGGCTCCCCCTGATTCTGCGCCACTTTCAGTTCGTCGCGCAGCACCGCTTCAAAGGCGCGGCGATTGGGCAGGCCGGTCAGATGGTCATGCTCGGCCGCGCGGCGCGCGCTTTCCAGATTGGATTTCAGGAGCTGCGTCTGCTTCTGGTTGTTGCGTAGCTGGCTTTCGACCTGCCGGGTCTTTTCGACCATCGATCGGGTCAGCGCCACCAGGCGCGCCAGCACCGGCTGATTATCGGCACCGGCGGACAGGCCTTTCACCTCTTCCTGCAGCGCGGCGCCATAATCCTTGGCCGAATTGCGCGATTCGGTCATCAGGCCAGTGAATTGCGACAGATTTTCCTCGACCTTGTCAAGCATCGAGGCAAGCGCTTCAGGCGTCACCTCATCATTGCGCTGTTCGGCGGCGACATTTTCGACCCAGCCGTTGGTGATCTTGCCGCGTTCGGCCAGCACGGCCTTCACGGCCTTTTCCACGCCGATATGCGATCCGGTCAGATAGTCATGGGCCACGCCGAAATTGAGCGGCGTCAGGTCCAGGTCATGGGCGAAAAGGAAGTCGCCAATATCCTCGTACAGCTTGCGCCGCCGGGTGATTTCCCGGTTGGCCGCGCTGCCCGCCCGGGCGCGCTGCGCCTCCTCCGGCTCGTCCATGTCCTCGTCAGCAGCCTTGCCCGAAAAGCCGCGGGCCCAGCGGGCCAGCCGGTCGGTCAGACCATGTTGCGCGTTTGCGGAAGATGATGCCCCAGTCATGTCCGCTATAACGACGGGGGATAAACAAGGTTAAGGACACGCCAAGCGAAAATCGGCAAGGCGTTGATCGACATCGATTATATATCCGCGCCGATCAGCCAGTCGCGGAAGATCCGCACGGCCCGGGTCTGCAACGCGCGGGGGCGGCAGACGAAATAATAGCGATAGGGGCTCTCGACCCGGTTCTCCGGAAACAGCCTTGCCAGCCGGGGATCCTGCGCTTCATTATAATGGCTGGCATGCATCACCGCGACGCCCAGCCCCTGGGCGGCGGCCTCCAGCATCAACTGGCCGGAATCATAATTGTCGATCGCCAGCGGCTGCAGGTCGGGCAGGTTGACCGCCTCCTTCCACGCCTCGAACGCCAGCGCCATGTCGCGGTGCAGCAACACCGTATGATTGGCCAGCTCCTGCGGGGATGTCAGCGCGTTCGGCGCCTCCAGCATGGCCTTGCGTCCGATCAGATAGACCTCGTCATGGTCCAGCTCATGGGCATAGAGCGCCGGGTCGATGTCCTTCGCCAGCACGATCGCGGCGTCCAGCCCTTCGCCCAGCCGGGCGACGGCATAGGGGGTGGTTTCGATATCGATATGGAGCTGCGGATGGCGTTGCCGCAGCGCGCCCAGATGCGGGAACAGCCGCTGCGTCGCAAACAGCGGCATGACCGCGAGCCTGAGGCGTAACTGGTTGCCGCCGCTCTGGATATTCTCCAGCGCCTGGCTCAATGAATCCAGCGTCGGAGCTATGTCGTCCAGCAATCTTTGCCCGTCGGCGTTGATTTCCAGCGCCTGATGCTTGCGGTCGAACAGGGGGCGGCCGATGAACCGCTCCAGCGCCTGAACCCGGCGGCTCAGCGCCGGAGTCGAGAGCGCAAGCTCCTCCGCTGCCGCCTTGACCGAACCAAGGCGGGCGACCTGAACAAAGGCCTCCAGGGCCGTAAGAGGCGGCAATCTACGCATAAACCGTCATGTTCATTCGGCCGATCCGCTGCGACGCGTCATTGCTTCTTCTCAAACGGCGCGCAAACCGGCTCTCAAGCATCCTCAATCCAAAGACTGGGCCACTGAGCAG
The DNA here is from genome assembly GCF_001563265.1 of Sphingobium sp. TKS. Classification (NCBI taxonomy): domain Bacteria; kingdom Pseudomonadati; phylum Pseudomonadota; class Alphaproteobacteria; order Sphingomonadales; family Sphingobiaceae; genus Sphingobium; species Sphingobium sp. TKS. The sequence goes on along the minus strand of NZ_CP005083.1, from coordinate 4,058,129 downwards.
GAAAAAAGGGCGGTTGGCAAGATGCAAAAAATGCAACTCCTCGATTCTTTTCGCACTTGCGAAAATACATCCCGCACTGCACATAGGAAAGGCCTTTCAGGCATCCTCTCCTATAAACTTTACGGGCTGGCCTTCGGGCCGGCCCTTTTTTTATTCCTTCCGGGGTTCCTTATGGCCCCTTTTCCTCGGCCGCGACGTTCCCTATCTCGTTACGCAGCGACAAGAACGGGGAAGCCGACGTGGCCGAAGAAGAAACCGCAGGACGCAGGATACAGGTGGCCAACGCCCGGCCGGAAGATGCGGGGCGCGGGCTTGCGCGCCTGCCGGTGGCGGTGATGGCGGAACTCCATCTGGCCGAAGGCGATGTGATCGAGATCGCGGGCAAGCGCTCCACCCCCGCGCGGGTGGTGCGGCCCTATAAGGAGGATGAGGGGCTTGACGTCCTGCGCCTCGACGGGCTTCAGCGCGCGAATGCCGGGGTCGGATCGGGCGACTTCGTCCTGATCAGCAAGGTCGAACCACGCCCTGCCCAGCGCGTCGTCTTCGCGCCTGCACAAAATAATTTGCGGTTGCAGGGCAATCCCGAAGCGTTGAAGCGGGTTTTCTTCCAACGGCCGCTCGCCTCCGGCGATATCGTCGCCACGGCGGGACAGCAACAGGTTCCGCCCGGCGACATGCCGCCCCAATTGCGCCAGATGCTGGCCGCGCCCGCCTACGCCCTGCAGGAAATCCGGCTGGTGGTGGTGTCGACGGTGCCCAAGGGCTTCGTGATGCTCGACGCCGACACCGAAGTCGAACTGCGCGCCGAATATGAGGAGCCGCGCGAATCCCGCCGCGCCGACGTCACCTATGACGATGTCGGCGGCATGGCGGAGGCGATCGACCAGTTGCGCGAGATGGTGGAGCTGCCGCTGCGCTATCCCGAACTGTTCGAGCGGCTGGGAGTCGATCCGCCCAAGGGCGTTCTGCTCCACGGCCCGCCGGGAACCGGCAAGACCCGGCTCGCCCGCGCCGTCGCCAATGAATCGGAAGCGGAATTCTTCCTGATCAACGGCCCGGAGATCATGGGTTCGGCCTATGGCGAGTCGGAAAAGCAGCTCCGCGAGATTTTCGAGGCCGCCGCCAAGGCTGTGCCGTCGATTCTCTTCATCGACGAGATCGATTCGATCGCGCCCAAGCGGGGCAATGTGACCGGCGAGACGGAAAAGCGCCTCGTCGCGCAATTGCTGACGCTGATGGACGGGCTGGAGCCGCGCACCAACCTGGTCGTCATCGCCGCGACCAACCGGCCCGAGGCGATTGACGAGGCGCTGCGCCGTCCCGGCCGGTTCGACCGCGAAATCATCGTAGGCGTTCCGGACGAGCGCGGGCGGCGGGAAATATTGGGCATCCACACCCGCGGCATGCCGTTGGGCGACAAGGTCGACCTCAGCGAACTCGCCCGCATGACCTATGGCTTTGTCGGCGCTGACCTCGCCGCGCTCACCCGCGAGGCGGCGATCGAGACGGTGCGCCGTTTCATGCCGCGCCTCAATCTGGAGGAAGGGACGATCCCGCCCGATGTGCTGGAGGAACTCTCCGTCACGCGGGAGGATTTCATGGCGGCGATCAAGCGCGTCCAGCCCTCCGCCATGCGCGAGGTGATGGTGCAGGCGCCGAACATCGGCTGGGCCGATATCGGCGGGCTGGACGATGCGCAGATGCGCCTCAAGGAAGGGGTGGAACTGCCGCTCAAGGATCCGGACGCCTTCCGCCGGATCGGTATCCGCCCGGCCAAGGGTTTCCTGCTCTATGGCCCGCCCGGCACCGGCAAGACGCTGCTGGCGAAGGCGGTGGCGCGGGAAGCGCAGGCCAATTTCATCGCGACCAAATCGTCCGACCTGCTGAGCAAATGGTATGGGGAGAGCGAACAGCAGATCGCCCGCCTCTTCGCCCGCGCAAGGCAGGTGGCGCCGACGGTCATCTTCATCGACGAACTGGACAGCCTGGTCCCCGCGCGGGGCGGCGGCCTGGGCGAACCACAAGTGACGGAGCGGGTGGTGAACACCATCCTGGCCGAGATGGACGGGCTGGAGGAGCTGCAATCGGTGGTCGTCATCGGCGCGACCAACCGGCCGACGCTGATCGATCCGGCGCTGCTGCGGCCAGGGCGGTTCGATGAACTGATCTATGTCCCCGTGCCGGATCGGGCCGGGCGCAGGCGCATCCTGTCCATTCATACCGGCAAGATGCCGCTGGCGCAGGACGTTGATCTTGATGTGCTGGCCGAGCGCACCGAACGCTTCACCGGCGCCGATCTGGAGGATCTGGTTCGCCGGGCGGGGCTGGTCGCGCTGCGCCAGTCGCTCTCGGTGGACAAGGTGACGCAGGCCCATTTCGAAGCGGCGCTGGAGGACACCCGTGCCTCCGTCACGCCCGAAATGGAGCGTGAATATGAGCAGATCCAGGCCACGCTCAAGCAAAGCGTGATGCAGGTCGATCCCATCGGCTTTGTCGCGCCCGGCATGTTGCGCCCCCGCAACCGGGACTGACTCGATCATCGGGCGGGGGAGGGGAAATCCCTTTACCCGCCCATGCTTTTACCCCTTCCGCCGTGAAGGCGCTTGCATGCCGGTGCGATTTTTGCGAGTCGGTCAGGTCAAGGCAGACAGGCGAGAATGAATGGCCTCCATTTCTTTGAAGAAGAAAAATCGGGTCTTTCCCGGAAAGCAATCCTCCACCTTCCTGGGTCAATGGAGCATGTTCCTCCGGCAGTTCATCAAGCATCCAGGCATGATCGGGTCGGTCATTCCCTCTTCCCAGATGCTGGTCGACAGCATGCTGGAGGGCGTGGACTGGCAGCGGACCCGGCTGTTCGTGGAATTCGGGCCGGGCGTCGGCACGTTCACGCGCCCCATTCTCGACAGGCTGCATCCGGACGCGACCCTGCTCGCGATCGACCTCAATCTCGATTTCGTCGCTTATCTGGAGGCGGAGATCGATGATCCCCGGCTGCGCATCGTCCATGGTTCTGCCGCCGATGTCCGCCGCTTCATCAAGGAAGCGGGCTATGCCCAGGCGGATTACGTGCTGTCCGGCATCCCTTTCTCGACCTTGCCAGAAGGCGTGGGCGAGGCGATCTGCGCCGAAACCCGGTCGGTGTTGAAGGCTGGGGGGGCTTTCATGGTCTATCAATATTCCGGCTATGTGCGCCGCCTGCTCTCCCCCCTGTTCGAAGAGATTCGGGAACGGGTCGAATGGCGCAATATCCCGCCCTGCCGGATGTTCACCGCCATGGAGCAGGAGATTCTGGCCCAGGCGGCCTGATCGATCCGCTTTAATATTGAATTTGCGGCATTTTGAGCGAATTTTTCGGCTTGGCTTGGTCTATACCCTGTTTTGGGTATGCGCTGGCCTGACCTGATCGCTAGGCGTGCGAAATAGGCAGTTCCTTCTGCCTGCTGACAGCCGGGCCATTTTGCGACCCATGGTCCGGCTGTCGGCTTTGGCCCTGCCGCATCCGCAACGGTGGTTTCGCTTTGGCCCGCTTTCATGATAAGGCCCGGCGCGAAACACGGCGAGATATTTCATGAACGACCTTACCCAGACCCCCGAAATGCTGATCGCGACCATGGGCGCGCGCGCGCGCGCTGCGGCAGCGGTCCTTTCCGCCGCGAGCGATGCGCAGAAGATCGACGCATTGCGCCGCGCCGCGCAGGCGCTGCGGGATCAGGCGCCGCAGATCATCGCCGCCAATGCTCGCGACATGGAAAATGCCGCCGCCAACGGCCTTTCGCCCGCCATGCTCGACCGGCTCCGGCTGGACGAGGATCGCGTTCTCGCGACGGCGGCGGGCGTTGATCAGGTCGCCACTTTGGTCAATCCGCTGGGCAGCGTGATCGACAAGCAGGTTCGCCCTAACGGCATGGAGTTGAGCCGCGTCCGCGTGCCGCTGGGCGTGATCGGCATCATCTACGAAAGCCGCCCCAATGTGACCGCCGACGCCGCCGCGCTCTGCCTGCGCGCCGGCAACGCCGTGATCCTGCGCGGCGGCAGCGAGGCGAAGGAAAGCAACCGCGCCATCCACGCGGCCATGGCCGAAGGGATCGCCGCTGCCGGCCTGCCCGCCGACGCGGTGCAACTGGTCCCCACCACGGACCGCGCCGCCGTGGGCGCGCTGCTCAAGGCCGCCGAGTTCATCGACCTGATCGTCCCGCGTGGCGGCAAGAGCCTGGTCGCCCGCGTGCAGGAAGAGGCGCGCGTGCCCGTGCTCGCGCATCTCGACGGCATCAACCACAGCTATGTCGACGGTGCCGCCGATCCGGACATGGCGCAAAAGCTGGTGGTGAACGCCAAGATGCGCCGCACCGGCATTTGCGGCGCGACCGAGACAGTGCTGATCGACAAGGCCTATCCTCAGGCGCCCGCCATCGTGAAGGCGCTGCTCGACGCCAAATGCGAAGTGCGCGGCGATGAAGCTGTGCAGGCGATGGACAGCCGCGTGATCGCCGCGTCGGATGAGGATTGGGATACGGAATATCTCGACGCCATCGTCTCGGTCCGGGTCGTGGATGGGCTGGACGAGGCGCTCGCCCATATCGCTGCCCATGCCAGCCACCACACCGACGCGATCATCACCGAGGACGCGACCAAAGCCGAGCGCTTCCTGAACGCCGTCGACAGCGCGATCGTGATGTGGAACGCCTCCACCCAGTTTGCGGACGGCGGCGAGTTCGGGCTGGGCGCGGAGATCGGCATTTCGACCGGGCGCCTCCACGCTCGCGGTCCGGTCGCTCTGGAAGGTCTGACGACCTATAAATGGCTGGTGCGCGGAACGGGCCAGACCCGGCCGTAAATCCGCCAATCTCTTCCCCGTTCGCCCTGAGCTTGTCGAAGGGCAAGGCTGAGCGAAGTCGAAGCCTTCGCTGCGCTCAGGCAAGGGCTTCGACTTCGCTCAGCCCGAACGGGTAGGGGTGTTTTACCCCTTCACCACTCCATCGATCGCCTTCAGCTTCTCCAGCAACGGTCCGACCCATTCGACCGGCAGCATCACCGGCCCATCCGAAGGCGCGCTGTCCGGATCGTCATGCGCCTCGGCAAAGACCGCCGCGATCCCCGCCGCGATAGCGCTCCGCGCCAGCACCGGCGCAAATTCGCGCTGCCCGCCCGAGGCTGAACCCAGCCCGCCCGGCTGCTGCACCGAATGGGTAGCGTCGAACACCACCGGATAGCCGGTCTGCGCCATCACCGGCAGCGACCGCATGTCGCTAACCAGCGTGTTGTAGCCGAAACTCGCCCCGCGCTCGGTCAGCAGGATACGCTCATTGCCGGTCGAGGCGACCTTCTGCGCCACCGCCGCCATGTCCCAGGGCGCGAGGAATTGCCCCTTCTTCACATTGACGACCGCGCCGGTCTTTCCCGCCGCCAGCAGCAGGTCAGTCTGGCGGCACAGAAAGGCGGGGATTTGCAAGATATCCACAGCCTGAGCCGCCGCCTCGACCTGCCCCGCCTCATGCACATCGGTCAGCACCGGACAGCCGAAGCTGGCCCTCACCTCCGCCAGAATTGCCAGCCCCGCATCGATCCCGACGCCTCGCTGTCCTGACACTGAGGTCCGGTTCGCCTTGTCGAACGACGATTTGAACACGAACGGCACGCCCGCTTTCGCGGCGATGCCCGATAGTCTTTCCGCCATCATCATCGCATGATCGCGGCTCTCGATCTGACAGGGGCCGGAAATCAGGACGAAGGGCAAGTCGTTGCCGACCATCACCGGCCCAATGGAAACATGCTTTGTCATGCCGCTCACTTCGGCGCTTTGGCGAAGCGGCGCAAGAGCTGCCCCCGCCACAGCCCCTTGCCGGGGTGATAATTCCAGCAAAACCAGCCGAAGACCAGACAAGCGAGCAACGACGGCAGCGCCATCGGATCGCCTTCCCCCTTCATGTGCCGGTAGAAGGCGAAGTCCGCCCGCCACCGGTCCCGCTCGCTGCCGCCACCATTGATGCCATAGGCATTGTCATGGCGCCGACAGCCGATGTTTCGGTTGTATTTGCGGTGGTCTATGAAATAGCAGTAGTCGCGTTCGGGTGTCGTCATGGCCCGATGTGGAACAGGGGCCATGGAAAAGTTCAAGCGTAAACTCTTCTACCTTGGCGGTTTCGATCCGCGCGGGGTGCGTTTCTATCACCAGATGTATCGCGAGCAGGCGGAAAATTACGCGCGCCTGTCGGGCGAACAGGTGGAGGTCAGCGCCCGCCGTTCCGGCCCGGCCTCGTCCGCCCTCTGGACCGTCACCAACCACAGCGCCGGGGTCGAGACCGACTATGAATTCCTCCGCTGGGAGGATTTGGTCGGCAAGGTCTGGATTCGCAATCCGCTGCTGCTGGCATGGCGCTCCATCGCCACCTACAGCGCCCATGCCCGGCACATGCAGTTCCTGCGCATGCGCAAGCTGCGTCCGGGGCCCGTCATCACCATCCTCTACCCGCCGCTGCTGGCGGTGCTGATCCCGCTCGCCCTCGCGCTGCTTCCCGCTTTGCTGCTGACGCTGCTGCTGCCCTTCTGGGCCGCCGCGCTCATCAGCATCGGCATCAGCGTGGCTCTGTCGGGCCGCCTGCTCAACAAGCTGATCGTGCCCTGGCTGCTGCGCTTCATGTATTATAACCATTCGGTCGCCGCCGACGGCCCCGGCGCGGAGATGGACGAGCGCCTCGACCAGTTCGCCACCCGCATTGTCGAGGAAATGGACGGCTCCCATGACGAGGTGATCTTTGCCTCCCACAGCAACGGCACCATCTATGCGATGAGCGTCCTGCGCCGCATCCTCGAACTGCGCGGGGACAGGCCGCTGCCCGACAATTTCACCGTCCTGACGCTGGGGCAGGTCGTCCCCGTCATCGCGCTCCGCAAGGACGCAAGCTGGTATCATGCCGATCTGAAAGCGCTGGACGACAAGCCTTTCCGCCTGGTCGACTTCTCCGCCCCGCCGGACGGCGCGGCCTATTATGACGTGCACCCGATCCGCCTTGTCTCAGACCGGTGCGCCGCCCGCGTGGACCTTCTCTCGCCGCGCTTCCACCTCTTCTATGATCCGGAAAATTATCACAGCGGCTGGTCGAACAAATATGAGGCGCATTTCGACTATCTGCGCGTGGGCGACCGCCTCTCGCCGGTCGACTATGTCAGCCTCACCGCCGGCCGCCGGACCATCGACGAAGCGATAGCGCAGTTCAGGACGATCAAGTGACGCAGCCCTTCACGCCGCCTTATCCAGAGCCGCCCCGCACCAAGCGCGGCCTGATGAAGCGCTTCCTGCGCGGCTGGCATAGTTGGATTCATGTGTTGTTCGAAAAGAGCTACACGATGAAGCTGGGCGAAATCCGCATGCCCGGCCAGACCATGTACATCGCCAATGAACTGCCGCTGGTGGACCAGATATTGCGGGGCGGCACGGCCTATCCCAAGCATCGCGAGCTGGTGCGCAACCTCTCGCCGCTGATCGGCAATTCGGTCTTTTCCGCCAATGGCGAGGATTGGGAAAGCCAGCGCGCCATGGTGAACCCGGCCTTCGCCCACACCGCGCTCAACCGTTCGATGCCGCTGATGGTCGCGGCCGCCGATGACCTGCTCGCTCGCCTGGGCGAGGCGGACCGCAGCAAGCCGGTCGATATCGACCCGATGATGACCCATGTCGCGGCCGACATCATCTTCCGCACGCTCTTTTCCGAAGCGCTGGACGAGCGGCGCTCCAACATCATCCACACCGCCTTCGGCAAGTTCCAGCGCCTCGCCCACAGCGCCTCGATGCTGCGCCTCTACGGCTTCCCTGCGCGCTGGTTCGAGAAGCGGTCGCTGACCCCGGCAAAGGCGATCCACGATGTCTTCCGCCCCATCGTCGAAGCGCGCTACGCGGGCTTCCACCAGCGTGGCGAGGCTCCCCACAAGGACATCCTTCAGTCGCTGATCGAGGCGAAGCATCCGGAAACCGGCGAACCCTTCACCTTGCAGCAGGTGATGGATCAGGTCTCGACCGTCTTCCTCGCAGGCCATGAAACCTCGGCCAGCACCATGACCTGGGCGCTCTACATGCTGGCCGAATGCGCCCATATTCAGACCGCCGCCCGCGCCGAGGTGACGGAAATCGCCGGAACCGTCCCGCTCGATGCCGCCATGCTCAAGGATATGGGCGCGATCCGCAACATCTTCCGCGAAACGCTGCGCCTCTATCCGCCGGTCGCCTTTTTCCCCCGCGAAGTCACCTGCCCGATGCCGATGCGCGACAAGCAGTTGGAGGAAGGCGCGATGCTGGTCGTCGCCCCCTGGCTCACTCAGCGCAACAAGGATAATTGGGCCTGCCCCCACAGCTTCGACCCCGCTCGCTTCGAAGACCCCGCCAATGCGGAGATGGTGAAGCAGGCCTGGTTCCCCTTCGGCCGCGGCCCCCGCGTCTGCGTCGGCGCCGGTTTCGCCCAGCAGGAGGTGATGACGGTGATCGCCACCGTGGTGCGCCGCTATCGCTTGTCGGTGCCGCAAGGGTTCAAGCCGGAGCCGATCAGCCGCCTGACGATCCGGCCGAGGACGGGCATGCAGCTGATGTTCGAGCTAGTGTCCTGAATGGGGGCAGAGCGGGCCTCACGATTGTTCATAACCGCAATTAGCCAAAAAGCACTGATGCCCTCAGCACTGTTTTTCCAATTTCCCTGATTTCCAACCGAAAAGAAAACGCCGCCACCTGGCCGGTTGAACCGGCGAGGCAGCGGCGTTTTGCATTATCGAGTGTCCGTTTATTGACCGAAAGTGCGCTGCCACCAGCCGCGGCGCGGCGTGCCGTCTTCATTTTCACCTTCGTCACCGGCCTCGCCATTCACCGTAACCGCTTCGGCGGTTTCCGCGGGGGAGGCGGCTTCGACGGGCGCCTGGATAGCCGGTGCGGCCTCTGCGGCAGCGGTTTCCTCGACCACCGGATCGGCCTTCTTGCGGCGAGTGCGCTTGGGTTTGGCAGGCGCCTCTTCGGCAACCGGAGCAGGTTCGGCAGCAACGGCTTCCTCAGCGACCGGCTCCACCTTCTTGCGACGGGTGCGCTTGGGCTTGGCAGGCGCCTCTTCGGCAACCGGCTCCTCCCGCACGACTTCCACCGGAGCTTCGACCGCTTCGGCTTCGGCGGCAGGCGCAGCAGCTTCCTTCGCCTTGCGCGCACGCGGACGGCGGCGGGTCTTGGGCGCTTCCTCCTCGGCAGGCGCTTCGGGAGCCGTTTCCACTACCGGTTCCGGAGCGGCCTCAGCCTCGACGGACTCCTCACTGGCGGCCGAACCTTCGCTCAACCCTTCCTCGCCTGCCTCACGACGGCGCCGTCCACCCCGACGGCCGCGGCGGCCGCGGCGACGGCCTTCGCCCTCACCCTCGACAGCGGCTTCGACCGGTGCAGCTTCGGCTTCGGCTTCACCCTCGACTTCCTCTGCCTCGTCGGAAATGTCGGCGTCCTCGCCAGCATCGCCTTCAGCCGCAGGCTCGGCGCGATGCTCATCGCGCTGCCCGCCCCGGCGGCGACGGCGACGACGGCGGCGACGGCCACCCTCGCGATCCTCGCCACGGTCGCCATGCTCCTCATGCGCGGCTTCGACTTCCTCGACCTCTTCCTCGTCCAGTTCCTCGACGATTTCGAGATCATCCTCTTCCTCGATTATCGGCGTATAGTCGACCACGCGCTCTGGACGCGGCCCGCTGGCCTCGACCGACATGCGCGCGCCCTCGACCTCGCCATCGGGCAGGATCGCGATGCGCACGCCATAGCGCTGCTCGATCTCGTCCAGTTCGCGGCGCTTGTTGTTGAGGACGTAGAAAGCCGCTTCCTGGCTGGCGCGCAGGGTGATCAGGCTGCCGCGACCACGCGCCGCTTCCTCTTCCAGCATGCGAAGCGCCGACAGACCCGCCGACGAGGCCGTCCGCACCAGCCCCGTGCCTTCGCAATGCGGGCACTGGCGGGTCGACGCTTCAAGCACGCCGGTGCGCAGACGCTGGCGGCTCATTTCCATCAGGCCGAAGCCCGAGATGCGGCCGACCTGGATGCGGGCGCGATCGTCCTTCAGCGCCTCCTTCATCGCCTTCTCGACCTTGCGGATGTTGGAGTTCATCTCCATGTCGATGAAGTCGATGACGACCAGGCCCGCCATGTCGCGCAGGCGGAGCTGCCGGGCAATCTCGCGGGCGGCTTCCAGATTGGTGGCGACGGCGGTCTGCTCGATGCCATGCTCGCGGGTCGACCGGCCCGAGTTGATGTCGATCGACACCAGCGCCTCGGTCGGGTTGATGACCAGATAGCCGCCGGATTTGAGCTGTACGACCGGATTGTACATCCCGGCGAGCTGATCCTCGACGCTGGCGCGCTGGAACAGCGAGATCGGATCGGCATATTGCTTCACCCGGCGCGCATGGCTGGGCATCAGCAGCTTCATGAAATCCTTGGCGGCCTTATAGCCATATTCGCCCTCGACGATGACCTCTTCAATATCCTTGTTGTAGATATCGCGGATCGCCCGCTTGATGAGGTCGCTGTCATTGTGGATCAGCGCGGGGGCGTCAGATTTCAGTGTGTTTTCGCGGATCTCGTCCCACAGGCGGGCAAGATAGTCGAAGTCGCGCTTGATCTCCGGCTTGGTGCGCTGGAGACCGGCGGTGCGGACGATGCAGCCCATGGTGGAGGGCAGCGCCATTTCCGCGATGATCGACTTCAGGCGCTTGCGGTCGGCAGCGTTGCTGATCTTGCGCGAAATCCCGCCGCCATGGCTGGTGTTCGGCATCAGCACGCAATAACGGCCCGCGAGCGACAAATAGGTGGTCAGCGCCGCGCCCTTGTTGCCGCGCTCTTCCTTGACGACCTGCACCAGCAGCACCTGGCGGCGCTTGATGACGTCCTGAATCTTGTAGCGGCGGCGCAGCGCCATGCGCTTGCGGCGCAGCTCGTCGGCGGCCTCGTCGCCCTTGCCGCGACGGCCACGGCCATTGCGGCCGCCCTCGGCGCCTTCGCTGGCCGCAGCTTCGCCTTCATGATCTTCATCGTCATGATGATGGGTGGCCTCGACGACTTCCAGGCCACCGTCGGACGCGCCGCCATGTTCCTCATCATCATCGAAATCGGCGCGCAGCGCGGCCTCTTCCTCGGCATGCTCGCGTTCCTCGCGCAGCAGCGCTTCGCGGTCCTCCCGGGGGATCTGATAATAGTCGGGATGGATTTCGCTGAAAGCGAGGAAACCATGGCGATTGCCGCCATAATCGACGAAGGCCGCCTGGAGCGAAGGCTCTACACGAGTAACCTTGGCGAGATAGATATTGCCCTTGAGCTGCTTGTGCTCGGCCGATTCGAAGTCGAATTCCTCGATCCGGTTACCTTTGACGACCGCGACCCGGGTCTCTTCCCGGTGGCGCGCATCGATCAGCATACGCATTGTCATTTATGAATCTCCGGCGTTGGCGGCCAGCGGCGCTGGGCCGGGCTGCCACGCGATAGTAAGGGGACGGCGCGAGTTGCTGCATCGTCCGGTTTTGAAGGAAAAAACGCGTGTCTGCTGCCGGGGCAGGGCCGGACCATGTGCCGGACACCACCAACCACGCCGCATCGCCCGGAACCGGGGCCAGCGTGGATTGGAAATCATGCCTCATGCAGCGTCAACCTGTTCGTGCATCCGTGCCGGGCGTTGTCGCCCGCCGGTGCCATCGTGAATATCCCCGAAAGGACTGCCGCCGAATATGGCGCGTCTTTTGGGAATGTGAATGGGTAGCAGTCAAAATGGCAAGGAGCAACGGCCACTCGAAATATTGTTTCGCGGCTTGCGCTTCCGGCGGAACTTCGCCCGGCAGTCTATCGCGATCATGGTGAAGATGGGGTTAACCTTGCCGTTTCGATGCGCGAAAAGCGGCTATGCTTCATATCGCCGGGATAGCGCCGGGACGATCGGTGGACGGGCGTCATGAAATTCGGCTGGACGGCCAAGGCCCGTACGTTGCACAAGCGGCGCATGTTCCAAAGTCTTGCGCTCGCAAGCATGATCCTCTCCGGCGCGCCGCTTTCCGCCGTCATCCCCGATGGCGGCCGGGCGGGCATGCGCTTTGACGCGCCCGCGCATATGGCCTCGCGCCCGGCCAGGCGTCTCCACAGCATCACCGTGCCGATCCCGCCTGTGGCGCGCGGCCTGTCGCTGCCGCCGGTGGAGGGGCCGCGCGACGCGTCCCGCCCGCTGGTGGTGATCGACGCCGGCCATGGCGGCCATGATCCAGGCGCGGTCAACCGCGAAAATGGCGAGCGGGAGAAGGATGTGACGCTCGCCATCGCGCAGGCGGTACGCGACCAACTGCTGAAGTCAGGCCGCGTCCGCGTGGCGCTGACCCGCAACGCTGACCGTTTCCTGGTACTTCAGGAGCGCTATGGCATTGCGCGCAAGCTGAACGCGGACCTGTTCATTTCCATCCACGCCGATTCGGCGGACAATGACACGGCGCGGGGCGCGACCGTCTATACCCTGTCCGAGACCGCCTCCGACCGCGAAGCCGCCCGCCTTGCCGCGCGCGAGAACAAGGCCGACTTTCTGAACGGCGTTAACCTCGGTGGCCAGTCGAACGATGTTTCCTCGATCCTGATCGACCTGACGCAGCGGGAATCGATGAACATTTCGGTGAGCTTCGCCCGGCTGCTCCAACGCGAGGCCGCGCCCTATGTCCCGTTCCGCAGCGCGGCGCATCGCTTCGCCTCGCTGATGGTGCTCAAAGCTCCGGATACCCCGTCGGTGCTGTTCGAAACGGGCTATATTTCCAATACGGCCGATGCGGCTTTCCTGGCGTCGAAGGAAGGTCAGGCGAATATCGCCAAGGGCGTCGCCCGCGCGATCGAAGTGCATTTCGCCCGCAAACTGACGATGCGCGGGGATGGGGCGGGCGGCTGAGAACGTCCGGACCGGCCGACATTCCGTTCAAAGCATTCCACTCTGGCGCTTCACCCATTTTGACCGTACAGCCTCGACCATCATGGAAGAGGCTCGCCCCAAAAACGCCGCATCGTCCTTCATCCATCGCCTGCGTAGCGGCGCGAGCGGACTTCGGGAAAGGCTCGCACCCCATTGGGACAAGCGCTGGTTCCGCTGGATCGCGGTTGGCCTTGGCGGCCTCATCCTCGCTTATGCGCTTTTCTGGCTGATCTTCGCGCGCGGCTTGCCCGATGCGGCGACGCTGCTGGAATATGAGCCGCCGCTGCCGACAATCGTGCGGGACACCGACGGCCAACCCGTCCACAGCTATGCCCGCGAACGCCGCGTCCAACTGCAATATAGCGATTATCCACCGCTGCTGATCCGCGCCTATCTGTCGGCGGAGGACAAGACCTTCTTCGAACATCATGGCGTCGACATTCCCGGCTTCTTCGGCGCGGTGTTCGACTATGCGACCAAGATCGGCTCGGGCCAGCGCGCCCGTGGCGGCTCCACCATCACCCAGCAGGTGGCGAAGAACCTGCTGATCGGTGACGAATATTCCCCCACGCGCAAGGTGAAGGAAATGATCCTCGCCTATCGCATGGAGGGGGTGCTGACCAAGCAGCAGATCCTCGAACTCTATCTCAACCAGATATTCCTCGGCCGCAACGCCTATGGCGTGCAGGCGGCTGCGCGCGCCTATTTCGACAAGGATGTGGGCGACCTCAAGCTGCATGAAATGGCCTATCTGGCGATCCTGCCCAAAGGTCCGGCCAATTATCGCCCGGAAAGCCCCACCGGCCATGAACGCGCACTGGAGCGCCGCAACTGGGCGCTTGGCGAAATGGTCAAGAATGGCTGGATCACCCAGGCCCAGCGCGATGAGGCGCAGGCCCAGCCGCTCGGCACCGTGGCTGCCCATGGCTCCAGCTTCGATGCCCGCGCAGGCGGCTATTATATGGAGGAAGTGCGCCGCCGCCTGATCCAGCAATTCGGGGAAAAGGCATCGGACGGTCCGAACAGCGTCTATGCCGGCGGCCTCTGGGTGCGCAGCCCCTATGACCCGAAGATTCAGGATCTGACGACCACGGCGCTGCGCAATGGCCTGCTGCGCTTCGATGCGGGCAAGGGCTGGTCCGGGCCGATCGGCAGGATCGACATGGATCGCGGCTGGCATCGTGAACTGGCGGCAAGCTATATCGACGTCGACTATGCCGGATGGCGCGTCGCCGTGATCGTCAGCCGGAACAGCGGCGCCGCGCAGATCGGCTTTTCCGACGGATCGACGGGCACGCTGTCCGCCGATGCGGCGCAATTGCCCTATCGCAAGAGCGGCGGCCCGGCCTTCGCGGCGATGAAGCCCGGCGACCTGATCGTGGTGGCGCGCAACGGCTCGTCATGGGCACTGCGCAACGTGCCCGAAGTCTCCGGCGGCATGGTGGTGGAGGAAACCCATTCGGGCCGCGTCCGCGCCATGCAGGGCGGCTTCGACAACCGCCTCTCCTCCTACAACCGCGCCACCCAGGCGATGCGCCAGCCCGGATCGACCATCAAGCCCTTCGTCTATGCCGCCGCGCTGGACAATGGCATGACCCCGGCCTCGATCATCGTCGACGGACCGCTCTGCGTCTATCAGGGCGCGGGCCTTGGCCAGAAATGCTTCCGCAACTTCACCGGCGGCAGCGCCGGGCCGCAGACCATGCGCTGGGGCGTCGAGCAGTCGCGCAACCTGATGACCGTGCGCGCCGCCAGCCAGACCGGCATGGACCGCGTCGTGCGCACCATCAAGGCGATGGGGATCGGTGATTACCAGCCCTATCTCTCCTTTGCGTTGGGCGCGGGCGAAACCACGGTCGAGCGGATAGTGAACGCCTATGCCATGCTCGCCAATCAGGGGCGGCAGCTTAGCCCCAAGCTGATGGACTATGTGCAGGACCGGCGCGGCAAGGTGATCTGGCCGCTGCGCTGGCGCGCCTGTGACGGCTGCAACATGGCCAATTGGGACGGCAAGTCCATGCCCCGCTTCGGTTTCGAGGGGCGGCAGGTGATGAACCCGATGACCGCCTATCAGGTCGTGCACATTGCCGAGGGCGTGATCCAGCGCGGCACGGCCACCGTGCTGGCGGACCTGAAACGCCCGCTGTTCGGCAAGACCGGCACCACCAACGGCCCGACCAACGTCTGGTTCGTCGGCGGATCGCCGGACATCGTGGCGGGCGTCTATATCGGCTATGACCAGCCGAGGAGCCTGGGCGGCTGGGCGCAGGGCGGCCGCGTCGCCGCGCCGATCTGGAAAGCGGCGATGACGCCGGTGCTGGAGGCGATGCCCAAGACCCCGTTCATCGCCCCGGCGGGCATCCGCATGGTCACGATCGACCGCCGCTCGGGCAAGCGCGTCTATGGCGTCTGGCCGACCGACGAGCCCAAGCCCGCCGTGATCTGGGAAGCGTTCAAGCCCGAATCCGAACCCCGCCGATCGATCCGCAAGGAAGAGGTGGCCGCGCAAGACAAGGCCGCCGCCCGCATCG
Source organism: Sphingobium sp. TKS (assembly GCF_001563265.1). Taxonomy (NCBI): domain Bacteria; kingdom Pseudomonadati; phylum Pseudomonadota; class Alphaproteobacteria; order Sphingomonadales; family Sphingobiaceae; genus Sphingobium; species Sphingobium sp. TKS. Next base: position 4,042,663 of record NZ_CP005083.1, on the reverse strand, counting down.
AAGCGACGGTCCAGCGCCACCAGCGCACCGACAGCGACTTCCTGCAGGATCAGGGCGGGATTTACTAAATTCTCCCTGCGCGAAGCGTCGGGAGGATTTGAGCTCTTCCCCCGCAAGGATTGAATCTTCCCAAACTCTCCGCGCTCGGATAGGGCCGGGCGCATGATGCGTTTCCTGCACGAACAGGAAACATGCGAATGTCTGGAGACCTCCCATGCGCGCCGAAGCGCAGCAATATATAGACCGCATCGACGCCGCGCTGGACCTGCTGCGCCGCTTCCTCGACTGGGACCGCGCCCTTCGCCGCCTCGACGAACTGAACGCCCGCGTCGAGGACCCGACGCTTTGGGACAATCAGAAACAGGCGCAGGAAGTGATGCGGGAGCGCACAAGGCTCGACGCCGCGATCGGCGCGACCCGCGCCATCGACAGCGAAAAGACCGACACCGCGGAACTTATCGACATGGCCGATGCCGAAGGCGATGAGGATATGGTGGCCGAAGCCATCGCCTCGCTGAAGGCGCTGGCCGATCGCGCCGACGAGGACAAGATCAAGGCGTTGCTCGCTGGCGAGGCCGATGCCAGCGACACCTATCTGGAAATCCACGCGGGCGCGGGCGGCACGGAAAGCCAGGATTGGGCGGAAATGCTCAGCCGCATGTACCGCCGCTGGGCCGAACGGCGCGGCTATAAGGTCGAGCTGGTCGACTATCAGGCGGGCGACCAGGCGGGCATCAAGTCCGCCACCTTCCTGTTCAAGGGCGAGAATGCCTATGGCTATGCGAAGACGGAAAGCGGCGTGCATCGCCTGGTCCGCATCAGCCCCTATGACAGCTCGGCCCGCCGCCACACCAGCTTCTCGTCGGTCTGGGTCTATCCGGTGATCGACGACGATATCGATATCGAGGTGAAGGAAAGCGACCTCAAGATCGACACCTACCGCGCCAGCGGCGCAGGCGGTCAGCACGTCAACACTACGGACTCGGCGGTCCGCATCACTCACGTGCCGTCGGGCATCATCGTCGCCAGCCAGAACGACCGTTCGCAGCACAAGAACCGCGCAACGGCCATGAACATGCTGAAGGCGCGCCTCTATGAAGCGGAACTGCGCCGTCGCGAGGAAGCGGCATCGACCGACTATCAGGCCAAGACCGAGATCGGCTGGGGCCACCAGATCCGCTCCTATGTGCTTCAGCCCTATCAGCTCGTGAAGGATTTGCGCACCGGCGTCACCTCCACCGCGCCCGACGATGTGTTGGACGGCGCGCTCGATCCCTTCATGGCGGCCGCGCTCAGCCAGAAGGTGACCGGAGAGAAGGTCGACGTGGAGGATGTCGACTGATGAAGCGCCTGCCGGCGGCCGGGGCTGGAGCGCTCGCGGCGCTGGCGGGCTGCTTGGCTTTGCTGGCGGGCTGCGGCCCATTCTCGTCGGACAAGAATAGCGATCGCCCGGCCGCCGCCCGCGCCTTTCCGCGCGCCGACCGCCCGGTGGCGCCGATCGTCTCCACCCGCTGGTCGAGCGAGGAAGCCCGCGACCGGGTGAACGAAGCCGAAGACATCATGAACCGCGCCGGCATCCGTTCCGGCATGACGGTGGCGGACATTGGCGCGGGCGAGGGCTATTACACCGTGCGCCTCGCGAAAAGGGTGGGCGACAGGGGCCGCGTCCTGGCCGAAGACATCATGCCCGAGGTGATCGACGCCTTGAGCCGCCGCATCACGCGGGAGGACTGGCGCAATGTCAGCGTCCGGCTGGGCGCGCCGGAGAACCCCAGGCTGCCTGAAAACAGCTTCGACCGCATCCTCATGGTCCATATGTATCATGAGATTGCCGAACCCTACGCCTTTCTGTGGAACCTCAGTCCAGCGCTCAAGCCGGGTGGCGAGCTGATCGTGGTGGACGCCGATCGTCCGACCGACCAGCACGGCACGCCGCCGCGCCTGCTGGCCTGCGAATTGGCGGCCATGGGCTTCCGTCTGGAGGAACTGATTCCCAAGCCGACGGCGGGCGGCTATTTCGCCCGGTTCAAGCGCATTGCCGCACGGCCCGAACCATCCTCCATCGTCCCCTGCGCCTTGCGGTCCTGATCCGTTACGGCCGGCTAACGCTTTCCTTTGCGCATATTATGGTTAATGGGCGGCCAACCATGATTCGATGGACGCTTTTGACCATTTTATGATCATATGCCTTGGGGGGAGGGCAGGATATGGCTGACCTGACTGGCGCCGCCGGGCAGCGGCGGCACGATCCGCGCCACAAGATGTTCGGACCCGTCGCCTTGCGTTTCGGCGGCACGGCGGCCCGGGCGCATTTTCTGGACCTGTCCTGCTCGGGCGCGTTGGCCCATTGCGAAACGCCGCCCAGGACCGGCACCTATCTCATCGTCGAGGCGCTGGGCATGCAGGCGAGCGGCCGGGTCATGTGGTCCAATGGCAAGCGTTTCGGCATTCAGTTCAACCAGCCCTTGACCCAGCATGCCTTGACCGTGTGGATCGAAGGCGCCTGAATAGCCGTTCCTTCATCCCTTCTGCCGCCACTTCCGAAATAGCGATACGCCCAGCAGTCCGCCGCCGACCAGCGCTGCGATCGCTCCGCCCGCGCTCGCCAGCGCCCAGGCGCCGGCAGCCAGCAAGCCAGTCAGGAAATCGACGATGATCAGCGTAAGGTGAATCATTACGCTAGGAAGACGTTATTCCTGCCCAAGTTCCTTCGCCTCCTGATATTTCAGCTCCAGGAAGCGGTTCTGCACCGCCAGCTTGTCGAGATCGCCGCTCGCCAGCGTCTCGCTCATCCGGGCGATTTCCGCGTCGATGACGCCAAGTCCGTCGATCAACTGCTTTTCCGGGACGCGGCCATTGCGCTCCTCGCGCCGCAGCGGTTCGGGGATGGATTGATAGCCGGTGACGAGTTCAGGCAGATGATCGGCCAGCAATTTGCGGATTTCCTGCGCCGCCGGATCCTGCTCGCCCAGCCTTTCAAGTTGCGGCGACAGGGTCTCCAGCTTCACGCCGATGCTGTCGACTAGGGTGACGGCGGGGGCGGGCAGGGCTTTGCGCTGATTTTCCAGCCAAATCTCGGTCTGGAGCGGCAGGGCGGTGAGCGCGGTCTCCGCCAGCGCCTCTGTCCTGACGCGCTTTTCTCCCGGCAGCGCCGCGATCAGGAGCACCGCCGCCAGCATGACGCCCAGCGCGATCATGACCCCGCTTGTCCCGATCGGCGCCACAAAGCCCGCCACCGCGCTGCCGATCAGCACCGCGATCACTGCCCAGAAGGCATATTTGACCTTGCGCATCAGCGCGGCATTGCGCCTTTGCCGCGCACGTGCCGACAGGCTCTGCCCGCGCTCGCTATGGCGGCGGAGCACCGCTTCGGCATCGGCCAGGACGCGTTCGGACCGGCTCATCCTGTCAGGCCTCGATCGAACTCAGCAACGGATTGTCGACGCGTGCCTGTTGCGCGGCCTGCGCCTGTCCCTCGGCGCGGGCGATATAGCCCTTGGATTTCTCGACCTCGTTCGACAGCGTGGACACCGTTGTCTTCATATTCTCCAGCGCCTTCAGCTTGAACGTGTCGATACTGTCCATCGTATCGTAGATATTCTGGAAGGCGCGTTGCAGCGTCTCGATCGGGATGGTGCTGGACGCCGCCTGTTCATGGATCTGCGCAGTCTGGGTCTTCAGCATCTCGCCGGTCGAATCGATCATGTTCGCGGTCGTCGTGTTGAGCGCGGTGATCTGTTCCAGCACCAGGCGCTGCCCGACCAGCGCCTGCGCCACGGTGACGGCGGTGCGCAGCGCGGCGACAGTGGTGGTGCCGGCGCGGTCCACGCCCTTCACCAGTTCGACATTGTTCTTCTTGACGAGGTCCAGCGCCAGATAGCCCTGCACCGTCACCGCCATCTGCGTCAGCAGGTCCTGCGTGCGCTGGCGGATGTAGAAAAGCGCGCTCTCGCGGATCGCCTTGGCCTTGGCCGGGTCCGCTGAATCCAGCTCCAGCGCCTTCGCCTCCAGCCGGGCGTCCAGCGTCTTGGAGATATGGATCATCTGCTCCAGACGGCCCATGGTCTGCCACATATTCTGCCGCTCGACATCGATGGCGGCATTGTCCTTGATCAGCACGTCCTTGCCGCTGGCCAGGCTGCCCAGGATCGAATTGATGTGGCTCTGCGCGCTTTTATAGCTGTCGAAATAATCGCGCATCCGGTTGCCGAAGGGGATCAGGCCGAACAGCTTCTTGGGCGCGGTCAGGCTGCCGCGCTTGCCGGGATCGAGATCCTCGATGGTTCGGCGCAGTTCGGCCAGATCGACGCCGACCTTGTTGTCGCTGTCCATGGCGCGCACCGGGCGGTCGAGAAAACGGTTGGAATGTCCCGCAGCCTCCGCGATTTCCTTGCGCCCCATATTGGTGAGCTGGTCGACGCGCTGCCCGAATTCGGGCGAATTGGCGTCCTGCGCGACCAGATCGTCGATGAAGGCATCGACCTTCTCGTCCAGCTTCGACCTTTTCTCGTCTTCCAAGGGCACCAGCCCCGCCGCTTTTTCGGGCGCGATCGGCGGCACCGGATCGGGCGGAGTGAGGTTCAGCGTGTCAGCGGTGGCGGTCGGCGCGGTCGAAGCCATGTCATCTCCCAGGGGCCATCAAGCGTTTGCACTGTTATATGTATATAGAACAGTCCGGCTGCAAGCCTGTGCCGCACGCTAAAGGCCTGCCCCCGCCATTGCAATCGCTCCTGCCCTACCCGCAAAGCTTGCCGCAGCGCGTCATTTCCTGTAGGGGCGCGCCCGATAGTCCTGGACAGGCGTGGTGCCCGCCGGGAAACCTTAAATCCCAAAGGCAAGACATGTCCCTGCGTAATATCGCGATCATCGCGCACGTCGACCATGGCAAGACCACGCTCGTCGACCAGCTTTTCCGCCAGTCCGGCACCTTCCGCGACAATCAGCGCGTCGAGGAACGCGCGATGGACTCGAACGACCTCGAAAAGGAACGGGGCATCACCATCCTGGCGAAGCCGACCTCGGTCGAGTGGAACGGAATCCGCATCAACATCGTCGACACGCCCGGCCACGCCGACTTCGGCGGCGAGGTGGAGCGCATCCTCTCCATGGTCGACGGCGTGATCCTGCTGGTCGACTCGTCGGAGGGCGCGATGCCGCAGACCAAGTTCGTGACTGGCAAGGCGCTGGCGTTGGGCCTGCGCCCGATCGTCGTCGTCAACAAGGTCGACCGCCCCGACGAGCGCATCCAGGAAGTGCTGGACGAAGTGTTCGACCTGTTCGTGACGCTGGACGCCACTGACGAGCAGCTCGATTTCCCGGTCCTCTATGCCTCGGGCCGCAACGGCTATGCCAGCGATAACCCCAGCCGCCGCGAGGGCACGCTGGAGCCGATGTTCCAGAAGATCGTCGATCATGTGCCGCCGCCGTCGCTGGATCAGGACGCGCCGTTCAGCTTCCTCGTGACGCTGCTCGATCGCGACAATTTCCTCGGCCGCATCCTGACCGGCCGCGTCCAGTCGGGCACGGTCAAGGTCAACCAGCCGATCCACGCGCTCGACATGGACGGCAATGTGATCGAAACCGGCCGCGCGTCGAAGATCATGTCCTTCCGCGGCCTGGATCGCGTTCCGGTGGATGAGGCGAAGGCGGGCGACATCATCTCGCTCGCCGGTCTGACCGTCGCGACCGTGGCCAACACCATCTGCGACACCTCGGTCAGCGTGCCGATCAAGGCGCAGCCGATCGATCCGCCGACCCTGTCGATGCGCTTTGCGGTGAACGATTCGCCGATGGCGGGCCGCGAAGGCAGCAAGGTGACGAGCCGCATGATCCGCGACCGTCTGGCCCGCGAAGCCGAATCGAACGTCGCCATCAAGGTGACGGAGAGCGACGACAAGGACAGCTTCGAAGTCGCCGGCCGTGGCGAATTGCAGCTGGGCGTGCTCATCGAAACCATGCGCCGCGAAGGCTTTGAACTCGGCATCTCGCGCCCCCGCGTGCTGTTCGGGGAGGATGAGAACGGCAACAGGACCGAGCCTTATGAAATCGTCGTCATCGACGTGGACGATGAATTTTCCGGCACGGTCGTCGACAAGATGAACATCCGCAAGGCCGAGATGACCGACATGCGTCCTTCGGGCGGCGGCAAGACCCGCATCACCTTCTCCGCGCCGTCGCGCGGCCTGATCGGCTATCATGGCGAATTCCTGTCCGACACGCGCGGCACCGGCATCATGAACCGCCTGTTCGAGAAATATGGCCCCCACAAGGGCAAGATCGAAGGCCGCAAGAACGGCGTGCTGATCTCCAACGGCGCGGGTGAGGCCAATGCCTATGCGCTCGGCCCGCTGGAAGAGCGCGGTATCCTGATGGTCGGCGTGGGCGAGGCGCTCTACGAAGGCATGATCATCGGTGAAAACGCCAAGCCGGAAGACCTGGAAGTCAACCCGATGAAGTCGAAGGCGCTGACCAACTTCCGCGCCAGCGGCAAGGATGACAGCATCCGCCTGACCCCGCCGCGCAAGCTGACGCTGGAGCAGGCCATCGCCTATATCGATGACGATGAAATGGTCGAAGTGACGCCCAAGAACATCCGCCTGCGCAAGCGCTATCTCGACCCGAACGAGCGCAAGCGCATGTCGCGGGCCAAAGCTGCCGCCTGATTGAGTTTTGAGAGGAAAAAAAGGGGCCGGTGTCGCGAGACGCCGGCCCCTTTTGCTTTGGGATGGTCCGGAAGGGCCATTTGCGGATGTTGATAATATCGTCATCCCAGCGAAAGCTGGGATCTCTTGAGGCTAGGTCGTGCGCTATCGCCTAAGATCCCGGCTTTCGCCGGGATGACGGAAATGATGTTCGCCTTCCACCCAAACATCCCTCAAACCTATTTGCACCCTCGTAAAGCTGCTGGCCTCCCCGCTGCGCCCTCTTTATGGTCGCGCCGTCTGCTCTTCCGCGAAAGCTTTTCATGCATCTTCTCATTGGCCTAGCCGGCATCGCGCTGATCCTTGCCATTGCCTTCGCCTTGTCCTCCGACCGCCGCGCCGTCCGGCCGCGGGTCGTGGGCGCGGCATTCCTGTTGCAGGCAGGCATCGCCCTGCTGGTGCTTTATGTGCCTGCCGGACGTGCGGTGATCGCGGGCATGTCGCATGGCGTGTCGAATCTGCTCGGCTATGCGCAGGCGGGGACGGATTTCATCTTCGGCCCGCTCGCCAAGCCGGAAATCGGCGGGGCCAGCTTCGCCATCGCCGCGCTGCCGGTGATCATCTTCTTCGCCAGCCTGGTGTCGATCCTCTATTATCTGGGCATCATGCAGCAGATCGTCCGCTGGGTCGGCGGCGCGATCGAGAAGGTGACGGGCGTGTCCAAGGTCGAAAGCCTGTGCGCCGCCGCCAATATCTTCGTCGGCCAGAGCGAGAGCCCGCTCGTCATCCGCCCCTATCTGGCGGGCCTCACCCCGCCGCAGCTCTTCGCCGTCATGACCAGCGGGATGGCGGGCGTGGCGGGCACCATCCTGGCGGCCTATGCCTCCATGGGGATCAAGATCGACTATCTGCTTGCCGCGAGCTTCATGTCCGCGCCCGGCGGTCTGCTGATGGCGAAGATCATGATGCCCGACGAGCCGGAACGCGAACCGGAACTGCCCTTGGGCGACCATCCCGACATCGCCCTGCCCGAAACACGCATCAGCGGCGCCGGTCCCGCCGCGCTGCTGCCCGAAGCGACGCCCGGCGAGCCGATGCCGCCCGCGACCCATGACGAGGAAAAGCCCGCCAATCTGATCATGGCGGCGGCGCAGGGCGCGCAGACCGGCGTGAAGCTGGCCGTCGCGGTCGGTGCCATGGTACTGGCCTTCGTGGCGCTGGTGGCGCTGGCCAATGGCATATTGGGCGGGATCGGCGGCTGGTTCGGCTATTCGAACCTCAGCTTCCAGCAACTGCTCGGCTATGTGTTTTCGCCGGTCATGTATCTGCTCAACATCCCCTGGAACGAAGCGCAGATCGCGGGCGGCCTGTTCGGTACCAAGGTCGTGCTGAACGAGTTCGTCGCCTATATCAATCTGGGCCAGGTGCAGGGCGCGCTGTCGCCCGCGACCATCGCCATCGTCACCTTCGCGCTTTGCGGCTTCGCCAATTTCAGCTCGATCGCGATCCAGATGGCCGTCACCGGCAATCTCGCGCCCAACCAGCGGCCAGTGATCGCGCGGCTGGGGTTGAAGGCGCTGGTGGCGGGCAGCCTCGCCAATCTCATGAGCGCGGCGCTGGCGGGCCTGATGCTCAGCCTGCGCTGATCGTTCCGATTCTATAACGAAAGTTCTACCCGCTGCCGGTAGAATCGGTTATGGTTAACCCATGGGGGCGAAACGCATATTCGGGCTGGCAGTCATGCTGTCGGCGGTCATGGGAATGGCGCCGGCCATCGCGCAGGCGCCAAAGCCCGGCACATTGGAAAGCTATAAGGACTGGACCATCGGCTGCGACAATCGCAACCGGTGCGAGGCCGTGTCGCTGTTGCCCGAGGGCGGCGATTGGCCCGATACGCCGGTCATGCTGGGCATCAGCCGGGATGCCGGTGCAACTACCGATCCCGAAATCTGGGTCAGCCGCGACGCCAAGGGGCGCGAGACGCTGGACTTCCTGATCGATGGCCGCAAGATCGCCAGCGCGGCGAGCGTGGATGGCGAAGCCAGCGTGCAGGGGCCGCAGGCGTCCGCGCTGGCCATCGCCATGGCGAAGGGCGGGGGCATGGAAATCCGCTCCGGCGCCAAGCGGATCGATCGGCCATCGCTGGCCGGGTCCGCCGCCGCGCTGCGCTATATGGATGCGAAACAGGGTCGGGCAGGAACGGTGGCGGCTCTGGTTGCGACCGGCCCGCTCGCCCGCAGCGCCGTGCGCCCCGCGCCTGCCATCCCGTCGATCCGGCGCGTCGCCGTGCCCGGCGGCGCGGAACCGCCTGCGCTCTGGCGCGAGGAATTGACCTCGCTTGGCACATTCACCGGCTGCGCCGATGAGATGAAGGACGCATCCTCTCCCCCCGATCTGTATCGCCTCTCGAAGACGGAGACGCTGGTATTGGTGCCCTGCGGCGCTGGAGCCTATAATTTCACGTCCGCCCCGGTGATCGCCACCGGCATAGCGGGGCGCCGGATCTTCCGCTTCGCCAGTTTCGATTATCAGCCGGGCTGGAGCGAGGATGCCGGCCATCCGATGCTGGTCAATGCAAGCTGGGCGCCGGAGACGTCCACCCTACAAAGCTATGCCAAGGGCCGGGGCTTGGGCGATTGCGGCGGCAGCGAATCCTATGTGTGGGACGGAACGCGTTTCCGTTTGGTCGAGGCTAGCGCCATGGGAGAATGCCGTGGCGCCTGGCACTGGATCACCACCTGGTCCGCGAAGGTCACCGAATAGGACCGCGAGCTGTGATCCTTTCTCATGTCTGGGCGAGGATCAGCGAAAACAGCCCGTCCGCATCGCTCCATTCTCGCACCGGCTCCCATCCGCCTGCGCGCAGCAGCAGCCTTTCGTCGCGTGCGCCATATTTATGGCTGCTTTCGGTATGGATCGTCTCGCCCGCCGCCATGCGGAAACATTGTCCCGCGACGTGGAAGTGCAAGGGCCGCACCGCCTCCAGATGCATTTCGATCCGCGCCTTGTCATCGTTCCAGACGGCGCGATGGACGAAGCCATCCAGCGGCAGGTCACCCTCCAGCTCGCGATTGATGCGGGCGATCAGGTTGAGGTTGAACGCCGCCGTCACCCCGGCCGCATCGTCATAGGCGGCGACCAGCAGATCGCGGTCCTTGATCCGGTCCATGCCGATCAGCAGCATCGACTCTTCCCCCAACAGCCGCCGCATCGCCCGAAGCAGGTCGACCGCCGCATCGGGTTCCATATTGCCGATGGTCGATCCGGGGAAAAAGCCGAGGCGCGGCAAGCCATCGATCGCGGCGGGCAAGGCCAGTTCGCCGTTGAAATCGCCCACCACCGGCAACACGGGCAGACCGGGAAAGGCCGATGCCAGTTCGGCGCTCGCAGCGCGAAGAAAATCGCCGCTGATGTCGATCGGCACATAGGCGGCGGGGTCGACGGCGCGCAGCAGATGCGGGGTCTTGCGCGAACTGCCCGCGCCGAATTCCACCACTGCCCGGCCGGTGCCGATGGCTTGGGCGAAATCCGGGCCATGCCGTTCCAGCAGCGCGGTTTCGGTGCGCGTCGGATAATATTCGGGCAGGTCGGTGATCGCCTCGAACAGTTCCGACCCGCGCCGGTCGTAGAACCAGATGGGCGGCGTCGCCTTGGGGTGGCGCGACAGCCCCTCGATAATGTCCCTCCGAAAAGCCGGATCGGGCGCGCGCAGCGGCAGCGTAGCGTCCTTAGTCAGCAGCATCGCCTCACAAATCCTTTGCCAGCCGCAGCCCGGTGAACTGCCAGCGTTGATGGGGGTAGAAGAAATTGCGGTAACTCGCCCGCATATGGCCGCGTGGGGTGGCACAACTGCCGCCCTTCAGCACGAACTGGCCCGACATGAACTTGCCATTATATTCGCCCACGGCGCCTTCCGCCGCCCGAAAGCCGGGATGCGGGCGAAAGGCGCTGCCGGTCCATTCCCACACATCGCCGTACATTTGGGTCAGCGCCGATCCGCCCTCCGGCGCGCGGGGGCGGGGGCAGGCGGGGCCGTCCAACTGGTTGCCGCTGGTCGGCGCGACGTTCAGCGCGGCGCTTTCCCATTCCGCCTCGGTCGGTAATCGCGCACCGGCCCAGCTCGCATAGGCGTCCGCCTCATACAGGCTGATATGGCTGACGGGCGCGGCGGGATTGACCGGCTTGCGGCCATCCAGCCCGAAGCGCGTCCAGCCCTGATCGCCGCGCCGCCAGTAAAGCGGCGCGTCTATCCCCTCGGCCCGGACCCAGGCCCAGCCATCCGATAGCCAGTGGGCGGGATCGTCATAGGCTCCATCCTCGATGAAGTTGATCCATTCGCCGTTGGTGATAAGCCGGTGCGCCAGGGCGTGCGGGTGGAGCACCGTCTTGTGACGGGGCGTTTCGCAATCGAAGGCGAAATCGCTCTTGCCGTCGTCACCGATCTCGACCAGCCCCTGCCGCCCCTCTATCCAGTGCAGCGGGCCGGGGACCGGCGCAGGCAGCGCATTGGGCGCGTCGAACAATGCGGGCTCCAGCGGATTGAGCGACAGCAGATGCTGCATGTCGGTCAGCAGCAATTCCTGATGCTGCTGCTCATGGTGGAGGCCCAGCAGCACCAGCGCCTGCGCATCGGGCATCAGCATCGGCAGGGCGGTGATCAGCGCCTTGTCGACATGCGCGCGATAGGCGCGGATTTCCTTGAGTGTCGGCCGGGTCAGCACGCCCCGCATCGGCCGGGCATGGCGCGGCCCCTCGGCCTCATAATAGCTGTTGAAGAGATAGGCGTAATGCGGGTCGAAGGGCTTGTAGCCCGCCATATGATCGCGCAGGACGAAGCTTTCGAAGAACCAGCTTACATGCGCCAGATGCCATTTGGCGGGCGATGCGTCGGGCATGGACTGGACGGTCGCATCGGCGTCGGACAGCGGCGCGGCCAGCGCTTCGCTCAGCGCCCTGACCTCGCGATAGCGGGTGATAAGATCGATCTGGCTCGGTGCTGTCCGGCTTCTGGCCATGCATGCCCCTCCGATACGGTTGCGCCGCTCTCGCGGGACAATCGCATGAAGGGGCGGTTAGGTTCCGACCGGGGTGCGTGGATATTGGGGAGGGCTAGGATTGGCCAATGCAAGCCATTGAGCGCATCCGTGTTCCTGCGAAGGCAGGAACCCAGTTCCGCCGTTTGTGGATCATCGCACCGTAGGGAACTGGGCTCCTGCCTTCGCAGGAGCACGATGCGCTTCAAGAAAAAGCGCTAAGCAGACCGTCCGCTTCCACCCAAGCCGGCCCCACCCCCGAATGTGACCCAAATCCCCTAACTATAAACGGAAGCAGAGGGCTTTTCGGCCCGCCGGATCTGATCGCGCCCGGACCGCTTGGCGCGGTGGAGCGCTTCGTCGGCCTGGTCGATCGCCGCCGTCACCGGGCCGCCGCGCCAGGCGCAAAGCCCGGCAGAAAAGGTGATCGGCTGGCCGTTTACCGCGCCGACCGGCTCCTGCCGCATCCGTTCCGCGATGCGGGCCAGCGACCAGCTCGCCTCATCCTCGATCGCGTCCTGATAGAAGATGGCGAATTCCTGGCCTCCCCAGCGGGCGACGATGTCGATGCGGCGGGTCTGCGACGACAGGCGCGTGGCGAAGTCCGCCAACAGGCGATCGCCGGCATCATGGCCCAGTTGGCCGTTGACCTGCTCGAAATGGTCGATGTCGATGATCGCGATGCATCCCCGGCGCCTGGCGAGCGGCAGCGCGTCGAGCTGCGCCAGGAAGCCGCGCTGGTTGGCGATGCCCGTCAGGGCATCCTCATGCGCGGCGATGTTCAGTTCGTCGACCTGTTCCTGCGTCATTACGGCCGCCCGGCGCATTCCGGAAAAGAGTCTGGAGATGATGTCGCTGATTTCAGGCAGGGCCAGCGCGCTTCGTTTCCTTACGGGTTCTTCCACCATCCCTTCCCGCTCATGGATCGGGTCCAGCAAGGCGCCGATGCCCAGCAATGCTCCTGCGGCGGCCGCCAAGGTGGCGAGCATCAGGATGATGAACTCCGCCCATGCGAACCGCCCCGTTGCCGCGCCCCAGCCGATATAGGCCAGCAGTGGCAGGTGCGTGGTGGCGAAGCAGAGCGCGAAGAGCCGGAACCGCAGGGCGCGGGGAAAGAGGAAGGAAGTTGCGAGGTAGAACTGCATCCCTGGACCCTGTCGTTGAAATCGAGGCCCAAAATTGGTGCGGCGTGTAAAGGGGGAATGAAGGAACAGGGTTAATGCCTGTTCCATGGACGAATCGTGCCCTTCAAGAGTCGAATGGTCAGCGGGAGGCGCCCGGCACCCATTTTACGTCGCCCGCGCCATTGCCGTTGAGGCGCCGGGCCAGCACGAACAGCAGGTCGGACAGCCGGTTGAGATAGGCCAGCGCCTGGGGATTGAGCGCCACCTCTGCTGCGGCGGCGGTCGCGCTCCGTTCCGCGCGTCGGGTGACGGCGCGGGCGAGGTGCACTGCTGCGGCGGCTGCCGATCCGCCCGGCAGGATGAAGCTGTCCAGTGGCGCCAGTTCGGCGTTCATAGCATCGATCTGCTTTTCCAGCCGCTCGACCTGGGACGCGACGATGCGCAGCGCCCAGGGCTCATCCTCCCCTTCGGGAATGGGTGTGGCGAGGTCGGCGCCCAGATCGAACAGATCGTTCTGGATGGTGGTCAGCCAGCCAGCATCCGGCGCGGCGCCGATCGCGACGATGGCAAGGCCGATGGCGCTGTTCGCCTCATCGACGTCGCCCACCGCCTGCATGCGCGGGGCATGTTTGGGCAGGCGCGATCCGTCGACAAGGCCGGTGGTGCCCGTATCGCCGGTACGGGTGTATATCTTGTTGAGCTTCACCATGACCGGCCAACCCCCGTCAACCGTTGCCCTTCATCAGCAGCAGGATGGCAACGATGATCACGGCCACCGCCTGGAACAGGATGCGGTTCATCATCATCCTGTTCTGCTTGAGGCTGGATTGGCTTGGCCCGCCCTCGGGCGAGTTCAACTGTTCCTTGCTTGCCTGCAGAAAGGCGACGATCCCCCGGATCAGCGCGAACAGGGTGGCGCCCATGGCCAGGATCAGGGCGATGACGAGAAGGGTGTTCATGTCATGAATCTAGGCTGTCGCCAGAGAAATGCCAATCGGAAAGCGCATATGGCGAAGGTCGTCGGCCAGACGCCGTGGATCGGCGCCTTGCGCCCGCAGATCGGCCAGCGCGATCGACCCGTCGCGCTTGGCCAACCGCCTGCCGTCCGGCCCCAATAGCAAGGGATGGTGGATATAGGCGGGTGAGGGCAGGTCGAGCAGTGCCTGAATCAGCCGGTGAATATCCGTCGCGTCCCGCAGATCGTCGCCGCGCAGCACATGGGTCACGCCCATCGCCGCATCGTCCAGCGTGCAGGACAGGTGGTAGCTGGCGGGGGCATCCTTGCGCGCCAGCACGACGTCGCCTGCCGCGATCGGTCTGGCTCCGATCACCTGCGCCTGTAACCCATCTTCCAGCGGAAAGGGCAGCGCGTTCCAGCTCACAGACCCCACTCGTTCCACTGCCTGCGCCATATCGATCCGCCACGCATGCGGCTCGCCCGCCGCGATCCGCCGCGCCCGTTCCCCCTCGGCTAACCCTCTGCACGTCCCCGGATAGACCGGCCCTTCCGGTCCATGCGGCGCCATGGCGCTTGCCGCGATATCGGCGCGGGTGCAGAAGCAGGGATAGAGCAATCCCATCGCCTCCAGCCGCCGCAACGCCGCTTCATAATGGTCCAGACGCGCCGACTGAAAGACGATCTCGCCGTCCCATGCGACGCCCAGCCAGTGCAGATCCTCGACGATCCCGGCGACATGTTCCGGCCGGCTGCGGGTGCCGTCGATATCCTCGATCCGGAGGCGGAATGATCCGCCTTGCGCGCGGGCCATGTCCATGGCCAGCAATGCCGACCAGGCGTGTCCGACATGCAACCTACCGGTTGGGCTCGGTGCGAAGCGAGTCACCATATACTGTGGTCTGGGGGATTGAATCATACTGGCCCTTGACGGGATGGGGTCGTTAATGCTGTCATGCTCCCGTCACGTTTCTGGTCAATCAGAGCGGAGGCAAAGGGGGTTGAAGGGTAATATATGTACCATCCCGACCTGATACGACATCCGGAAAACTGTCCGGCCCTGGTCTTGAATGCAGACTACACGCCGTTAAGCTATTATCCGTTGAGCCTCTGGCCTTGGCAAACCGCTATCAAGGCGGTTTTTTTGGATCGGGTGGACATCGTCGCCAGCTATGAGCGGCAGGTGCACAGCCCCAGCATCCAGATGCAGATTCCCTCGGTGATCGCGCTGAAGCAATATGTGAAGCCGTCGGAACATCCCGCCTTCACCCGGTTCAACCTGTTCCTGCGCGACAAGTTCGCCTGCCAATATTGCGGTTCGCAAAGCGACCTGACCTTCGACCATGTCATACCGCGCCGCGCCGGCGGGCGCACGACCTGGGAAAATGTCGCCACGGCCTGCTCCCCCTGCAACCTCAAGAAAGGCGGCCGCACGCCCAAGGAAGCGCATATGCAATTGCACGTGACGCCGATCCGCCCGACAAGCTGGCAATTGCAGGAGCATGGCCGCGCCTTCCCGCCCAATTATCTGCACGAAAGCTGGCACGACTGGCTTTATTGGGATGTGGAACTGCTGGCGTGACAATCCCCCTTCCTTGAAAGGGAAGGGAGATGGCCGTTTTCACGACATTGCCGGAATCCAGTCCAGATCCATATCCTTGTGCCGGTTGGTATAGTGGCCGATCTCCTCCAGCCGCGCCATGTCGAGCAGGGTGATCCGACCATTGGCCCGCCCGATCAGCCCTTCCTGCTCCATCTGCCGGATCATCCGGTTCACATGGACGGAGGTGAGGCCGATCGCGTCGCCAATCTCCTCCTGCGTCAGTTTGAGGTCGAAGCTGTCGACGATGCCGTCGTCCGTCACGCGCAATCGATCGAAAATATCGAGCAGGAAGGACGCGACCCGCGCCTTGGCCGAGGTCCGCCCCAATGAGGCGAGCCGGTCCGTCAGCGCGACGCGCTCCGCATTGGACAGCAGGAACAGCAGCGCCGCGACCCGCGGATATTCCTCCAGCAGACGCCGCAAGGCATGTTTGTCGAACGGACAGATGATCGCATCGGACAGGGCCACCAGCGATTCCGGCGCCTTGCTGTAGATGGTGCTGGCCGACCCGATGAAATCGCCCGGAAAATAGACGCGCAATATCTGTCGGCTGCCGTCGGGCAGGATGACGAAGCTCATCACCCGTCCTTCGCGCAGGACGAACAGTTCCGTGACCGTATCATTGACCCGCTGGATCATCGCGCCGCGCTTTACCTTGCGGGGATTTTCCTCAAGCCGGGCAAGCGCTTTCTTTTCTGCATCGGACAGAGGCACATGCTTCGCCAACCTGTCCGCGAAACAACTTGTTGCCACCAAAAACACCTTTTTGCTTACATTGTCGTTACGATGGCAAAACGCCCCACGCGTCTTTTGGCTGCATTTCCGCAAGTTGCACTAAACTCGATCAATAATGCGCGGGCGAACGCACAAATGTTTCATGGCGGCGTCACAAAGAGGCGCGGCGCGCGCAATGTCGAGCCGACCCGCCTTGCGAAAAACGCAATTAACGGTAAGAACCCAGCGATGGACCGCATTCACATTCGCGGCGGCAAAGCGCTCAATGGCCGCCTTCCCATTTCCGGCGCGAAAAACGCCGCTCTGACGCTGCTTCCTTGCGCCTTGCTGACCGACGAGCCGGTGACCCTGCGCAACCTGCCGCGCCTGGCCGATGTCGACAGCTTCGGCCATCTGCTCAACCAGCTAGGCGCGTCGACCATGATCGAAGGCGCCCGGCCGGAGGATTTCGGCCGCGTCATGACGCTGCGCGCAGGCCGCGTCACCTCGACCGAAGCGCCCTATGACATCGTGCGCAAGATGCGCGCGTCGATCCTGGTGCTTGGCCCCCTGCTCGCCCGCGCGGGCGAGGCGCGGGTGTCGCTGCCGGGCGGCTGCGCCATCGGCAACCGCCCGATCGATCTGCACCTGAAGGCGTTGGAAGCCTTTGGCGCGATCATCGAGATCAATGCCGGCTATGTCCGCGCCAGCGCGCCCGATGGCGGCCTGCCCGGCGGCATCTACACCTTCCCGGTGGTGTCGGTCGGCGCGACCGAAAATGCGGTGATGGCGGCGGTGCTGGCCAAGGGCACCTGCATCCTGGAAAATGCGGCGCGGGAGCCGGAGATCGTCGATCTCTGCAAGCTGCTGATCGCCATGGGCGCCGATATAGAGGGCGTCGGTTCCGACAAGCTGATCATCCACGGCCGCGACCGGCTGCATGGCGCAACCTACAGCGTCATGCCCGACCGGATCGAGGCGGGCAGCTATGCCTGCGCCGCCGCGATCACCGGCGGTTCGCTGGAACTGGCGGGCGCCTGCGCCGACGACATGCACGCCATCCTCGCCGCGCTGCGCGACGCGGGTGTCCATGTCGAGGAATTGAAGGACGGCATCAAGGTGTCGGCGGACGGCAGGCTGCGCCCGCTCACCATCTCGACCGCGCCTTTCCCGGCCTTCCCGACCGACATGCAGGCGCAGTTCATGGCGATGCTGACGCTGGCGGACGGCGCGTCGGTGCTGACCGAGACGATCTTTGAGAACCGCTACATGCACGTGCCCGAACTGGCGCGCATGGGCGCGGACATAGGCGTCAATGGCCGCACGGCGGTGGTGCGCGGCGTAGACCGGCTGGTCGGCGCGCCTGTCATGGCGACCGACCTGCGCGCCTCGATGAGCCTCATCCTGGCGGGATTGGCCGCGGAGGGAGAGACCCAGGTTAACCGCGTCTATCATCTCGATCGGGGCTATGAACGGCTGGAGGAGAAGCTCTCCGCCGTCGGCGCCGACATAGAGCGCGTCAGCGATGGCTGAAGGGCGCGGGCTCGAGACGGATCGCGCGGCGCTGCTGGCGCGCTACGATCTCGATACCGGTGGCTTTGCCACGCTCGATCAGATTACCGCCTTCGCCGCCGCGCTCTGCGAAACGCCGATCGCGCTCGTCAGCATCGTCGAGGAAGACCGTCAGCGCTTCCTCGCCCGCTCCGGCCTCGATGCGGAGGAAACGCCGCGCGACATTTCCTTTTGCGCCCACGCCATGTTGGGGGAGGCGATCTTCGTGGTGCCCGACGCCACGCTGGACCCGCATTTTGCCGATAACCCCCTGGTTACGGACGCGCCCTTCATCCGTTTCTATGCCGGAGCGCCGCTGATCGACAGCGAAGGCGCGTCTCTCGGCGCGCTCTGCGTCATCGATGATCAGCCGCGCGCGGACCTTACCGATCTCCAGCGGCAGGGTCTGACCCTGCTCGCCCGGCAGGTGATGGTGGAACTGGAGGGGCGCCGCCGCGACCGCGACGTCATTGCCCAGCAGGAAAGGGATGCGCAGGCGGTGGCCGAAAGCGACCGCATGTTCCGCACCCTGGCCGACACCATGCCGCAAATGGTCTGGTCGGCTCTGCCCGATGGCTATAATGATTATTTCAACGCCCGCTGGTACGAATTTACCGGCGTCGCGCAGGGCGCCACCGATGGCGAGGGATGGAGCGCCATCTTCCATCCGGAGGATCAGCCGCGGGCCTGGGAACGTTGGCGCCACAGCCTTGCAACCGGCGACCCCTATGAGATCGAATATCGCATGCGGCACCACGGCGGCGACTATCGCTGGACGCTGGGCCGCGCGCTGCCGATCCGGGATGCGGAAGGGACGATCATCCGCTGGATCGGCACCTGCACCGACATCAACGACCAGATCGCGATGGTGGAGGAGCGGGAGGTCATCGCCCATGAGCTGTCCCACCGCATCAAGAACATCTTTTCGGTGATTTCCGGTCTGATCGGCCTGTCGGC
The DNA here is from genome assembly GCF_001563265.1 of Sphingobium sp. TKS. Taxonomy (NCBI): domain Bacteria; kingdom Pseudomonadati; phylum Pseudomonadota; class Alphaproteobacteria; order Sphingomonadales; family Sphingobiaceae; genus Sphingobium; species Sphingobium sp. TKS. The sequence goes on along the minus strand of NZ_CP005083.1, from coordinate 4,024,085 downwards.
GCGCGAGCATCCCGAAATCCGTGCCGCCGCCGACGATCTGCGCGACCGCATCATGGCGCTGGGCCGCGCCCATGATTTCGTGCGGCCCCATGGCCCCCATTCCCAGCCGGATCATGGCGAGGGTCTGCTCTGGGGCATATTGGAGCAGATTTTCGCGCCCTATCGCGATGCGATGGGCCCGCGCATCCGGTTTTCGGGCGACAATCCGCCGGTCGACGACCGTTCCGCCACGCCGCTGGCGCTGTTGTTCCATGAACTGGCGACCAACGCCGCCAAATATGGCGCGCTGTCGGTGCCTGAGGGCCGGGTCACGATAGAGGTGAAGGGCGAGGACCGGGATATCCGCATCGACTGGCGGGAGGAGGGCGGTCCACCTGCCGTCCCCGCGACCAGCGAAGGTTTTGGCAGCCGGCTGATGCAACTTAGCATCGAACGGCAATTGGGGGGACGCATGATGCGCGACTGGCGGCCCGAAGGCCTGCGCCTCAGCCTCTGGATTCCAGTGCGGTCCATGAGCCGGACGACGGCAGGAAAGGCGTAAAGCCCACAATTTCAGCGGCTTCCAGCTTTGGCTGGTCGGTCGCGGCCAGGTGCAGCGTCTCAGCGATGCTGTGCGCCCGGAACGGCTTGGTGATGACGCCCAGCGCGGCGGCGGACGCCGCGCCGATCTGCGCGGGATTGGCCGTCACATAGATGACGCGGATGCCATATTGGCTGGCCAGTTCGACGCCGATGCCCGGTCCCGTCGGCCCATCGCGCAGATTGAGGTCGACCAGCGCGATGTCGCAATCATCGGCGGCGTCGAGCGCAGCCTGACGGTCAGCCGCGATCGCGCCGACCGTGAAGCCCGCATCCTCGACGATATGTTCGATTTCCAGCGCGACGAAAATCTCGTCTTCTACGATCAGAACCTTTTTGCTCATCCCAAAGCCCACGCAACTGGAGGCAATAAATGCGCAAAGGGCGAGCCGGTTCCCGCAGGTGCGAAAAACTTTTACCCGCTATTTTCCGGCACGCTGCTCCAGAGCGTCTCGAAATCGGTCCCCCGCATCAGCAGGACAGAGGCCGGATAACCCGCCTCGCCAGCCTTGCGCGCTGTCGCCGTGGCGTTTTCCACAGCGGCTTCGCATGTCGCGAACGGACCATAATAGCGGTTGTCGAGATTGATCTTCCACACGCCCTCATGTTCCAGGACGATGTAGCGGGCATGGGGCAGAGACACCTACAAAACCTCCATATTATAATGGTGCCAGGCCATGATCGCCGCCGCGCCGCGATGCGGGCGCCAGCGCTCGGCCAGGTCGCGCGTCAGCTTCTCGCTGGGCCGTTCGGGCAAGCCCAATATCCGCCCAATCTCGATCTGCACGGCCAGGTCGCCCGCGGGCCAGATGTCCGGTCGCCCTTCCGCGAACAACAGGTAGATTTCCGCCGACCAGCGTCCGATCCCCTTGATCCGCACCAATTGGGCGATGGCTTCTTCATCGTCGGCGGGCAGCTTGTGCAGGTCGATGCCGCCGTCCATCACCAATTCGGCCAGGCTGCGGGCATAGCCTTGCTTCTGCCGCGACAGGCCGCAGGCGCGCAAGGCATCGAAGTCGCGGGCGAGCAGCGCGTCCGGCGCGCAGCCCTCGCCCAGTTCCGCCTCCAGCTTGCGCCAGACCGCCGCCGCCGCCGCGACGCTCACCTGCTGGCCGACGATGGTGCGCAGCAATGTTTCATAGCCCGGCTCGCGGACACGGGGCAGGGGATAGCCGACCCGGCCGATCGCGGCGGCGAAACCGGGCTCCATCGCGGCGATATTATCCAGGCCGATCCGCAATTGTTCTGCTGTGCTCACCATAGAATTGCAGTCCGGCCCTTGATTTCCCGCTGCCCGTCCGACATGAGCGGCGGGAAAAAATTTTGAGGGACCTGGGTACATGGCGAAACTGATTGTGGTCAACCGTTCGGGCGAAGAACAGGCGGTGGAGGCACAGAGCGGCCTTTCCGTGATGGAAATCATCCGCGACAACGGCTTTGACGAACTGCTGGCTCTGTGCGGCGGCTGCTGCTCCTGCGCGACCTGCCACGTCTATGTCGACCCGGCCTTTGCCGACAGCCTGCCGGCGGTCAGCGAAGATGAGAACGACCTGCTCGACAGCTCCGACCATCGCAACGGGACGAGCCGCCTGTCCTGCCAGCTCACCTTCAGCGATTCGCTGGACGGCCTGCGCATCACCATCGCGCCGGAAGATTGATTGAGCGCCGCCCGCCGCGCTAAGGCTTGAACCTTAGCGTGGCGGCGGGCGCCTCGCTGGTCAGCGGCGTTACTTTCCAGACGATCCGCTTGCCCTGCGGCACATTCTGGGCGCCGTCTTCCTGATTCTGGCTGACGATTTCGGTATTGGTGGTGAGGGTGAAGGTGCCGTCCAGCGCCTTGGCCGCGTCCTCGCCCGAGCTGCTGCCACCCATCGGGTTCTGGCTCTTGTCATAGCCGTTGGAATAGCCGGGCGCCTTCATCCGCGCCCGATCCTCTCCGCGCAGTTCCACCGCGACGAAAGGCAGCACGATCTGTGCGTCGCTGTTGAAGGGGAAGAGGAAGGCGTGGGTCAGCTTGCCGCTGATCGCATAGTCGATCTCGAACTTGTGATTGCCCATGTAGCGGGCTGACCGAAAGCCCTTTTCCTTCGAAAGCGCCGCCGCGATCGCCTGCATCTGCTGCTCGTCGCTCTTGTCGTTCCCGCTTTTGCTGTCGGGGCCGTCGAACCGCTCCTCTGCCTTGCCCTGTTCCTTGGGCTGGAGGGCAGTGCGCAGCGTGCTCTGCTGCTCCTTGGGCGCAGCGTCGTCGATCGGATCGTCGCCTGAGGGCATCGAACCGAGACCCTTGCCCATATCGGTCGCCAATATCTCGCCCTTATAGGTGAAGCTGAAGCTCCGGTCGGCGCGGATGTCGAGCGTCGATTCGAACTTGCCAGGCGTCACCAGGCAGGCAGAGAGCAGCAGACAGGCCGCCAAAGCTGTGGCAGCGCGCAGAAAAGCGGCCATGTCAAACCCCCTGTCGTTCAGCCTTTATGCGTTTACCGGCTGGCAGCCGCATAAAGGGCGATCGCCGCGGCATTGGAAACATTGAGGCTTTCCATGCGCGGGCTGATCGGCAGTTTAGCCAAAATGTCGCAATGCGCCATGCTGTTGTGGCGCAACCCTTCGCCCTCGGCCCCCAGCACCAGCGCGACCCGCGACGTGCCGATGGCCTCGCCCAGCGTCTGATCCGCTTCGCCATCCAGCCCGATGCGCCAGTAACCGGCTTCCGCAATCTCATCGAGCGCGCGGGCCAGGTTCACCACCCGCACCCAGGGCACGATTTCCAGCGCCCCCGAAGCGGACCGCGCCAGCACCCCTGATTCGGGCGGCGCATGCCGGTCCTGCGTCACGATGCACAGCGCATCGAACGCCGCCGCCGACCGCAGGATCGCGCCGACATTATGCGGGTCCGTCACCTGATCCAGCACCAGCACGGGGCGCCCATAACCCGGTCCGTCGTCCTGCCCCGCCTCCAGCGCGTCGCCCAGCCAGACATCGTCCAGCGGCTCGACCTCGGCCACGATGCCCTGATGCGGCGCGTCCGACGGCACCATGCGGCCAAGGTCCGCCACATCGGCATAGACGATGGGCAAGACCGGCGGCAGGTCGAGCGCATTCAGCGCCTCCCGCGTCCCCCAGATCTTGCGCACGATCCGGTCCGGATTGGCGAGCGCGGCGATGACGGCATGCCGTCCATAAAAGCGGGGAAAGGTCCCTTTGGACTTTCCGGTGCGATTTCCTCTTTTCATGACGCGCTCTTTTCACATTGCACCATTGACAGGCAAGTCTCCATTCGCCATTGGAGCGCCCTCCAGCCGATCGGGGCATTCTTCGACACGGTTAGGCGACTGGACAGGTGGCCGAGTGGTTAAAGGCAGCAGACTGTAAATCTGCCCGGGTTTCCCGTACGCTGGTTCGAATCCAGCCCTGTCCACCATCGCCGTGCCCGTCGAGGCACGGCAATTCCCGTAGAAATCCGGAAAACATTGGTTTATTCTACCCGCGCAGGCTCGCCTGTGCCCGCCTCTGCCTGCCTGCAACCGGGCGGAAGTGTGGGGGAGATGTGGGGGTAAAATAGATCTTCCCCCACACTGCAATTCTCGGATGTGGGGGAATACATGGGCAAGCTGACGGCGGTGGCTGTTAAGGCAGCTTTGGCGAATCCCGGCACCTATCAGGACGGCGAAGGGCTATTCCTGAAAGTTGATAAACGCGGCGGCGCGTCATGGACCTTGCGACTTCAGCGCGATGGCAAGCGGCAGGACATCGGACTTGGCTCCGCACGGCTCCTCACGCTTGCCGATGCCCGCGACAAGGCCAGCGGGCTCCGTAAGGCGGTCAAGGTAGAGCGGCGCGATGTTCTGGCGGAAAAGAAATGCGAGGCTGCTGCTAAGGTGACGTTCCGTGAAGCAGCGCGCCAATATCACACCGAGAATGAGGCTGGCTGGAAAAGCGCGATCTACACTCGTCAGTGGCTCGCCAGCCTGGAGAACTACGCCTTTCCCAAGCTGGGCAACGTGCCGACCGGCGGTATCACAGCGGCGGACATCATCACGGTGTTGACGCCAATCTGGCAGGAAATCCCCGAAACGGCGCGTCAGGTGCGCAATCGGATTTGCGCGGTGCTGGATTATGCCCACGCTAAGGGCTGGCGCTCCACCGAAGCGCCCTCTGGCAATGGCAGCCTGAAAGCCGGGCGCGGCCTGCCCCGGCAAGTGAAGGGGCGGGAGAATCGCAAGGCTATGCCCTATGTCGCTGTGCCGGGCTTCCTCACCGCATTGCGCCGCAAGCCCTCATATGGACGGCTCGCGCTAGAATTGCTGATACTGACGGGGGTGCGAAGCCAGGAGGTCCGGTTTGCAACATGGGACGAGTTTGATCTTGAAGGCCGCTTGTGGACGATCCCAGCCGGGCACATGAAGCGAAACAAGGCTCATATGGTCCCCTTATCCGACGCGGCGCTGGCAGTGCTGGCGAAAGCGGCGGCCTTGAAGCTGGAGGGGACCGATCAGGTCTTTCCGGGTGCTGACAGCGGGCCCATGTCCGACATGACGTTGCTGAAGGTGTTGCGGGACATGAGCGAGCCATACCATGTCCACGGGTTTCGTTCCGCCCTCACGGACTGGGCAGCGAACGAGGGGTATCCCGATGCTGTGGTGGAAGCCGTCCTGGCGCACAAAACACCCGACGCGGTGCAGGCCGCATATCGCCGCACGACGTATCTCGGCACACCCGCCCAACCGGGCCAGCGTGTGAAGCTCATGGCGGATTGGGGGCGTTACTGTGCTAGCGGTGCGGCTGGGGGCGGGAAGGTCGTGTCAATCAAGAGGGCGAGGGACGGAAAATGAAGGGGCAATCAACCCGCTCCCTCTCTGAAGCAATCACCATGCTGGCATTCAACGAGGAAGTGCCTGCTTCAGTGATGCCTGTAGCCCTGAAAAAAAGACGGTGGAGGTGTCCTCCAAATGTTGCACTGGCGCAGCTTGTTGAAGCCCTGCACGCTCTGTGTGACGCCGGGTACAGGGATGACGTTGCGCTTTGGGGAAGGACTGTACCCGGCTCACTGGAGGGCGCTCCAAACGATTCGCTTCGGCGTCTGACGAAGGGCGAATGTCTAGACTATCGTCTATTCGTTCCAGGCTATGACATGTTGTGGAAGGGCGAAAATCAAGGTGACGAGTATGCAGACACTTTCACCGCGCACACAAGGTCCGAAGGACTAGACCATGTCCGGGTTGATCTAGCCGATCTATCAAGGCTCCTAGCAACGCACGGTGGAACCGGCACTGCAGCGGTCGCGCTGACGGCCAGTGCGGCGCCTTTCACCATTGCTGAGATTGACTCTTGGATTAGGGCAACGCCCCACACCAGTGTGAAGAAGGCGCGCAAAGAGTTCATGACAGCGCCGCGCTCAAAGGGGCTATCCGCAACCTTTGAGGCTCGATGGAATGCCATCAGGCAGAACCGCGTCGGCCGCCCCGCCGTTCGATGACGGTGCAGGAAATGGCAAAACAATGCCGTCGCGCCATTTAGGTTCGCCATTTTCTACGAGCTAGCTGGTGGTTCGCCCGTGAAGGCCCGTGCGTCTCCTGCCGGTGCCGGGTGGTGGAGTCCATCAACATGGAAGCAATATTGTGTTCACAAGCCGAGGCCGGGAAGATGCTTTCAATCGGCAAGACCAAATTGGGCGAGCTGATCGCTCGCGGTGAGCTTGAATCTGTCCGTATCGGCACCCGCCACCTGGTGAAAATCGAGAGTGTTTTCAAGCTTGCGGGCGTCACGCCTGAGCAGCGGGAGCGTCCCTGATGGATATGCTCACCTGGAAAACTGCCCGGATCATCGGTTATCCCGACGGTGACATCTGGGTTGTCGTCTCGGCTGACCCTTTCGATAAATCCGCTGGCGCGCTCGACACTGTCGCGGCGGCCGCCGCTCTCATGAGCGGTACTTTGCCAGTCGGGGGGTTGGTCGCAGAATATTTGTTCTGTGAGCAGTTAGAGCGTGTGGCGCTGGCTGCCGAGATCGACGCCATGCAGGCGCAAAGAGAGTTCTTGAAGCGCTCTCTCATAACCAACGCCTTGCTAGAAATGCACGCCCGCATCGAAGCCGCCCGGCACCGTCATGTCAGCGCCACCATGTCCGCCTTGGCGGCCATCGCAGACGCCAAGGCTACCCCGCGTGGCCTTTTGCATGGTGGCGCCTTCATGGCCATGCAGAGGCGGTCCGGCGACAAAAGCGCTCCCCTCACCATCTCATGGGAGACAGGTCATGACAGCTAAGTCTGGCACGAACACCGGCACCCAGGCGGTGGAATATGTCCGCCACCGCTTGGCCGTGTGCGCGATCCCGCACGGGCGTAAAGGCCCGACCGCGAATGGTTGGAACCTGCTTGAGAACGCTATTACCAGCCCCGCCACGGCCGCCACGCTGACGGGCAACGTTGGCCTGCTTCACGCCTGGTCCGGCACAATGGCGCTGGACGTGGATGACTGGGGCCGGGCCTCTGAATGGTTGCTGGCGCGCGGTGTGAACCTTGGGCAGTTGTTCGCTGCGTCGGATCGCGTGGAGATTGTCTCCGGGCGTGCGGGTCGCGGTAAGCTGCTCTTTCGGCTGCCTACAAGCCTTGGTGCATCTTTCCAAACCTTACAGATTAAGGGCGATGACGGGGAGATGATCCTGGAGTTTCGTTGTACCGATAAAGGCGGCAATTCCGTGCAGGACGTTCTGCCGCCATCTATCCATCCCGACACGGGTCGGCCTTACCAGTGGGGCGGTTCTGGGGATTGGCGCAAGCTGTCTGTGATCCCCGACGCGCTGTTGCAGGTATGGCAGGACGAACTAGCGAAGCGGGCAAGAAACAGCGCACCAGCAGCGTTCTTGCCGCCGCCGCCTGGTTTCGCGCCCCAGAGCTTCGCGCCCCAGCCAGGCTTCGCGCCGCTGGAGGAGGGCCTTTTCGGCATGACCGTGATAGAGACGGCGCTCGATCACGTCTCGCCGGATGTCGCGTATGACGAGTGGCGCAACATCGTCTGGGCCATCATGTCCACGGGGTGGAGGTGCGCGCCGCAAATCGCTCACGGATGGAGCAAGCTGGCGCCACATCGCTATGACCAGGCTGCGGTAGATGCCCTGATCCGGGAGTTCGACCCGACGAAGGGTATCAAGATTGCCACCCTTTTCCACTACGCGAAGCAAAACGGCTGGACCATGCCCCAGCAATATCCCTTTGCTGTTGTCTCCTCGGTGCCCCAGGCGCCGCCCATTCCCGGCCATGTAGGCCCGTATCATCCGGTTGACTGGTCGGTGCATGGCGACATTCGCAACGCCCGGCATTTCGCGGCGATATTCGGTGGAAGTTTGCTCTATATCCGCGGGATCAAGAAATGGTTGCGTTGGTCCGATGATCGCTGGGTGTTGTGTGATCAGGGTCAGGAAATCGAGGCTGCAAAACAAGCCGCGCAAGCTATGATGGCCGATGCCATGGCTGGTCTTTCTAGCGATCAGGATCGGGCCAAATGGCGCGTCAAAGAGGCAGTGGCAGCGCATCATATTTCCCGCATTAAGGCCACTTTGGAACTCGCGCGGTCAGAGCCGGGCATGTCAGCCGGGCAGGCGGACCTAGACGCCAATCCGACACTGCTTGGCGTGGGCAATGGTGTCGTCGATCTGAAATCTAGCGCGCTGATCTCCAATCGCCCGGACATGCTTATCACGCGGCATTGTGTGGCTGACCATGACATGGCGGCGACCTGTCCGCGCTGGCTCCAGTTTATGGATGAGGTGTTCGCCGCCGATCAGGCGACCATAGACTCAGTGCAGCGACTGCTGGGGTACGCGCTTACTGGCCTGAATATCGAGGAAATCATCGTTTTCTGCATCGGTTTTGGGGCCAATGGTAAGTCGATCTTCGGCAACATCGTCAACAGAATTATTGGCGGCTACAGCAAGGTCGCTCCCCATTCCCTGCTTGCCGCGCGGCGCGGTGACGATCACAGCGCAAGGGGCGACATCGTCATGTTGGAAGGCGCGCGGCTGGTGTCGGTCAACGAACTTCCCGGTGGGATGCATCTGGACGAACAGGCGGTGAAGGCATTGGCAGGGCGCGAGTCCATATCGGCCCGACCACTCTATGGCGAGTTCTTTACCTTCGACCCGCGCTTCACGGTCTGGGTGCGGACGAATCATCGGCCTATCGTCAAAGGCGATGACGATGGCATCTGGCGTAGGATCGTGGTCCTGCCCTTCCGGCAGAAATTTGAGGGTGCACAGCGCGATCCACACCTTGAACCGAAGCTCTGGGCAGAACGCAATGGAATCCTGCGGTGGATGATCGAAGGTGCGCGCCAATATCTGACCAAAGGCGCCCTCGCCCTCAGCCCGGCGATCCTTGCCGAGCAGCGCCAGTATCGGCGCGAGAGCGACTTGCTGGGCGAATTCCTGGCCGACTGCACGGTGGCCGACCCCGCCGGTCGCGCAGCGGACAGGGAGTTGTTCGTCAAATGGTGTGGCTGGTGTGATGGCAATGGGCACAAAGCCGGGAGCAAGGCGACTTTCACTCAGCGGCTCGCAGAGCGGGGCTTTCCAATCTGTCGAAGCAACGGGCAGCGTTTCTATTCGGGCCTGCGGGCGGTGCAGTGATCGTGTGGCGCAGGGCGGAGAGGGCGGAGGCAGCGCCATTTTCTGTGAAGTTCTTCAAATCGAGCTTCACGAGGGGATTTTACCAAAAAGGGCGCACTGTCCGCCCTGCTCGCCCTTCCAATACCGAATTTAACGCCCCTAGCCACAAAACCACTACCACCACCATCACACAGCGGGCGGAGATCCACGATGCGAAGCGCTATGACTGCTATCTGGGGTAGGGAACTGTTGGAGGAAGCGGGCGCGGCCCAGCTATCCAAGCCGGACCTGAAACAACGATTTTCTGCATGGTTTGATAGTCAGCCGACGATCAGCCGTATCCGCCCGTACAGTATGGTCGAACTGGAACGGGCGCTTGGCACGCAAGGCAGGTTGCTAAGTTCGGTCCTCTTGAGCCTCGGCTGGGAGCGGCGTCGCAACTGGTCCAGCAAAGGCCAGAATCACCGATACTGGATACCTCCACACTGAAATGGCTATCATCGGCGCTATGGAGAGGTGGGGATGTACTCTCCGGTGCGCGTATTGGACCACGCCGTTGGGGCCAGAGCGTGCGTAGAAGGTGCCGTCGTGAGGATTCACATACCCTCCAGCGGCCGGAGCATAATATTGCCCCGTCCGAACGCCGATCGCCCCAGCCGAGCCAGAGGCGTGCCGAAGTCTAGCGCGAAATCGGAATGAATGCGCCCGTCCTAGTGTCAATCACTCCGTTTGGACCCGCCGGAGCATAGTAGGTGCCGTTTTGGGTATTGACGTATCCGGCCCCTGCCGGGGCGTAATAGCGCCCTGTTCGAACATCTACGGCACCGTTATTGGGCGCGGTAGCGGGGGAGGCGCTGCGGTTGTTGCGCGCAAGAGGGGCGGCAGATTGCTCGCTGATTGCCGGTGCCTCATGCTGCTCATCAAGCAATGCCCGGGCACGACTCGGGACATCGCCTGTGCCTATAGGCGCCCCTATTTGTGGTAAAATATTCGCGGCGTCAGCGGCAGAATAAGCAGATCGAGCCCCGTAATCCGGCTGCGCGGCATAGTCCGGAAGTGCACCATAGACAGGACTGGCAAGGTCCGGAGCCTGCTCTCCGTTGATTATGCGGGATAAATTAGTCAATTCTTGTATCGTGAGCGGCTCACCACTCGCCAGAATACGTTCTGCGGCACGCTGTGCCGGACTAAGGGCGGCCTGCCGCTCTTTCTCAGCTAGTGCCTTACGAGCTCTTTCATTTCCGTTGTTTGCGGCAGTTGTAAGCCACCGTTCGCCCTCAGCCAAATCAGGAGCAGTTCCGATGCCAAAAATGTATCTGGACGCTACGTTGAATTGCGCCTCCGGATCGCCTGCTATTGCTGCGACTTTGCCCCAGAGAAATGCCACTCCCAAGTTCCGACCTACGCCGATGCCTTGGTCGTAAGCAGCGGCAACTCGGAGTACAGCTTCCTTGTTGCCACGGCGAGCGGCCAGCCTCCACAATCGAACCGCTTCTTGGGGGTTGCGAGCGATGCCGTTCCCCCAGACATAAAGGTCGCCCAGCTTAGTCTGCGAGGCTGCGTGCCCTTCCGACGCGAGTTGCTTGATCAGAAAGACTCCCTGCTTCATCTGGCCTTTTGCCATGAGTGCAGAAGCTGCCACTAATCGTGCATCCTGGTTGAGGGTAGTCGCAGTGCCTGAGTTGGAGGATGCTGGCCGAGGGGTTGAATCAAGGCCCCAAAACCCCTTCGCGAATTCGTTCGGGCTGATGGGCACAAAACCCACAGCAACAATACCGCAAATGATGAGCGTCCACTTGTTCATCGCATGCCCCCTTCATGCTTATCCCGCAGTATGTCATATCTTAAAAATCGCCAAAGGTTAACAGGGGGATTCATACTCCGTGGACGAATAGTCCTCCTTCCCGCGAGTTGGGCGGGTGGACCCCTACTTGGACATTCTTGGGCAGAGAATTCGCGCTACACGACGCGAGCTTGGAATGTCGCAGGAGCGTTTGGCGCATGAATCTGGGCTGGACCGCAGCTATGTCGGCCGCGTAGAGCGGGGCGAACATAACCTTACATTTGTCTCGCTTGTGAAGATCGCACGCGCGCTTGGTCGTGACGTAGCGGCCCTGACTATCGACCTGCCGCTAATTCGCCGGACGGACGCCGATACGCCTATCCATTAGCGGCAAATTCAGTGGTATGCCCAATGTTTGGATAGCTGAAAAAATCCGGCAAAATTTTTGCGAGGCATCATTAAGTCCCCCCTCCCCCTTGGGCGAGATCATAACCCCCTTTGGGGTATGGCCGGGGAAGGGATTCTTTTTCTGGCCTGGCTTACTGCCCCATGCCAGCACAGAAGTCGGTTGCTTGGCGTTCACTTCGGGAAGTATCGCTGCGCGTTCGAAGTGCTGCGGTAGCACGACCGGCATGGGTCGAGGCCACGCGCGGTGCCTGGGCCCCGCAGCTAAAAATGTGGGGGTGGATGTGGGGGAATGAATAATGTGTACGTAAAAACATAGCAATTACAATTAAGTATATGGTAGGTTCGATACAAGCCCTGCCACCATCGCCAGGTTTCAGGCTGATATTGATCGGCCTTACGGCTCAGCCCACCGCTCCGCCAGTTGCTTTCCTGCATGCGCTGACGGGACAAGTGCGGTTCATCCGACATCTGCTACACTCCCCTCGATGACCATCGATCGCCGCGCCGTTCTGACCGCCGCCCTAGCCGGCTTTCTCACTCTTCCGCTTCCCCGCCGCGCTTTCGCCGCGAGCGAGGTGGAGCGCGTGGACGAGCTGATCGCGCGCATGACGATAGAGGAAAAGGCGGGCCAGATGACCTGTCTGGCCGACAGTTTCCGCCCCTATAATCCGCCCAATCCGCAGGTTGGCATCCAGAATGAAAAGGATCTAGCCGACGAAATCCGCAAGGGCCGTGTCGGCTGCCTGTTCAACGGCATCGGCGTAGCTGGCGCCCGCCGCGCCCAGGACATCGCGCTCAAGCAAAGCCGCTTGCGGATTCCGCTGCTGTTCGCGGGCGATGTGATCCATGGCATCAAGACGATCTTCCCGGTGACTTTGGGCGAATCGGCCAGTTTCGATCCTTCGCTGGCCGAACGCACCGCCCGCGCCATGGCGGTCGAGGCCACCGCATCGGGGCTGCACCTGACCTTCGCGCCGATGGTCGATGTCGCCCGCGATCAACGCTGGGGGCGCGTGGTCGAAGGGGCGGGGGAGGATGTCTATCTTGGCGGCCTGTTCGCCGCCGCGCGGGTGCGCGGTTTTCAGGGGCGCGATCTGCGCCGCGACGACAGTCTGCTTGCCTGCCCCAAGCATTTCGCCGCCTATGGCGCTGTTTCAGGCGGCCTGGAATATGGCAGCGTCGACATCAGCGACGAGACCTTGCGCGAAACCCATCTTCCGCCCTTCGGCGCGGCCTTCGCGGCGGGGGCGCTCACCACCATGGCGGCCTTCAGCGAGATCAACGGCGTGCCCGCCACCGCCGACCGCGATCTCCTGACCGACACGCTGCGGGGCGAGATGAAGTTCCGGGGCTTCGTCTTTTCCGACTATACGGCTGACGAGGAACTCATCGCCCACGGCTATGCGGAGGATGAGCGCGACGCCACCCGCCTTGCCATTCTCGCGGGCGTCGACATGTCGATGCAGAGCGGCCTTTATATCCGCCACATCCCCGATCTGGTGAAAAGCGGCGCCGTGCCGATGGAGACGGTCGACGTCGCCGTGCGCCGCATCCTTTATGTGAAGACCGCCATCGGCCTGTTCGAAAATCCGTACCGCTCGCTGAACGAGGAGGTGGAAAAGACCCGCATCTTCACCCCGGCCCATCGCGCATTGGCCCGCGAAGCCGCTACCCGTTCGATCGTGCTGCTGCAAAATAGCGGTGTCCTCCCGCTTGATCCGGCCAAGGGGCAGAGCATCGCCCTGATCGGCCCCTTTGGCGAGGACAAGGCGAACATCTACGGCCCCTGGGCCTTTTACGGCGACAAGGGCAAGGGCGTCGACATCGCCACCGGCCTGCGCGCCGCCATGCCGGACCCCGGCAAATTGCTGATCGCGCCGGGCAGCGGCATCCTGACCCCGATCGACGGCGGCGTGGCCACGGCGGTGGAAACCGCCAGGGCGGCCGACATCGTCATTCTCGCCTTGGGGGAATCGCAGGACATGTCGGGCGAAGCGCAATCGCGCACCGCCATCGAAATCCCCGTCGTGCAACAGGCGCTGGCCAATGCCGTCGCCGCCACCGGCAAGCCCGTGGTCGTCCTCCTGCGCCATGGCCGCGCGCTGGCGCTGCATGATGGCGTCGCCAATGCGCAGGCGATCCTGGCTACATGGTTTCTCGGCTCCGAATCCGGCCACGCCATTGCCGACATCCTCTTCGGCAAGGAAAATCCGTCGGCCAAGCTGCCGGTCAGCTTCCCGTGGGAATCGGGGCAGGAGCCTTTCTTCTACGATCGCAAATCGACTGGCCGCCCGGTGATCGACAACCGCACCGAATATCGCTCGCGCTACGCCACCACCGACAACAGCGCGCGCTATCCCTTCGGCCATGGCCTCAGTTACAGCGATTTCGTGCTGGAGGATCTGAAGCTCTCCGACAGCGCGCTGCGCTGGGACCGTGCCATCGAAGTGACGGCGCGCCTCACCAACAAAGGCACCCGCAAGGGCAGCGAGGTCGTGCAGCTGTATATCCGCGACCGGGTGGCCAGCCGCACCCGCCCGATCCGCGAGTTGAAGCGCATCGAGCGCGTCACTCTGGGGGCAGGAGAAAGCAGGACGGTCCGCTTCTCCCTCTCCCGCACAGACCTCCAATTTGTGGGCGCGGGGAACAGGATCATCGCGGAGCCGGGCGCGTTCGACCTGTGGGTCGGCCAGTCGAGCGCCGGGGGATTGAGGGGGACGTTCACCCTCTATGCGGAGGGGTAGGGATAATCGGAGGGCGCTCAAAATCCTGTCCTACACCGCCAAACCCATGCCATAACCCCGATGGCTCTTTCCCACCGTCAACCCTTTGCGCTCCGCGCCGTCCGGGCGCCGTCCGTACGCCATTTCGCAAAAATTCTCCTGTTGCGAAATCAACGCCACCCGTCCGCATCCACGCAAATGCGTTCCCCACAACGCTGTGTACTTCGCAAGCGCATGGCTGACTGTAAAACTCCATCCCAGCGCCTTCACCACGTGGCGCGGCTCTGCTAGAGGGCGCGGCCATGCTTACCCTGAACGGCATCACCGTGCGCCTTGGCGGCCGCACCATCCTCGACCGCGCCAGCGCCTCGCTGCCGCCGCGCAGCCGCGTGGGCCTGATCGGCCGCAACGGCGCGGGCAAATCGACGCTGATGAAGGTGATGATCGGCCAGCTCGACCCCGACGAGGGCAGTTGCGACATGCCCCGCGACACGCGCCTTGGCTATATCGCGCAGGAGGCGCCCTCCGGCACCGCCACGCCTTTCGACACTGTGTTGGCCGCCGACAAGGAACGCGCAGCCCTGATGGCGGAGGCGGAGCATACCGAAGACCCCGACCGCCTCGGCCATATCTACGAACGCCTGAACGCCATCGACGCCTATACCGCGCCCGCCCGCGCAGCGCGCATCCTCGTCGGCCTCGGCTTTGACGAGGAAATGCAGGGCCGTCCGCTCGACAGCTATTCGGGCGGCTGGAAGATGCGCGTGGCGCTGGCCTCGCTGCTTTTTTCCAACCCCGAACTGCTGCTGCTCGACGAACCGTCGAACCATCTCGACCTTGAAGCGACGCTCTGGCTGGAAAATTTCCTGAAGGCCTATCGCGGCACCGTGGTCGTCATCAGCCATGAGCGCGATCTGCTCAATAATGTGGTCGACTATATCCTCCATCTGGAGGGCGGAAAGATCATGCTCTACCCCGGCGGCTACGACGCTTTCGAGCGTCAGCGCGCCGAACGGCTCGCCCAGCAGGAAGCCGCCCGCGCCAAGCAGCAGGCGGAACGGGAGAAGTTGCAGGACTATGTCGCCCGCAACTCGGCCCGCGCCTCGACCGCGAAACAGGCGCAATCGCGCGCCAAGGCGCTGGCGAGGATGCAGCCCATCGCCGCCGCCATCGAAGACCCGACGCTGCATTTCGGTTTCCCCAGCCCGCCCGAACTGCGCCCGCCGCTGATCACCATGGACATGGCGGCGGTCGGCTATAACGACACGCCGGTCCTGCGCCGGGTGAACCTGCGCATCGATCCCGACGATCGGCTGGCGCTGCTCGGCCGCAACGGCAATGGCAAGACCACGCTCGCTCGCCTGATCGCCGCGCAGCTAAAGCCGATGGAAGGCGCGATGAACGCCTCGGCCAAGATGAATGTCGGCTATTTCACCCAATATCAGGTGGAAGAACTCGATATCACTGACACGCCGCTCGAACATATGAGCCGCGTGATGAAGGGCGCGACTCCCGCCGCCGTCCGCGCCCAGCTCGGCCGCTTCGGCTTCACCGGCGAGCGCGCCACGCAGAAGGTCGGCTCCATGTCAGGCGGGGAGAGGGCGCGGCTGGCGCTGGCGCTCATCACCCGCGACGCGCCCCATCTGCTGATCCTCGACGAGCCGACCAACCACCTCGACGTCGACAGTCGCGAGGCGCTGGTGCAGGCGCTCAACGACTATTCGGGCGCGGTGGTGATCGTTTCCCACGACCGCCACATGATCGAGCTGGTGGCCGATCGGCTGGTGCTGGTCGACGGCGGCACGGCCCAGCCCTTCGACGGCAGTCTGGAGGATTATACCGACATCATCCTGCGCAAGGCCGACGGGAACGGCAGCAATGGGGGCGGCGACGCGCCCAAGGCCGACCGCAAGGCGGAAAAGCGCAACGCCGCCGAATGGCGCGAGAAGCAGAAGGCGGCGAAGAACGCCCTCAGCAAGGCCGAAAAGGAAATGGCGACGCTCAACGCCGAGCGCAGCCGGATCGATCAGGCGCTGTTCGATCCCAAATCCGCCAGCGGCGCGGAGGCGAAGATGACCATGACGCAGCTCATGGTAAAGCGCGCGGATGTCGAGAAGAAGCTGGAATCGGTGGAAGAAGTCTGGATGGAAGCCAGCGCGGCGCTGGAAGAGCTATAGGAGCCCAGTTCTGCCCTCAATGGATAAGGCAACGTCTGCACTGGGTTCCTGCCTTCGCAGGAATACGGCGGCTCATCCCCCAGAAGGCTCCTCCGTCAGCGGCCCTTCCAGCCCGTCGACCCCACTGCGCATTCGTGTCACGATATTCCAGGTGGCGATGAACAGCGCCGCGATGACCGGCCCGATCACGATGCCGTTGAACCCGAAGAGATCGATCCCGCCCAAGGTCGTGATCAGCACCACATAATCCGGAATCCGCGTATCCCGCCCGACCAGCACCGGGCGCAGGATATTGTCGACCATCCCGATCACGAACATCCCGCAAAAGGCGAGGATCAATCCCTTCACCACCGCCCCGGTGACAAACAGATAGATCGCGACCGGCACCCAGATCAGCCCCGTCCCAACCGCCGGGATCAGCGAGAATGCCCCCATCAGCACGCCCCACAACAGCGCGCCCGGCAACCCCAGCGCCCAGAACACGACTCCGCCGATCACCCCCTGCACGATGGCGACGACGATGCTGCCCTTGATCGTCGCGCGGGTGACGATGACGAACTGCTCCATCAAGGCCCGGCGATAGGCGGTCCGCATCGGTGCAGCCCGGTCCACCATCGCGGCCAGCTTCGGCCCGTCGCGCAACAGGAAGAAAGTGAGGTACAGCATCACGCCCAGCGCCATCAGGAAGCTGAATGCGCTCTGCCCGATCTGCAGCGCCTGCGTCGCGACCGTGCGGAAGCTGGAGGTGATGCCTTCGCTCAGCATCTCGCGCACGGCGGCGAAATTGGTGATGCCCAATCGCTCCAGAAAGGCCGCCGCCCAACCGGGCAGGCTCGCCTGGAACTGCGCGAACATGCGGGCGAAGTTGATCTCCCCCGATTGCACCCTGGCGGTGAAGATCGTCGCTTCCTGCACCAGCGCCATGGCCAGGATGATGGCCGGCACGATCACCACAGCGATGATCAGCAACAGCGTCAAGGCCGCCGAACTGTTCCGCCGCCGGGGCATCATGCCGATCAATGCCTGGTTGACCGGCGCGAACAGGATGGCGGCGATTACGCCCCACAGGATCGCGGCGAAAAACGGCTCGATCACCAGAGCGAAGGCGATCGAGACGATGAGGACGAAGCCCAGGAAGACCCCGTCCTCTATATGCGCGGCTGGCGACTGTTTGCTGTCCATGACGCCGCTTTGGCAGAAGTCGGGATGTAAATCTATCCGCCGGTCATTCCGCCTGCGCACTGAAGCCGAAGCTGACCGCCACCTTGGGATCAAGTCCCGTGCTGCTCTCGCCATTGCCGACGCCAAAGGGTGCGCGGGCGATGATGGCCGATCCCGAAACCTTCCGCGCCTTGCCCGTGCCCGACAGGGTGAAGCGGATGCTCTGCGGCTTGCTCACCCCCTTCAGCGTCAGCGTGCCCGCGGCGCGGTAGCTGTTCGCCCCCGTCTTTTCCGCGCCCTTGGCGGTGAAGACGGCCTTGGGATGGGCCGCCACGCCGAAAAATTCGTCCCCGGCCAGCATTCCGTCCTTATAGCTGTCGCCCACGCTGGCGCTCGCCAGATCGATCTCGACGCGAATGTCGGCGCTATCGGGATGGTCCGGATCCATCGCGATCTTCGCCGTCCATTTGGAAAAGCCGCCGCTGATCGTCTCGCCGCTGTTCCCGACGGAAAAGCCGATCGTGCCGCCCGGCTGCACCGCCCAGGAAGGCGGCGGCCCTACCGGCTCTTCCGCCGCCATCGCATTGTCCGCTTCGGCGGGAGCCGCCGCATTGGCCGCATTGTCCATCGCCTCAGCGACATTGGCAGGCGCCTCCTTCTCGACCGCAGCCAGCGTAACGGGCGCGACCGCCACCTGCGGCGCAGGCTCCGGCAGCACGACGCGGCCCAGGACGAAGCCCACCGCGATCAGTGCGGGCAAAGCCGCCAGCAACACCGGCGAGCGCGCCGGGATCATCCGCCACAGCAGCCCGTCGCCCATCAGGAAATGATGCCGCAGCGCACCCGCCACATGCAGCGCGAACAAGGCGATGCCGATCCAGGCGATCAGGCTGTGTCCGCCCTCGGCCAGTTCATGCGCCCCCATGGGCAGGGGCAGATGGGGCAGGGGGATGGTCCCGAAGATCAGCGTCGGCACTTTCACCTTGGCAGTCGACACCAGCGCCCATCCGGTCAGCGGCGCGCCCAGCATGAACAGGTAAAGGCTCGCATGCACTGCCTTTGCCAGCGCGCCCTGCCAGCCGCGCTCGGCCGGCGCCGGACGCGGCTTCCAATAACGTACGGCGATCCGCGCCAAGGTCAGCAGCAGGATCGAAATGCCGATCGACTTGTGGAGCTGGAACAGCGCAAATCCGCGCGCGCCCAGATCTTCCAGCGCCCATCCCACGGCGATCTGGAAGGCCAGCAGGGCAGCGATCGCCCAATGCAGGAAAATGGCAATCCGACTATAGCGTTGCATGAATACCCCGTGCGCGAAAATCCGGTGCGAAAGCTATGCTGCACCTGCGCGGAAGTCCATCGCTGCACCTGGAAACGATCCGTTACCGGCTCGGAACGATGGCCTTCGCGCCTGTGTCATAAAGGTCGCAGTCCGACCAATTTCGACCCGAAGATTGCATCCCGGCCGTCAGGGGTTAAGAGCAAAGGATAAACAGGACATAGGACAAGCAGGACATGGCCAAACCCGAATCCTGGCGTCTCCGCCCGGAAGCTTATCGTTTCGTCACCAGCATCGACACCCGCTTCCAGGACATCGACACGATGGGCCACGTCAACAATGTGGCCATCTCCGGGATTTTCGAAACGGCCCGCATCCGCTTCCACCATCATCTGGGCCGTCACCCGCAGGAACAGGGCGTGCGCTGGCTGGTCGCCAATGTGAACCTCAATTTCGTCGAGGAATCGCACTTTCCCTATCCGTTTGAAGTGCATTGCGCGATCGGCCATATCGGCCGCACGAGCTGGACGATCAGCTCGGCGGGCTTTCAGAAGGGCGTGTGTGTCGCCACCGCCGACACCACGGTCGTCACCCATGGTTCCGAAGGACGCCGCAGCATCGATGAAAGCCTGCGTGAAGCGATGGAACGCAATTTCATCATTCGCCCGGAATGATGTTGCCGCGCTGATATTTTGAGGCGGCCTTAGCGGAAGCCGTCCATGCGGCGGCTCCATTGGAAGGCGATGACCGCCGCCTTGGCCGGCTGAATCATCGCCACCGCCAGCAGGATCGCGAGTGCCGGCCACAGCAGCGCCTGCAGTCCCATCGGAATGTCCAGCGCCGCATTCACCTCTATCATCAGCGGCACGAGCAAGTGCCCCAGCAGCAATATGACGATATAGGCCGGGAAATCGTCCGCCCGCGACTGGTCCCAGCCCTGGCCGCAAGCCTCGCAGGCCGGACTGGGCTTCAGGAAGCGCGCAAACATCCGGCCTTCGCCGCAGGCCGGGCAGCGGCCCCGCAGGGCAAGCGCCAGCGCTGGCCGCAGCGGTCGTGCCGCATCATTCCGGGGCAATCCTTGGGTCATGGCGTCCTTCCCTATGGTCAATGCCCGGTCCATGCAACAATGCGGTGTCCCTGTTAGAGCTTCCGCCCGGTGCAAAGCCTGTTAAGAGAGCGGCCATGCGCCTCCCGGGACCGACCGAAACCTTTGTCCTGTTCGATGACGCCCGTACGCGGGGTGCTGCGCCCGCGCGCCTCTATCGCGATCCGGTGTCGGTCATCGCCGCGCACCGCCTGACGGAGGTGCAGCCCGCGCTCGATCGCCTGGCCGAAGCGGCGGAGGCCGGACTGCATGCAGCCGGTTTCATCGCCTATGAAGCGGGTCTCGCGCTGGAGAACCGCCTCCACCCGCTGGCCGAGCGGCACAGGGAGGACCGGCCGAAAACCCCGCTGCTCTGGTTCGGCCTGTTCGAAGGCGTGCGCCTGATCGAACCCGGGGCCATGCCCGGCCTCCTGCCCGATCCGACCGCCGCGAGAGTCAACCGGCTCCAGCCGCTCATCGATGAGGCTGCCTATCACGCCGCCTTCGCGCAGGTTCAGGATTTCATCCGTGCCGGCGACATCTATCAGGTCAATCTGACCTTTCCCTGCGCGGCGCATTTCACGGGCGATCTCATGGCGCTCTACGCCGCGCTCCGCCCACGCCAGCAGGCGGGCTATGGCGGCGTGCTCCGCACTGGCGATCACGCCATCCTCTCCTTCTCCCCCGAGCTGTTCTTCACCAATGTGCGGGGCCAACTGACCGCCCGCCCGATGAAGGGCACCGCCCCCCGCGATCCCGATCTCGCCCGCGACGCAGACCTCATCCACTGGCTGGAACAGGATGCCAAGCAGCGCGCGGAAAATCTGATGATCGTCGACCTGCTGCGCAACGATCTTTCGCGCGTCTCCCGCGCCGGCACGGTCACGGTGCCCGACCTGTTCAAGGTCGAAACCTATCCCACCGTCCATCAGATGGTGTCGACCGTCCGCGCCCGCCTGCTGCCGGGCCTTTCGCCGGTCGATGTGCTGCGCGTCCTCTTCCCTTGCGGATCGATCACCGGCGCGCCCAAGGTCCGCGCCATGGAGATTATCGACGCGGTCGAAGCCTTCCCGCGCGGTGTCTATACCGGCTCGATGGGCTGGATCGATCCGTCGGGCGATGCTGCCTTCAATGTTGCCATCCGCACCATTTGTGTTGAAGAAGGCAGCAGGGAGGGGCGCCTGGGTCTGGGATCGGGCATCGTCGCGGATTCGGATGTCGCGTCCGAATGGGCGGAATGTCTGGCCAAGGGGCGCTTCCTCACACCGGCTTGAAGGGCGTGTTTATTGTCCGCATTCTGCATGCCGTCGGCTGGTCCAGCCGATTTCAGAATGCTCCAGGGAGTTTGCGGGATTTTCATGGCATTGGCTGACGGACGGTTCGATCTGCTGGAAACCATGGCCTTCGATCCGGTCGATGGCATCAGATTGCTGGAATTGCATCTGGAACGGCTGAAGGCCAGCGCGGACGCCCTCGACTTTGCCTTCGACCGCCATGATGTGCGCAATGAGCTGCAAGCCGCGACCTTCCGCCTGCGCGAACGCAGCCGTCTGCGCCTGCTCGTCTCCCGCCGCGGTTCGGTCGCCATCGAGGTGCGTGAGCATCACACTTGGCCGCAGGCGATCATGCAGGTGGCGCTCGTCCCCCGCAACGCGCCGGCCGCCGACCCGCGCCTGATGCACAAAACCACCGACCGCGCGCTGTACCACGACGCATTGCGGCGTGGCGGCACCTATGAAGTGGTGATGAAGGACGAACAGGGTTATCTGACCGAAGGTTGCTTCTCCTCCCTCTTCGTCGAGCGCGGCGACAAGCTGCTGACCCCGCCGCTCTCCCGCGGCCTGCTGCCTGGCGTGCTGCGCCGCAGCCTGATCGAAATGGGGGAGGCGGTGGAGGCCGATCTGCGACCGCATGATCTGGAAAATGGCTTCTTCATCGGCAATGCGGCGCGTGGCATGGTGGCCGCGTCGCTGGCGCGCTGACGTCATAATCTGCCGTTACGGCCAGCCGAGGCCAACTGGCGGTTGCCCCTTCTTTCGTTGCGCACTAAGGAGCCTCGCGTCCGCCTTATTGCGGGCCTTGGGGATTCTTTATTGTGCCGCGATTTCTTAAGCCAGCGGGCTATCCCGCCCGCTTTGAAATCGCTCTAGAGAAAGACTATTGCAATGAGCCAGACTTCCGCTGCCCTCGGTCGCATCCAGCCCTCCGCCACTCTGGCGATGAGCGCGCGCGTGAATGCCCTCAAAGCCGAAGGCGTGGACGTTATTGGCCTCTCTGCCGGTGAACCGGACTTCGACACGCCCGATTTCGTCAAAGAGGCGGGTATTGCCGCGATTCGCAACAATCTGACCCGCTACACCGATGTCGACGGCACCGCCGACGTCAAGGAAGCCGTCGCCTTCAAGTTCAAGCGCGACAATGGCCTGATCTACAAGCGCAGCCAGATCAGCGTGAACTCGGGCGGCAAGCATACCTTGTTCAACGCGCTGGTCGCGACCGTCGACGTGGGCGATGAAGTCATCATTCCGGCGCCTTATTGGGTCAGCTATCCGGACATCGTGAACTTCGCGGGGGGCACCCCGGTCTTCATCGAAGGCCCGGCCAGTCAGGGCTACAAGATCACCGCGGCTCAGCTCGAAGCGGCGATCACGCCGAAGACCAAGTGGGTCATGCTGAACTCGCCCTCCAACCCTTCGGGCGCGGCTTATTCGGCCGACGAGTTGAAGGCGCTGGGCGAAGTGCTGCTGCGCCATCCGCATGTGCTGGTGATGACGGACGACATGTATGAGCATGTCTGGTACGCGCCGACCCCTTTCGCCACCATCGCGCAGGTCTGCCCCGACCTCTACGACCGCACGCTGACCGTCAATGGCTGCTCCAAGGCCTTCTCCATGACCGGCTGGCGCATCGGTTTCGCCGGTGGCCCGGAATGGATCATCAAGGCGATGGGCAAGCTTCAGTCGCAGTCGACCAGCAACCCTTGTTCGATCAGCCAGGCTGCCGCCGTCGCCGCATTGACCGGCGACCAGGACTTCCTCGAAGAACGCAACGCTGCCTTCAAGAAGCGCCGCGACATGGTCGTCGCCATGCTGAACGACGCGCCGGGCCTCGACTGCCCGACGCCGGAAGGCGCCTTCTATGTCTATCCCGACGCGAGCGGCGTGATCGGCAAGGTGACGCCCAAGGGCCAGCTGATCGACAGCGACGAAACGCTGATCGGCTATTTCCTGGACGAAGCGAAGGTCGCTGCCGTCCATGGCGCCGCCTTCGGCCTCTCCCCGGCGTTCCGCATCAGCTACGCCACTTCCGAAGAGGTGCTGGCCAAGGCCTGCACCCGCATCCAGGAAGCCTGCGCCGCCCTCAAATAATGCGCCATTTTCCTCTCTCTGTGGGAGAGGGGAGGGTGAGCAGCTTACATCAGGCATCCGATCACCCCCATTTCGGAAACGGAAAATTTCCCCCGTGCCGTCTTGCAGATGGGGCGATGGGCTCTATATCCCGTTGCGAACCGAAACCGGCTTTGCCCGTCACCCATCGTCTCGCATCGAGCGTTGGTCGAAACTGCCATAGCGCAGTGTTCATCCGGGACTAGGCCGCGCGACATTCATTGCCGCCCGCTTGTGGCGGCCAAGACGACCGAAAGGAAGAACGCCATGGTGGCCTTCTTGAAATCAGACCTGTTCCTCCGTTTTCTAGGCGGGTTTGTGATCGGCGCCATCGGCGTTTTCGTGCTTCAGCCGAATGGCGATGCGCCCCCGCTGACCGGCTCCGCCATGGCGGCTTCGGCTCCGGCTTCGGCCGCGGACAATGCGGCGCTCTGACGGCATAGCCCTTGCTTTTCTGGCGGCTTTGGCCGTCGCATCCCCGCTGCGCGCCGAACGCCCGGTCCTCACTCCGGTTCCTGTGGTTGACGCCGCTTCCAGCCGCAAGCTCGAAACCGCCGTCTTTGCGGGGGGCTGCTATTGGGGCGTGGAAGGCGTCTTCTCCCACCTAAAGGGCGTCCACCTAGCCGTCTCCGGTTTTGCCGGGGGGCCACGCGACCGCAAGGTCGATTATGAGCAGGTCAGCGAAGGCGATACGGGCTTTGCCGAGTCCGTTCGTGTCACCTACGACCCCAAGATGGTCAGCTACGGCACGTTGCTACGCGTTTTCTTCTCGGTGATCGCGGACCCTACCACGCTCAACTATCAGGGTCCGGATCATGGCACCCAATATCGCAGCGCGCTGTTCCCGCTGACCCCGGAGCAGGACAAGGCAGCCAGAGCCTATCTTGCCCAACTCGGCCAATCCGGCCTCTGGCGCGATCCCATCGTCACCCGCATCGAACGCTTCACCGGTTTCCAAGATGCGGACAGCTATCACCAGAATTTCCTGACCAAGAATCCGCGCCACCCCTATATTCAGCGTTGGGACATGCCGAAGCTGACGGCCCTCAAAACCATGTTCCCCACGCTCTACAGCGATCGTCCCTCAGCCTGAAACGGAGTGTTCATGAGCGATACCCTAGGCCTCAAATTGCTCTCGACGTTGCAGGAAGACGGCCGCCTGGTGGTCGAACTGGCGGAAGAAGCGCTGCCCGCTCCCAACGGCGATGAAGTGCTGGTCCGGGTGGAAGCGGCACCGATCAACCCCTCCGATCTTGGCCTGCTGTTCGCCTCCGCCGATGTGGAACATGCCGATTATGAGGAAGGCCGCATTGTCGCCCGGATGCCAGATTCCGCCCGCCGCGCGCTGGCCGGGCGAGTCGGCCAGCCCATGGCGATCGGCAATGAAGGCGCCGGCACCGTCATCGCGGCAGGTGACGCGCCGCAGGCCCAGGCGCTCCTCGGCAAGAGGGTGGCGCTGATCGGGGGCGGCATGTTCGCGGAATATCGCCTCTTGGGCGCTGGCGGCTGCATGGTCCTGCCCGACGATGTGACAGCGGAGCAGGGGGCTTCGGCCTTCGTCAACCCGCTGACTGCGCTTGGCTTCGTCGAAACCATGAAACGAGAAGGGCACAGGGCGATCGTTCACACCGCCGCCGCCTCCAATCTCGGCCAGATGCTGGTGCGCATTTGCCAGGAGGACGGCATTCCGCTGGTAAATATCGTCCGCAACGAAGCGCAGGTGGCGATTCTGAAGGATCTGGGCGCGGAACATGTGCTCGACAGTTCGAAGGACGACTTCCCCGCCCAGCTTCGGACCGCGATCGCCGCCACCGGCGCGACCATTGCCTTCGACGCGATCGGCGGCGGCAATCTGGTCAGCAAGATCCTGCATGCCATGGAGCAGGTGCAGGTCAAGGATGTGCCCTATAGCCGCTATGGCTCGAACAGTCTCAAACAGGCCTATATCTACGGCGCGCTGGACCTGTCTCCGACCGTCCTGACGCGCAGCTTCGGCTTTATGTGGAATGTCGGCGGCTGGCTGCTCTTCCCCTTCCTGCAAAAGAACGACGCCGAAACGGTCGAACGTTTGCGCCAGCGCGTCCGCGACGGCCTCACCACCACCTTCGCCAGCCATTACAAGGCCCGTATCTCCCTCAGGCAAGCGCTCAGCCGGGACGCGGTCCTGACCTACAACGCCCGCCGCACCGGAGAGAAATATCTGATCGTCCCGAATGGCGGATAGGGGTGGAGAGTGGACGCTTCCTGTTTTGTGATTCCCGCGAAGGCGGGAATCCATCTCCTAGCGTTGCATCAAGCGGTTAGGCCAGGAGATGGATCCCCGCCTTCGCGGGGATGACGAACTTCGAAAATGTCCGGAAAGACCAACTTTGGCCATTCCTCCACCTTAGAAAGCTTTGCCCCAGAATTTGGCGACCTTCGGGTCGCTCGCGCAGGAGGTTCGTAGCGCCTGCCATTCCGCCCGGTCCAGTGCAGGCCGGTAGGATGCGCCCGGCTTGACGGCGGCGGCGAAGCGGCGGCGGCGGGCGGCGGAGAGCGGGTGGGAGGAAAGCCAGGTCATGGCTTGCGTTTCCGTCCCTTCACCCTCCTGGCCGCCGAGGCGTTCGAAAAAGGCAGCGGTGGCGGCAGGGGAAATCCGCGCCTCCCGCATCCGGTCGATGGCGACGCCGTCCGCCGCACTTTCCGCGCCCCGGCCATAGCTGAGCGACAGCACGCCGTTCAGATAGCCGCCCGCATTGCCCCCTGCGCCGCCCAGCACGACGCTGAGGCCAAGCTGACGGATAAGCCCCGTCATCGTGTCGCGGTGGCGGACATGACCCAGTTCATGGCCAAGGACACCGGCCACTTCATCGGGGGATTTGGCCTGCTGAACCAAGCCGTCGAACAGGATGATCCGCCCGCCGGGCAAAGTCACCGCGTTCACCATCGGGATATTGGCGAGCGCGATTTCGCGGGCTTCATGCTGCGGATCAAGCTGCGCCGCCAGAGCCTTGAGCGCGGCGTCGCCTGCGGGGGTGTGACAGAAGCCCACATTTCCCAAGTAAGGCGCTGATTTCGCTGTCCTGACCATTATATTTCCTATATAAAACATGGTGTTGAAGGCTGCGAGGGGCGCGTTTCATGGATCACCCAGAGGGTGCGGGCTTGCAACGGGCAGATCGGGTGGATTTCGACCCTCGCGTGCGGCTGGAATTTCGCGGCACGCAGCTCAGTTCCGACGGCGGCCTTCTGGTGATGCGCGAGCTTGATGACGCGCTCGGGTTGTCCGATTTGGCGTCAGCGGCGCTGCGCGATACTCGCTCTGGCAAGAACACGGTCCATCGGCTCGACGGCCTGTTCCGGCAATCAGTCTTTGGGCGGCTGGCCGGATACGAGGATGTCAACGACGCCAACCGTCTCGCCTGCGATCCGGTCATGCGCCAAGTTGTCGGCGGCAGAGCGGTCGATGCACAAGCGGCCTCGGCATCGCAGATGGGACGGTTCGAGACCGAGACGCTGGCTCTGGCCGGGAACCGTGCCGCGCTGGCCGACCTGAACGGGCAATGGATCGACCGGTTCCATGACCGTAACGGGCTGAAGTACATCGTTCTGGACATGGACAGCTCGGTCAGCCCGACCCATGGCGACCAGGAAGGGTCCGCCTGGAATGGCCATTTCGACTGTAGCTGCTATCACCCCAACTTTCTGTTCAACCAGTTCGGGATGCTGGAACGCTGCGCCCTGCGCCATGGCAACGTCCACAGCGCCGATGGCTGGCGTGATGTTCTCGACCCCGTCATTGCGCGCTACGCGGAGCGCGACCTTGGTGGCAGGTTCTTCCGGGCCGATGCTGCCTACGCGATCCCGGCGATCTATGAGCGATTGGAAGAAGCGCGGTTCTTCTACGCCATCCGGCTGCCCGCAAACGCGGTCCTCAAGGACAAGATCGCGCATCGGCTAACGCGCCCTGTCGGGCGGCCGTCACTGACCAAGGTCAAGCGGTTCTTCGAGGAATTCGAGTATCAGGCGGCGTCCTGGGACAAGGAACGCCGGGTGATCGCCAAGATCGAATGGCATCCGGGCGAACTGTTCCCGCGTGTCGGCTTCATCGTCACCAACCTGCCGATGGAGCCGGACTGGGTGGTGCGGTTCTACAACCAGCGCGGCACCGCCGAGCAGCACATCAAAGAGGGCAAATACGCCTTTCGCTGGACGCGGCTGTCGTGCCGGAAGTTCCGCGACAATGAGGTGCGGCTGCAACTGCACGCCCTGGCGTACAACCTGGCCACCTTCTTGCGCTGCATCGAGCTGCCCGAGGCCATGGCCGACTGGTCGTTGACCAGCCTGCAACTGAAGCTGATCAAGATCGGGGCACGTGTGGTCCGTCACGCCCGCACCATCACCTTCCAGCTGGCCGAGGTCGCTGTCACCGGCACGATGGTACGCGCCATCCTCGCCGCTATCCGCCGATTGCGAGCGCCACCGCTATGCGCATGATCGCGATCCACGCTCAAACTGAACGAAAGCGGCTGGACAGATCTGTCCGCTGCGCTGAAAAACGCCGCCCCTGGGCAAGGAAACAGCGGCTTCGCGGTCTGATCCGTCCAGATCCAGCAGTCTGCGCGACCGCAGGTGCCGCTTGCGGCAGAAAATCCTTGTCTAGCGCTCGGATACAGGCGATCTTCACCTCAAACGACACGCCACTTGGGGAATGCAGGATGAAGTGGGCGACGACCGATGCGATGTCGTGGCGGCGGATCGGGCTGGCAGGCTCGGTCTTTCTCGCCACCCTCGCGCTGTTCGGTGGGCTCGCTTATCATTTCGCGATCGTTGCGATGTGGATGCCGCTGGTCAATTCGGTCGCGTTGATTGCCACGACCCCCTCGGCTCCCTCGGCGCGGCCCTGGCCGATCATGGCGGGGCATGCCGCGACCGCGTTCGTCGGTTCGCTGGCCGGCTGGATGTTCGGCGCTTCGGTGCTGGTCGCGATCATCGCCGCCACGCTCGGCCTGCTGCTGATGATGGCGGCCCGTGCGGTCCATCCGCCCGCGGCGGCGACGGGGCTCGTCTTCACGCTGCATCCGGTGCCCCCGCATGTCGCGGTGCCGCTGCTGATGCTGGGCGCCGGTGCGGTGACGCTGATCGGCATGGCGCTGCGCCGCTGGGATCGCCCGTCCGCATGACCCCCGGATTGGGCATCGCCTGAATTTCGGCTAGGAGCCGGCGGATCGGGACTTCTATGATTTCCATCGTCAATACCGAATGCCACGTTCCCAAAACGTTCTCCGACTTGGCCAAAATCGCAGCTTGGGGCCGACTGGGCCTATACGGCACGATCCCGGCGCTCCGGCGCTTGATCGTCTTGCTGCGCTTGCCGACGGCATAGGCCGCGAGCTGGGGCACCAAAAGACCATCTCGAAACCGATCCGCCCTGCAGATCGCGGTGAGATCGAACGCTGAATCTTGTCATAAGTCGTCGGCCTTGACTCGACCTGCCATCCTTTGATGGAATCACCTAGCAGGAAGGAGGAATTATGTTCGACGATCAAGACCGCGCTTATTTTGCTCGGCGAGCAAAGACGGCCCGTGAATTGGCCTCAGAGGCTACCGATCCCGCCATAAGTAAGATTCACGCCGATATGGCTGAAGAATATGAAAGAAGCGGCCGCCGAAATCGCCCACCATCGAGTCGCCCATGCGGTTTTCCCAGCTTTGCGGGACGAGCGGGGCGATGATGCCGGGCGCTTCCAGCGCGCCCCAGACGACCAGGGCAGCGACCGCCGTGAAGACACCCGCCGCCGGCCAGAGGCCGAAGCGGTCGATCCAGCGGCCATAGCGCTCCCCCTTGGGCAGATGCGCGGCGATGCCGGGGGGTGCTTCGCCCGAAAACCCCATGCGCCAGCCGGGAATCGCGCCGTGGCCATAGGCCGGGCGGTCGCCCTGGGCGCCGATGACGGTCAGATCGCTCCAGTCGGTCGGCGCGCCGACCCAGCCGCTTTCCGGCTCCTCCAGCACGAAGCCCGTGCCGGCGGGACGGAGCAGCACGCTCCGCCGAACCGCCGTCACGCCGTCATAATGCCAGAGCCGGAAGTCCGACATATCGGTCAGAAAGCCCCCACGTCGAGCGCGTCGAGCAGGCCTTCGCCATGGCGGCTGGTCTTCGTCTGCGATTGGGTCAGTTCGTCGGTGTAGATGGTCCCGGTCGCGCCCATATGGGTCACGAAGAACTTCCAGTGGCGATATTGCAGGAAGATCGACCCGATGCCGAGCGTGCAGATGACCAGCGCGATGTCGCCCAGGAACAGCAGGAACCAGTCCTTGGTTCGGGCATAGAAATGGAAGTTGAGGCCGGTGAGCGACAGACCCTCCACCGCTTCCCGGAAGAAGCTGGCATAGAAGGCGAGCGCGATCAGGCCCAGACCGGCATAGATCGCCACCACGAAGAACAATATGCCCAGGAACATGCCCGCGACCTTCCCGGCGTTCCCGCCCGGCTGCATGCCGTCGAGCGGGATGGCGACAAAGGCAAGGATGGCGCCGACGATGACGGCCACGATGGGAAAGAGATAGAAAAGCAGGAAGCGCCTGAAGGTCGGGCCATGATCGCCCGCTGCCTCGAACATATGCGGGCCGAAGCTCATCTTGTTCCAGCGCTCGTTCCACAGCGACATCATCGACCAGGGGATCATCAGTCCCGCTGCCAATGTGCCGACAAAGCTCTTCCACATATAGGAAATGCCGTAGCCAAAGCCCTGGTCGTCGCTGCCGCCGCGAATGCCGTGCCACCAGGTGCGGCTCAGGCGATAGCGCAGTGCGCGGAAGCGGGCGAGACCGACCATGTAGAAGATCGTCACAAAGGCTGCGAGCGTCAGGATCGCGGCGATGCCCTCATGCCCTTGGAGAATGAGCGCTTGCGCGCCAAATTGCAGGAAGAGGAAGGGAATGCCGATCAATACCAGCACCATCAGGAAGCCCAGGAACAATTCCTTGCCCGTGCCGGTCCATTCCAGCCGATCGTCGATGAAGCGCGTGTTCGCCCAGAGATAGCGCCGCGTCCGCGTCGTCGCCCAGAAGCGATAGATACCCAGCGTCACGATCGTCAGCAGCAGGTTGGAGAAGGCGATCGGCGCATAGTCGCGCCAATTCCCCTCAAAGGCGAAGCCGTCGCCGCCAATGCGTTCCTGATCCATGATAACCCCCTGTAGCCCCGGCAGGAGAAGACTATGCCCGCGGCTTTCGGTCAAGAGGGATCGGGAGCGCTTTGGTAGCTATTATGCTGAAATGCTTGCGACTTTGGCCGGTCAGAAGCGGGCGTAGCGTTCGTTGCCGATGAAACCGAGCTTCTTGACCCGGCGCGGCGGATGTCGGCCAGCACTTCATCCACCATGACGTAGCGGGCGGCGGCATCGGGCTGGAACTGAAGTTCCGGCTCCACGGGCAGGCGGAGCGAAGCGGCGAGATATTGGCGCAGCGTGAGCCGGTCGACGGCTGCTCCGTTCCAGCGGATGACGCCGCTCTCGTCTATGCCGACCTTGTTCTTGACGGTGTCGATGGGAGTCGGGGCAGCTCTTTGGGCGTTTGCGGCAGGTCGACGCCGACGGCGTGCGTCTGGATCGGAATGGTGATGATGAACATGATCAGCAGCACCAGCATCACATCGATCAGCGGCGTGCTATTCATGTCGGACAGGAGCCTGTCCTCTGCGCCCGATTGGGGTGTTGCGAAGCTCAAAGCCATTTGCATCCCTCCTGTTGAAATAATGATATATCAACACATGAAACATGCCTTGAATGGGACGGGCTGGCAAGAGGGCTTCTATTGACAGGGCGGGCGGCCCATTTATGGGGAAGGCGCGGCTTTTTGGGCCGCGCGCAATCTCTCCTTCCAAAAGAAAGACCACCCGTGTCCGCCATGCTCAAGATCACCCTGCCCGATGGTTCCGTGCGTGAAGTCGCGCCCGGCACTACCCCGGCGGACATTGCGGCGGCGATCGGGCCGGGTCTGGCCAAGGCCGCCATCGCCGCGCGAGTCGATGGCGAGCTGCGCGATATCATGCGGCCGCTGGAGGGTGACGCGCAACTGGCGCTGGTGACGTCGCGGGATGAGGCCGACGCGCTGGAACTGGCGCGGCATGACTTCGCGCATGTGCTAGCGGAAGCGGTGCAGGCGCTGTTTCCGGGGACGCAGATCACTTTTGGCCCTTCGACCGACGATGGCTTTTATTATGATTTCGCGCCGAAGGACCGCCCTTTCACCGAGGAAGACCTCCCGCTTGTCGAAGCGAAGATGCGCGAGATCATCGCCGCCGACAAGCCGCTGCGCCGCGAAGTGTGGAAGCGCGAGGAGCTGATCGCCCGCTGGAAGGCCGAAGGCGAGACGTTCAAGGCCGAATGGGCCGCCGAACTGCCCGAAGGCGAGGAACTGACGGTCTATTGGTCGGGCAATGAATGGCTCGACATGTGCCGGGGGCCGCATCTGGCCTCAACGGGCAAGCTCGATCCGGCGGCGTTCAAGCTGACCCGCGTGTCCGGCGCCTATTGGCGCGGCGACCAGAAAAATGCCATGCTTTCGCGTGTCTATGGCACCGGCTGGCTCAACAAGAAGCAACTCGACGCCCACCTGACGCGGTTGGAGGAAGCGGGCAAGCGCGACCATCGCAAGCTGGGCGCGGAGATGGACCTGTTCCACCTCCAGCAGGAAGCGCATGGGTCGGCCTTCTGGCATCCCAAGGGCTATCTGATCTGGCGTGAGCTGGAGGCCTATATGCGCCGCGCTATCGATGCGGCGGGCTATCGCGAGGTCAAGACGCCGCAGGTGATGGACGCGCGCCAATGGGAGCAGTCCGGCCACTGGGGCAAATATCGCGAAAATATGTTCGTCATCCCCGACGAAGTGCCCAATGTTGCCGACGAAGGCCCGCTGGTGTCGGACGATGCCGACTGGATGGCCTTGAAGCCCATGAACTGTCCGGCGCACATCCTGATCTTCAAGCAGGGGATCAAAAGCTATCGCGATCTGCCGCTGCGTTTCTACGAAAATGGCTGCTGCCATCGCAACGAGCCGCATGGCGCGCTGCATGGGCTGATGCGCGTGCGTCAGTTCACGCAGGATGATGCGCATATCTTCTGCCGCGAAGACCAGATCGTGGAGGAAGTCCGCGCCTTCTGTGCGCTGGCCGACCGCATCTACAAGGATTTCGGTTTCACTTATTCGATCAAGCTGGCGCTTCGCCCAGACAAGCGCTTCGGCACTGAGGAAATGTGGGACAAGGCCGAGGAAGAGCTGCGCAACGCCGTTGCGGCGGCGGGGCTGAACACGCCGGAATATGGCTGGGAAGAGCTGCCGGGCGAAGGCGCCTTCTACGCGCCCAAGCTGGAATGGCATCTGACCGACGCGATCGGCCGCACCTGGCAGGTGGGCACCATCCAGTCCGACCGCGTGTTGCCCGAACGACTCGACGCTTCCTATGTGGCCGAAGATGGCGAGCGGCACCGGCCGGTGATGCTCCATCGGGCGATTTTCGGCTCCTATGAGCGCTTCATCGGCATATTGATCGAACATTATGCGGGCAAATTCCCGCTCTGGCTGGCGCCGGTTCAGGCGGTGGTGGCGACCATCGTGTCGGACGCAGATAGCTATGCGCAGGCAGTGGTCGAGAAGCTGCGGGCAGCTGGAATCCGGGCGGAAACCGACGTTCGCAATGAGAAGATCAATTACAAGGTGCGTGAGCATAGCCTCGCAAAAGTGCCGAATTTGCTGGTCGTCGGCCGACGCGAGGCCGATGAGGGCACGGTGGCGCTGCGCGAGTTGGGCAAGGAGGGGCAGAGTATCCTTTCCATCGAGGATGTGATCGCCCGTCTTGCAAAAGAGAGCCGAGCACCCGATATGCAGTGAGGCAGCGATGCCACATGGGGTCGGTGAATCCGCAACTGCGGACTTGCCGACCCTTTCGGCTTTGCGTTAAAGCGCCGCCAGAGTCGTTCTATCAACTACCGTAGGAGAAGCTGCTATACGTCCCCCAATGATGCGCCGCCCGATGGCGCCGCCGCCTAAGTCCGGTCCCCGTTACAATGAGTTCATCACCGTGCCCAAGGTGCGCGTGATCGATGACGAAGGCGAAAATCTGGGCGTGATGTTTACGCAGGAGGCCATGGAGCGCGCTTACGAACTGGGCCTGGACCTGGTCGAAGTGTCGCCCACCGCCGATCCGCCGGTTTGCAAGTTCCTCGACATCGGCAAGTATAAGTACGAGGCCCAGAAAAAGGCGAATATCGCCCGCAAGACCCAGAAGACGCAGGAACTCAAAGAGATCAAGATGCGTCCGAACATCGACGATCATGACTATGATACGAAGATGAAGAAGGTCCATGACTTCATTGGCGATGGCGACAAGGTGAAGATTACCCTTCGTTTCCGTGGCCGCGAATTGTCGCACCAGCAGCTCGGCATGCAGCTTCTCCAGCGCGTGGCGGAAAATGTGGGCGAGATCGCCAAGGTTGAAGCCTATCCGCGCATGGAAGGCCGCCAGATGCTGATGGTGCTGGCGCCGAAATAAGGCTTTGGTTTCAGTTTTACGCTTGTCGGGCAGAGTCTGGATGCAGGCTCCGCCCGATGTGTTTTTGAGATCGGAAGTTCGGGTTTTGGCCAAATGCGGTCGTAGGACCGGGCAATCCTCAGCCGGCGCTGTCGTTGGCGATCAGCTTGAGTTCGCCCACAGTGACCGGCCCATTTTGCTTGTGCGTGAAGCGCCCTTCGATGCGGCTGCCCGGTGCGATCGAGATATTGTCATAGATCACGTCGCCGGTGATGCGGGCGCTGCTTTCCACCACCAATTCCTCTGCCGTGATCGATCCGTCGACCAGGCCCGCAAGCCGCGCGCTTTGCGCCGCGACATGGCCGGTGATGCGGCTGTCCGGCCCCTGCACCAGGGCGGCGCAGCTTATGTCGCCTTCGACCGTGCCGTCGATATGCAGGTCGACGCTGGCGGTCAGGTTGCCGCTGATCGTCACGTCGCTGCCGATCAGGGAGAAGGGGGTGTTCTTAGCCCCGGTTGCCGACATCTGCGAGGCGCGCCGTGGCGATTTGCTGGATCTGGAGAACATCTTTGCGGGCCTCGAGGAAGCGGCGGGGGTTGATGGGATTGCCGTTCACGCGCACCTCGAAATGGAGATGCGGACCGGTGGAGCGGCCGGTCGAGCCCATGCGGGCGATCTTTTCGCCCCGCGTGACGGGCTGGCCGACGCGGGCATCGAAGGCTGACAGATGGGCGTAGCGGGTCATCAGGCCATTGCCGTGCGTGACCTCCACCACATTGCCATAGCCGCTGCGCTGGCCGACGAAGCTGACCTTGCCCGATGCGGCGGCCAGGATCGGCTGGCCCATGCTGCCGGGGAAATCGAGGCCCGCATGGAAGGCGGCATGGCCGTTGAACGGATCGCTGCGATAGCCATAGCTGCTGCTCAGCATCGGCGTCGCGGTCGGTTTGCCGGAGGGGATGGCGAGCAGGCTGGCTTCGAGAAATTCCATGCGGGACAGCGCCTTGGCCAGCTTTTCGAACTCGCCGGGCATCGCGTCCTGCCCTTCCCACGGGACGAAGGGGCCGCCCTGTGCGCGGGCAGCGTTGCGGGCGAGGCTGTCGGGATTGAGGCCGAAGCTGCGGATCGCGGCGGCGGCCTTGTCGGCGCGCTGCTGGACCGCGCCGGTCAGCAGGGCGGCGAAGCGCCGTTGCCGCGCATCGAGCTGGAGCAGCGGTGCAGCTTCGGGCGCGCTGCTGATCCTGGTGTCGAGCTTGTGCGCTCTGGTCCCGGCATCGGCCTTGCCGACCACATCCTGGGCGGGGGCTGCATCCTCCTTGCCGAAATGGGTGCGGTAGAGGTCGTCCATGAAATCCTGCCGTTCTTCCAGCTCATGGACGAGCTGGTCGACGGACTTGCGGTAGGTTGCGACCTGGCTGGCGGTGCTGGCGACGGCCTTGCCCTGCGCGGTCAGGGCGGCGCGGTCCTGCTCGATCCTCGCGCTGCTGGCGGCCATGGACAGAGTGAGGCCTGCCCAACCGATCAGCGCGGACGAGACAAGGCCCGCGGCGACAAGCTGCGCTTTGCGCGAAATGCGGATGAACTTCACCTGGCCGCCCGAGCGCAGGAAAATCTCCCGCTCCGGGCACAGCTTCGAACACTGGGCAGTCATCCTGGCCCAGAGGGCGGCTGCCCCCGTCTTGCTCTGTTGCGACAATTGCGACCCCGCGTATTTTTTTAGTGAACGGGGCGCTAACAAAAGGAAGCGAGTCGCGCGAATCCGGGAGGGCGGACTCGTGACGAGTCGAACGATGAACGGGCTGAAACGTGGAACCGGCCTTGCGGTTCCAGGACGCCGAAAATTTTTCTACGCCGGACCAAGGGTTTCGTAGGCGGGATTCCAACCAAGCATAGGGGGCACATGGCAAGCCGGTGTGGCGGAGCCGAAATGGAAGCCCTGGCCGTAATGGCATCCGCCGGCGCGCAGATAGTCCAACTGGCGCGGATTTTCCACGCCCTCGGCCACGGTTCGGATGCCCAGGCTGTAGGCGAGGTTGAGCACCGTGCGCACGATGGCCGCGTCGTCGGGGTCCGTTTCCACGTCGTGGATGAAGCGCCGGTCGATCTTGATGATGTCGATCGGAAATTGTTTGAGGTGCGAGAGCGAGGCATAGCCGGTGCCGAAATCGTCGAGCGCGATGGAGAGGCCGGCGGCGCTCAGGCGATGAAGACTGCGCTCCACCACTTCGGCGTTGCGGCCAAGGAACACCGATTCCGTGACCTCCAGCTCGATCCGGTGTGGCGGCACGCCGGCGGCGGCCATCTGCTCCAGCAGCCGGTCGGGAAAGCTGCCGTCATGCAGTTCGACGCCCGGCACGTTGATCGCGACATGGCCGAAATCCAAGCCCTCGTCCTGCCAGCGGCGGCAATCGGCCAGCACCTGCGTCA
This sequence comes from Sphingobium sp. TKS, assembly GCF_001563265.1. NCBI lineage: Bacteria > Pseudomonadati > Pseudomonadota > Alphaproteobacteria > Sphingomonadales > Sphingobiaceae > Sphingobium > Sphingobium sp. TKS. The sequence continues at coordinate 3,987,969 of NZ_CP005083.1, read as the reverse complement.
GCATGCGTTCGGTGATGACGCGGCCCAGTTCTGAATGTTCGAAGGCGGCGGCGATCTCGCCCGGCATGATGATCGACCCGTCGGGCCTGACACAGCGCAGCAGCGCCTCGAAACCGATGACCTTGCCCGTCGTCAGGTCGACCTTGGGCTGATACCAGGGCGCGGGCGGCGCGTGGATCAGCGCGTCGCGGGCCCGCTCCAGCATCCGCGCCTCGCGCTGCCAGCGTTCGAGCAGATGCGGTTCGAAAAGGCAGGCTCGCCCGCGGCCGCCATTCTTCGCCTCATACAGCGCGATGTCGGCATGTTTCATAAGGTCGGCCATGTCGCCGGCATGCTCCGGGAAGAGCGCGACGCCCATGGAGACGCGGCAGTCTATGTCGCGCGTGCCGTGGCTTAGCGGGCGGTGGAGCTGGTCGGTCATGCGGGCGAGAATGGTGTCGAGGTCCGTTGCCGTGCGCAGGCGGGTGAGCAGCACGGCGAATTCGTCGCCGCCCATGCGCGCGACCAGATCGCCGGGGCGCACGGCTTCGCGCAGCCGATCGGCCACGGCGCCGAGCAGCGCGTCGCCGGCGTCATGGCCGGCGCTGTCGTTGATCCGCTTGAATTCGTCGACGTCGATCAGCACCACCGCCATCTGTCCGCCGGTGCGGCTGGTGGCGCCGGCCGCCTGGGTCAGCGTCGCCATGAAGTGCGATCGGTTGGCAAGGCCGGTCAGCGCGTCGGTCATGGCGAGATGGGCCAGGTGGCGCTCGGCCTCCTTGCGGGCGGTGATGTCGACGATGCTGGAGAGGATGCAATCCTCGCCGCGTATCACGATCGGGCGGGAGGAAAGCAGGACGTCATGGACCGCGCTGTCGCGGGAGACGATGCGGCATTCGCAATTGTCGATCTCCTGCCCCTTTGCGATGCAGTCGCGCAGGCTTCCCCATGTTCCCGAAACGGCGGTGGAGCCTTCGCCCAGCATGTGGACGCGCGATATGTCGTCCTCCGTGCCGAAAGCGCGGGCGGCGGCATCGTTGAACCGCACCACCGTGCCGTCCGGCCGGGTGACGAGCAGGGGAATGGGCACGCTCATGAACATCCGCTCCAGCGTCTCGCCGTTGCTGGCAAGCGCGGCGCGGGCGTTTTGCGCCATCTGGCTAGCTGTCCATGCCTTGCGCTGCAGGCGGTTGGTGCGCGCGATCGCGATCCACATGCCGCAATGCAGGATCAGGACCGCCATGACCATGCCCGGCGCGGTCGGGGACAGCGGGGCAGGCGCCATATAGCCGATCAGCAGCGCCACCCCGCAGCCCAGGCCGCCGCCGACATTGCCGCGAAAGCTGGTGGGGACGACGAGGTAGAAGATCAGCGGCAGCATCACCAGCACGAAGATGGCGATGTCGCTGCGCGAGGAGACGAGGAAGGCGACGCCGATCGCGGTCGCCACCTGCCAGGCGAAGCAGATGCGCTCCACTGCGCGGAAATTCACCATATGGCGGCTGAAGGACAGGCAGGCCAGCGACCAGAGTATGACAGCGACGCGGGCGGGCACGGCGACCCAGAAATGCGGCGTCCCCGCGAAGCGCCAGTCGCTCAGCAGGAACAGCAGGTTGAGCAATGCGGAAAGCAGGAACAACATTCGGGCATGGCGCTGCGACTCGGGCAGGCGGTCCGCCTGGAAAGCGGCTTCCATGTCCGGATTTTGAAATTCGCCGGTAATCGTCGAAAGCTGGGTCACATCGCTGTCCATATGCGCCTGTCCAGGGCGGCATCGCGTCAGGATAGATTGGCTGTTCTTATCAATTTCCTAATGGCACCTTCACCATATCGGGCTGGAGGCGGAACAACGCCTCTCTGCCTCGTCCTTGACCCATGGGGCCGGCATGGCTATAGGCGCGCCTGCCCAAAGGCCCGGAATGGACGGATTCGTTCGCGCCAAATCCGGTTCTGGGGGCATCAGAGCTGAACATTGCCGGTGCTCTTGCGGCTCCGGGCGGGTTTCCGCCGGGGTCTTTGCTATTTGGAGGCGATTCGTTTGAGGCGGGTCGTTCCGGATGGTGAGAACGCGGGAATGCATGCGGTAAAGTAACTGAAAAAGGTGAAGGGCTTCATGCCAACAATCAACCAGCTGGTCCGCAAGGGCCGCGAGCTGCAGAAGACCAAGTCGAAGGTCCCTGCAATGGAAGCGAACCCGCAAAAGCGCGGCGTTTGCACCCGTGTTTACACGACGACCCCGAAGAAGCCGAACTCGGCTCTCCGCAAGGTGGCGAAGGTGCGTCTGGTCAACCAGCGCGAAGTCATCACCTATATTCCGGGTGAAGGCCACAACCTTCAGGAGCACAGCGTTGTGCTGATCCGCGGCGGCCGCGTGCGCGACCTTCCCGGTGTGCGCTATCACGTGCTGCGCGGCGTTCTGGATACCCAGGGCGTCAAGGACCGTAAGCAGAGCCGTTCGAAGTACGGCGCGAAGCGTCCGAAGTAAGGGAGACTAGAATATGTCACGTCGTCGTCGCCCCGAAAAGCGCGTTATCCTGCCCGATCCCAAGTTCGGTGATATCGTGCTGTCGAAGTTCATGAACAGCATCATGCAGGACGGCAAGAAGGCCGTCGCCGAGTCCATCGTTTACGGTGCGCTCGAAACCGTCGAAACGAAGTCCAAGAAGGACCCGATCGGCATGTTCCATGATGCGCTGAACAATGTGAAGCCCGGCATTGAGGTCCGTAGCCGCCGCGTCGGTGGTGCGACCTATCAGGTTCCCGTCGAAGTGCGCCCCGAGCGCGCCCAGGCGCTGGCCATCCGCTGGCTGATCACCGCGTCGCGCAACCGCAGCGAAACCACCATGGCCGCCCGTCTGTCGGGTGAGCTGTTGGACGCCGCCAACAACCGCGGCAATGCGGTCAAGAAGCGCGAAGACACGCACCGCATGGCGGAAGCGAACCGCGCCTTCTCGCACTACCGCTGGTAACGGGTTTGCGGGCGCTCCGGTGTCCGCTCCCTCCTTTGGTTTTGAAGATCGGTCCGTTCGCCGTGGGGCTACCCATGGCGGACGGATTGGTTTAGGGGCCAGCCGCAAGACTCATTCACTCACCGCCGGCGTGCCGGCAACGGAGAAGCATCATGGCCCGCAGCCATCCGCTCGAACGCTATCGCAATTTCGGTATCATGGCGCATATCGACGCCGGCAAGACCACCACGACCGAGCGCATCCTTTATTATACCGGCAAGTCCTACAAGATCGGCGAAGTCCATGACGGCGCCGCCACCATGGACTGGATGGAGCAGGAGCAGGAGCGTGGCATCACCATCACGTCGGCTGCGACGACCTGCGTGTGGAAGGCCGAAGAGGGCAAGGGCCCCGAGCATCGCCTGAACATCATCGACACTCCCGGCCACGTCGACTTCACCATCGAAGTCGAACGTTCGCTGCGCGTGCTGGACGGCGCGGTCGCCGCGTTCGATGGCGTTGCGGGCGTTGAGCCGCAGTCGGAAACCGTGTGGCGCCAGGCGGACAAGTATAAGGTGCCGCGGATGTGCTTCATCAACAAGCTCGACCGCACCGGCGCCAATTTCTATTATTGCGTGCAGACGATCATCGATCGCCTGGGCGCGACCCCGGCCGTCCTCTATCTGCCCATCGGCGCGGAATCGGAGTTCAAGGGTCTGGTCGATCTGGTCGAGAATCGCGCGATCATCTGGAAGGATGAGAATCTGGGCGCGGAATTCTCCTATGAGGAAATTCCGGCCGATCTCGCCGACAAGGCCGCCGAATATCGCGAAAAGCTGATCGAACTCGCCGTCGAACAGGACGACGAGGCGATGGAAGCCTATCTCGAAGGCAATCTGCCCGACACCGCGACGCTCAAGAAGCTGATCCGCAAGGGTACGCTGAACCAGTCGTTCGTGCCGGTCCTGTGCGGTTCGGCGTTCAAGAACAAGGGCGTGCAGCCGCTGCTCGACGCGGTCGTGGACTATCTGCCTTCGCCGCTCGACATCGAAGACGTGCAGGGCATCAATCCCGACACCGAACAGCCCGACAGCCGCGCGACTGCGGACGACGCGCCCTTCTCGGGCCTGGCGTTCAAGATCATGAACGATCCGTTCGTCGGTTCGCTGACCTTCCTGCGCGTCTATTCGGGCACGTTGACGAAGGGCACTTATCTGAACTCGGTCAAGGACAAGAAGGAAAAGATCGGCCGTATGCTCCTCATGCACGCGAATTCGCGTGAGGACATCGATGCCGCCTATGCCGGTGACATCGTCGCGCTGGCCGGCATGAAGGAAACCACCACCGGCGATACGCTTTGCGCGGAGCGCCAGCCGATCATTCTGGAGCGGATGGAATTCCCCGAGCCGGTGATCGAGCTGTCGGTGGAGCCCAAGACCAAGGCCGACCAGGAAAAGATGGGCGTCGCGCTCAACCGCCTGGCCGCCGAAGATCCGTCCTTCCGCGTCACGACCGATCACGAATCGGGCCAGACCATCATCAAGGGCATGGGCGAACTCCACCTTGAAATCCTGGTCGACCGCATGAAGCGCGAGTTCAAGGTCGAGGCGAATGTCGGCGCGCCGCAGGTGGCCTATCGCGAATATCTCAAGAAGGCCGTCGACGTCGACTATACCCACAAGAAGCAGTCGGGCGGCACCGGCCAGTTCGGCCGCATCAAGGTGAAGCTGACGCCGGGCGAACGCGGCGCGGGCATCATCTTCAAGGACGAGATCAAGGGCGGCAATATTCCCAAGGAATATATCCCCGCGATCGAAAAGGGCATGCGCGAAACCGCGGCCACCGGCTCGCTGATCGGCTTCCCGATCATCGACTTCGAAATCAACCTGTATGACGGCGCCTATCATGACGTCGACTCGTCGGCGTTGGCGTTCGAAATCACCGGTCGCGCGGCGATGCGTGAAGCGGCGCAGAAGGCAGGTATCACGTTGCTCGAGCCGGTCATGAAGGTCGAAGTCGTCACCCCGGAAGAATATCTGGGCGACGTCATTGGCGACATGAACAGCCGTCGCGGTCAGATCCAGGGCACCGACACCCGCGGCAACGCGCAGGTCGTCGAGGCGATGGTCCCGCTGGCCAACATGTTCGGCTATGTGAACTCGCTGCGTTCCTTCACCCAGGGGCGCGCGAACTATTCGATGATCTTCTCGCACTATGACGAAGTGCCGCAGAATGTGGCGGACGAAGTCAAGGCGAAGATGGCCTGATGATTTTTCTCTGGCCGGGCCGTGCAAACGGCTCGGTTAGGGGCTGGTAATCTGTGAATTTGCTGCTATGGACGCGCCTTCGCGAGGCGCGGCCGAGCGGTCAGACAAAAGCTGATTTGATTAGAAGGTAGGATAAAATGGCTAAGGCTAAGTTTGAGCGGACCAAGCCGCACTGCAACATCGGCACCATCGGTCACGTCGACCATGGCAAGACCTCGCTGACCGCAGCGATCACCAAGGTGCTCGCTGAAACCGGCGGCGCGACCTTCGTTGACTATGCCAACATCGACAAGGCTCCCGAAGAGCGCGAGCGCGGCATCACCATTTCGACCGCCCACGTCGAATATGAGACCGAAGCCCGTCACTACGCGCACGTCGACTGCCCGGGTCACGCCGACTACGTCAAGAACATGATCACCGGTGCGGCCCAGATGGACGGCGCCATCCTCGTCGTTTCGGCCACCGACGGCCCGATGCCGCAGACCCGCGAGCACATCCTGCTCGCCCGCCAGGTCGGCGTGCCGCAGCTCGTCGTATTCATGAACAAGGTCGACCTCGTTGACGATCCGGAAATCCTTGAGCTCGTCGAGCTGGAAATCCGCGAGCTGCTGTCGTCTTACGACTTCGACGGCGACAACATCCCCGTCATCCCCGGCTCGGCCGTGAAGGCGCTGGACGGCACGAACGACGAAATCGGCAAGCAGGCCGTTCTGAAGCTGATGGAAGCGGTCGACACCTTCATCCCGCAGCCGGAGCGTCCGATCGACAAGCCCTTCCTGATGCCGATCGAAGACGTGTTCTCGATCTCGGGCCGCGGCACCGTCGTGACCGGCCGTGTCGAAACCGGCATCGTCAAGGTTGGTGAAGAAGTCGAAATCGTCGGCATCAAGGACACCCGCAAGACCACCGTCACCGGCGTCGAAATGTTCCGCAAGCTGCTCGACGAAGGTCGGGCGGGCGACAATATCGGTGCGCTGATCCGTGGCGTGGGCCGTGAAGAAGTCGAGCGCGGTCAGGTTCTGGCCAAGCCCGGCACCATCACCCCGCACACCGAGTTCGACGCCGAAGTCTACGTTTTGTCGAAGGAAGAAGGCGGCCGTCACACCCCGTTCTTTGCGAACTATCGTCCGCAGTTCTACTTCCGCACCACCGACGTGACCGGCGAAGTGATCCTGCCCGAGGGCACCGAGATGGTCATGCCGGGCGACAATGTGAAGCTCGGCGTCAAGCTGATCGCTCCGATCGCGATGGACCAGGGTCTGCGCTTCGCGATCCGCGAAGGCGGCCGGACCGTCGGCGCAGGGGTTGTCGGCACGATCTCGAAGTAATATAGGACCGCAGCGGCGCGAATCGTCTGATTCGCGCCGCTGAGGATTTTAACCGCCCCGGATCGCCTTTCTCCGGCTCCTATGAGCTAGAAGGGCCAGAAACGGGGCGGTAAATTTTTGTTGGCGCATTTTCACAAGTCATTGGCTGCTCCGGCTGATTTTTGAAAATGCTCTAAGTTTTTGGCTCTTTCGCATCGGTACAGGAACAATGGACAGCAACATCCGCATTCGCCTCAAGGCGTTCGATCATCGCGTGCTTGATCAGGCGACCGGCGACATCGCCGACACCGCCCGCCGCACCGGCGCCCTTATTCGCGGTCCGATTCCCCTTCCGACGCGCATCGAAAAGTTCACGGTCAACCGTGGTCCGCACATCGACAAGAAGTCGCGCGAGCAGTTCGAGGTCCGCACCTACAAGCGCATGCTTGACATTGTGCAGCCGACGCCGCAGACGGTCGACGCGCTGATGAAGCTGGACCTGGCTGCCGGCGTGAACGTCGAAATCAAGTTGGCCTAAAGCCAACAAGTCCCTGCTTTCCGAAAGGAGGACAGGGTATCGGGCATTCCGGAGATCCGGAAGCTCAAACGACACAAGGGATACCGCACGGCCCTTCCGGTGAACCGGAAAGGCGCGTGGTTCTGGTCCCCCGTCGCTATTCCCGAGCAGGGGGTGGCATCCAACCCGGACGGGGTGATCTAATATTTGGGTTGGGCCGCGAAGGAGAGATCCTGAGCGGTTTTTTCGTTGGATACGCCCGCTGCTAAGGCGGGCCTCTATGGGAGTAATCAGTGATGCGCACAGGCGTGATCGCTAAGAAAGTCGGGATGACCCGTCTGTTCCAGGAGGATGGACGTCATATTCCGGTTACGGTTCTGGCCCTTGAGGGCAATCAGGTCGTGGCCCGCAAGGAAGTCGATCGTGACGGTTATGTCGCGGTTCAGCTCGGTGCGGGCGTCGCGAAGGTCAAGAATGTCGCCAAGCCGCAGCGCGGCCACTTCGCCAAGGCGGAAGTGGAGCCGAAGGCGCGTCTGGTCGAATTCCGTGTCGCCGAGGATGCGCTCCTCGATGTCGGCGCCGAGATCGCGGCCGATCACTTCATTGCCGGCCAGTTGGTCGACGTTGCCGGTCACACCCAGGGTAAGGGTTTTGCCGGCGCCATGAAGCGCTGGGGCTTCGGCGGCATGCGCGCCACCCACGGCGTGTCCATCAGCCACCGTGCCCATGGTTCGACCGGTAACCGTCAGGATCCGGGCCGCGTCTTCAAGAACAAGAAGATGGCGGGTCACATGGGTGATCGCGAACGGACCCAGCAGAATCTCGAAATCGTCCGCACGGACGTCGAGCGCGGCCTGCTGTTCGTCAAGGGCAGCGTTCCGGGCGCCAAGGGTACCTGGCTGACTGTCAGCGACGCCGTCAAGGTGAAGCGTCCGGCTGATGCGCCCTATCCGGCGAGCCTCAAGGCTGCCGCCAACAGCAACTCTGCTCCGGCTGAGACGCCTGCTCCTGAAGCGGCTGCTCCCGAAGCGACCGAAGGCCAGGAGGGCTAATCCATGAAGGTCAAGGTACAGACCCTCGACGCGCAGACCGCTGGTGATGTGGAGCTGAACGATGCCGTGTTCGGTATCGAGCCCCGCACCGACATTCTGCACCGCGTCGTCACCTGGCAGCTCGAAAAGCGCCGGGCTCCGACCCGCGCCACCCGTGAGCGTTCGGACGTTGCCCGCACCGGCAAGAAGTTCGGTCGCCAGAAGGGCGGCGGTACGGCTCGTCACGGCGATCGCCGCGCTCCCGTCTTTATCGGCGGTGGTAAGGCTCACGGCGCCCGCGCCCGCACCTTCGGTCACGACCTCAACAAGAAGGTTCGTGCGCTCGGCCTGAAAATGGCCCTGTCGTCGAAGGTTAAGAGCGGTTCGCTGATCGTTCTCGACAATCTCGATGTGGCGGAAGGCAAGACCAAGGCTCTGGTCGCGCACCTTGCCAAGCTGAACCTCAACAAGGCGCTGTTCATCGACGGCGACGCGGTGAATGTCAGCTTCGCGAAGGCTTCGGCCAACATCATCGGCGTGAACCTGCTGCCGGCCGTCGGCGCCAACGTTTACGACATCCTGAAGGCCGACTCGCTGGTGCTGACCCGCGCCGCGGTCGAAAAGCTGGAGGCCCGTTTCAATGGCTAAGAAAGAAGCCGCGACCGTGGACAACCGTCATTATGACGTCGTTGTCGCGCCGGTGATCACCGAGAAGTCGACCCTTCTCTCCGAGAACAACGCCGTGGTCTTCAAGGTCGCCAATGACGCGTCCAAGCCGGAGATCAAGGCCGCCGTCGAGGCGATCTGGGGGGTGAGCGTCAAGAGCGTGAACACGCTGGTCGCCAAGGGCAAGACCAAGAAGTGGAAGGGCAAGCCCTACACCCGCTCGGACGTGAAGAAGGCGATCGTTCGCCTGGCTGATGGCCAATCGATCGACATCACCGAAGGAGTGCGCTGACCATGGCGCTGAAGACATATAACCCGACGAGCCCGGCCCAGCGCGGCCTGATCCTCGTCGACCGCAGCGGCCTGCACAAAGGCAAGCCCGTCAAGGCGCTGACCGAAGGCAAGCGCAAGACCGGCGGCCGCAACAACAAGGGCCATGTGACCTCGCGCGGCATCGCCGGCGGTCACAAGCAGCGCTACCGCATCATCGACTTCAAGCGTCGCTTGTGGGACGTTGAGGGCACGGTCGAGCGTCTGGAATATGACCCCAACCGCACCGCCTTCATCGCGCTGGTCAACTATCCCGACGGCACCCAGGCCTATATCCTGGCGCCGCAGCGTCTGGCCCCCGGTGACAAGGTCATCGCGGGCAAGAAGACCGACGTGAAGCCGGGCAATGCGATGGAACTCGGCCAGATGCCGGTCGGCACCATCATCCACAATATCGAGATGAAGCCCGGCAAGGGCGGTCAGCTCTGCCGTTCGGCGGGCACCTATGCCCAGTTGGTCGGTCGCGATCGTGGCATGGTGATGGTCCGCCTGTCCTCGGGCGAGCAGCGCTATATCCGTTCGGACTGCATGGGCACCGTCGGTGCCGTGTCGAACCCGGACAATGCCAACACCAATCTCGCCAAGGCCGGTCGTAACCGCTGGCTCGGCAAGCGTCCGCTGACGCGCGGTGTGGCGAAGAACCCGGTCGATCACCCGCATGGCGGTGGTGAAGGCCGGACCTCGGGCGGCCGTCATCCGGTCACGCCCTGGGGCAAGCCGACCAAGGGTGCGCGCACCCGCCACAACAAGGCGACGGACAAGTTCATCATCCGTAGCCGCCACGCGAAGAAGAAGAGGTAAGCGAGATGGCTCGTTCCGTCTGGAAAGGTCCGTTCGTGGACCTCAGCCTTCTGAAGAAGGCGGAAACCGCGCAGGACGCCGGTGGCCGTTCGGGTCCGATCAAGACTTGGTCGCGCCGTTCCACCATCCTGCCGCAGTTCGTTGGCCTGACGTTCAACGTCTATAATGGCCGCAAGCATGTGCCGGTCTCGGTGAACGAGGAAATGGTGGGTCACAAGCTGGGCGAATTCGCCCCGACCCGCTACTTCCCCGGCCACGCCGCCGACAAGAAGGGCAAGCGCTAATGAGCAAGGAAAAGGCTCCCCGTCGCGTCGCCGACAATGAGGCGCTGGCCGTTGGCACGCAGATCCGTGGTTCGGCCCAGAAGCTGAACCTGGTCGCCACGCTCATCCGCGGCCGCAAGGTCGAGGACGCGCTGAACATCCTCGCCTTCTCCAAGAAGGCGATGGCGGTCGACGTGCGCAAGGTGCTGGCTTCGGCCATCGCCAATGCGGAAAATAATCACAATCTGGACGTCGACGCGCTGGTCGTCGCGGAAGCATCGGTGGGCAAGAGCTTCACCCTGAAGCGCTTCCACGCCCGCGGCCGCGGCAAGTCGACCCGGATCCTCAAGCCCTTCAGCCGCGTGCGCATTGTCGTGCGTGAAGCTGGCGAAGAAGCGGAGGCGTAAGCACATGGGTCACAAGAGCAATCCGATCGGTCTGCGTCTTCAGATCAACCGTACCTGGGACAGCCGTTGGTATGCCGAAGGCGCCGACTATGGCCGTCTGCTGCTGGAAGATCTCAAGATCCGCAAGTTCATCATGAAGTCGCTGCCGCAGGCCGCGATTTCGAAGGTGGTGATCGAGCGTCCCGCCAAGCTGTGCCGCGTGTCGATCTACGCTGCCCGTCCCGGTGTCATCATCGGCAAGAAGGGCGCGGACATTGAGAAGCTGCGCAAGAAGCTGGGCGCGCTCACGTCTTCGGACGTGTCGCTGAACATCGTCGAAATTCGCAAGCCGGAAGTCGATTCGAAGCTGGTGGCGCAGGGCATTGCCGATCAGTTGGAGCGCCGCGTGGCGTTCCGCCGCGCGATGAAGCGCGCGGTGCAGTCGGCTCTGCGTCTGGGCGCCGAAGGCATCAAGATCACCTGCGGCGGCCGTCTGGGCGGCGCGGAGATCGCCCGCGTCGAATGGTATCGCGAAGGCCGCGTTCCGCTGCACACGCTGCGTGCGAACGTCGACTATGCCGAAGCCGAAGCCCACACCGCTTATGGCGTTTGCGGCATCAAGGTCTGGATCTTCAAGGGTGAGATCCTGGGTCATGATCCGATGGCCACCGACCGGCTGATGCTGGAGGCTCAGACCTCCGGCGTGCGCCCGGCGCGCTGAGAATAAGGTAGGTATAGCGTCATGCTGCAACCGAAGAAAATGAAGTTCCGCAAGACCTTCAAGGGCCGGATCAAGGGCGATGCCAAGGGTGGCGCCGCTCTGAACTTTGGCTCCTATGGTCTCAAGGCTCTGGAGCCTGAACGGATCACCGCGCGTCAGATCGAAGCGGCTCGTCGTGCGATCACCCGCCACATCCGCCGGCAGGGCCGTTTGTGGATCCGCGTGTTTCCCGACGTTCCCGTGTCGAAGAAACCCGCCGAAGTCCGTCAGGGCAAGGGCAAGGGTTCGGTCGAATATTGGGCCGCCCGCGTCAAGCCGGGCCGCATCCTGTTCGAACTGGACGGCGTTCCCGGCCCGCTCGCAGCAGAGGCCTTCTCGCGCGCCGCGATGAAGCTGCCCATCAAGACCAAGGTCGTTGCCCGCCTCGGCGACACCTCGCATCTGGAGGGTTAAGCACATGGCGAATGTCGCAGACCTGAAGACCAAGACGGACGACGAGCTGTCGACCGAACTCAACAACCTGAAGCGCGAGCAGTTCAACCTGCGTTTCCAGGCGGCCACCAACCAGCTGGAAAAGCCCAGCCGGGTCAAGGAAGTCCGCCGGTCGATTGCGCAGATCAAGACCCTGCAGACCGAGCGTAACCGCTCGGCCGCGAAGTAAAGGAAACACACGATGCCCAAGCGCGTGCTGACGGGAACGGTGGTTTCCGACAAGACCGACAAGACGGTGGTGGTTCGCGTGGAGCGCAAGGTGAAGCATGCGCTCTACGGCAAGATCATCCGCCGTTCGAAGAAGTACCATGCCCATGATGAGGGCAATGTCTACAAGGAAGGCGAAACGGTCCGCATCGAAGAGACCGCTCCGATTTCCAAGCTCAAGACCTGGAAGGTCATCGAGCGCGTGGACACCCACAAGTCGCCGGAAACGGCAGCCTGAGGGAAGGCTCACTGACTCTTTGAGTCATATGCGCAACGCGGGGCTGGCCTTTTCCTCAAGGAAAGGGTACAGGCCCGCGCTTCGCGTAGAGACTCAAGGGTCCAGGCACGAAATTCGGAACCGCCGGGAATCATTCCGGTAGGCCAAATAAGAAGGAACCGGATCCATGATCCAGATGCAATCCAATCTTGACGTCGCTGACAACAGCGGCGCCAAGCGCGTCCAGTGCATCAAGGTGCTGGGCGGCTCGAAGCGGCGCTTCGCGAGCGTGGGCGACATCATCGTCGTCTCGATCAAGGAAGCTGCGCCTCGTGGCAAGGTGAAGAAGGGTGACGTGCATCGCGCCGTCATCGTGCGCACCGCCAAGGACGTGCGTCGCGCTGATGGCAGCGTGATTCGCTTCGACGGCAATGCCGCTGTGCTCATCAACAAGAACGAGGAGCCGATCGGCACCCGTATCTTTGGCCCGGTCGTTCGCGAACTGCGCGCCAAGAAGCACATGAAGATCATCTCGCTTGCCCCCGAGGTGCTGTAATGAGCGCTGCGAAGATCAAGAAGGGCGACAAGGTCGTCATCCTGGCCGGCAAGGACAAGGGCCGCACCGGCGCCGTCCTGCAGGTGCTGCCGAAGGAGGACAAGGTTCTCGTCGAAGGCATCAATGTGCATGCGCGTCACCGCAAGCCCGACCAGGCGAACCCGCAGGGCGGCATCGAGCGTAAGCCGGCGCCGCTTCACATTTCGAACGTCGCTGTCGCTGACAAGGATGGCAAGCCGACCCGCGTCCGTTTCGAGGATCGCGACGGCAAGAAGGTCCGCGTCGCCGTCAAGTCCGGTGAGGTGCTGTAATGAGCGACAAATATACGCCGCGCTCGAAGGCGCAGTATGACGCCGAAATCGCCAAGGCGATGACCGAGAAGTTCGGTTACAAGAACGTCATGCAGGTTCCGAAGATCGAGAAGATCACGCTCAACATGGGCGTGGGCGAAGCGACCCAGGACAAGAAAAAGGTCACGCAGGCCGCCGAGGAAATGGAACTGATCGCTGGCCAGAAGCCGGTCATCACCAAGGCTCGCAAGTCGATCGCGCAGTTCAAGCTGCGTGAAGGCATGCCCATCGGCGCCAAGGTCACGCTGCGCCGCGAGCGCATGTACGAGTTTCTTGATCGTCTGATCAACATCGCTCTGCCCCGCGTGCGCGACTTCCGTGGTCTCAATCCGAAGAGCTTCGATGGCCGTGGCAACTATGCCTTCGGCATCAAGGAGCAGTTGATCTTCCCGGAGATCAACTATGACCGCATCGACAAGGTGCGCGGCATGGACATCATCGTGACCACCACGGCGAAGACGGACGAGGAAGCGCGCGAACTGCTGCGCCTCTTCGGCTTCCCCTTCCCGCTCGAAGAGAAGCAGGCGGCCTAATCTGGCCCCGCTTCTCTCCCAACGCTTAAGCTAAGGAAGAGAACTTAAGTCATGGCGAAACTGAGTTCGATCAACAAGAACGAGCGCCGCAAGAAGCTGGTGAAGAAATATGCCGGCCGCTATGCGAAGCTCAAGGCGATCGCGAATGATACGACCGCTGATGACGGCGATCGTCTGATCGCGCGTCTGAAGATGGCGGAGATCCCCCGCAACGGCAACCCGACCCGCGTGCGTAACCGCTGCGAGCTGACGGGCCGTCCCCGGGCCTACTACCGCAAATTCCGTCTCTGCCGCGTGCAGCTGCGTGATCTGGCCAACAAGGGCCTGATCCCCGGCGTCACCAAGTCGAGCTGGTAAGGATCATTTGAGATGGCATTGACCGATCCCCTGGGTGATATGCTCACCCGCATCCGCAACGGGCAGCAGGCGAAGAAGGACAGCGTTGTGTCCCCCGCTTCGAAGCTGCGCGCCCGCGTGCTCGACGTGCTCCAGCGCGAAGGTTACATCCGTGGCTATTCCGAGGAAGCCCTCGGCAAGCACCCCGGCCTGCGCATCGAGCTGAAATATTTCGAGGGCCAGCCGGCGATCAAGCATGTCGCCCGCGTGTCCAAGCCTGGCCGCCGCGTCTATTCGGGTTCGAAGGAACTGCCGGTGGTGCGCAATGGCCTGGGCATCACCATTGTCTCGACGCCCCGTGGCGTTCTGTCCGACGCCGAAGCGCGCGAGCAGAATGTCGGCGGCGAAGTGCTGGCGGAGGTGTTCTGATGAGCCGCACGGGTAAGAAGCCGATCGCCGTGCCTTCGGGCGTGACGGCGTCGATCGAAGGCGGGCAGTTGTCGGTCAAGGGGCCCAAGGGCACCCTGGCGTTGCAGTTGCGCGACGAGATCAGCTACACGATCGAGGACGGCAGCATTTTGGTGAAGCCGGCCAACGACACCAAAGCGGCGCGCGCCTTCTGGGGCATGCAGCGCACGCTGATCCAGAACCTTGTCACTGGCGTGACCGAGGGCTTCTCCAAGAAGCTGCTGATCACCGGTGTCGGCTACCGCGCCAATTCGCAGGGCAAGACCCTGAAGTTGCAGCTCGGCTACAGCCACGACGTCGATTTCGAGATTCCGGAAGGGATCGAGATCAAGACCCCGGATAACACCACGGTCGAGATCAGCGGCATCGACAAGCAGAAGGTCGGTCAGGTCGCCGCCGAGATCCGTCGCTGGCGCAAGCCCGAACCCTATAAGGGCAAGGGCATCAAATACGCCGGCGAGTTCATCTTCCGCAAGGAAGGGAAGAAGAAGTAAGATGGCAAAGCTTTCCCTCTTCGCGCGGCGTCGTCGCCGCGTTCGCACAGCGCTCAAGGCGGTTTCTGGCCACAAGCCCCGCCTCAGCGTCCACCGTTCGGGCCGTCACATCTACGCCCAGGTCATTGACGATGCGCAGGGCAAGACCCTGGCCGCCGCGTCGACCCTGGACAAGGATATCGGGGCCAAGGCTCTGGGCAAGACCGGCGCCTCTTCCGAAGCCGCAGCCGAAGTCGGCAAGCGCGTTGCCGCTGCGGCAACCGCTGCCGGCGTCACCAAGGTCGTGTTCGACCGTGGAGGCTTCCTCTTCCATGGCCGCGTCAAGGCGCTGGCCGATGCGGCCCGTGAAGCCGGGCTGGAGTTCTGATCATGGCTGACGAAAACACCATTGAAGCCGGCGCCCCCACCGAGGGCGTCGAGGCTGCACCGACCGAAGGTCGCGGTCCCGGCCGTGGCCGTGGTCGCGGCGGCGATCGCAACCGTGGCGAGCGCGGCGGCCGTGGCCGTCGTGATGACCGTCGCGGCAACCGCGACGAGGAGCAGGGCGAAGAGCTGATCGAGAAGCTGGTTCACATCAACCGCGTCTCGAAGACCGTCAAGGGCGGTAAGCGCTTCGGTTTCGCCGCTCTGGTCGTGGTCGGTGACGGCAAGGGCCGCGCGGGCTTCGGCCATGGCAAGGCGCGCGAAGTGCCCGAAGCCATCAGCAAGGCGACCGCTTCGGCCAAGAAGGCGATGGTTCGCGTTCCGCTGAAGGAAGGCCGCACGCTGCATCATGATGGCCTCGGCCATTTCGGTGCGGGCAAGGTGACGGTCCGTTCGGCGCCTGCCGGTACCGGCATCATCGCAGGCGGTCCGATGCGCGCCGTGTTCGAGAGCCTCGGCGTCGCTGACGTCGTGACCAAGTCGAACGGCACGTCCAACCCCTATAACATGATCCGTGCGACCTTCGCGGCGCTGGGCGAACAGACCAGCCCGAAGTCGGTGGCGCAGCGTCGCGGCAAGAAGGTCGCTGACCTTCTCCGTCGCGGCGGCGCCTCGGCCGAAGTCGCGCAGGCTGATGCCGAAGCGATTGCGGAGTAAGACGACATGGCGAAGATCAAGATCAAGCAGATCGGTTCACCGATCCGCCGTCCCGCCGACCAGAAGAAGATTCTGATCGGTCTGGGCCTTGGCAAGATGCACCGCGTGGTAGAGCTGGAAGACACTGCGGAAGTCCGCGGCGCCATCAAGAAGCTGCCCCATATGGTGGCAGTGGTCGAAGGCTAAACCCTTCGGTTCATCGAGATAAGGCGGGAGAGGGGGAAACCTCTCTTTCGTTTTTTGGGAAAGGGCGCTAATGGCGCGCCCTCTTTGTTGTCCCGCCGCGAAAAATCATGTGGCGGGACTTGCGCGAACATAGCGAAAGCGAGTGCACAGATGACGAAGCTTAACGAACTCAACGACAATGCCGGTGCCCGCAAGGGCCGGATGCGCGTCGGCCGTGGTATCGGCTCGGGCAAGGGCAAGACCGCCGGTCGCGGCCAGAAGGGTGCCAAGGCACGTTCAGGCGTCGCCATCAACGGCTTCGAGGGTGGCCAGATGCCGCTCCACATGCGTCTGCCGAAGCGCGGCTTCAACAACATCTTCGCCAAGGATTACGCGATCGTGAACCTGGGCGCGGTGCAGAAGGCGATCGACGCCGGCAAGCTCGACGCCAACGCCACCATCGACCATGCGGCGCTGAAGGCCGCTGCCCTTGCCCGCGGTGGCAAGGACGGCGTGCGCCTGCTCGCCAAGGGTGATCTGACCGCCAAGGTCAGCTTCCTGGTCGCCGGCGCGTCGAAGGGCGCGGTTGAAGCGGTCGAGAAGACCGGCGGCAAGGTCGACGTGATCGAGGTCGTTCCGGCGGCTGAGAAGGCTAAGGCGAAGAAGGGCACTACCCTCGCCGCCAAGAAGGCCGCAGCGAAGGCCTGATCCGGCCTGCCAAGGCTTGCAAGCGTGACCCCGCTGCCCGATATGGGTAGGCGGGGTCATGTGTTTCGGGGCAAGTTTTTGTCGCATCGGCGGCGATTCCCGGTTCGACAGCGCCCCATCACCCCGCTAAGGGGTTAGCGATTCCGCTCCGGGCATCCAAATCCCGGCAAGATGTTTTGAAGGGCAGCCACGATGGCATCGAGAGCCGACCAGCTCGCATCCAATCTCAGCCTGGCGAAGTTCAGCCAGGCGACCGACCTCAAGAAGCGCCTGTGGTTCACGCTGGGCGCGCTGATCGTCTTCCGCTTCCTGAGCTTCGTGCCGCTGCCGGGCGTCGATCCGACCGCCTTGTCGCAGCTCTACAAGCAGACCAATGGCGGCATCCTCGACATCTTCAACACCTTCTCGGGCGGTTCGCTCTCGCGCATGAGCCTGATCGCGCTCGGCGTGATGCCGTACATCACGGCCTCGATCGTGGTGCAGCTCGCCGCCTCCCTCTCGCCGCAGCTCGCGGCGATCAAGAAGGAAGGCGAAAGCGGGCGCAAGAAGCTCAATCAGTACACCCGCTACGGGACGGTCGGCCTGACAGCGGTGCAGGGCTATTTCATTGCCGTCGGCCTTGAGAGCTTCGGCGCGCAGTCGGGCGTACAGGCGGTGGTCGATCCGGGCATCCTGTTCCGGGTCGCGGCGGTGATCTCGCTGATCGGCGGCACCATGTTCCTGATGTGGCTGGGTGAGCAGATCACCTCGCGCGGCATTGGTAACGGCGTCAGCCTCATCATCATGGCGGGCATCGTCGCCCAGTTGCCGGTGACGCTCAGCAACCTGTTCAAGTCGAGCAGCACGGGCGCGATTTCCGGCCTGCTGATCTTCCTGGTGATCGTGCTGGGCTTTGGTCTGATTGCGTTCATCTGCTTCATGGAGCGGGCGCAGCGCCGGGTGCTGATCCAATATCCCAAGCGCCAGACGCGCCAGGGGCTGATGCAGGCGGACCGCAGCCATCTGCCGCTCAAGGTCAACACCGCCGGCGTGATCCCGCCGATTTTTGCCAGTTCGCTGCTGCTGATGCCGCTCACCGTCTCGCAATTTGCGGGCCGGACGGTGGCGGGCGAAAGCAAGCTGGGCGATTTCGTGCTGACGCTGAACCAGTATCTGTCGCACGGCAGCCCGGTTTATATGGGCCTCTATGGCCTCGGCATCGTCTTCTTCTGCTTCTTCTACACCGCCGTGGTGTTCAATCCGGAAGAGACGGCCGATAATCTCAAGCGCAATGGCGGCTTCATTCCCGGCATCCGTCCGGGCAAGAACACCGAAAATTATCTGGACTATGTGCTGACCCGGATCACGGTGATCGGCGCGGCCTATCTGGCTTTCATCTGCCTGGTGCCGGAATTCGTCATCGCCCGGGCGGGAATTCCCTTCTACCTTGGTGGGACTAGCCTGTTGATCGTCGTCAATGTTACGGTCGACACGGTTACGCAGATTCAGAGCCATCTGCTTGCCCATCAATATGGGGATCTGATCAAGAAGGCGAAGCTGAAGGGGCGTATGCGCTGAAGGGGCGCAGCACGTGAAAAGCGCGAAGAACAGGGGAGAATGCGCGACATGAATATCATTCTGCTCGGCCCTCCGGGCGCCGGCAAGGGAACGCAGGCGACGCGTCTGGTGGACAGCCGGGGCATGGTGCAGCTATCGACGGGCGACATGCTGCGCGCGGCGGTGAAGGCCGGGACGCCCATCGGCCTTAAGGCCAAGGCCGTGATGGAAGCCGGCGAACTGGTGTCGGATGAGATCGTGTCGGGCATCATCGGTGAAGCCCTCGATGCGCTGTCGCCGGAAACCGGCGTGATCTTCGACGGCTATCCGCGGACGGAGGCGCAGGCCTATTCGCTCGACGGCATATTGGCGGACCGCAATCGGACGCTCGACCATGTGATCGAGCTGGACGTGAACGAGGACGCGCTGGTTGAGCGTATCACCGGGCGCTTCACCTGCGCGACCTGCGGCGAGGGCTATCACGACACGTTCAAGACGCCGAAGGTCGAGGGTAGCTGCGACAAATGCGGTGGCCATGAGTTCAAGCGCCGCCCGGACGACAATGAGGAAACCGTGCGGACCCGCATGGCCGAATATCGCGCCAAGACCGCGCCGATCCTGCCCATCTACGAAGCGCGCGGCATCGTGTCGCGGGTCGACGGCATGGCCGACATGGACGATGTGACGGTTGCGATCGCGGCCATCTTGGACGGCAAGGGCGCCTGAGCTAATTTACCCTCCTGCAAGGGAGGGAAGGCGATGCGCAAGATCATGATTTTGGCATGGGCTGGTGCGGCGATGGTCGCGCCGGCCCATTGCGCTGTTACGGGCAGCAGCGATGTCGGTTTCGTGGCGGAGAATAGTGTCGATGTCTCCGCCGATGCGGCGACTGTCTATCGATTGTTGGGGCAACCGGCCCGCTGGTGGAACGGACAGCACAGCTATAGCGGCGATCCCGCCAATCTGAGCCTGGACCCCGTTGCGGGCGGCTGCTTCTGCGAAAAGGTGCCGGGCAAGGATGGGAAGGCCGGAAGCGTCGAGCATGGCCGGGTGATCTATGCGGCGCCGGACAAGCAATTGCGCCTTTCCGGGGCGCTGGGGCCGTTGCAGGCGGAGGCGGTAACCGGGACGCTCACTTTCGACATCGCGCCGACGGAGAAAGGCGTGCGGGTCGGAATGAGCTATGTCGTCGGCGGTTATATGCGCATGGGCGCGTCCAAGATCGCTCCGCTCGTCGACAGGGTTCTGACCGAGCAATTGCAGGGGCTGAAACGCGCGGCGGAAGCGGGACAGCCTTAGCTCGGGGCCGGCCTGGCCCTGTCGAACGCCAAGGGGCGCTTACGTCCGAATTCGTCACGCTTTCCGAAAATACAGCCGGGCCATGCGGTTAACCACGATATTAACGGAAAGATTGCTGTTCCGTTGCTATGGCGAGGACATGACGGGGTCGCGCCTTTCCACTGGCCGCTTGACGGAACTGGACGCGTTGCGCGGTCTGGGCGCCCTGTGCGTGCTGGTTTTTCATTATTCCACCCGCTTCCATGAACTGTTTCCGCAGGCGGCCCATGTGCCCTTCAGCTTCCTGGGCGGCAATTACCGGGTGCTGCTGTTCTTCACCATTTCCGGCTTTGCGATCTTCTTCACGCTCGACCGAATCCGGACCGCCGCCGATTTCGTGATCAACCGCTTTGCCCGGCTCTATCCCGCCTATCTGGTCGCGATGCTGCTGACGCTGGGGATCGAATATCTGGCGCGGGTGTCGCAACTGCTGATCGGGCCGGGCGCGATCCTGGCCAATATCACCATGTTGCAGGGTTTTGCCTTCTTGCCCGAGGTCGATGGCGCCTATTGGACGCTAACGGTCGAGATAGCCTTCTATTTCTGCATGGTGGCGATCTGGAAATGGGCGGGCGT
This sequence comes from Sphingobium sp. TKS, assembly GCF_001563265.1. NCBI lineage: Bacteria > Pseudomonadati > Pseudomonadota > Alphaproteobacteria > Sphingomonadales > Sphingobiaceae > Sphingobium > Sphingobium sp. TKS. Next base: position 3,967,697 of record NZ_CP005083.1, on the reverse strand, counting down.
CAAGCGGCTGGAGCTGGTGCTGCTGGCCTGGCTCGCGCTGCGTTGGCTCTATGCGCTGTGGCCGGGCATGCCCGAGCGGATCGTGATGCTGCTGGTGTTGCGCTATGTGCCCTTTTTCATCATCGGCATGTTGTCCTATCGCGTTTGGGCGGGGCAGCGAAGCTGGCGGCAACAGGCGCCCTATGCCGCGCTGGCTCTGCTCTCGATCGCGACGGTCGACAGCCCGGACATCACCCTGGCGGGCGTTGTCCTGCTGGGCGTCTTTGCGGCGCTGATCGCGGGGCGGCTGCGTTTTTTTAGCCTCCGGCCGCTCGTCTGGATGGGTGGGATCAGCTATTCCTTCTACCTCATTCACCAGCATGTCGGCTTTGTCGTGATGCTGAAAATGGCCGAGGCGGGGTACAGCCCCTGGGCGGGTTTTGCGACGGCCTTTGCGGTGGCGCTGGGTTTGGGCACGCTGATCAACCGTCTGGTCGAGCGGCCGGCTGGGGAGGCGATCCTGGACTGGTGGCGGCGGCGTCGGGAGAAGGCGGTGTCGAGCGAGGCGGCGCCGAGCCAAGTCTAGAGCGCGCTGCGTTAAATCGGATGCAGGTCGCGCGCTCTAAGCTTTTGTTGTCGCATCGTTTTTTGCGCAAAGCCGGTTCCCACTTTTGCGCACGATGCTTGTCTTATGACATTGTTGTCCGTTTGGGTCAGGATGAGATGCCCGTTCCGGGGTGGCCACCCCGGAACGGGTGGAAGGGGACGGATCGCGCATCGATGCCGGTCGATCAGGGACCGGGTTAGAGTTGGATCGCCCGGGGCTGTCAGGAATTTCGTGTGCGGCGAGGCGGTTGACCATCAGGCCGTCATGGCCCTGATGAAGCGTTCGCCGAAGAGAACGGCAAATTGCGCCTTCGCCATGTTCCACTCGCGCGGCGGCATTTTCCACTCTTTTTCCGATCGGTTCAAGATCAGATAGAGCAGCTTGGTGGCCGCCTCATCATTGGGGAAATGGCCCCGCGCACGAACAGCGCGACGAAGCTTGGAGTTCAAGGCCTCGATGGCATTGGTGGTGTAGACGATCCGCCTGACTTCGTCGGGGAAGGCGAAAAATGGGATGACCTCGGGCCATGCCCGACGCCAGCTCTGGCCGATGGCAGGATAGCGCTGCCCCCAGAAGCTCGCTTCGAAGGCCGTCAGCGCTTCCTCGGCGGCCGCGGCATCGACAGCACGGTAGATGGCCTTCAGGGCCGTTCCGAGCGCCTTACGGTCTTTCCATGCCACGAAATCCATCGAGTTGCGCAGCAGATGGACGATGCAGGTCTGGACCATCGCTTCGGGGAAGACGGCGGTGATGGCGTCGGGGAAGCCCTTCAGACCGTCAACGACGGCCAGCATGATATCCTCGACGCCGCGGTTGCGTAGTTCGTTCATGACGCGCAGCCAGAACTTGGCGCCTTCATTCTGTTCCAGCCATAGCCCCAGGACCACCTTGGTGCCGTCGGCCATGACGCCCAGGGCAATATGGATCGCCTTGTTGCGGACCATGCCTTCGTCGCGGATCTTGACCCGGATCGCATCGAAGAAAACCAGCGGATAGGCTGGGTCCAGCGGGCGTTGCTGCCAGGCTGCAACCTCTTCCAGCACCGCGTCGGTGATCGTGCTGATCAGATCGGGCGAGGCGTCGATCCCGTACAGATCGCGCAGATGCCCGGTGATCTCCCGGGTACTCATGCCACGCGCGTACATCGAGATGATCTTGTCATCAAAGCCAGGGAAGCGTCGCTGGTACTTGGCGATCAGCTGCGGATCGAAACTGCCGGCCCGATCACGCGGCACCTCGATCTCGATCCGTCCCCCGTCGGTCGTCACCGTCTTGCGGCCATAGCCGTTCCGGCTGTTGTTCCCTTGCTCCTCCTGGCCAAGATGGTGATCCATCTCCGCATTGAGCGCCCGTTCGGCAAATGCCTTCTTCAATGTATCGAGCAGGCCGCCCTGGCTGAGCGCCGCGGCCGCGTCAGTGCCGGCAAGCAGCTGATCGAGAATGTCGTTCGGTATCGAGGGTTCTTTGCGTCGTGACATACCGGGTCTCCTTGTTCCCCATTATGCCTCGTCGCACACGAAATTCCTGACAGTCCCGGATCGCCCCTTTCTTTTCCTTCAGGCCCGAACGGATACCGGGGCTTTGTGGCCCGGATGACAAGCATGGGACACGGAAAAGATGAGCAATGATCTACCACAAACCCTTGGCATCGACATCTCCAAAGCAACACTCGATTGCCATGCCCACCCTGCCTCAGCTGCCCGGCAGTTCCCCAATACCACCAAGGGCCACAAGGCGCTGATCGCATGGCTCGAACAATGGACAGTCGCGCAAATCGCCTATGAAGCAACGGGAACTTACCATCGTGCAATAGAACAGGCGCTCGCTCACATACCCTGCGTCAGGCTCAATCCCGAACGAGCCAGGCGCTTTGCTCAGGCCACCGGCACCCTCGCCAAGACCGACCGCATCGATGCCGCCCTGCTGGCCCGCATGGCAGCCACCGTGCAACCTCCCATCAGGCCAGCGCCATGTGCAAATCAGGTGCTGCTGGCCGAACTCATCAATGCCCGCGACGGACTAGTTCGGGATCGTACTGCACTCAAGAACCGAGATCAGAAACTCACCATTCCTTTCCTGAAGCGCCAGTGCAGGCAGCGCCTCGACCAGATCGCACGCCATATCGAAGCACTCGATGCTGAAATCGCCCAGATCATCGCTGCTGATCCGGCTCTGGTCCGCCGCCATAACATCCTCACCAGCATCGATGGCCTCGGAACGCTGACCGCCAATCAACTCATCGCCATCATGCCCGAACTCGGCAGCCTTGATAACAAACAGGCCGCATCACTCGCCGGTCTCGCTCCTGTCGCCAGACAGTCCGGCCAGTGGAAAGGCAAGAGCTTCATTCGAGGCGGCCGCGCAAACGTCCGCAAAGCCCTCTATATGCCTGCCCTCGTCGCTGCCCGCTTCAACCCCAATCTCAAGGCAAAATATCGACAACTCATCGCCGGCGGAAAACCACCAAAACTCGCCATCACTGCCGTCATGAGAAAGCTCATCGTCACCGCAAATGCCCTGCTCAAGGCAGATCGCATCTGGCGCAAATCACTCGCTTGACCATCACGGATACTCTAGCGGGTAGCTGGTTGCGTCTTCCACCCTTTATCGTCCTCCCCATTGGGAAATCGACCTCCTGAAGGTTGAAATATGTGGAAACGTCCGGAGATGGACTCTCGCTTTCGCGGGAATGACCAGGCAAGCTCAAGGTGCGGGCTGGACAAGGGCGTCCCGCTTGCCCAAATGATGGGCCTGTCATGACCAAGCGCATCCTTCTTATCATTTCCGGCGGCATCGCGGCTTACAAGTCGCTGGAGCTGGTGCGACTGCTGCGCAAGCGGGGCTTGGCCGTGCGCGCGGTGCTGACCGAGAGCGCGGCCCAGTTCGTGACGCCGCTCTCGCTGGGCGTGCTGACCGAGGATCATGTCTATGGCGACATGTTCGACCTCAAGGAAGAGCGCGAGATCGGGCATATCCAGCTCAGCCGCCAGGCCGATCTGGTGGTGGTGGCCCCCGCGACGGCGAATATCCTTGCCAAGATGGCGGCAGGTATTGCCGATAATCTGGCGACGACGTTGCTGCTCGCGACCGACAAGCCGGTGCTGGCCGTGCCCGCGATGAATGTGCGGATGTGGCATCATGCAGCCACCCGGCGGAACGTTGCTCAGCTCAAGACCGATGGCGTGCACATCATGGAACCGGACAGCGGCGAAATGGCATGCGGCGAGTTCGGCAAGGGGCGCCTCCCCGAGCCGGAGGCGATCGCGGCGGAGGTGGCGCGGTTGCTGGCCTTGCCGCTGGCCGCGGATCCTCTGGCGGGCCAACCGGATTTTGAAACGGCGGATGCGCCGCTGACCGGGCGGCATGTGCTGGTGACGGCCGGGCCGACGCATGAGCCGATCGATCCGGTGCGCTATATCGCCAATCGGTCCTCGGGCAAGCAGGGCTTTGCCATTGCGGCGGCGGCGGCGCGGGCCGGGGCGCGGGTGACGTTGGTCGCGGGGCCGGTGCATTTGCCCACACCCTCCGGCGTGGATCGCGTCGATGTCGAGACGGCGCGGGAGATGCTGGCGGCGGTGGAAGCCGCCCTGCCCGTCGATGCGGCGATCATGGTGGCGGCGGTGGCGGACTGGCGCACGGCGGATGCGGCGGATCAGAAGCTCAAAAAGGATGGCTCGGGCAAGCCTGCTCCGCTTTCCCTGGTCGAGAATCCGGACATTCTCGCCACGCTGGGAAAGCATGCCAAGCGCCCGGCCTTGCTGGTGGGCTTTGCCGCCGAGACGCAGAAGGTTGCTGAGCATGCGCAGGCCAAGCTGGCGCGTAAGGGGGCTGACTGGATCGTTGCCAATGATGTGTCTGGTGACGTGATGGGCGGCGATTCCAACAGCGTGCATATTATTTCCAAGGACGGCGTCGAAAGTTGGGAAAATCTGCCCAAGGACGCTGTTGCCACTCGTTTGATAGAAAAGGTCGCTGATGCCCTCTCCTCTCGCTCCGATTGAAATCCGTCTGAAGCGCCTGCCCCATGGCGAGGGGCTGCCTGCGCCTGCCTATGCGACGGCGCATGCGGCGGGGATGGATGTGGTGGCGGCGGAGGACGTCATCCTGGTGCCCGGCGGGCGTCATGCGGTGGCGACGGGTTTCGCTATGGCGATTCCGGAAGGCTATGAAGTGCAGGTGCGGCCTCGCTCGGGCCTGGCGCTCAAGCATGGGATCAGCCTGCCCAATACGCCGGGTACGATCGACGCCGATTATCGCGGCGAATTGAAGGTCATATTGATCAACCTGGGCGGCGAACCCTTTGTGATCTCGCGGGGCGACCGGATCGCGCAACTGGTGGCGGCGCCGGTGCAGATCGCCACCTTTGCCGAAGTCGAGGAACTGGACGAGACCGTCAGGGGTTCCGGTGGTTTCGGGTCGACGGGAGTGAAATAATCATGACCCCATCCCCGCTCACCGACGAGCAGCTTGAACGCTATGCCCGCCATATCGTGCTGAAGGAGATCGGCGGGGCGGGACAGGCTCGGTTGCTGTCGGCGGATGTGGCGGTGATCGGGGCCGGGGGCATAGGCAGTCCGGCGATCCTCTATCTTGCGGCGGCGGGTGTCGGCACGATCCGGGTGATCGATGACGATGCGGTCGCCCTCTCCAATTTGCAGCGGCAGGTGCTGTTCGGGACCGAGGATATCGGCGCGCCCAAGGCCGAGGGCGCGATGGCGGCGGTGGCGCGGCTCAATCCCGATGTGAAGCTGATCCCCATCAATGCGCGGATCGATGCGGACAATGCCGCGCTGATGCTGCGCGAGGCGGATGTGGTGCTGGACGGCTGCGACAGTTTCGCGACGCGGCTGGCGGTGGCGGATTGCACGCAGAGGTTGAGGGTTCCGCTGGTGTCGGCGGCGGTCGGGCCGTTCGAGGGGCAGCTCGCCACCTATCGCGGGTGGGAAGCGGGCAAGCCTTGCTATCGCTGCCTGGTCGGATCCCCGGAGGATGCGCCGGAGCGGAACTGCTCGGAGACGGGCGTGATCGGGGCGCTGACCGGCGTAATGGGCAGCCTGGCGGCGCTGGAAGTGATCCGGGCGCTGGTGCCCTTTGGCGAGGATATGGCGGGGCGGCTGCTGTTGGCCGATCTGCTGTCGATGCGCTTTCGAACTGTGGCGGTGCCGAAGGATCCGGCCTGTCCGGGTTGCGCCGTGGAACTATGCGCGAGCTGAGGATCGTCGTCGCGACGGCGGATGCGGAGCGGCTGCGCGGGTCGCTGGTGATGGCGGCGGCGCAGGCTGCGTTGGGCGGCAAGGCGGCGCTTTTCCTGCAACTGGATGCGGTGGGATTGCTGCGGACGCCGATTGGGGCGCCGCAGGATGAGGCGCATCGGGCGGCGGGGCTGCCTTCGCTGGCGATGGTGATTGAGGAAGCCTTGGCTTTGGGGGTTGTCATCCTCGCCTGTCAGAGCGGGCTGGCCTTGTGCGGGATGACGGTGGAGAGCTTGCCCGCGGGCGTGGAGATTGGCGGGCCGGTTGGGTTTTTGCAGCAGACGGGGGATGAGACTCGCCTGCTTTTTGCTTGAAGCCGTCGGCTCGTCCGAATTTGGGTGGATAGGGGACGCTTCCTGTTTCGTCATTCCCGCGAAGGCGGGGATGACGAACTTCGAAAATGTCCGGAAATGGCCCAACGCGGGCCCGCTGTGGAGTCGTAAGCGAAAGCCGAGCGCAAAAAAAGCGCCGCCGGCAGCTCCGGCAGCGCCCTTTCCGTGCAATCCCGCTCGTTACTGCGCGCGGGGCGCCGCCGCTGCCGCGTTGGTGGGCAGGCCGCCGAGTTGCGTCACCAACTTGGTATAGGCGTCGAGATAGGCCAGCACGATCACCTGGCCGATTTCGGTGTTCTGATAGCCGCCGCCGCCAGCCGCCGCGAAACCGCCCCACCAGCCTGCGCCGCCACCGCCGCCGAAGCTGAGGTCCGATTTGCGGGCATAGCCCTCGGTCAGCGCCTCTTCCTCGGTCGTGCGGGCGTTGACGATCGAGAGCGTGACATTGGCCTCGCTCTTCTTGACCGAGATGCCGCCGGCGAGCGCGCCGAAGGTCCGGCCGCCCAGGAAGCCGCCGAGCATGCCGCCCAGCGCATTGCCGCCCGAATTCTTGTTCGAGGAAACGATGTCGGGCTGCAGATAATAATCCGCCGCCTTCACCTGGCCCTTGCCCAGGTTCGATCCCGCCTGCAATTCGCCGGAGTCCGCCATGGCGCGCTCCAGGTTGCGGCTGGCCATGGCGCGGCCACGGTTGACGATGCCGAAGCAGCCCGACTGCTGGATGAACACCTTGAGGATCGCCTCCGGGCTGCCCAGGTTCAGCTCACGCCACCACTGGTTGTCCGGCTCGACGATCGCCACCGTGCCGAGGCGCCGGGTGCAATGAGGAATTTCGGCGGTTTTCTTGGCCTGCTGCTGCCGGGCGGACGAGCCCTTGTCGGCGGCCATCGCCGGAGAAGCCGCGACAGCCAGGCCGGCTGCGGCAGCGACGAATTTCGCGAATACACGCATTGTCATGCACCCCTGAAAGTTGCTGAAGTCGTTTTGCTTTTGTGGCGCCCCGATATTTGACCCAAGCTCTAGCACAACCGCGTGGGCGCGCAAGTAATGCGAATGGTTATCACCGCTATCGCCTTCAAAGGGCGACCGATGCGAGTGCCTGCTGACACGCCCGCAAATGGCTGCTATCGGCGCGGGCCATGACCGATCTCTCGCACATCCGTAATTTCTCGATCATCGCCCATATCGACCATGGCAAGTCGACGCTGGCCGACCGCCTGATCCAGCGCACCGGAGGCCTCACCGACCGGGAGATGAGCGCCCAGGTTCTCGACAATATGGATATCGAGAAGGAGCGCGGCATCACCATCAAGGCGCAGACCGTGCGTCTCGACTATGTCGCGAAAAATGGCGAGACCTATGAGCTGAACCTGATGGACACGCCGGGCCATGTCGACTTCGCCTATGAGGTGAGCCGCTCGCTGGCCGCCTGCGAGGGCGCGCTGCTGGTGGTCGACGCGGCGCAGGGCGTGGAAGCGCAGACGCTGGCCAATGTCTATCAGTCGATCGAGCATGACCATGAGATCGTGCCCGTCATCAACAAGATCGACCTGCCCGCCGCCGAACCGGAAAAGGTGAAGGCGGAGATCGAGGAAGTGATCGGCCTCGACGCGTCGGAAGCGGTGTTGGCGAGCGCCAAGTCGGGCATCGGCATCGACGACATATTGGAAGCGGTGGTCGCCAAGATTCCCGCGCCCAAGGGCGACCGCGAGGCGCCGCTGGAGGCGATGCTGGTCGATAGCTGGTACGACCCCTATCTGGGCGTCGTGATTCTGGTGCGCGTCATGAACGGCGTCATCAAGAAGGGCCAGAACATCAAGTTCATGATCGGCGGGACCGAGCATCTGATCGACCGCGTCGGCTGTTTCCGGCCGAAGATCGAGCAACTGGCCGAATTGGGGCCGGGCGAGATCGGTTTCATCACCGCGCAGATCAAGGATATCAGCCAGACCCGCGTGGGCGACACCATCACCACGGTCAAGAATCCGGCGAAGGTGCCGCTGCCGGGCTTCAAGGAAGTGCAGCCGGTGGTGTTCTGCGGCCTGTTTCCGGTGGACGCCAATGATTTCGAGAAGCTGCGCGATTCGATTTCGAAGCTGCGGCTGAACGACGCCAGCTTCTCCTTCGAGATGGAGACGTCGGCGGCGTTGGGCTTCGGCTTCCGCTGCGGTTTTCTGGGCCTGCTGCATCTGGAGATCATCCAGGAGCGGCTGACGCGCGAATATGATCTCGACCTCATCACCACCGCGCCGTCGGTGGTCTATGAGATTCATATGAACGACGGGACGACGCGGCACCTGCACAACCCCGCCGACATGCCCGACGCCAACCATATCGATTTTATCGAGGAGCCGTGGATCGAGGCGGTGATCTACTGCCCCGACGAATATCTCGGCTCCATCCTGAAGCTCTGCCAGGACCGGCGCGGCATTCAGAAGAATCTGACCTATGTCGGCGGGCGGGCGCAGGTGACGTATGAACTGCCGCTCAACGAGGTGGTGTTCGACTTTTACGACCGGCTGAAGTCGATCTCGCGTGGCTATGCCAGCTTCGACTATCACCAGATCGGCACGCGAGAGGGCGATCTGGTCAAGATGGGCATCCTCGTCAATAACGAGCCGGTCGACGCGCTCTCCATGATCGTCCACCGGGGCACCGCCGAATCGCGCGGACGCGGCATGTGCGAGCGGCTGAAAGACCTGATCCCCCGCCATCTGTTCAAGATTCCGATTCAGGCGGCGATCGGCGGCAAGGTGATCGCCCGCGAAACTATCGCGGCGATGCGCAAGGACGTGACCGCCAAATGCTATGGCGGCGATATCACTCGCAAGAAGAAGCTGCTGGAGAAGCAGAAAGAGGGCAAGAAGCGGATGCGCGAATATGGCAGCGTGCAGATCCCGCAGGAGGCCTTCATCGCGGCGCTGCGCATGGGGGACGAGAGCTAGTCCGAAGCGTATCATGCTTGGGCGGCCTTGACGGCGGTGGAGCGTCCATGGTCAATGCAAACGGTTAGCGGCAGGGGACCGGCATGAGCGAGACTTGGCTGTATGATGAGCATCCCGCGATGTTCCGCGCACACCCCTTTCTGTTCGCCCTGCTGCTGATTTCCGTCGTCGGCATAGTCGCCATCGGCATATGGTGGGTGCTGAACAAGGGCGAGCGTCTGGCACTGTCCGACCGCGAAGTGTTGTTCGAACGCGGCCTGCTCGCCAAGCAGCGGACGGAGATCGCGCTGTCCAGCATCCGCAGCGTGCGCATCACCCAGACGCTGGGCCAGCGGATTTTCAACGTCGGCAATGTGGAATTGTTCAGCGCGGGCGACATGGCGGAAATCGCTATCAAATCCATGCCGCGGCCGGACCGCATCCGGGCGATTGCCGCATCGCGCAACCTGGACCTGCTGCCCCAGCGGTAGGAGAATGCCGAACCGCCTCTTGACTTGTCCGCATTTATTTCAACGATAGTGTAATAGCGAGAGGGGCGGTTCGAAACGCCCCCAAGACCAGCAGGAAGGACGCCGAAGGAACGCCGGTCCGCAGTGGCGCGGGCAGGTGATTGCAAGGGGTCGTCTGCATGGGCTTTCGCGTGATGCCGTCGCTGCCAGGTCTGACTGCGCAGCAGCAGGACGAAATCCGTCAGACTTGCGGTTTTGCTTGTGTCCGCTGCGGCGTGACGATTTACCGTTATCTGCGTTTGCCCGAGAGTCATGGGGTGACGCTGCTCTGCCCGACCTGCCATGGGCTGGTCGAGGAAGGGCGGTTGACGCCGATGCAGGTGCAGGGCTTCCACGCCAATCCGGTCGTGCGGCAGCGCCATTTTGCGCGTGACCGGCTGCCCTTTTCGCCGGAGCTGCCGACGCTGATCATGGGCGGCTCCCAGTTGTTGAGGGATACGCCGATCCCGCTGACGCTGGAGGGCGAACCGATCCTGATCTTCGCCCCGCCGCGCCGGAGCAATGGCGCCACGCGAATCAGCGTGCGCATGGGTGGTCCCGATGGCGAGCCGGTGCAGGTCGTGAACGGCAATGAATGGATGCCGACCGACGGGAGCTGGCACTTTCTGCTGCGCGGCGATCGCTACACCATGATGGCGGCGCGGGGCGAGGGGCTGGCGGTGCTGCGGATCGTGGCGCGCAACCGGATCGCGGTGGAGCATCTGCGCACCACGATCAGAGGACGCCGGCTGGAGGTGACGCCGGACTGGTTGGAAATCGACGGCAAGCGCTATGTCGGGCGGATCGGCAGCGGGACGTTGATCGGGCTGGAATGTTGATCGGGCGTGGGCCGCGCTTCCATCGGATGTCCTCGTTCCTGAGTGGAGCGAGACGAGCGGCTCGCGACAGTCTAGATCAGACGTTGGAACTGGGCTCCTGCCTTCGCAGGAGCACGCTGGTTCTCAATCTCAATCCTTCTTCTTCCGCGGCTTGGCCACATTGAGCGCCACGGCGGCGCGGATCAGCGCCTTGAACGCATCCGCGTCGATCCTCTCGCCTTCAACGATGTCGATGGCGCGCCGCACATTGCCTTCCAGGCTGGCGTTGAACAGGCCCGCCGGGTCTTCCAGTGATGCGCCCTTCGCGAAAGTCAGCTTGACCACCGTCTTGTAGCTTTCGCCTGTGCAGAGGATGCCGTCATGCGACCAGACCGGGACGCCGCGCCATTTCCATTGCTCGACCACTTCGGGATCGGCTTCCTTGATCAGTGCGCGGACATGCCCCAGCATCTCTCCGCGCCAATCGTCCAGTGCCGCGATCCGCGCATCGATCAGCGCGGAGGGTGCATCCTTGTCCATCGGCGCCTCCTGTATGGCGCACCCTAACAGATTGCGGCGAAACCGGAATGGCGTAGCGATGGTGCCGGGAGGGGCCTGCCTCTTGGCGCCACCGCTACGCCGCCCTTAGGGGACCACCCATGGGAGCGACCGGCCATGATCAGGGGGATCGCGACCGGTGCCGGGGGGAATACGACCGGCGCGAGCGGTTTATTCCATCGCGATCCGCATCCGCTTTCTGAGGGGAGGGATTCAGCCGCAGCGGGCGGAGATGATCGCCATCTTATCGTCATAGCTGACGGTCAGCCGGTCGGCGCGGAAATCCATGGTCATCGCCATGCCGGGCGCGCCCCAGCGCAGGGTGCGGGCGCCCGACGCCTTGAGCAATTGCGCGCCGAGATCGGCACTGGCGGTCTGGCCGACGAAGCGGTCCAGCCCTTCGTTGCGGCACGGTCCTTCGGCGGCAGGCGGCGGCGTGGCGGGGCCTTGGGTGCCGGAACAGGCGGCCAGCAGGGGAAGAAGGATCAGTGCTGCCGTCCGCATCCGTCTTGGCTCCTATTGCGTGCGGGTCATCTTGAGGCGGCCGTTTCTGACCGCGAAGGCAAGACGGCCCTCGACCAGATCGACCGCGTCGCGGCCGAATTGTTCATAGCGCCAGCCTTCGAGGATCGACAGATCCTCGCGCACGCCCGCCGCCAGCGCGTCGATATCGTCGCTGCGGGCGATCAGGCGCGCCGCGACGTTGATGTCGCGCGAGCGGATCTTGAGGAGCAGCTTAAGCAGGTCCGCCACCAACGCGCCGTCCTTGCCCAGGCCCGGGCGCTTGGGGTCGCGCTCGGGCATTTCTTCCTTGGCGAGCGGCGTGTGGTTGTTGAGCGCGAGCATCAGGCGGTTGCCGATGTCATTGGTCTTCCAGGTGGCGGACAGGCCGCGTACCTTGCCAAGATCTTCCTGGATGCGCGGCGGATGGCTGGCGATATCGGCCAGCGTCTCGTCCTTGACGATGCGGCCGCGGGGCAGGTTCTTGTCCTGCGCCTCCATTTCGCGCCAAGCGGCGAGCGCCTTCAGGCGGCCCAGCACATCGGCCTTGCGGCTGGCGATGCGGACGCGCTGCCACGCCTCCTCGGGCTTGTTCTCATAATTGGAAGCGTCGCTGATCCGCTCCATCTCCTGATCCAGCCAGTCGCCCCGGCCGGTGCGGCGCAGTTCCTCCAGCATCTTGGGGAATATCTGGATGAGGTAGGTGACGTCCCCGATCGCATAGTCGATCTGCCGCTTGTCGAGCGGACGGCGTGCCCAGTCGGTGAAGCGGGCGCCCTTGTCGAGTTGAACCCCCAGCCAGGCGTCGACCAGATTGCCGTAACCGATCTGCTCGCCCAGCCCCAGCGCCATCGCCGCGATCTGCGTGTCGAACAGTGGATGGGGCGTCTTGCCGGTCAGGTTGTAGATGATTTCCAGATCCTGGCCGCCGGCGTGGAAGACCTTCAGCACATCCTCATTGTCGACCATCAGGTCGAGCAGGGGGGAAAGGTCGATGCCGGGCGCCTTGGGATCGATGGCCGCTGCTTCATTCTCGTCCGCGACCTGCACCAGGCAGAGATCGGGCCAATAGCTGTTTTCGCGCATGAATTCGGTATCGACCGCAATATAGGGCGATTTGGCGATCCGGGCGCAGAATTGGGCGAGAGTCTTGCTGTCGGTAATCAGCGGATGGATTTGCATATGGTCTTCGATCTTATTATGGGCTGGCCCGTCGCGCACGGGCTCGTCAATGCTTGACAAGACTGCCCATAGCGGCGCTGCAACAATTTGTCATTTCCGTAAAACGTAGCTGAAAGAATAGATCGCCATGCATGCTTATCGCACTCATACCTGCGGCGCCCTGACCTCTGCCGAAGTCGGCAATGAGGTGCGCGTGTCCGGCTGGGTGCATCGCAAGCGCGATCATGGCGACCTGGTCTTCATCGACCTGCGCGACCATTATGGCATGGTGCAGATCGTCACCGAGGTCGACGGGCCGGTGTTCCAGGTGATCGAATCGCTGCGCGCGGAAAGCGTCGTGACGGTGACGGGCAAGGTCGTGGCGCGGGCGAAGGAAGCGGTGAACCCGAACCTGCCGACCGGGGAGATCGAGATTCGCGCGCTGGACGCGGTGGTGCTCTCCGCCGCCGCCGATCTGCCGCTGCCGGTCGCGGGCGAGCAGGACTATCCCGAGGATATCCGCCTGCGTTACCGCTTCCTCGATTTGCGGCGCGAGACGCTGCACGCGAACATCGTCAAGCGCACGAAGATCATTTCCGACATGCGCCGCCGCATGGAAGGCATTGGCTTCACCGAATATTCGACGCCGATCCTGACCGCGAGCAGCCCGGAAGGCGCACGCGACTTTCTGGTGCCGAGCCGTATCCACGCGGGCAAATTCTACGCGCTGCCGCAGGCGCCGCAGCAATATAAGCAGCTGCTGATGGTGGCGGGTTTCGACCGTTATTTCCAGATCGCGCCCTGCTTCCGCGACGAAGACCCGCGCGCCGATCGCCTGCCGGGCGAATTCTACCAGCTCGACCTCGAAATGAGCTTCGTCACGCAGGAAGACGTCTGGAACACGATGGAGCCGGTGATCGCGCAGGTGTTCGAGGCGTTCGCCGACGGTAAGCCGGTGACGCCCGCAGGCAGCTTTCCGCGCATCCCGCATGCCGAGGCGATGCTGAAATATGGCTCGGACAAGCCCGACCTGCGCAACCCGATCGTCATCACCGACGTGACCGAGCATTTCGTGGGTTCGGGCTTCGGCATCTTCGCCTCGCTGGTCGAGAGCGGCAGCGTGATCCGCGCGATCCCGGCGCCGGGTGCCGGTGCGGGCAGCCGGAAGTTCTTCGACGAGATGAACAACTGGGCGCGCAGCGAGGGCTATTCGGGCCTTGGCTATATCAACATCAAGGATGGCGTGCCGGGCGGCCCCATCGCCAAGAATCATGGCGAGGAGCGGACGGCCAAGCTGATCGACGCGCTGGGCCTGGGGCCGAATGACGGCGTGTTCTTCGCGGCGGGCAAGGAAAGCCAGGCCGCCAAGCTGGCGGGTCTGGCGCGCATCCGCGTGGGTGAGCAGCTCGACCTGATCGACAAGGATCGCTTCGAACTGTGCTGGATCGTCGACTTCCCCTTCTACGAATATGATGAAGAGACCAAGTCGATCGACTTTGCGCACAATCCCTTCTCCATGCCGCAGGGTGGGCTGGATGCGCTGGAGCATCAGGACCCGCTGACGATCAATGCCTATCAATATGACATGGTCTGCAACGGCTATGAGATTGCTTCGGGCTCGATCCGCAACCAGTCGCCGGAGCTGATGGTGAAGGCCTTCGAGAAGGTGGGTCTGAGCCAGCAGGATGTGGAGGAGCGCTTCGGTGGCCTCTATCGCGCGTTCCAATATGGCGCGCCGCCGCATGGTGGCATGGCCGCTGGCGTGGACCGGATCGTGATGCTGCTTTGCGGTGCGCAGAATCTGCGCGAGATCACGCTGTTCCCGATGAACCAGCGGGCGGAGGACCTGCTCATGGGGGCGCCGAGCGCTGCGGAGTTCAAGCAGTTGCGGGAACTGCATGTCCGGGTGGTGGAGCCGCAGGCCAAGGCTTGACCTTTCCTTTTTAGGGTATCGTGCTCCTGCGAAGGCAGGAGCCCAGTCCCGCCGTCTGAACTGGGCTCCTGCCTTCGCAGGAGCACGGTGCAAGCGGGGCTTGCTTCCTTTCTGCCCTTTCGATGTAAGGAAGGGCAAGGGGGACCGCCATGCTTGACGAACAGATGTTGCCGGACAAACAGACCGGCCTTGCGCGCAGCCTGGGCGTGGCGGGCGTGCTGTTCCTGACCCTGTCCGCGACCACCCCCGCTTCTTCCGTCTTCGTCATCATCCCCGGCATGTTGCAGGAGGCCGGAACCGGCGCGATCTGGGCGATGATCCTGGCCAGCCTGATCTGCGTCACCACCGCCTTCATCTATGCCGAACTCTCCTCCGCCTGGCCGGTCGCGGGCGGCGAATATGTCGCGGTGGCGCAGACCTTGGGGCCGATGGCGGGCTTTGTCATGCTGGGCGTCAATGTCTTCAACAATGTGCTGTTTCCGCCCGTCGCGGCGCTCGGCATCGCATCGGTCATGGCGACGGTCGTGCCGGGGCTGCCCGCCGTCCCGGTCGCCGTCGCGGTGATGATCGGGTCGACGCTGGTCGCGATCCTCAATATCCGGGTGAATGCCGTCATCACCGGGCTGTTCCTGCTGGTCGAATTGCTGGCGGTGGCCGTGGTGGTGGTGCTGGGCTTTGCCGATCATGCGCGACCGGCGCTGGAGTTCCTTACCCACCCTGTCGCGATTGCGGGAGACGGCTGGGCGCCCGCCAGCGCCGCTTCCATCGGCGTCGCCACGACCATCGCGATCTTTGCGCTCAACGGCTATGGCATGGCCGTCTATTTCGGTGAGGAAATGCATGAGGCGCCCAAGCGGATCGCCAGGACCATCCTTGCCGCTCTGGGGCTGGCGCTGCTGTTCGAAGGGGTGCCGCTGCTTGCGCTCTTGTTGGTGAAGATCGACCTTGCGACCCTGCTGACCGTCGATGACCCCTTCGGCCTGCTGGTCCGGCAAAGGGGCAGCGCGGGGCTGTCGGCTCTGGTGTCGGTCGGCATCGTGCTCGCCATCGTCAACGCGATCATCGCCTGCGTGCTGGCCTGCGCACGTTTCTTCTATTCGACCGGGCGGGACCGAGCGTGGATTCCGCGCATCGACGACTGGCTGGTGGCGATCTATGGCGGCATCGCGTTCGCGGCTTTGGCCGGGCGTCGCAGCGGAGCGAGCGCCCATGCGCCCTACAAGATGCCGCTTTATCCGCTTGCGCCGATCGTGACCTTGCTGGCTCTGGCCTATGTCGTCTGGACGAGCTGGCTCGATGTCGAGGAGGGGCGCCCCGGCCTGATCGCCACCGCCGCGCAGATTGCGGGTTCGATTCTTTGGTATAAGCTGGTGCTCTGCCGCCGTGGCCAGTGGAAGGTGCAGACATGACCATCGACCTTGCCGATTATGAAAAGGGCGCGAAGCTCAAGGGCGATTATGAGGAGAAGCTGGCGCAGCTCCAGCAGCGGCTCGCGAAAATCCAGGTCGCGCACATCATTCATGACCGGCGCAGCGTCATCCTGCTGGAAGGCTGGGACGCGGCGGGCAAGGGCGGCATCATCAAGCGCATGACCGCCGAATGGGACCCGCGCTATTATCAGGTCCATCCCATTTCAGCGCCCAATGGGGCGGAGCGCGACCATCATTTCCTCTGGCGTTTCTGGACGCGGCTGCCAGCCGGGCGCAACATCTCCATCTTCGACCGCAGTTGGTATGGCCGTGTGCTGGTCGAGCGGGTCGAGGGTTTCTGTTCCAAGGGCGAATGGAAACGCGCCTATGACGAGATCAACGCCTTCGAAAAGCAGCAGGTCGACGCCGGGACCAACATCATCAAGCTGTTCGTCCATATCACGCAGGAAGTGCAGGACGAGCAACTCGCCCAGCGGCTGGACACGCCGTGGAAGCGGTGGAAGACCGGGGCCGACGATTATCGCAACCGGGCGCGGCGGGCGGATTATCTGGACGCCATGCACGACATGTTCCGCAAGACCGATATGAAAGCGGCGCCCTGGCAGGCGATCGACAATAATCATCGCCGGGCCGGGCGGATCGCCGCGCTGGCTTATGTGGTCAAGCGCCTGGAAAAGCTGGTGCCGATGGACTTTCCGGAGGCCGATCCCGAAGTCGTGAAGCTGGCGGCCAAGGCCTATGGTTATAAGGTGCCATAGAAAATATCGTGAAATCAGTGCCTTGTAACAAAACTGTCATCAAATTCTAACGGCTCATTTACCATTTTGGGCCTAATCGGCGCTTATGTACGCGCCCCAGATGCTCGACCGATCTCCGCCGAAACCGATCCCTTCCCAGGGGACAGGCCTGGTTCCTGTGACGCCCAGTCCGGCGATTCGACTGGGGCGCCCGCTCAGCGAAGCGGTCGACCATTTTCAGCATGATCCGGCGCTGCGGCTGTTGCCGGTGCTGGACGCCGCGGACCGGCCGGTGGGCGCGATCTACGAGCGCGACATGCGGCGCATCCTCTTCAATCCCTTCGGCCATGCTCTGTTGCGCAATCCCAGTTTTGGCGGCCGGCTGGACGATCATGTGCGGACTTGCGCGACGGTCGAGCGGCGCGCCAGCATCGAAGCGCTGATCGACCTTTATGCCGCGCAGGGGCAGGGCTGCGAGGGGCTGATCGTGGTCGATGGCGATCGCTATGCCGGGATCGCCGGAGGGCAGCTCCTGCTCAAGCTGGCGGCGGAGCGGGATGCGCGGGTGGCGCTGGCGCGGGTCGAGCGGCTGGAGATGGTGACGCGTGAAAGCGCGACCTTCCGGGGCGATATCCAGACGCTGATCGCGGATCTGGTGGCTATGGCGGACATGCTCTCGCGGCTGGCGGAGGATGCGGCGGAGCGGTCGGCGCATAATGGCCATGCTTCGGCGGGGATGGCGGTGGCGGCGGCGCAGACGGCGGACAATCTGTCGGGCATCGCGGCGTCGGGGCGGGAATTGGGGCTGTTGTTCCAGTCGATGGAGGAAGAAGTGCGGGAGGCGGGCGCCGCCATTCGTGCAGCGGTCGACCAGACGCAATCGGGCGCGGCGCAGACGCGGACGCTGAGCGTGCAGGCCGACGGGATCGGTGAAGTGACCGCGCTGATCGACGCGATTGCGCGGGCGACGACGACCTTGGCGCTCAATGCCGGGATCGAGGCGGCGCGTGCCGGGGATGCCGGGCGCGGCTTTGCGGTGGTTGCGCGGGAAGTGAAATCGCTTGCCGGGCAGACGCGGGAGGCGGCGGCGGAGATCGCGCAGCGGATCGACCATATTCGCGTCACCGTCGGCCATGTCGCGCAGGGCCATGCGCATATGGACGCGGCGATCGCGACGGCGGACCGGCTGTCGGCCTCCGTATTCCAGGCGGTGGCGCGGCACGGAGCCTTCAGCCGGGCGATTGCGGGCAGCGTGGAGGAGGCGGGCGAGGCCAGCGAACATATCCGCGCCAGCGCCAGCCAGATCAGCGTCAATGCGGGCGTGGCGGTGGAAGGTGCGCAGGCCATGCGCAACGCGGCGAGCCGCTTGTCGGAAGAAGCGCACCGGCTGGATGATCGCGCCAGTGCCTTCATCCGGGCGATTCAGGCGGCCTGAAGAGAAAACGGGCTGGCGTCGGCGGCAAATCGGGTTAGGCTCAGCTTCCAAAAAAGAAGGAGAGGATGCATGCTCGTCATGTTCGTGGGCGCCGACCGGACCGAAACCGCCGTCAATGCCGCGCAGGTCACCTTCGTTTCATCGGTCACCGACGGCACCCGCATCCGCTTCGGAGAGGGGCGCAGCGTGACCGTGGTTGAGCCGATCGGGGAAGTGATGGAGCGGCTCAACGTGTCGTTGCGACCGCATGATTAGCGGCCGGCGCGTTGGTGGGTGAGGGGGAAGGCGGACGGTCTGCTTCGCGCTGTTTTTCTTGAAGCGCATCGTGCTCCTGCGAAGGCAGGAGCCCAGTTCCTGCGGTGCGATGATCCGCAAACGGCGGGACTGGGTTCCTGCCTTCGCAGGAACACGGATGCGCTTAATGGCGGAAATTGACCAATAATCACTCCGGATAGCGGATCGCCATCACCTCATACTCCTTCTCCCCCGCCGGGAGCATGACGCGGCGCAGGTCGCCCACCGCCGCGCCGCGCAGGGCGCGGGCGATGGGGGTGGCCCAGCCGATGCGGCCCGCGCTGGCGTCCGTCTCGTCATTGCCGACCAGGGTCACGGTGCGATGCTGGTCGTCCTCGTCCGCGATGGTGACGGTGGCGCCGAAATAGACCTTGCTCTTGTCGGGCTGCTGGCGCGGATCGACGACCTTGGCGTCCTTCATTTTGCGCGACAGGCGCTTCAACTGGCCGTCAATCTCGCGCATCCGCTTGCGGCCGTAGAGATAGTCGCCATTTTCGCTGCGGTCGCCATTGCCCGCGGCCCAGCTCACCACTTCCACGATCTTCGGACGCTCGACGCCGAGCAACTGGTCATAATCGGCGCGCAGCTTCGCAAAGCCTTCGGGGCTGATGTAATTGGGATAGGCGGTGCTCATGCCCCTGCCCATAAACTAAGTTCAGCCCGGTGTCTGCTTGCCGAGATATTTGGACAGCGGCGTCATTGTGCCCCGGAAACGCGCGCGCTGCGGGTTCATCGCTTCGTAGACCACGGCATTTTCCAGCACCCGCTGGACATAGTTGCGCGTCTCGAACAGCGGAATCTGCTCGATCCAGCGCAGCATGTCAGCGCCGGGCAGGCGCGGGTCGCCATTGGCGCTGATCCAGCGGTTCACATTGCCCGGCCCGGCATTATAGGCCGCCACCGCCAGCGGATAGCTGCCGCCATAATAGTCGAGCATCCGCTGGAAATAGGAGGAGCCCAGCATGATGTTGTAGCTGGGATCGTTGAGCGCGCCGGGGTCATAACTCATGCCCAGTTTCCCCGCCTGCTCCCGCGCCGTGCCGGGCATGAGCTGCATCAGGCCGCGCGCGCCCGCATGGCTGACGATCTGCCGGTCGAACTGGCTTTCCTGCCGGGCGATGGCGTGGACCATGGTCCAGTTAACTTGCGCTTCGGTCGGAACCGGCACGCGCGGGAAGGCGCTTGTCCCATAGCCGGTGAGGCCGCTCGACACGGCGCGGCGGCCGACCATCACGCCCATGTCGGGACGGCCGATGCTCTGCGCCAGTTCGACGGCCAGATAATGGTCCGCGTCGCTGTCGGCATTGTTCGCGATGGCGCGGGCGAATTTGCTCTGATCCTCCCAATAGCCCATTTCGCCCAGCGCCTTCACCGCCCGGACGACCGAGCGGTTGGCGAAGGCGGTGCGTTCGGCAGCGGAAATTTCCACCGGGCGCTCGACAGCGGCAGGGGCCGGGATCGGGCTGCCCAGCCGTTCGAGCGCGAGCTGGCCGTAAAACTGGTCCGGGAAGACGGCGGCGCGGGCGAAATAGCTGTTCGCGCTGGCGGCATCGCCCGCCTGGAGTGCGGCGCGCCCGGCCCAATAAAAGCCCTTGGACTGGGTCTGCGGCGATTTGGCGGCGGTGGCGTAGCGGCGGAACATCTCCACCGCGTCGGCGGGCCGGTTCAGATTGTAGAAGGCCGTCGACCCCGCCAGCCAGGCGAGGCTGGTATAATCGTCGCGCTCGCCAATCGGGCGCGTGTTGACGTCGGTGCCGGGCAGATAGGCGTCGTCCAGCTTGCTGGCGATGCCGTAGGCGAAGCTCCACTGGCTGTCATTTGCGGCGGCGCGGGCTTGTGTGAGCAGCGTCTCATACCATTTTTCCGCGTCGCCGGGACGGAAGGTCAGCGCCGGGCGGTTGGCGAGATATTGGCGGCTGGCGATCCAGTTGCCGGTGCCCAGCAGCCAGCTTGCCTTGTCCGCGACGAAACCCGCGTCGCTCGCGCCGATGCTTTCCGCAAACTGCATTTTCATCGGGGCATCCGGCGCCTTCTGGCGGAAAGCGATGCGCGCCTCATAGACCGGGCGGCGGGCGGGCGAGACAAGGCCAAGCATCCGCTGTGCGCCCATGATGTCGCCCTTCCACAGCAGCATGTCGGCGCGCAGGTCATGTTCGACCGAGGTCCAGCTTGAACCGAAGAGCGGGAGCAGCCGCGCTTCGTCATCGGGCGACAGCGTGCCGCCGATCCAGGCATTGCGCGCGGCGACCCGCGCTTCGCCCATGCGATTCTGCTGCATCAGCGCCAGCGCATAGCGCGCATTGCCGGTGGCGGTGCGCGGAGGGAAGCGGGTGAAGAAGGCGACGACCTGACCCGGATCATAGCTGTTGGGGTTGATGCCGGTTTCCGCCAGCCGCCGCATCCGGTCCTCGCCCGGCCAGCCGGGATTGGCCATGATGAAGCTGGCATAGGTCGAAAAGCCCAGGGCATCGCTTTGCTGGAGCGCGCGCCACTGGCTGATCGTGCCGGAGATGCTGGGATCGCTCGCCATGCCGATTCGGCCCTGCGCCTGTTGCCAGGGACTCGGCTCATGGGAATTGGGAATCGACTGCACCACGGCGCCCGGCGGATAGGCCGCAGCGGGTGCTGGCACGGGCGTTTCCGTCTGGGCGCTGGCGCCTGCGGTAAAAAGCAAAAGAGCAATCAAAGGCATACGGACCATGACGGTTTCTGGGGTTAATTCAGGATTACGAGATGTCACCCTACTGGACATTATCGCAATTGCATCCTTATCAGGCCCTGAATGACGCGCTATAGCGCGCCGTTCGCGTGTTTGACGCTATGATGCCCCGGAATCCCGGTGAATTGAAGGAGTTTGTTTGCGATGTTTTCCGGGTCGATTCCGGCGCTGATCACGCCCTTCCGCGATGGCGCCGTGGACGAGGCGGCTTTCCGCGCCTTTGTCGACTGGCAGATTGCCGAGGGCAGCAGCGCTCTGGTGCCCTGCGGCACGACCGGCGAAAGCGCGACCATGACGGTCGAGGAGCATAATCGCGTCATCGCCATCTGCGTCGACCAGGCGGCGGGCCGGGTGCCGGTGATCGCGGGCTGCGGCTCCAACGACACGCGAATCGCGCTGGAGCATATGTTCGCGGCGCAGGCGGCGGGCGCCGATGCGGCGCTGGTGGTCGCGCCCTATTACAACAAGCCCAATCAGGACGGCGTCTATCAGCATTTCGCCTATCTGGCCGAGCGATGCGACCTGCCGATCGTGCTGTATAATGTGCCGAGCCGCACCATCACCGATATCGGCGTCCCCGTCATCCACCGCCTGTCCGAAGAATTCCAGTCCATCGTCGGCATCAAGGACGCTACCGGGAATCTGGGGCGGGTCAGCGCACAGCGCCTCGCCTGCCGGCCCGATTTCTGCCAGCTTTCCGGGAATGACGAAACCGCGCTGGGATTCAACGCCATGGGGGGGAAGGGCTGCATCTCGGTCACGGCCAATGTCGCACCGCGCCTGTGCGCCGATTTCCAGAAAGCGATTGCGTGCGGAGATTGGGATGGTGCCTTGGCGCTTCAGGATCGTCTCTACCCGCTGCATGATGCTCTGTTCAGCGATTCTTCACCCGGCCCGGTCAAATACGCCCTTACGCGCGTGCGGCCCGACATGCCCGGCGATGTCCGCTTGCCGATCACTTGGCCGTCGGAATCGAGCCGCGCCGCCGTTGACCGGGCGTTGGAGATTGCCGGACTGGTATAAGGCTGCGCCGTCCCCATATCCCCTTCTTTCGGGCCGCGTGCCCGGAATAAGGACCGGGCGCAGTGCGTATAGGATGCGACTGGGTTCGACACGAACGCCATAATCGAACGGAAGTTTAGAAAAGACTGATGGCCCGACCCCGTCCCGAAGCCTTCGATAAGAAGAAGATCGTTGCCGAGAACCGGCGCGCGAAATTCGAATATTTTCTGGAGGATGTGTTCGAGGCGGGCATCGCCCTGCAAGGGACCGAGGTCAAATCGCTGCGCTTTGGCGAGGGCAATATCGCGGAAAGCTATGCCGAGCTGAAGGGCGAGCAGGTGTGGCTGGTCAACAGCAACATCCCGGAATTCAGCCATGGCAACCGCTTCAACCATGAGCCCAAGCGCCCCCGCAAGCTGCTGTTGCATGAGCGGGAGATCGCCCGGATGCACGGCGCGGTGGAGCGCAAGGGCATGACGCTGGTGCCCTTGAGCATCTATTTCAACAGCCGGGGCAAGGCGAAGGTCGAGCTGGCGCTGGCCAAGGGCAAGAAGACCCATGACAAGCGCGAGACGATCAAGGAACGCGACTGGAAGCGCGATCAGCAGCGCATCATGAAGGCGCATCGCTGATGGACAACAGACTCAGCCGCTGGTGGCACGCCAATGCCCCGACCCGCGAGTCGCTGGAACATAATCGCTTCCTGGCCCCGGTGGCGCATCGGGTGCTGGAGCCGTCCTTGTGGCGCTTTACCCGGCGGTCGGTGCCGCGTGGCGTGGCCTTGGGACTGCTGGTCGGCATCTTCCTGCTGATCCCCGGCGTGCAGATTGCGGGCGCGGCGCTGCTGGCGCTGCCCTTCCGTGCGAATATTCCGCTGGCGGCGGCGATGACCTTCCTTTCCAATCCCGCGACGACGCCGCTGTTCCTGATGGCGTCGGTCTATATGGGCAACTGGATGCTGGGACGCAGCGCCGACGCATCGGGCTTCATGGCGCTGGTCGACAAGCACGCCTCGATCCGCGACTGGTGCGCCTGGCTCTTTTCCGAAGCGGCGCCGGCGATGTTGCTGGGGCTGGCGCTGATTTCCCTCGCTTTCGCGGTGGTGGGCTATTTCCTGGCCGACTGGATCTGGCGCCATCGCATGGGCCGGAAATGGCATGCGCGCAAATTGAGGATTGGCAAGGCACTCGAAAGCAGCGCATTGGAGGAAGTCGCTTCGGCCTGACGGGCAGGGGCGGCAAGTCCATTGTGAATGCAGGGGGATAGCCGGGCCGTGTCCGCGCGTGTGATCAGGGATGGAGACGCTTGGGCGGCTGACCGGCCGTCGCCTCTGATCCTGCCTCTGCTGATCCTGCTGGCGCTGATTTCGGCGGGGCTGGTCGTCTATGCCGCCGGGAACTGGGCGCTGGGCGCCGGTTTCGGCGCGGCGGTGCTGGCCGGGGCGGCGCTACTGAGCTGGTATCGCAAGCTCCATCCGCAGGAAGTGGCGGTGGGCGAGGCCGTGCCCGACTGGACGGTGGCGCGGGCTGCGGCGGATGCGTCCAACATGGCGATCGCCGTCACTGACCGCGCCGGGCGGCTGGTCTGCGCCAGCGATCTGTTCGGGGAGTGGTTCCCCGGATTTCCCGCGCCGCCGCATATCACCAGCGATGCTGCCCTGTCCGACAATCTGGGCAATGCCGCCCGCGCCGCCTGGCGCGATGGCGAAGCGCGGGTCGAGGGGATCGTTCAGGGCGCGCTGCGTCTGGACGCCTTCATTGGCCGCACCGGCCGGTCGGAAGATTATCTGCTGTGGCGCTTTTCCCCGGTGCGCCAGCCGAGCGCGCTGGATGACGTGCATCGCCTGCTGACCGGGGAAGCCGGGCGGCAATTGGGCGAGGCGGGCATCATGGCGGTGATGATCGGCGGCGAAGGGCGCATCCGGGCGGCCAATGGCGCTTTCCTGCTGCGCGCCGCCGGGCGGATCGATGCGAATATCACCGGCCGCGATTTCGCCGCGCATATGCGGGTGGACGACAAGGCGCGGTTGTTCCTGGCGCGGGAGGAATCGGGCGGCATTCCGCTGCGGCTGTTGCAGGTGCCGCTAAAGCGCGCCACCCAGCCCGCCGGCGCGCAATCGGGCGCGCAGGACGGGCCGATGCTGCTGCTGCTGATCGACGAGCCGGCGGGCAATGCGGGTGGGACATCAGCGCTTTCCTATATCGAAACCCTGCTGTCCTTGCTGCCTTTCGGTCTGGCCATGGCGGATCGCGACGGACGGGTTTTGTTCATGAACAAGGCCTTTTCGCGGGCGGCGGGCCTCAAGGTCGAGGAAAAGCCGAGCTATCCTGGCGATCTGGTGGTGCGGGAGGATCAGGCGGCGGTGGCCGATGCGGTGCGGCGCTTTGCGGTCGGACCGCAAATGTCGGGCGACGTCGCCGTGCGCATGCGCAGCCAGCCCGACGAGCCGATCGCGCTCAGCCTTGCCGGTGTGCGGGGCTTGGGCGAGGCGGCGGTGCTGCTGTCCCTCAAGGACAATAGCGAGGAAAGCAAGCTCAAGCGGCAGGTGGCGCAGGCGACCAAGATGCAGGCGATCGGCCAGCTCGCGGGCGGCGTGGCGCATGACTTCAACAATATCCTGACCGCGATCATCGGCCATTGCGACCTGATGCTGATGCGTCATACGCCGGGCGACAGCGACTATGACGACATCCAGCAGATCAAGTCGAACAGCAACCGCGCGGCGGGGCTGACGCGGCAGTTGCTGGCCTTCTCGCGCCAGCAGACGTTGCGGCCGCAGATATTGCAATTGCCCGATATCGTCGCGGACGTCTCCAATCTGCTGAAGCGCCTGCTGGGCGAGAGCGTGAAGCTGGAAGTCACCCATGGCCGCAATCTGGGCGCGGTGCGTGCCGACCCTGGCCAATTGGAGCAGGTGATCGTCAACCTGGCGGTCAATGCGCGCGACGCCATGCCGGAAGGCGGCACGCTCAATATCCAGACCTATGCCGTGCCCGCCGCCAAAGTGCGGGAGATGCGATCGGACATATTGCCGCCTGCCGATTATACGGCGGTGCGGGTGTCCGACACTGGCCTCGGCATTCCGCCCGATATTCTCTCGAAGATTTTCGAGCCCTTCTTCACCACCAAGGAATTGGGGAAGGGGACCGGTCTGGGCCTTTCCACCGTCTACGGCATCGTCAAGCAGTCGGGCGGGTTCATCTTCGCGGAGTCCGAGCTGGGGCGCGGGGCGAGCTTCGTCATCTACCTGCCGGTCTATCAGGGCGCCGATGCCGATCAGGCCGCCCAGCCCAAGGCGCCGGTCCGCCGCAGCGAAACCTGGGGCACCGGCACGGTGCTGCTGGTGGAGGACGAGGATATGGTGCGCGCCGTTGCCGAACGCGCGCTGACGCGGCAGGGCTATAAGGTGCTGACCGCCAATGACGGCGAACAGGGGCTGGAAGTCTTGGGCGGCGATGAAAAGATCGACCTGCTCATTTCCGACGTGGTGATGCCCAATATGGACGGCCCGTCCATGGTGGCGCGGGCCAGGGCCAGCCATCCCGACCTGCCGGTGCTGTTCATGTCCGGCTATGCCGAGGAACAGTTGCGTAAATCGATCGATATCGCCAATGTGGCCTTCCTGCCAAAACCCTTTTCCGTCAGCCAGTTGGCGGAAGCGGCGCGGGATGCACTGGCGATGCGGCCGGCGCCGGAGTGAGTTTGGAGAATGAACTTCTGCGCAGCCGGGGAATTATGCTGGTCGGAAATCGCGTTTGGGGCAGCGATGGGCAATATTGGGGACCGCAAGCATGTCTGACGGCAAGACCATCCTGATCGTCGAGGATGAAGCAATGATCGGCATGATGCTGGAGGATTATCTCGACACGCTCGGCTACCGGCTGCATGCCATTGCCGAATCGGTCGATGAGGCTTGCGTCAAGGCGCGTGAGGGCGGCTTCGACGCGGCGCTGCTCGACTGCAACCTGCATGGTGAGAAAAGCTGGCCGGTGGCGGACATATTGGCGCAGAGCGGCATACCCTTCGTCTTTGCGACGGGGGGCATGGCGGACGATCTGCCGACCGGCCATGCGGACCGGCCGACATTGGCCAAGCCCTTCACCATCGGCGCGGTCGAACGCGCGCTGAACAAGGCGCTGGGAATATAAAGGGA
This sequence comes from Sphingobium sp. TKS, assembly GCF_001563265.1. Lineage (NCBI taxonomy): Bacteria > Pseudomonadati > Pseudomonadota > Alphaproteobacteria > Sphingomonadales > Sphingobiaceae > Sphingobium > Sphingobium sp. TKS. Next base: position 3,941,353 of record NZ_CP005083.1, on the reverse strand, counting down.
AATTTTCGTTCCCCTCTTGTTCCATAAGAACAAACAGGATACATGGTGGCCACGCGCCACTTAAATCGGCGTGTTCCGCTTGACAGGGGATAGGCCGATGACAGCAATGCTCTCACTCATCGATTCCAAGAAGACAGGGACAATGGACAGACAGAAAGCATTGGAAGCGGCCCTTTCCCAGATCGACCGTGCCTTTGGCAAGGGCTCTGCGATGAAGCTGGGCAGCCGCGAGAAGATCGAGATCGAGGCGATCTCGACCGGATCGTTGGGACTGGACATCGCGCTTGGCATTGGCGGCCTGCCGCGCGGGCGCATCGTGGAAATCTATGGCCCGGAAAGCTCGGGCAAGACCACGCTGGCATTGCATGCCATTGCCGAAGCGCAGAAGGCCGGCGGCACCGCGGCTTTCGTGGACGCGGAACATGCGCTCGACCCCGGCTATGCCAAGAAGCTGGGCGTCGACATCGACGAACTGATCGTGTCGCAGCCCGACACCGGCGAACAGGCGCTGGAGATCGTCGACACGCTGGTGCGATCGAATGCGATCGACGTGCTGGTGATCGATTCGGTCGCCGCGCTGGTGCCGCGTGCGGAAATCGAGGGCGAAATGGGCGACAGCCATGTCGGCCTTCAGGCCCGCCTGATGAGCCAGGCGCTGCGCAAGCTGACCGGCTCCATCTCGCGCTCGCGCTGCTTGGTGATCTTCATCAACCAGGTCCGCATGAAGATCGGCGTCATGTACGGGAACCCCGAAACAACGACCGGTGGCAATGCGCTCAAATTCTATGCCTCGGTGCGTCTCGACATCCGCCGCACGGGCCAGATCAAGGACCGCGAAGACATTGTCGGCAACGCGACCCGGGTGAAGGTGGTCAAGAACAAGGTGGCCCCGCCGTTCAAGCAGGTCGAATTCGACATCATGTATGGCGAGGGCGTGTCCAAGATCGGGGAACTGCTCGACATTGGCGTGAAAGCGGGTCTGGTCGAGAAATCGGGCGCCTGGTTCTCCTATGACTCGGTTCGTATCGGCCAGGGTCGCGAGAATGCGAAAACCTTTCTGAAAGAACATCCTGAGATGGCGGAACGCCTTGAAAAGGCGATCCGCGGCAAGACCGAGGAAGTGGCTGAAGGGATGATGGCCGGACCCGAAGCGGAGGATGATGGCGAATAAGCGCTGACAGGCTTTCCGGCCAGATCAACCGGAGAGCCTTGGCGCGATACTGCCCGCCTGTCGCTTCACGCACTGAAAAGGCCCGCTGCGCGACTGGCGCAGCGGGCCTTTTACCGTAGGGATATATGCGCCAGACATTCGCTGGTGGCATCGAGGCGATACGGTGGCAGAGAATATAATGACTGGGATTGGCCAATTGCGGACGCGGAGTCTTCCCCTCCCCTTCAGGGGAGGAGATCGAGGGGTGGGGGCGTGCCCCACGCGCAGACTCAGCCTATGGGGCACTCCCCCACCCCAACCCCTCCCCTGAAGGGGAGGGGCTAATGTCCGCCTTCCACCCAAAGCTGCTCGATTTTTTTAAGGCCGACGGTCAATTTTGATCCCATCGCCCGCTACCGCCGAACGGGCTTAATAATCCTTCGAATAGCGCAGGTTGGCCGACGACCCTGCATTGGTGCCGGTCTTCGACAACAGGCTGAGCGTCTTGGACAGGGAGATTTCAAGCTGCGTGGCGGTGAAACCCTTGGGGTCGGTGATCACCTCCACATAGATATTGTTGGAAATATGCTGGCCGACCGAGAGCGACGTTCCGCGCCCGGTCGCTTCGTCGCCGCCGACGATGCCGATGCGGTCGACGCCTGAGGCGTTTTGCAGCTTGCCCATCGGATTAAGGCCGCCGCCGCCCCCGCGCAGGCCGTTGAGCGCCGCCGCCAACTGGATCGCCTGCGTGGCGGAGAGGTTCGCCACATTGTCCCCGAACAAGATGCGCGCCAATATTTCGTCCTGCGGCAGCGTCGGGGTGGATACGAAGGCGATGTCCGGCCGCTGCGCCGTGCCGCCGACCGCGATCCCCGCCGTCACATCGTCGATCCGGGTTTCGGCGCGGATCGCCAGCGTGGGGTTCATCATCGGGCCGTTGAAGCTGATGACGCCCTGTTCCAGATCGAACTGGTGGCCGGAGAAGCTGTAGCGGCCCCGGATCACCTCGATCTTTCCGATCAGGCGAGGATCGGTGGCGGTGCCGGTGATGCGCATGTCCGTCTTCCATTCGGAATCGAGTCCCATGCCGGTCACATAGATTTCGTTATCGGCGCGCAGGCGGACATCGAGTTTCCATGGCGTCGGCTTGGCCGCTGCCTGCCGCGCGGCGAGGCGCTGGTCGAGCAGCTCGGAGCCTTCGCCCTTGCGCCGGACGCCGGTCAATTGGCGTATATCGGTGCCGCCCTGCCTGGCGACGCGATAGCGAGTTTCCGGGAGCGACAGGTCGCCCTTGATCAGGCCGCCATTGGCCGCGCTGTTGCTGATGTTGAGCGTGCCGCTGACGACGCTGGTGATCGCCTCGCTGCGCGCCAGTCGCGCACGGTTCAGCTTCACCGCTATGTCCATCGGATAGCGGCTTTCCGCCGCCAGCCCTACAGTGCCGCTTGCCTGTACGGTCCCGTCCCCCGCACGCCCGGAAAAGTCGCGCAGGTCGAGCCGGTCGTTGGTGAACCGCCCATCGAGCCGCAGCTGCGTGACCCGGGTGCCGAAGCTCTCATTCTCATAAGTCAGCGCATTGGCGCGGACCAGGCCATTGAGGCGCGGCGCGGTCAGCCGCCCGCCGAAATCCGCCGCGACCGCAATCGGCCCCGTCAATTGCTGATCCGCCAGCCCGGCGAAGGAAAAAAGTACATCGGCCGGTCCGGCATAGCGGATGCCGCCGCCCAGCGGCGCGGACTGCAGTTGTTCGCTCCAGTTCGCCCCCGGTCCCGGTGGGGCGAGCGTCGCGACGAAGCGGCCCAGCGTCGCATTGCCGCGCCGGATGAGACCGCGCATGTCGCCGCCCGCGCTGGACAGCTTGCCCTCGATCGCCATTGATACCGGATCGGACACGGCGGTCAGGCTGGAGCGGCGGAAATCGCTGATCGCAAGGCGGGTGGTTGCGGTCGGGAAAGCATATCCATTTTGCGCGAAGTCCAACGTGCCGGTGGCCTTGCCGCTGACGCCCAGGCCCGGCGTCGCCATATTGACGATGGCCAGGTCGAAATCCTTGAAGCGCGCCTGCATTGCCGTCTGCTGGCCGAAGCGGCCTGCGAGGTCCACGCGGCCCTGCGGCAGCACCAAGGTCGCGGGTTCGAGGCGATAGCCCCCGCGTTCGATACGGATGATGGCGGGCGTGGCGAAGCGGAAGGGGATGTTGCTCGCCCGGCCCTCCAGTGCGATGGCATAGAGGGTTGGCCGCAGCGCGGCGTTCATCGCAATGGAGAAGGGCGCGCCCGTCGATCCATCCGCGACGAGCTGCGCCCGGCCGCGCCCGCCCCGATAGTCGATCCGCCCACGCGCCTTGCGCACGACATAACCGCCATAGGCGGCGTTCGCCATCTGTACGTCGGCGGTGATCTGAGGCTGGTCGGCCAGCACCATATTCGCCGCGATCAGCGCGCGGCCGATCGCCACATCGGCTTCGCCCGGCAGCTTCGCATTGCTCGCGATGGCATTGAGCTGCGCGCCCTGCGCCTTACCCACTGCCATCAACTTCACCGCGCCGCTGATCCCGGAGCCATTCATGGCAAGCTGGCCGGTAAAGGAACCAGCCGGGCTTTGCTGCACGCGACCGTTCATGTCGACCCCGGCGAAACGCGCCCTGGTGATGTCGACGATCAGCGGGCCTTTCGCGGTGCGGATCAGTACATTGGCGAAAAAGGGTCCATAGGGCGACCCGCCGATGGTTTCGAGCCGATAGCCTGCCGCCTCTCCATGCAGCTTCGCGACCACGTCATGCAACTGCACGCCGATATTGGGCCGGGCAGCGCGCAGCACCGCCTGCGGTCGTTCCATCGTGCCGCGCACGGTTAACGCCAACGGACCATATTGGCGGGACGAAGCCTTGGCGTCGAAGCTGATCGCGCCGTCCGTATCATAGCTGCCGGACCCGGAATGGACCTGGAAATTGGGTGCCGCGCCTTTCAGCCCGGCGAGCGTGAACTTGCCCTCCGGCGTCATGCCGATGCGCCCCGACATCACGGCATTGCCGCCCAGGAAATCGCGGACCGAGGCATTCTCCCACCGCGCGGTGCGGACGCCGAACCTGCCATCCAGACCGAAGCCACCCCTCGGCCCCGGCACCAGATGCACATCGGTGTTGAGATTGACGATGCCGACGCCATCGATCTTGTAGTCGTTCACCCGGCCCTTGAGCGCGCCGCGATAAATGGCGTTGTCGAGATCGGCCAGCACGATGGCGGTGGCGTCCACCCGGTCGCTGTCGATCTTCAGATTGTCGCTGATCAGCTTGCCCGCGGCATAAGCGAAATCGCCCTTCACCCGCAGATCGTGCAACAGGCCGCCCGCCGCCGCATTGAGGCCGGTGACGCGGTTGGCGGTGGCGCTCACGGGAATGCGGATGCGGTCGGCATCGATCACCGCGCGCCCGCTGGCTTTCAGATTTTCGATGCCGGTGGCGTCGAAGGCGAGTTGCTTCGCCGTGATGTCATAGTCGATGAAGGGCGTCGCCATCGGCCCGTCAAGGATCACGGAGGCGCGCACGTCGCGGCCCTTCACCTTTTCCATGATCGCGCCGGGGGTGAGTAGCGCGGCATCGATCTTGAGCGCGCTGAACCGGCTCTTGCCGAGGTCGACCAGACCTTGCGCCGTGGCGGAAAGAGCGGGAGATTTCAGCGATCCCTTGAGGTTCACCCGCCGCTCGTTGAGGCCGGCGAACAGATCGACGTCCAATGCTGGGGTGGTCAGCCGGTCGACCGTCCCGGCAAAGACCAGCCCGGGGCGCACTGGTCCCTTTGCTGTGAAATTGCCGTCCCGGGCCGCGAGCGCGATCTTCGCCAACTCTCCCTTGCCCGAGGTCGCGACCAGCAGTCCGTTCCACGCCTGCCATGTCCCCTTGCCGTCCAATGTCGCGGTGAAGCCGTCAGTCAGGCCGCTCATTGCCGCGATCACGCCGCCCTTGGGCGCGGTCAGCCTACCCTTCATGGCAAGGCGGTTCTGTGCGGGCACGGCGTCCAAGCTTGCAGCCAAACGGTCGCCGCTGTCCACCACCGCATTGGCCGACAGGATCGCCCGGCCGTCCGCGATATGCGTGACGCCGTCGATGGCGATCTCGCGCTTCTGGCCGATGACGGGCTTGGCGACGAGGAAACGGGCGATCTTCAGCCGGTCGACGTCGATGTCGAGGTCGGGCAGGATCGGGGCATTGGGATCGGTCCTGGTGACGTTGAACTGCGGGCTACGCGCCAGCACCACCATCGGGCTTTCCAGCAGCCGCACCGAAATATGGTTGTTGATGTAGCGGAAGGGGTTCCACACCACATGCACTTCCGGGCTGACCGCGAAGATGCCCTTGGGATCGCGCAGCACCAGATTGCGGATCGTCATGTCGTCATAGATCGACCCGTCGATCCGGCCGACCTCGATCGCCATGCCCGATTCCAGCTTGAGCGCGGCGATCTGGCGGATCAGGAATGTCTTGCCCGGCTGGGTGTTGAGGAACAGCAGCAGCCCGGCGGCCAAAACCACCAGCGCGATGACAAGGCCGACCGCGCCCAGCGCGATCTTCTGCCAGAGCGGCCGCTTCTCGCGAATGATGATCGTTTCGGTGGGAGGGGTCTGATCCACCATCAAAATGCCTGCCCGATGCCGATATAGAGCGCGAATTTGGACTCGCCCGGCTGCCGGTTGACCGGCATGGCGATGTCCGCGCGGAAGGGGCCGAAATTGGTATAGAAGCGCCCGCCGATGCCGACGCCGTAACGAACGTCGGAAAATTGCGGCATGGAGCTTTCATAGACCTGACCCGCATCGACGAAGGCGACCACGCCATAGTCCCCGAAGCGGTAGCGGCCCTCGACCGCGAATTCGTTGACGGATCGGCCGCCGATCGGATCGTTGTTCGCGTCCTTCGGCCCCAGTTCCTGATAGCCATAGCCGCGCACCGATCCGCCGCCGCCGGCATAGATGCGCCGGGAGGGCGCCACATCGTCGCGCTTCACCCCGCTGATCGTGCCGACCCGCGCCCGCCCGGCGATCACCAGACTGTCGGATAGCGGATAATAGCCGGTAAGGTCGAAGGTCGCGCGCAGATAGGGCGAGAAGCGGCCATGCAGCGACCCTTCCGGCTCCCCGCGCAAATTGGCGCGGAAGCCCTTGGTCGGGTTCAGCAGATCGTTGGAGCGGTCATAGCCGATCTGCACCGGCAGACCGCCGATGAAATAGGTCCGCCGCGCCTTGTCCGCCGTCGCCGGGTCGACCACCACCTGTTCGTTGCTCAGCAACACTTCCGCGCCATAGCTGTAGGTCCAGCGCTTCTGGAAGATCGGCGTCGACTGGCGCGACCAGCCGATATTGAGACCCGCCGTATAGGCTTCATAGGCGTCGTAATTCTGATGGTTGAGCGAGATGCCGGTCTGGAAGCTCTTGTCGCGCTTGCCCGCATTGGAGCGGCGGAAGGTGCCCGATGCGCCTTGTTCCTGCGTGCCCGCAATGACGCTGGCGATCACCGCGCCTTCGGGCGGGAAGAGGTTGCGGTGGGTCCAGGTGCCCTCGGCGCGAAAGCCCTGGCCCGTGCCATAGCCTAGTTCTCCGGCCAGCGTGCGGGGCTTGCCTGCCTCCTGCGTGACGCTCAGGTCGACATATTCGGTGCCGTCCGGACCCGGCTCGTTGGTGCGCACGGGATCGATCGAAATGCTCGAAAACAGCCCCGTGGCCACAAGCGCCCGGCGCAGATCGTCGACCTTGCGGCTGTCATAGAGCTCGCCCGGCTTGAAGCGGCTGATGACCTTCATATGATCGGCGCCAAAGGCCTGCTTCTCGCCCGCGGTGGTGATGCTCCGGAACGATCCGCGCGGCCCCGTCTCCACCGGCAGCTTATAGTCGCCTGTCGCTGTCGCGGGATCGAGCAATATGTCGCGCTGCCCGACCTTGGCGAAGGGATAGCCGTTTTCCGGCAGCTTGACGCCGACATTGGCCTCCGCGCCCTCGACCGCCGCCGCGACGATGAAGTCGCCGGTCTGGAGCGGCAGGCTGTCGCGGACCAGGTCCGGCGGCACCGTCGGCCCGGCATGGATGACGATGTCCCCGATCCTGTAGCGCTTGCCCGGCGTGACCGAGACGATGGCCTTCAGCGCACCATCGCCCGCCTGATCCAGCGAGGCGAGGGCGGTCGCGTCATAATAGCCCTCCGAATAGAGCAGCCGGATGGCCAGCGCCTCGTCTTCATGGGCGCGGGCCTGGACCATCGCGGCGGTGTCGGCCTTGCCGCCGCCGTCGATCAGCGCGGAAGAGTCGCGGAACTCGTCTTCCAGCCCCGTCTTGCCGAAGCCCTCGACCGTCACCGCATAACGCACCGCCAGTGTCTTTTCATGGGGGTTGGCGTCGGTCGCGACTTGCAACGGCGCCTGCACGCTGTCGAGCGGCGGCAGCGGCTGCGCCAGTTCGCGTTCCTCCTGCGGCTCGACTGCCGGCGGCAGTTCCTGCGTCGCGCTCGCCCCCGGCATTTGCTGATCGATCCATTGATCGATCGGCGGCAAGGACGCGCTGCTGTTCGCAGGAGCCTCGCCCGTCTTGGGCAGCCGCGCCTCGAACTCGCTGTCGGGCAGGATCGGTTCCTCCTGCTGGGGCGGGGGCGGCGTTTGGGCCATCAGGGGGAGGGGGGAGGCCGCCATCATCATCAGACCCAAGGCTCGCCGGACCCGCTTCTGCCTTGAACCCATGGAAACCGCGTTGCCCCTTTTTGCCCGGCGCCCGTTGCGGGCGGGAATAGCAATACGCGCAATAAGTTGCTTCGGTTCCGCTTGCGTCATGGGGGCGACCGCTTCCCTCCGAATCCCAACCGGTCTAGAGCGGACCCATGACCATTGCGCTCAACATCACCCGTTCGATCGTCGGTCAGCCCTGGCGGTGGCGTGGAGGCAATGGGGACGGGCGCGATCCGGGCTATCGGCCCGACGATCTGGTGACGCAATTGCTGTTGGCGCGGGGTTGTCCGCGCGACGCGGTAGAGGCGCATCGCAATCCCACCATCCGTCATTTCATGCCCGACCCCAGCCTGTTCCGCGACATGGACGCCGCCGCCGAACGCTTGGCCGACGCGGTGGTGCGCGGGGAGGATGTCCGCATCTTCGGTGATTATGACGTGGACGGCGCGACCAGCGCCGCGCTGCTGATCCGCTTGCTGCGCGATCTTGGGCTGGCTGCCCGCCCCTATATTCCCGACCGGCTGATGGAGGGCTATGGCCCATCAGGCGAAGCGCTGGTCCGGCTGGCGGGAGAGGGCGCCACACTGATCGTCACCGTCGATTGCGGCGCGCAGGCTTTCGAGGCGCTTGCCATGGCGAAGGCGGCAGGCGTCGATGTGGTAGTGGTCGACCATCATAAATGTGGCGCGTCGCTGCCCGAAGCGCTGGCGCTGGTGAACCCCAATCGTCTTGACGAAGCGACAGAAGCCGCCGCTCATGGCCATCTGGCGGCGGTGGGCGTGGCGTTCCTGCTCGGCGCGGCGCTGATCCGGGTGTTGCGCGGGCGCGGCTGGTTCGCCCAGCGATCCGAACCGCCGCTGATGGAACTGCTCGACATCGTTGCGCTTGGGACGGTCGCGGATGTGGCGCAACTCAAGGGTCTCAACCGCGCCTTCGTCGCGCAGGGTCTCAAGATCATGGCGAAGCGGCGTAATATCGGCCTCTCCGCGCTGATCGACGCCAGCCGCCTGACGCGGGCGCCGCTCTGCCATGATCTGGGCTTTGCACTCGGCCCGCGCATCAATGCGGGCGGGCGCGTGGGCAAGGCGGATCTGGGCGTGCGGCTGCTGACCACCGAAGACCCGGCGGAGGCCGCGAAGATCGCCGCCGAACTCGACCAGCTCAATGAAGAACGCCGCGCCATAGAGGCCGCCGTTCAGGCTGAGGCGGAGGAACTGCTCGCCGCGCAAGGCAATCGGGCGGTGGCGCTGGTATCGGGCGCGGGCTGGCATCCGGGCGTGATCGGCATCGTCGCCGGGCGCATCAAGGAGAAAGCGGGCCGCCCAGCCATCGTCGTCGCGATCGATGAGAATGGCACCGGCAAGGGATCGGGCCGCTCGATCTCCGGCGTTGATCTGGGCGCGGCGGTGCTGGCAGCGAAAGACAGCGGCCTGCTGGTCGCGGGCGGTGGCCATGCCATGGCGGCGGGGCTGACGGTTGCGGCGGACAGGATCGATGCGCTGGCCGAATTTCTGGATGAGCGGCTTGCCAACGCAGTGGCCAAGGCTCGCGACGACCGGGCGCTGCTGATCGACGCGGTCCTGGCGCCTGCGGGGGTCAATCCGGACTTCGTCGCCGCCATCGACGCGGGCGGCCCCTATGGCGCGGGCTGGCCTGCGCCGTTGATCGCTTCCGGGCCAATGCGGGTCATCAAGGCGGATGTCGTCGGCAATGGTCATTTGCGTGCGATCATGGCGGGCGACGACGGCCGCTCGATCAAGACCATCGCTTTCCGCCAGGCCGAATCCGATCTCGGCCAGGCCATTCTGGGCGCGCCCCGCGACCGGCGGCTGTGGATTGCGGGCCGGGCGAAGATCGACGATTGGGGGTCGCGCCCGGCTGCCGAACTGCATCTGGAGGATGCCGCCTGGGCCGATTGAAGAGCGGATCGGCAATTTTTTGCTCTGCGTCATTTACATGACGAAAAGGGGGTTGACCGCTCCGAAGCCACCGCCTAATGCCCGCCTCGCTTCGCAGTGACGCCCAAGTGGAACTGCAGTGGCCCCTTCGTCTAGCGGTCTAGGACGCGGCCCTTTCACGGCTGAAACACGGGTTCGATTCCCGTAGGGGTCACCAGCTAAGTAGTTGATATTGTTAGGGGGAATCGCGAAAATGCGGTTTCCGTGGCACTTTCGTGGCACATTTGGCGTTTTTCGAGGCCACCCCAGCCCCCGTTCCAGGCTCTTTTAGATCACCTCAATAGCTGCCCAGTAGACGAGGGATTCGTTCGCGGCAGCCGCCACCGACAGGCAAGCCCTCCCCACAGACCAGCCAGACATCCGCGTCAGGAACCGTAGATCTGATTGAGCTTGGCTGCTTCGCGGCCATAGTCCGCGTGATCGATCCATTTCGAGTAGTGCCGGAACAGCATTGCCGCGCTCTTGTGGCCAAGCTGGCGGGCGATATAGGCCGGGTTCACCCCGCCCATCAGCGCCGTCGTCGCGTAAGTGTGGCGCGTTTGATAGGCATCACGGCTGCGGATGCCGAGCGCACGCAGTGCGGGATGGAAATAGAGCTTCCGCTGATCCTGCACGTCCGGCCACGGCGTGTTTGTGACCGGGTTGATGAAGATCGGCGAATCGAGCCCCCGCATGAAGCTGTGCGCCTTCTGGCGTCTAAGCACGGCCATCATTCGCGGAGTAAGATCGACGTCGCGCACGGTCCTGGTCTTGGTCGATTTCTCCACGGCCCGGACGCGGGCACGCTCGACCCGGATGGACTGGCGCTTCCAGTCGACGTCGCGCCACTGGACGACGATCTGTTCGCTGGGACGCATGCCGGTCCCGAAGGCGAACTCATACCAGTTCCAGACCTGCTCGTCGTAACGCTCGTGCATATAGGTGAGGATGCGTTCGGTCTCTTCCCGGTCGAACGGGTCCGGCTCGCGTTTCTGATGCTTCTGGCTCTTGATCCGTTCCAGCGGCGAGCGGTCGATCAGCTCGTCGTCGAGAGCCATCTCGAAGATGCCGCGCAGCGGAATGACGTTGTTGTTGATCGTCTTGCCGCTGACCTGCTTCGCCCGGTCGGCGATGACCTTCTTGATCTCGCTCGGCTTGATGCTCTTGAGTTGCCGCTCACCGAAAGCCGGCGACCAGACATTATTGATCGCCGACACATAGTCGGACATCGTCGATTTCTCGACTACGAGCGTTGCGAGCCACTCTTTCGCATAAGTCTTGAAGCCCGCGTATTTGTTCCGGTCGGGTTTGGCATCACCCTTGGGAAACGTGCTTTCATAATCGAAGACGCCGAGATCGATTTCCTGATGGACACGGGCCATCAAGCGCTCGGCCGCCTTGATGTTAGCGGATGTGGGTTGGAGCTGGAGCGTTTCGCGATAGAGCCGCCCGTTCCAGCGGAAGCGGACGCGAATGCAGCTTTTCAGCGGCTCGACGCCAGTCCCTGGCCGTTTTCTACCCATTTGTGGAAGCCTTCGAGGTCGATGCAGATGCTGCCATCGGGAGCGCGGCGATATTCGCGGCCCTGAATCCACACGCCGTCGGCGATCTTTCGATAGACCGCTTTCTCGGTGTAGCCGGTCAGCTCGGCGAAGCGCTTGATGCGCACGTAGCGCGCGCCCGTCATGACAGTGCTCCGGTTGAGGAAAGGAAACCACGGACAGCCAACCGTCCGCTGCTTCCTCTCTCCTCCCGCTCCCTTCCCTTCCGGCCGATCTGCGATGACCGCATGGCCGGCCGACCAGGACGGGCAGGCGCTCGCGAACGTGGGTCTGGATAATCCTCGCAGAAATGGCGCATGGATCGCTGGCCTGTTGGGCAGCGCAAGCAGGCCATGACGCGACGTCAGTCTAGCATTTCGATCCTGGTCCTAAAAAGAGGCCAAGATCGCATATTTGGGCAACCCACTGCCTAATCTCGTGCTTTCGCCTGTCAGCCTATTGGCGTTGTCGCGCCTTGGAAGAGACTCGCAGCGTTCCACTCGCCGTTGTTGATGGCCTCGAAGAATGGGACAAATGATCGGGACGCATGGCGGCCTGCCGCGCGCGATCGCGGGCGCGCTGATTGACAGGAGGGGGTGGAGCCTCGATCGTCTCGGCGTCATCGTCAACATGACCGGTCCGCTCGCCGGCATGGCCTCCGCAATGCTCACCGGGTGGCTGGCCAACAGGCTCGGTCGGCGGCGGATACTTCTTGTCGCAGCGGCCGTTCAGCTTCTAGCCGTTTTCGCCGTGGCGGCAGCGGTCATGGCGACGGCAATCCCTGCCGCTGCCGTCGCCGCATGTGCAGTCGGTTATTTTCTCCTCTACACGCCCGCCGCAACCGCCCTCGCCGTCGTCATGATGGACCGCACCGCCGGTGAGGCGCCGGCCACGGACTATTGTCAGGATGTTTGCCGGGCGCGCGCCGCGATACGCTTGCGGGCCATGCCGATATGCTTAACCGGCGGAGCGTCGATGCCGCGTTCTTCGTTGGACCGATGATCGACGCGGACATCATAGCCGAGCGCCGCGAACTTATCGTTCAGCATCATCGCCCAGGCCGCGCGGATTTCGAGCAGCTTCACGCGGCTGTTCCATTCGCGCGGTTTCCGGCCGAACATGCCGTCGACAATCGGACGGGTCGGTATCAGCACATAGCCATGGTGGCGCTTGCCTCTGGGCGTATCGCCCATTTCGATCAGTGTCAGGTCGGCGGCAAAACCCGCGATGCAAAATATCTCGCTGGCGAAACGCTGCAGAACCGCGATCGACGCCGGCAGGTCCAGTTCATCGGGCAGCGCCACGTCGAACTGACGGCCAAGCTGCGCATCCTTGCGGATTTCGGCGGCTTCGAGCGCGTTCCAGAAACACTCGCGATCCTCCCACTGCGCGGGGCCCCCGGACGGCAGTATCAGCGCAGACCAGGCAACCGCCCGCTTGTTCACGAAATTGGAAAACCGGCCGTAGCGCTCATCGTACAGGCGGCAGCTGTTTTGCCATGCCGCGGCCGCGACGATACTGCGTCCGGCGCCGCGGCTGATGATATTCACATGGAAATGAAAGATCGCCATCTTTTCCGCCTGTCCCAGCGTCACGCCCGAACCGGACCGTCAATTTTCATGACTGGTCCTTCCCGCCGTCCCGCTACCATTCGGGTGAGAGGTCCTGTTTCAGCCCGGCGATCACCGCATCCGAGATCGCCTCAATGCATGTGCGTTCGATGCTGGCCAGGTCACCGTGGATCAGTTGCCGCGGGAACCGCATGCGTTGGCCCGCATAGAGGACAGGCAGCGCGATATGCGCGGTCGATGCACCGAGCCGGAGCAGTGCGATCAGATGATCCTCCAGCCTAATCCCCGGATCGCCGGACTCGATCGCGCGATACCAGCGCAGGCTTCCGCCCATTTCGGTGGCGACCTCCAGCTGCGTCAAACCGAGCGCCTTTCGCGCCTGCCTGATCTTCTCGCCGGAGAGCTTCTTGAGTTCCTTGAAGATCGACAGGTCGACGTCGGCGAATTTTCCATCGGATGCCATATGTCCTTCCTCCCCGGTTCGGCCCGTCGGGCTCTGTGGGTAATCCGGCAAAGGTAGGATCGTGGAGTAACCAGCATCAAGAATAGATGCCGATGATTTTAGAGGAATATCTCTGCCCATTTATAGCGGATGCGCGACCATATTTATGTTTCGACGCACAATGAGCAGTTAATTTCCATTTTCCTCCAAATCGGATCATTCAGGAACTTTATTGCCGAACCGGCACCAGATCAGTCCATGTGATCCCGAAAGCGAATTTATAAGGCTAAGTTCGCATATTTACGGCTAATATCGCCATTTCAGGCACCCCACTGCCGGGGCCTGTTGCAATCCTCTTCGTTTCAAATCACTCAGATCGTGTTGCGAGGGTTCAAGTCGAATCGGACCTGATACTTCGGACCATTAAGTATTCATCAACCATGGCGCGGGGCGCCAACATGGAGTCGTGCATGATGCCGATTGCCAAAGCGATGACGGCTGCCCTGGGCACACTGATCGTCACGACGACAGCCTGTGCCGGACCCGGCGGACATGGCCGACAGACAGTTATCGCGCCGGTGGCCGAGCAGCCGCGCATCGTGGTGGCGACGGTCGATGGGTTCGTTCTGCGCGCCGCCGTGACGAACCGGATGGAGTCGATGCCCGCACCCGTCACTGCCGAGCACATCCCGGTGGGGTCGGGCACGCATGTCGATGCGCGCCTGCTCTCCCGCCCTGCCAGCACTCTTCAGGAGAGATCGCATGCACATCCATAAGCCCACCCGCCTGTTTGGTGCGGCAGCCCTCGTCCTCCCCTTGTTGCTCGCTGCTCAAGGCGCAGCGTTCGCGCAAGCCGCCGATCCGCTTACCGCCGCCGCGCGCGATGCCGAAAGCGAGTTGCGGCAGACCTTCGTCAATCTGCAATTCGAGGATTTCGGGCCGGCGCCCGTCAAGGGCCCGATCTATCAGGCGACGGCGGGCGGCCGCATCATCTACTATGCGCCTGACAGCGAACATCTGTTGTTCGCGGAAATCTACGACCGCAACGGCCAGAACCTCACCGCGCTGGCGCAGAACGCCGCTTCAGCGAAGAAACTCGCCGGGATCGACACCGGCATGGCCCTCGCCATCGGTCCGGCGGGCGCGCCCACGGTGATTGAGTTCACCGATCCCGACTGTCCCTACTGCCGGGCGCTCGACCGCTTCTGGGCGGCGAAAGCGGCCGAAGGCAAGCCGGTGCGGCGCCTGATCTTCTTCGTCTCCGGCATCCACGCCGAGGCCGCCGCCAAGGCCGAGCATGTCCTTTGCTCCCCGGACAAGGAAGCGGCGTTCAAGGCGATCTACGCCGGAACCGCGCCCACGCCTTTGCGCACATGCGCGGAAGGCAAGGCCAGGGTCGAGGCGCATGCCGGAATCGTCGGCAAGACCGGCATCACCGGCACGCCGACCCTGATCGCGGACGGACAGATGATTTCCGGTTTCCGGCAGGCCGAGATCGAGGCGTTCCTCGACGGTAAGAAGGCGCTCGCCAATGCCGGCCGCTGATCGCCTTCCGGCTCCTCACATCGCGAACGCGCGGTGCATCGGCTCTGCCGCTGCCGCGCAAATCCCAATGCCGGCGGCGGGACCCGAACCGGGCCGTCCAGCCTCGCCGTCGGCCGACAGCGATCCTCATCGATGCCGGCAAGCAGTCCCCGGAGCGGCCCATCTTCCCTGGAGCAAGTGCATGTTGAAAACACTCGGCAGACAATCCGCCTCAATCGCCAATGTCGGCATTCCCGTAACCCTGCTCGCGCTGCTCGGGGCCGGTGGGGCTCACGCCTTCTCGGCGCCGGCGGCCGGCGACCTCGGCTACGACATCTACGATATCGTGGTCAATCAAGGGGTCAAAGGCCCGCTCGGCTTCGTCGGCGGCGTCGCGGCCTTCCTGTTCGGCGTGAGCAGGCTCTTCTCGAACATCATGATCGGCATCCCGACCATCGTGGCGGCCGTCTGCCTGATCAAGGCGGACTCGATCCTCCAGACATTCGGAATGGTCATCTGACGGATTGGTCCGCCGCCGCGCCTGGGCGCGGTCGGCGGACCTCAACGGGCCAGGGCGCATGAGGCGCACTGGCGGGACAACCCCCGAAGTTCAACCAGCTTCGCAGGGAGGTCACGACGCAAGGAGGAGAAGGCTCGTGGACGAGCGGCTACCCCAATATCTGCACAAACCCGTCCAGATCCTGTGGTTCGGATCGGACGAGTTCGTGCTCGTGATCACGGTGATCTTCGTCGCCGTGATCGTGGGCGGGATGCTCGGTTGGGCGCTCGTCGCGGGTCTTCTCCTTTTCGTTCCCTGGCTCCGCACCAAGCCGCGCGGCTTCATCCCGCACATGGCCTGGCGCTGGGGCCTGGTCCGCTGGTCCAACTATCCGGGTCCGACCCAGACTCGGTTCTACGAATGAGGCGGGCCATGTTCGGACGCAAATCCCCCGGCACACCCCCACGCGATCCGCTGATCGGCAAGCCGGGCAGCTATGGCATCCACCGCTACCTGCAAGGGGCGAGCAACCTGTTCGAGGAGAACCGGCTGTTGAAGCTCGCCGTCATCGGCCTGTTCGGGATCACGGCGGTGCTGGGCACGGTGATCTACACCTCCAACCAGAACACCCGGACGATCATCGTCCCCTACGGCGCGGGCGGCGACCTCTATGTCACGGGCGGCGAGCCGTCCGAGGCCTATCTGCGCTCGATCACGCGCAATGTCGTGTCGCTCTCGGGCACCTACTCCGCCTACTCCGCGGATCGGCAGTTCCAGGAACTGCTGAGCATCACGCACCCCTCGACCTACAACAGCCTGCGCGACAGCCTCAACCGGCTGCTCGACGAACTGGCCAATAATCCGACGCTCTCGATCGCGACCTATATCCGCCCCGACCAGCCCGTCACCTGGACCCGGACCGAGATTCTCGTGCCGGTCGAGAAGGTCCGGGTGATCGGCGGGGTGATCCGCAAGTTCCGGGGCAATCTTCGGATCCGTTACGTGATCGACAATGGCCGCTTCTGGCTGACCGCCCTCAATGAGGAAAATTTCGATGTCCAGCCTCGCTAAGTCCGCGCGGCCGAGCCTGATGCTGCTCGCCCTGTCGCTTGCCGCTCCGGCCGCCGCGCAATCCATCATGGTTCTGCCCGACCAGACCAGCACGATCCGCCTGTCAAACCGCGACATCAACCATGTCATCTGTTCGGGCGGAGAAATCGAGGACGTCAGGTTCAGCGCCGAAAAGGCGATCGCCGTGGAGCGCGCCGGTTCCGACGCCTGGATCAAGTTCCTCGTTCGCGAGATCGACGACGCCGGGATGGTGACGCGCAGCTTCGTCACCGTGCCGTCTGAGTTCTTCATCACCTGCAACGGCGCGGTCTATGCGCTCTATGCCGAGCCGTCGGATATTCCGGCGCAGACGGTGATGCTCCAGCCCGGCGCTCCCCAGCGCGCCCGCGCCAATGAGGAACTGCTAGGACCCCTGGTCGAAGAAGAGCGTGCAGTCTCGATCACGCTCTCGATGCTCCAGGACCGGATCCCGGCGAGCTTCACCAGCGTTGCGCCCCGATCCGGGCCGATCCGGCTCGCGACGCTGCCGGGCGCCACGCTGGAGGAACGACGCCGCATCGAAATCGACGGGTCCGGCCTCTCGGCATCGGAATATCTGGTCTCTGCCGCCGGCGGCGCGCAGCTCGACGAACGCGGTTTTCTCGACGGCGCGCTCGGCGCCAACATCTTCGCGATCACCCTCGACCGGGGCAATATCGAGGCCGGGGAAGCCGCGCGGCTGATCGTCGTTCGCCGGGGAGCCGGGCAATGAGCGGCGGGGACTCTCGCGGCGGTCGCGGGCCCCGCGGGCGCGGTCCTGCCGATCGCGCGGAGGAACTCGACCTCGACGGCTATGAGGCGGACCGCCCTCGTCCTGGCGAGAATACGCGCGGCCCCGCGCTGCTCGATCTCAAGACGCGGTGGCAAACGCTGACCGCACGCCAGCAGCTGCGTTTGAGGCAGCTTGGCGTTGCCGGTGCGATCGGCGTGCTGGGGCTCGGCCTCTACACGGCCAGCGGCGACAAGACCGAGCAGGCCGCGCCATCGCCCAGTTCGAAGCTCGACATGGGCGCGGGGCTTCGCGGCGACAGCCTAGAGGTCAAGCTGCGCGGCGACCTGCAGAAGATTCTTGATGGACAGCAATTGCTCGGCGATCGCGTCTCCGCCATCGAGGAAGGCAAGGTCGCGCCCGGTTCCGGCACGCCGCCCCATGCGCTGGACGGCGATCTTCCTCCGGCGATCCCCGGCTCGGTTCCCGACTTTCCCGAACCGCCCGCGACCGGTGACATCGATCCTTCCGTCGCGAAGCCGCCCGCGCCGCCCGCCGCGCCGCCAGCGCCTCCGGCCCCGCCGGTCGAGAAGACCGTGGGCGCGATCGGCGCCGCGACCAGTCCGGTCGCGGCCGCCGATGGGGCACAGGCCGCTAAAAAAAAGACGCGGACCATCTATTTGCCACCTGGTTTCATGAAGGCGCGGCTGCTGACCGGGATCGATGCGCTGGCGAGCCGGGATGCGACCAACAATCCCGAACCGTTGATCGCGCGGGTGCAAGCCCCCGCCGTCCTGCCCAATGACGTCAAAGCCAACCTCGCCGGCTGCTTCGTCATCGGCAACGCCACCGGCAGCCTCGCGAAGGAACGGGTCGAAGTCCAGTTGGTCAGCCTCTCTTGCGTCGATTTCGACGAACGCTCGGTGGTCGACCAGCCCATCAAGGGCTTCTTCGTCGACGCCGACGGCAAGAAGGGCCTCTCCGGCAAGGTCGTCACCCGCGCCGGCGCGGCCCTTGCCCGCGCGTTCATCGCCGGGACCATCACCGGGGTCGCCGATACGGTCCAGAATACGGTCGGCGACGTCTCGACCTCGGCGCTGGGTTCGGTGCGCACGCTCGATGCGGGCGACGCCGCCAAGGCCGGCATCGCCGGCGGCCTGTCGCGATCGTCCGAGAAGCTCACCGATTTCTATCTCGATCTCGCGCGCCAGGCGGGGCCGATCGTTGAGGTCGGCGCGGCGAAGGACGTCGTGGTTGTGATCCAGGAGGGCGTCACCCTCGATATCAAGCCGACCGCCGGAAGCAAGTTCTGATGCGCCGGCTCCTCATCCAACAGGGAGTATCGCCCATGCGGCCTCTATCGCCCGCGCGCCGATCGCGCGCCCTCTCCCCGCTTCTTCCGGTCTGCGCCGCCTTCATGCTGAGCGGCTGCGCGACGATGGGCTCGATCATGTCGCCCTATAGCGAGAAGTTCAGTTGCAAGAACGACGATCACGGCCAGTGCATCCACCCTGAGAAGGCCTATGCCGATGCCGTTGCGGGCGTCGCGTCGAAGTCCGATCCGGCGGTCACCAGGGACAGGAAGTTGCTCAGGGACGGCAAGGCCGCGCGCGGTTCCACTGGAACAACGTCGGGCGCCTTCGCCGGTTATCGCGATAGCGTCTATCGCGAGCTCCAGGGGCTGATCGAGCAGCCGGTCACGCCGATGCTCAAGCCCCCGCGTTCGGTCCGGACGCTGATCCTGCCCTATGCCGACCGCCAGCGGCCCGACCGGCTCTACATGCCGCGCTATGTCTATTCGCTGGTCGAGCGCCCGCAATGGGTGGTCGGCGACTATCTTGTCGCCCCGGTTTCGCCCGCGTCCCGCGCGAACGTGCTCGAACAGGTCAGGGACCGCCCCGACGATGGCCAGAATGATGCGGGGGCCCGGCCATGACCAGCTATCAATCGGGCATGACGCTGGCGCGGCTGCGCCGCAGCGTCGAGCGCGACAGCTATTCCGATTTTCTTCCGCTCGCCGCCTGGGTCGAGGAAGAACAGGCCTTCCTCACCATCGACGATGGCTGGGGCTATAGCTGGGAGCTGATCCCCTCCCCCTACATGTTCGCCCATGTCCATGAGGCGCTGCTGGGGCTGCTCAACGTCAATTTTCCCGAAGGCACGATCCTCCAGCTCCAGAGTTTCGCCGACCCGCTGATCGACGATGCGCTCGACGCCTTTCTCGACCTCAAGACACGGCCCGATCCGCTCATCCAGGCCTCGGCCCGGCGCACCTTCGACTATCTGCGCGCCGGCACCATGGGCTTGAAGGCCCTGCATGGCATCCCGATCCGCGATTTCCGCGCATTCCTGTCGGTCAAGACGCGCGCGCCGATGGACAGCGACCTGCGCCGCCAGATCGAGGAGCAGCTCGCCAAGCTCGGCATCCGCCCGATGGCGCCGAGCGAGATCATCTCGCTCTACCGGCGCATTTTCAACGGCGTTCATGCGCCCGCGCCCGGCGTCTTCACCCAGACCGCCGACGTGCCGCTGCGCCGCCAGATCATCGATGCCGGGCCGGCGCTCCGCTTCGACGGGCCGGAAGTATATCTGGGCAACCAGGTGGCGCGCTGTCTGACGCCCAAGTCGCCGCCGCGGCGGATCACCGCCGAACGTGCCAATCGTCTCACCGGCGGCATGCGCGGGTCGTCCGAGGACAGCGACCAGATCGGCGGGCCGTTCCTCTATACGCTCAATGTCCTCTTCGATCACTCGGCCTTCGAGATCCACAAGCGCGCGCAGATTCTCTCGGCGCAGAAGGCGGCGGGGTCCTTCGCGGTCGAGGTCGGCAAGCAGATCGAAGAGATCGGGTGGATCCTGGACGAGGCCGGAAACACCCGGTTCGTCTCGGTAATCCCCACCATGTGGGTGTTCGGCCGCGACCGCCATCAGGCCCGCGAGATGGCGGCGCGCGCCAAGCGGCTGTGGGAGAGCGAACCGCTGCCGTGGATGGTCCAGGAGGAATCCTACCTCAACCCGATCCTGCTGGCCGCGAGCCTGCCCTTCGGCCTGTACCCCGAGCGACGCACGATCGGTATGCTGCAGCGCGATTTCCGCGTGCCGGTGCGCGCGGGCGTGCTGATGTCGCCGATCCAAACCGATTTCCGGGGCGGCGGGCGGCCGGCGCTGCTCTACACGGGCCGCAAGGGGCAGCTCATCACGCTCGACCTCTTCGATCCGCGTATCAACAACTACAACTTCATCGTCTCGGCGGAATCGGGCGCGGGCAAGAGCTTCCTGCTCAATAACCTGTGCCAGCAGTATTTCGCGCAGAACGCGCTCATCCGCATCATCGACATCGGCGGCAGCTACAAGAAGCTCTGCACGCTCTGCTCGGGCCGTTACATCGATCTGGGCGAAGAGCATCTCGTCCTCAATCCGTTCGACCTGGGGCTCGCTCTCGACGGCGACGATCGAGAGTCCGCGATCTCGATGGCGGTGTCGATCGTCGCGGAGATGGCCAACGCCGGGACGCGCAAGGGCGTCACCACGTCCGAATGGAACCTGCTCAAGTCCGCCGTGCAATGGGCGATCGAGAGCGGCCGCGCGGAAGCCGGGATCGATGCGGTGCGCGAATGGCTCGGCTCCTATCCGGCCAACACCGTCTCCGATCTCGACCGGGTCGACCACCTCGTGCCCACGGCGCGCGAATTGGCCTTCAACCTGCGTGATTTCGGGTCGGACGGAGCCTACGGCCATTATTTCAACGGTCCCAGCACGTTCGACATCTCGAACGATGAATTCGTGGTGCTCGAACTCGAGCGCCTGAAGGCCATGCCTGACCTGTTCAACGTGGTCGTCATGGTGGTGATCAACGCGGTAACGCAGGAACTCTACCTGTCCGCCCGTGATCGCCCCCGCTTCGTGCTGTGCGATGAAGCCGCGCAGTTCATGACCCGCGAAGAGGGCCAGGACCTGTCGCGCCTCGCCGAGGCGATCAGCCAGGGCTATCGCCGCGCCCGAAAATATCGCGGCAGCTTCGGCATCATTCTCCAGAGCATGAACGATCTGCTGCTGTTCGGCGGCACGGGACAGGTGATCCTGGAAAATGCCGCGACGCGCTTCCTCCTGCAGGGATCGACCTATGACAAGGCGGTCGAAAACAAGATCCTCGACTATTCGGGTTTCGTCCTCGACCTCCTGAAATCGGTCCGCAACAACAAACCGAACTATTCGGAAGTCTTCATCGACAGCCCGCTTGGCCTCGGCATCGCCCGGCTCGTCGTCGATCCGTTCAGCTACTGGATCAACACCTCCGCGCCCGAAGACGTGGCCGCGTTCGAGGCGCTGGTCCGCGCCGGACGCTCGCCGCTCGAAGCGGTGTGCGATCTCGCCGGCGTCGATCCCGCCGGGATAATCGGCACGTCCTTCGATGACGCAGCGCCGCTGAAGCGGAGCGCGCTGTCATGACGCGGCGCTCCCCCTCCCCCGACCAGTTGCCGCTCCGGCTCGTGGAGAGCCCGGATGAGGATATCGAGCGGATCATCGAGGCGCGCGTCGCCGCACGGGCGGAAGCCGACGCATTGCGCTGGCGCTTCCGCCTGGTGGTCATCGAATCCGTGATGATCGCATCGCTCGTGCTCGCGGCCGGGCTGGTGCTCGAACAGCCCGCTGGCATCGTTCTTCGCGGCGCGGCGATCGTTGGCGGCGGCTGTTTCCTGACCGGGCTCATCCTCATCGGCCTGACCGGGGCCGCGGGCCGCTTGCTCGCAAAACTCAGGAGGAAAAGATGATGCTGGACATACTCCCGCCCAGTGGCGGCAATGAGCGCCTGACCCTCGTCGTGCGCAGGCCGGACGAATCCCTTCACGACTACCTGGTCCGCTGCCAGTGGGAACTGGGCGACCGGGTCCGGTTCCTCGCGTCCGTTCGCGATGCGCAATGGACCATCCTAGAAAGCGAGCGCCAGCGCTGGCGGCGGCACGCTCTCCTGCTAACCTTCACCGGGCCGGTCATCACCGCCCTGGCCTATGCCGCTCTTGGCTTGTGCGGGGCCGCGGACAGCGTGCTGCCAGTGCCGCTCATGGCCGGGCTGATCGCCTGTGCCGGAATTGCCGGCGCCGCGCTGGCGATCGGCATCGCCCGCATCATCGACAGCATCCCGAATTGGCTGGTCACGCGGAGGGCACGGAGATGGGCATGAACGGCAGCTTCTCCGGCTCGCCCGACCCGTCGTCGATCCGGCCGCTGATCGGCGACATGATCCGTTGGCTTGCCCGACAGATCGACGGCGGGATCGACGAAATCCCTCCTCGTCCCGGAAAACGGCCGGAGAATCTTTTGATCCGTCCAGGGATGGCCCCGCGCCTGCCGGGCGAGACGCAGGAAGCCTACGTCGAACGCCTGCATCGCTCGAATGAAGCCGTGCTCCTGATCATGACCCGTTCCGCGCTTGCCATGGAATATACGTCCGGTCGGGACGAGAGGATCGCGGCTCTGCGCTTTCGGCAGATCGTGGGCCTCGAAGCGGCGGCGGCCTCGATCATCGTCGGCCTGTTCCTGCTCGTCCCGGAAATGCCCCTGTTCATGCGGGCGGCCATTCTTGTCCTGACGCCGATCGCGCTTGTGCGGGGAGGACTTTGGTTCCTGCACCGCGCGTCGAGGATGGCAAATGCCCTCGCCCGACATGCCGAAAGGTGGGGCCGATGAACGGCATCTTCTCCGGCGCGCCTTGTCCGTCATCCATTCGCCTGCTGGTCGGCACCCATCTGCTGTTGATCCTCCAGTCTTCGCTGGTGCTCTGGTCGGCCCCCGACCTCGGCGGCAGCCAGGCGCTGATCTGGCTCACGCTGTTCCTGGGCGTCACCGCGTTCATCTGCGCGGTCTGCGGCGAGAGTCGTACGCCTGCCGTTCCCTGGAGGGAGCGCCGCCGTGGTCGATAGACGTGTCCCCCAAGGCTGGCATGTCCTCGCCATCCAGTCCGCGCTCATCGCCGGGTGTCTGGCCGGCGCGCTGATCGTCGCGGGGGTGGCCCACGCCGAGACATCGACCATTGGTCGTACATGGCCGATCGCCGAGCCCGACGCGATGGCCGAGATCGAGGCGCGTGCCGCAAAGCAGCCGCCCAATATGGCCGAAAAGTTCGGGCCGCGTTCGGGCTGGAGCGCATTGAAAGGCGCGACGCTCGGTGTCGCGCGCCAGAACCAGGTTCGCAGCGTTGTGCCGTTCTACACGCTCGATCAGGAAATCCGGCTGCCGGACGGCAAGCTGCTCTATCCTGCGGGCTTCACCTTCAACCCGCTGACCTATGTGTCGCTGCCGCAGAAGCTGGTGGTCGTGCATCCCCGCGATCTGGGCTGGGCGCTGAAGACCGCCGCGCTCACCGACTGGATCATCCTCACCGGCGGTGGGGACGCAAAGGACGATGCGCTCTCGCTTGGCGAGAAGCACGGCCGTGCCCTCTTCATTCTCGAGGAGCGCGTGAAGGAGCGGTTGGGCCTCACCGTCGCGCCCGTGATCGTCCGGCAGGTCGGCCAGAAGCTGGAGCTGACAGAGGTGCGCGTCGATCGCGCTCCCGTACGAAAGGCCATCCCATGAGTCGGCTCATCTCGATGCTGCGCACCGGCGCGGCGGCCCTCGCTCTGGCGCTCGTCGCGCCCGCCACGCCTGCGCATGCCTCCAAATGCGAGGCGGGCACCGTGTTCAATCCGATCACCAAGGTGCGCTGGAACTGCATCTTCCCGATCACGATCGGGGGCGTGCGGGTGGGCTCCTACGATAAGCTCGACAAGGAACTGGACGCCCAGTCGGCCTCCAAACCGCTCTGCGCCTGCCGCAAGGGTGCGACCTTCTGGTTAGGGGTCAAGGTTTCGTTCTGGTCACCCAATCGCATGGTTGATGTCGTGACCGAGCCGGGCTGCATGATGGCGCTCGGTGTCGATCTCATGCCGACCGGTGGGAAATTGCAGGGCAGCCAGTCGTCGATCTCGGACGGCACCAACACCCGCAAGATGTTCGCGCAGGCGCATTATTACATCTCGCCGGTCTGGAAGATGCTCGACATGTTCACGGACCTGCCGTGCATCGAGGATGATGGCTTCGACGTCGCGATGATCACCGAGGTGCTGCCGACCTGGCAGTCGGGCACATTGGGCGCTATCATCCAGCCCGAAGGCATCCTGTTCGGCAATCCGGCGGCCGGCCTCGCCTGTATGGCCGACAGCGCCGCCGCAGCTGCTGGCAAGGTCATCGATCCCCTGTTCTGGTGCATGGGCTCCTGGGGCGCGACCTATCCGGTCGCCGGCGACATCCATTTCGGGGACAGCGTCGAGGCCTGGGCGGGTCTCGCCGCGCGCTCGACGTTCATGATGGGCAGGCTGGGCGCTCTCACGATCCACTCGGCGGACGGCTGCTCGTTCAAGCCGCAGCCGATCTGGACCAAGAGCCGCTACAAGATGCAGATCATGGAGCCGGTCAAGGGCGGCAAGTGCGTCAACATCGGCCGTCCCGGCGCGCTCTGGACATCGGGCAAGCACGCGCCGGGCAAGGACAATGCCCAATTCATGTTGTTCGAGAAGGCGATCTGCTGCGCGGGGATTTCCACGCCATGAGCAGATCGCTTCCCCCAAACCGTGCGTCTCGCGCGGGTAGCTGCCCCGCTCGTCACGGAACGCTCCCCACCGTGAGCGGGCGCGCGGAAGGAGCGGCGGTGTGCCTTTCAACCGCCGCTCCCCCCTCGGTCAGCGCGGCCGAAAGCCCCCCGCCGGGGCCGGCAATGCCCCCTCCCGCCGTATCTCCGGTGGCGGCCGCGCTGACCATTTTTGAGGGACAGGCCGTCTTCAGGATACTCTCGCCCGGATCCAGCGCGTTCCGGGCGGGAGACGTGCTGCGCTTCGCCCATGGCTCGCGAACCACCCGCGCGAGGACGCCATGGTGAAGCGCGGCATCCTCCTCCTCGCGGCCAGCGCTCTGGCGCCGGCGCCGCTCTCGGCCCAGACGGTCGAGGACCGCGCCCGCGCCGCCGCCGAAGCATCCCGCGCGAAGACCTCGGACAGCGATGCGATCCAGCAGAATTATCTGACGCCGGGGCTTGCCGGACAACCGATCTCGACAGTCGACAACAGCCGGACGTTCAACCCCAATATAGCGTGCCAGAAGACGGCGACGCTGCTCGAACTGATCGCGCAGCCGGCGGCGACCGGCGATATCGGCACGCTGCGGATATCGCGCGACAAGGATCTCGACGGCACGGTCGACCAGACATTGACCCTGCCGGTGCCGGTATCGGGCATTTGCGCCAATGGCGTCGTCTCCTGTCAGCCGGGCACCTGGAACCAGTGCAAGAGCTTCAAATGGGATGTTGCGTCAGGCGGCGATCTCAAGCTCGCGCAAGTCGACCTGACCGATCTCGCCGGTTGCTACTGCATCAACAACAGCTGCGGCAGCAACCTCGTCTGGGGCAATATGGCCTCGGTGCTGAAAGACCTGGGCGGCGGCGTCATCGGCGCGCTCACCACGGCCGATCCGCGCGTCGGCGTCGCGCAGGCGGTGATCGACGGCCCGGCCATCCGTTACACTGGCGCCCAAAGCACGGCCTGCTCGCCCAACCCCGCGCTCCCGCAGACGGCCTATCGCGCCAGTCCCGCCACGATCCAGGGCGATGCCGCGAGCGTCGCCGCATCGAACAGCATCTTCCAGGCGCTCAAGGGCTCGCCCGCCGGCGTCGGCAAGGCCGAGCAGATCCGGTCCTGCACGATCACGCGGGAGGTGTCGTTGAACGCCGTCAAGGCGGACGATGTGATCGCGCATCTCGGCGGCGCCTATGCGATCTATGCGCCCGCACCCGATCAGCTCACATTGCAGATGGGCTCGCCGCGCGACGACAGCCTGCGAGGCGGGAGCTGCCGCATCTTCGAGTTTTCCATGCGGCTGCGGATCGATGATCCCGATCGCCTCGCGCAGTTCCGGCTCTCGCACTATTTCTTCGACGACTGGCTCCAGCTTCGCATCGACGGCGAGCTCGTGCTGTCCAATCCGGCGAACTGGACCGGGACCGGCCTGCCGCCCGGCAAGTGCGAGCGGAAACGGACCTGGCATGCCTATCCCAATCTCGACCTCAAGCCGTGGCTGACCCGCGGCGAGCATGTCATTTCCATGCGCATCGCGGTCGGCGGTGAAGGAGAGGCCTTCGCGCAGTTCGATGCAATGCTCGACCTCAGTTGCAACCCGACCGAGCGGATCGTCGACCTGTGCGCGGGCTATGCCGGCGACGTCAATTGCGCGCTTCATGACGAAAGCGTCGATGGCGTCGAGACGTTCCGCAACGGCGTCGGCACCGGCCTTACACCCCTCCCCCAGGCACGCCTGTTCGAGAGCGGCGCCTGCTCGCTCCGTCTCGCGCGGCCATGGTTCGAGCGTCAGCGCCGTTATCGTTGTACCGTCGATACCGGATCGATGCCGGAACCTGATCTGAGCCGCGGCGCCTATATCATCGACCATTCGACCGAGACCATGCTGGCCGACCGGACGAGGACCTCGGACGGGGGTTATGCCACCGCGTCACGGCCCTTCGCGCTGCCCGATCGCGGCTCGGTTCCGGCCTGCGAGCCGGTCTGCAAGACCCGCGCGCCCGCGCGCAATACGGCGGCTACCCTCGACGGAGTGGTCGGCACGAAACAGAATGCGCCTGTCGGGTGGGACACCTTCTACCATGCCTGCACGGCGGCAGGCGGCGGCGATGTCTGCCCTGTGGGTCCGGGCGAGGAAATCGTCTCGGCCTGCGGCTGCCTCGACGATTTTCCCGAAGCCGTCGTCATGATGCAGACCGTCCGCCTCGGTGGGGCCGACATGGTCTGCACGGGGGAAGTCCGATGATCGGGCGCCTCCTTCCCTGGCGGAAGCGCGCACAGCTGCTTGCGCTCGGCCTGTACGGCTTGCTGCTCGCGGGGCATGTCACGCCAGCGCAAGCGCAAACGCTCCCGGTCTGCGCGGTCGATCTCGATGGCAACGGCGATGCCGGTGATCCTGGCGAGGTCGCGAACTGCACGATCATGGCGGATGAAGAATGGCTCTGCCCGATCCAGCAAGTGATGTGCGTGGCCGATGCCGAGGGCGCGTATAGCTGCCCGCTCGGCAGCCAGCACTCATGCCTGACGCCGGTCGGCGGCGGCACGCCGATGTGCTCGCCCAATGCCTGCACCGGCAGCGACGGCACCGGAATTGAGGACGATCCCATCGTCGACGATCCCGGCGCGCCTGCCGATGGCGAAGTCGATGCCGAAGGGCATTGCCTCGGCAATATCGAGATATTCGCGGGACGCGCGGTGCGCTGCCGCCCAGCGGGTCTCAAGACCACCTTCTCGAACTGCTGCAAGGACAAAGGCAAGATCGTCAAGGACGGGATGGGCTCGTCCATCTCGTCGATCGGCACTAAGATCGCGGTGGCGAAAGGCGTCTTCACCGGCATGAAGGCCGCCTATGGCGCGTTCAAGGCGGGCGCGACCGCCGGCCAGGCCGCGAGCTCCGGCGCGAACGCGATCATCGCCGGGATCGATCCGACCTCGATCGCCATCAGTCTCGCGATCAATTTCATGATGGATTTCCTCCTGTCCGGCTGTGACCAGCAGGACATGGAAGTGGGCATGCTGCGCGGGTCGGGCATGTGCCACGAGGTCGGGACGTATTGCTCCTCGAAGATCCTCGGCATCTGCGTGCAGAAATCCAAGGGCCACTGCTGCTTCAACACCAAGCTTGGCCGCATCATCCAGGAACAGGGTCGCCCGCAGCTCAAGAGCTTCAACGGCCTTGGCTGGGGCACGCCGAAGAACCCCTATTGCCGCGGATTCACCCCCGAGGAATTCCAGGCGCTGGATTTCAGCAAGATGGACCTCTCCGAATATTATTCCGAAATCGAGGCCCGCGCCCAGGCCGACATCCAGATCGACATGAAGGACAAGATCGATGCCTATATGCAGGTCATCGGCCAATAACGCGCGCGTCTCGCTCGCGCTGGCCGGTATCGCTTTCCTCTCCACCTCCGCGCCAGCGCAGGACACCGCTCCGCCGGTAAGCGCGAGGGAGCGCGCGCAAGAGCAAGGCGACACGGCGATGGACCGGCTCGAACGCGCCACCGCCGCGCGCAAGGCCGAAGCGGAAATGCGCGGTCCGACCGCGCTGCCGACGCCATCGGACGAGACCCGCCGCCGCGCTTTCGAGGGGCTGCGCAAGCGCGCTCCGTCGCCGGCGATGGATGCGCGGGCGCGAACCGCGCTCGACAACGGCAAGGAGGCCATGGCCGCCGAGCACGACGCCATGGCCAGACGGCTCGGCCAGGCGCTCGGTCTCGATGCGCCCGACATGCAGGCCGTAGCCGGCATCACCACGCCTCCCGAAACCAAAGGCTGGGTGCCGGTGCTGTTCGTCTCGTCC
This sequence comes from Sphingobium sp. TKS, assembly GCF_001563265.1. Taxonomy (NCBI): domain Bacteria; kingdom Pseudomonadati; phylum Pseudomonadota; class Alphaproteobacteria; order Sphingomonadales; family Sphingobiaceae; genus Sphingobium; species Sphingobium sp. TKS. The sequence goes on along the minus strand of NZ_CP005083.1, from coordinate 3,912,757 downwards.
TCGATGCCGGTGACGACATTGCGCATCTATGCCGGGCAGCTCGAACGGGTCGGCGGCGTGCTGGCCTTTCGCGGGATGCCCGGCGGGCTCACGAAGGTCGCGCCGATGGCGAAACTCTCCGCGGAAATCCTGCGCCATGATCCGGGATGCGAAGGCCCGGCCTGCGCGATGCGCGACGTGCAGTTGATCGTCGATCCGCTCATTTTCCGCCAGCACGGCGTCACCCGCGTCCCCGCACTCGCCATGGTGCCCGGCGATCCGGCGCTGCCCTATTGCGAGCGCGAGGATGATGCCCCGCGCGCCGCGCATGTCATCTACGGCGACGCCGCACTTTCAGGATTGCTCGAAGAATATGCCCGCCTCGGCGGCAAGCAGGAGGTGCGCGATGCTCAGACTCGCCTTCAGGGCCGCTAGATCCGGCTGGGCCGAACTGAAGCTGCTGCCGCTCAAGGCCGCGGTCGCGCTCGGCAGTTCGGGGCTCGGCCAGCCACCCCGACCCGAACAGTTGTGGAAGGCGTTCGGCATCGTCCTGCCGGTGGGCCTGCTGACGTGGTGGGCCATTCCCCAGGCGACGATCGTGATGAGCCCGTCGATCGACGCCTGGCTCGTCCGCAAGGCGCCGGGGCCGATCCATCGCGGCGATTTCGTATCGTTTACCCTGTCGCATCCGCTCGCCGGTCCCAAGCCGGTCGATGTTACCAAGATGGCGCTGTGCCTGCCGGGCGACCGCATCGACTGGATCGAGAAGCCGTCGTCTGCATCTGGCCCCATACATCCCGGCGAATGGGATGGCTGGTACTATTGCAACGGCAAGCTGCTCGGGATCAGCAAGCCTTATGGGCACAATGGGCAGAAGCTCGACCATTGGCGTCCGATGATCGGAACGATCCCGCCGGGCATGATCTATGTCGGCTCGTCGCACGCCAGCGGGTTCGACAGCCGCTACTACGGCCCGGTCGAGATCGAGCGGCTGAAGCGCATGGAGAAGCTGCTGTGATCCGCCTCGCCCTCCTCATCGTGGCGGTGCTCCTGCCGATCCTGCCTGTCCATGCGCAGACCGGCGAGCAACGCACCGGCTACTGGTGGTATCAGGCGCCGCCCAAACCCACGGAAGAGGATGCCGATCCCGACGCTCTCAAAAAGCCGGTGATCCCGCCGATGGTCGAACTGGCCACCTGGACGCCGCCGAAGATCAGGAAGCTGATCGAGGAACAGCGCGACTACGCGGCGACCGTGCTCACCGTCGATGCGGTCGCGGATTTCTGGCGTCTGCAGGACTTCGCCCGGCGCAAGGCCCGAGCCTTCGCCGGTGTCACGCAGATCGCCATGCTGCAAAATCCCGAACTCAACGCCAAGTCCGCCAATCCGATGGTCGGCGAGGCGCGTGACCAACTCTCCGCTCAGAAGGATCAGGTCCGCCGCCAGTATCTGCGTAGCCGCGCCAATGAATTCGCGCTGGTCATGTTCTCGCGTTCGACCTGCGGCTACTGCCGCGTCCAGTGGCCGATCGTCCAGCGCTTCCAGGACGAGATGGGCTGGCAGGTCACACTTCAGGACATCGACCGCAAGCCGGAACTCGCGCAGCGCTTCGGGGTCGAGGTCACGCCCACGACGATGGTGATCCGGCGGGGCAGCCAGCAGCGCATGGTGATCGCCAGCGGGGTCGAGGCCTATCCCAACCTCATCCAGATGGCCTACCAGGCGGTCCGGCTGCTCGCGGGCGATATCCGGCCCGAACAGTTCCTGACCGGCGCGGGCGAGGAAGACGGGTTCTTCGACGCGCTCGCCAACGGCCCGGTCTCCGCCACCGATCCGCGCGTCCTGGGCGGCGATCTGGTGGACGTTCGGATGGGACCCCGGCCATGATCCGCTTTGCCCCCATCCTGCTTACGGCGATGCTCATGGCCAATGGATCCGCGCACGCGCAGGCGCCGACGCACGAACAGGCGATGCGCGCGGCGATCCACCCGGTCGCCACCGACGCGAAGATGCGCCAATGGCTCGCCCGCGTTCCGGTGACGCGCGACTGGCCGCCCGACTTCGCCGAAACCATGAAAGGCCAGGCCCCCGCGTTCATCGTCGAGATGAGCACGGCGCCCGGCTGCATCCCCTGCGCCGATCTCTGGGCGCGGCTCGGCACATTGGGGCAACGCTATGGCTGGAAGGTCCGCACGATCGGCAGCCAGGAAGCGATGCTGCGCTCCGGGCGCCTCGGTCTGCCATGGGTCGGGCATCCGGTCGCCTGGGTCCGCCCTGTCGCCGATTCCAATCGCATCATTCCCGTCGCGATCGGCACCGATCACGCGCCCAACCTCGCGCGCAATCTCTACCTCGCCGCCAAGATGCTGACCGGGGTGAAGCCCGCTGTCGGCGTGCGCGGCATGGCGAAGTTCACCGGAATCGTGGCCGCGCCCACGCCTCCATCCTCCAACCGAGCAAGGAACTGACATGGGGAGCCAGACCCTTGCCCGCGCAAACGAAAGCTGCCCGCCATGGCAAACCCGCGCCGCCGCCTGACCCTGCTCGCCTTGCCCCTGCTGGCTTGCGTTGCCTTCGCCACACCGGCTTGTGCGCAAAGCTGGGCCGAAAGCTGGTTCGACAATGTGACCTATACCAGCCCCGGCTCGTTCGAGGACCAGACCCGCGGCTATATCACCGCGGGCGGCATGTCGGGCCGGATCGATGTCCATAACGACTATCTCATGTCGGTCACGCTGCCCAAGGTCCGCGCGGGCTGCGGGGGAATCGACATGTTTTTGGGCGGCATGTCGTTCCTCGATCCCGACTATCTCGTCCAGAAGCTCGAAAGCATCCTTCAGGCCGCCCCGGCGGTCGCTTTCCAGTACCTGCTGGAAACCCTCGATGAAAAAATGGGCAACATCATCTCGAAGATGGAGGCGGCGACCAACTTCCTCAACTCGATCCAGGTCAACGATTGCCGGCTCGCCAACCGCATGGTCCAGATCGCCCGGGGCGACGACAATATGTCGGGCATCATCGAAGAGATGACCGGCTACAAGAGCGTCCGCGAGGGCTTCTCCAAGAGCTATCAGCAGAGCCGCGAAAAGATTCAGGCGAACCAGGGCAATCCGACCGAGGATCTGCGCGACGCGCTGGAAAACTGCCCGGCCGAGGTCACCGACATCTTCAAGACCGGCTCGCTCCTCGCCCATGCCGCCGCGCGTGTCGGCGCGTCCGACTGGGCCGGCGTCATGCGCGCCCGCGTCGGCGACGTCTATATGCGCTGGGACCCGGCGGACAAGGTACCGCTGTTCACGGCTATCCCCGCCTGCGCGCGGCAGGACACCGAGAGCGTCGATGATTTCCTGACCGGCAAGGTCCAGACCCGCGCGATCGCGGTGCCGCCGACCTCGGCCGACTGCTCGACCGACGGCAGCGGCAAGGGCGCGCTGGTGCTCGCGCGCGGCCGGATGGAGTCGATCGCGATCAAGATCCGCACGCGCGCCGCGCTGACGGCGGAGGAACGCCAGTTCGTCGCCAATGTGCGCACCCTCCCCGTCTATCGTCTTCTGGAATGGGGCGTGCGCCAGGGGCTGGTCGAGAGCGTGATCGGCGATACCGACGAACTGGTCGCGTTGACGCTCGCATACCAGATGCTCAACGACCTCACGCGTAGCATAGATTTTGCCGTGTCCAATGCCGAACGTGGCGTGACCGCCGCCGGCGCGGCCGATGCCGGCAGCGCCCGGATCTGCCAGACCCGCATCCTCGCCAAGGGCATTGAGCAATTGAGCGGGCTACGCGACGAGGTGCTGCGCCAGCGCGCGCAGATGCGCCAGTCCTACATGGCCGCCCTCAACCAGGCGAACCTCTCGGCCAACTATGCCGGGGTCGTGCGCCAGCGCGACCGTGATGCGCGCGACGCCGCCGGCGCCGCCGCCAACCGCAACCGCTGACGGAGGGCCGCGTCATGCACCGCTTAGTTCGCGCGATCTCGGTCCTGATCGCTCTCTTCTCGGCCAGTCCCGCGCTGGCGATCGATGCGAGTTTCCACACCTATGACGGCTTTGCGGAGACGGTGGACGCCTTCCGCCTCGTCTCGATGATCTTCGGGGATTCGCGTTACGAGACATTGGTGCTGATCGTCGCGGTGGTGGGCATCGCGCTCGGCGTCCTGCTCGCCAGCATCCGCGGGCAAGGCATGGGCATCGTCGCCTTCGGGTTCCAGATGCTGATCGGCGTCGGCCTGTTCGTCGGCCTGGTCGCGACGACGGGCACGGTCCATGTCTACGACCGCGTCCGCAACGCCTATCAGCCGGTCGGCGACGTGCCGAACCTCATCGTGCTGGTCGCGGGCATGACCAACATGATGGAGCGCGCGCTCGCGGAAGTGATCGACGACAACACCACCGATCCCCATGCCAAGCTTGAGTTCGGGGCGGGCGGGCACAGTTTCGACCTGTTCCTCAATGCAGCGAGCCCGCGCGGCCCGATGACCGACACGTTCCTTGACGCGACGATCAAGGACTATGTCCGGCAATGCTATCCGGTCGCGCGGGTCTCGCCCGCCTATGGCGTCGACGACGATCAGCTGTTCCGCACGGCGACCGATCTTCCTGCCGCCTTTGCCGCGATGGCGGGGCCGGCGACCTTCAGCACGGTGTTCACGTCCACCGACAAGGGCGGCACGACGGTGAGCTGCAACGAGGCGTGGGAACATATCTCGACACGCCTCTCCGAACCTGCGCTGTTCGACAATTATGTCGCGCAGGTCTGCACCCGCACCGGCTACGACATCGGCAATGCGACCCAGCTTCAGCGCTGCCGCTCCAACATCGGCGAACTTGGCCAGATGATGATGGATACGCCGCTCTCGCTCCAGCAGTTCCTGACCAATGTGATGCTCGGCAGCACGGTGGGCGATGTGCTGTTCGAGGACAGTCCTGCAACGGCGGCGCGTGTCATGGCCAATCGCGCTGTCGTCTCGTCAGGCCTGGCCACCATGTCGACGGCCAACGAGTGGATGCCCACGATCCGGGCGACGGTCTTCGGGATCATGCTCTTCATGATGCCCGTCGCGCTGCTGTTCATCCTCACCCCGATCAATCTGCGCGTGGCTTCCTTCGCCCTCGGCCTGTTCGTCTTCGTGGCGCTCTGGGGCGTGATCGACGCCGGGATCTATCAGCTGACGCTCGGCCGCGCGACCGATGTGCTGGCCGAGATGCGCGCCAACCATGTCGCGGCCAATGCCTGGATGCTGGCGCCGTCGTCCGCGATGAAGGCGCTCGCCATCTTCGGGAGTTTCCGCACCGCGTCCGCGGGTCTTGCGGGGGCGTTCGTCTTCACGGTTTTCCGGTTCTCCGGTAATGTGTTCACCTCGTTCACATCCGGCGCGCTCGGTGTGCAGGGTCAGGGCACGGCAGCCGCCGCACCGCTTGCCACCAGCGAAGGCTATGCCGGCGCGCTCGAGGCGCAGGCGGGAGCAGCGGGCACCATGGCGCGGCGGGGCGCGGCTTCGAACTTCGGGGATTTCGGGGAGCGCTCGGCCTTCGGCGCAACCCGTGCGTTCGGTGCCGCGAGCAGCGTGCTCGGCGAACATGGCGGCGGCGCCAGCGGGACGGCCGCATTCGGCATGGGCAAGCTCGATGCGGCACGCGAACTGGGCGGGCTCTCCCCTGCCCTCACCGGCCGCAGCCTCACCGATCCCGCGACCGTGCGCGCCGTGCGCGACAATGCCGCGACCAGTGCGATCCATAATTTTGCCGAGAAGGATGCGCTCCGCAGCCTTGGCACCGGCTATTTTGGCGAGGGGCAATCCGGGGAACGTTCGTTCGCGGCCTTCACGCAGAAGATGGTCCAGTGGAAGGCGTTCGGGGATACGCGCGCCTATGACATGATGCTGTCCGGAGCCCAGCGGCATTTTGAGAGGAACGGCTACGACCAAAAGGATGCCGCGCTCAAAGCCTCGACGGTGATCGCCCAAGCGTCGGCTGATCCGACCTTCGCCAAACTGATCGCCAATACCTTCGACCAGGAGCAGATGCTGCGCAACGATCTTACCGGCGCGCAGATTCAAGTCGGCGCGATGGAAGGCCGGCGCGATTTTGCTGGCGACAATGTAAGGCGGATCGAGCGCGGCAATGTCGCGACCGAGCAGGCGCATAGGACCGGCAGCAATGAGGGCCAGCGCAACGCCGCCTCCATGCTCGGCCTCTCAGTCCAGGAAACCTCCCGCCGCATCGCCTTTATCAATGCGCTATCCGGAGAGGCTCGGTCGACAGCCATTTCCCAACTCTCCCGCGCAACCGGCCGCAACGAGGCGCAGGTCATGCGGGCGCTCGAAACCTACAATGCCGCCGTGCAGGTCGGCACCGCCGACGGTGCGACCGTCGAGGCCGCGCGCGAGGGCGCCAGCGTCTATGGCCGCACCCGCGAGGCAGCGGGCTTCGATTTTGCGGAGCGGTCGGGCAAGCTCGACGCGCAGCGTGAGGTCGGTCACGACGGTACGCGCTCGGCCGCCCGGATCGGGGAGCAGCGGCGACAGGCCGACAATGCCGGGTTCGCGGAAGGCGCGGCCGCCGCGGGCATGTCGGTGCGCCAGGCCGCACATCTCGACAGCTTCATCCGCACGCTGTCGCAGGGCGCCGGCAATCAGGTCGACATGGCCGAAGGTGGTGCGGCCGGGATCGCTGACCGCGCTCGCAACGAACGGATGACGCGGATCATCGATAATGAGCGCCTGACGCGCATGCAGAAGCTGCTGGCCGATCATGGTGTCGACATGTCGAAGCGGCAGATCGCCATGGCGCAGAATGGCGATCTGAGCCTCAATCTCACCCCGGAGACGGCGGCGCAGATGTGGCGCGGCGGGCTCATCAACGAGAGCCAATTGGGCGCGGTCGCCAATGGCGGGCGGGCAAGGTTCTCGTTCGCCGACAACGATCTTCTCGTCTCCAGCTCGGTCGGGTTCCAGCAATCGGCCCGCAACGATACCTCTACGCGGTTCGAGGCAGGGAAACAGGCCGGGCCCGACACGATCGAGCATTTCCTCAGCAGCGGCGAACAGGGCCAGGCGATGATGCAGAACTGGCTCAAGGGCGGGTTCGAGATGGACCGTCATGGCAACTGGCGTCTGAACCCGCAGGTGGCCGATACGCTTACGCGCGACGTGCAGGCGATCATCGCGCAGACCGGGTGGCAGCGCGGGCTCTCGCGATCCGCGCAGGATAATGTCACGATCGGTACAAGCGTCGGCGCTCAACTCGGAGGCTCGGTTGGGGTCGATGAATCGGAGGCGATAGGCGGTCGCGGGCAGCCTGCAGAGAAAGGCAAGCAAGCGGGCCAAGCGCAGTCGCCACAGAAGACCACGTCGACCTCAGGTCGAGTGGGCGCCAGTCTTGGTTTTGAAAGTCGTGACGTCGGAATCAGCAACGAGACAGCACAGTCGTCGATTGACATCGTCAACTACGACGTGCGCGAAGCGATTGCCGCCGCCGAGCGCGAAGCCGCGCGCTCGAGCGACCCGGCGGCGACCTTCTCGCGTGAACTGTCGGACCGGATTCTTGGCCCGGATGGCATACGCAACCGATATCTCCATGATGCGGATTCCGGCCGGGCAACTTTCGACATTACCGGGCCCCTGACTTCGGTCGAACAGAACTCCGTCCTGAAGAGCGGTAGATTTTCTACGGACGTGGATGGCAGCCCCGGCGATGGCGACAGCAGCTTCAAGAATCGTTAGTGCTTGAAGAACCGACTAGGGTGCTGAAGGCTCAGCGGGTTGCCGATGTAGAGACCTCCCGACCGTGGATCGAATATATCGGTGCCAGCACGAAGGTCTTCCATTCCTCGCTCATGTTCCTCCCACATTCTTTTGGAGGTTCTGGCCACCGCTTCATCGGACACAGGCGTACCCTCGCCCGTCGATGAAAACCCGGCCACCCACTGCTGCACATAGCCGAGTCCAAGCACCATGAGTGCCGTCATCGGAAAGAACAGGAGGTTGAGAAAACCGGCCGCCGCACTGTCGTAGAACGCCTCAAGCGGCGCGATCCTGGTCGATGTAGCCATGCCAATCCACCAGACCGGAATTGCCGACCACCACAGCTTCGCGTACCACGGACGCCAGAGCCAATCGGACGGTTTCAGCCGAGGCGATGCCGGTTCGGGCGCTTGAATATGGGCGGCGTTGTTCATCGCTATATCCTCACTGGAGGACTATAGCAGAATTCTGTCGGTGTTCCATCATTTGTGAATCGGCTCGATCTGGAAACCGATTGGGAACAACGCTTCTAATCTATCGGCATTGACCCATCTTTGCGAACAGGGATCGATGTGGCGGCGTCAATTCCAGAGAGAGGGTATTGGCGCCGCCGCAATAACCGTCACCAATGTCAATGCATGACGGTCGTTCTTGCCAGTTCCGGTAAATGTCGCGGTTGGGACAGCTTTTGCGGTGTCCAACACGGACTGCGTCTCAGCCGCTTCTGCTGGGCATATGACTTACAAGGTCGGCACGAGACCGTGCATTTTCCATATCTCGAGCATCTCCATCCCCGGGCAACCCCATTCTCGGCACCTCCGCTGATGCGAGCGGCGGCGCGACCTGTAAGGCTGGCAGTCATGATGTTTTCAAAATCTGAAGTCCGGCTAACGGCTCGGAAATCATAAAATAGCGCATGGCACCTTCGCGCAAAAAGCCAGCGCACAACAATATCCAAGTTGGGGGTTGTTGTTGATGAAAATCCCGCGATTTCTGTCATGCTCCTCTGCAACTAAGAAGGAGGTGAGAGCATGGGGAGCGGTAACGAGCCGGGCAACGACGAATTGAAAGAACAAGCGCTGGAAATGATGGAGCAGTCCTTGGCGATCCTATACGCCTTGCAGGAACCCGCTGCTGCCGATCTCCACGATGTGATTGAGAGGGTCATGGGGTCGTCGGGCAAGATGGGGGAAGAAGGCGAGGTATGGGATTCTGTTTTTACCGATCTACCGCACCTGACCATGCGGGCCTTGTTCCTTCATCGCAATGACGGCTTTACCGTTGGCCAGATCGCACGCCGCCTCCGCATCAGCGAGGCCGACGCGGCGGAGCGCCTCGACCACGCTGTGCGCTATGTTCGCGCGCCTGCATCACCAAGAATATAGGCAGCGCTAGCGGAAAGACATTGCCCGGCCATTCCGCCAAAATCCATGTCGAACCGTAAGCCTTCAATGTACCTGCTGGTCCCAAACGCGAGCGGCTCCCTCTCCCATCACCTCCACCCTTTCCTCGCTGCTCCCGCACTTCACCTAACCACCACCCTTCCGCGCTGCTCGCCGCAAACAGGCTGACCTGCAGGCGTCGGAGGGGCGCCTGACCTATCCCGGCAGCAATTGCTTCTCCAACGCGGCAACAAGCTCCTGCCTCTTGCCAGGGTCCAACCGGTCCAGGTTACGTTGCTTCCACAAGACCGCGGGCAGTCGCCTCGCCTCATCAATGCCCGCAAGCGCCCAGTCCGGTTCACCACGCTTGAAGCCGACAAGGAATTGCCGATGAGTGTCAGGCATCCCGGCAACCATGCGCGCGATGATGTCTTCACGCGCTGATTCCAGTTCCGCCAGAGTGATCGGCTGGTGAGTCATTCCGACGAAACCGCGCTCGAACTCCTCGGCGAGCGGTTTACGGGCGGGAGCGAGAACCTCGGCCATCGGGCGATTATGGCTGGCGAGGTAGACGAGAAATGCACGTCGCAAATCGTCTGTGACGCCTTCGTTCGCCAGCAAGTCGCGGACGTCGAAGAGGTCGCGAGGGTGCTGCCGGTCGAGCGCCGCCACGATTTTTCCCGCATAGAGATCGGCGAAGGACACCACCTGAATCTCAGCAAAACCAAAGGCGTCCTCGACTGCGGGAACGACACCCATAACGACGGGATCATAGACCGTCCCGCGCAACACTGGCGTGACCTCGATCTTGATCTGCACATCATCCGCACGAACGATGAGCTTGGTGACGATTTTTTCGTCAGCGGAACGCGACGCATGAATCCTGGCTCCGACCAGTCCTTCCTTGATGCGTTCCTTGATCCGCAGCATCGCCGCATCGATCGTGGCGAGCGAGGTCGCGCGGTCCTCGATCGGCAGATAGGTGAGGTCGATGTCCACCGAAAGTCGCGGCAGGTCACGCACGAACAGATTGATCGCTGTTCCGCCTTTCAGCGCGAAGATATCCTCCTTCGCGACGTGAGGCATAACACGCAGAAGAAGAGCGACCTGTCTCCGGTAGCCGTCGAGAAACGCCATACAGCTATTCTCCCGCCAGGTCGGAGGGCACGGTGATGTTGTAGCGCCGGTCGAGCTTCCCTCCTTTGACCAGGACGCGTTTGCCCGATCCGAGATCCAGGCGGGAAACATCGAGCTTCGAACGCCAGGCATGGCCATGGCGATCCGCGAAGAAGAGGAAGAGACGCTTCACTTTTACGCTCGCGCACGCCTCAAGAAGTGTCTGAAGGCGACGTGGGCTGAGGTCGCTCATTCCTTCCATCAGCATGTCGACCTGATGGAAGCTCTCATGGGGAAGCTCATCGAGCAGTTCGAGAACGGCGCGTTCCTTGCTCGAACAGCGGATCGGCAAGGTCGTGCCGGCGGTGCTGGACATCCGGGGCGCAGGCTCGGGAGGAATCTCGCCGTCGACTGGAAACAGCCGGAGGCTGTTATGCCAGCGGAACGAGACATCGAGTGGCAGGCTGTCGAGCCATGTCGGCGGCCGGCTTGGCCCATAGAGATGGACTTCGCGCACCGTTATGGAGAGATAATGAGCGTAGCCCTGCTGTTCGAGCGCTGTGCGCCCGCCAACTGTCAAAGGCAGGTCCAACAGGGATTGCAGTGAGATAACGGCCTGTTCCCAGGTGAGCGGTCCACGCGAGCGGCGATAGACGCGCCGGGTCGGGCTATCGAGCCATCCCGCGCGAACATATTGGCTCCGCAGCGATGATGAGTAACCATGGGCTTCCATCCATGCCGCGTCGACCAGCAGGCTCTCTGGGAGATCCCGTTGCAGCCGGTTTAATTTTCCTAATGTTTGCGAAGCCATGCTATGCATTTTGACAGATTGGGAAACTACTGTCGAGTTTATTAATTTCGAAATTGGCTAAGCCTTGCTTGGCATTATCAGAGCTCGGCAAACTGGATCGTGCGACCGTAGGTCAATACACTTATCCGCCCTAGGCATGGCGATTCGCGGGCCAATTGACGGGATGCGCAACACGGCGACACCGACAGGACTGTCAAGGACTGCGCCGTTTCGCCCTGTGGCGCGGGCGGCGGGGTCCAGCCTCAATGATCCCTTGGTCGTTTCGAAGGATCTGCGCGTCGATGAGCGCCCTGGCGACAAGCTCTGAGCGCTTGTAGACGCCGTAACGCTGCTTTGCGTGGGAGACGAAATAGCGCACCGAGGTCTCGCTCAGACCGAGTATCTGGCTGATCTCCCAATCGCTCTTGCCGACGGCGACCAATGCCGTGCATTGAGCTTCGCGGCGCGTGAGCCTGGGTACGTCATGTCCGCGCGAGGCATGATGTAGTCTGAGGCCCGCCTTGAACCCGAAGGCAGCGACGATGTGGAGCGTCGTCAGTAGCGATGGCGAAGCCATGATCGGCTCCGCGCGTGCGAAAGTGCAAGACGCATGGGATTCGCTCGGTATGTGGAGCGGCACGGTGACACCGTGGACGAGACCATGCAGCCGCGCTTCTTCGAACAGGGCTGATTGTGTGCCTGTGAGATCGACATAACCGGGAATCTCGTCCCAGCTGAACGGGCGGTCCAGCAACTGGCTCACCTCATAGACTGGATCGATGACGTACGCGTGGCTCTCGGTGTAGAAACGCACGAACTCCGCCGGATAGTTGGTAATAACCAGCGCCCGTTCGACCAAGCGTGGGAGGCCGCCATGTTGGATCATCGCGACATAGGGGAAGCCCATTTTCGTGGCGGCATCAGCTAAGGCGGCGAGCAGCGCTTCCATTGAAGAAGCGGCATTGAAGCGTGAGAGTGTCTCACGCATTCTGGCATTGACATACATGGCATCCTCCTTGGGTTGTGTTGGCCGTGCACCGGCAAACGTGCCAGAAGAAGCCGTTGTGATACCTATGGGAGATAGGGGGCATTCACAGCCGTCAGCCAGCGCTATGGCTGACGCGTGAGGCTGCTAGGGCAATCGTGGATTCGCTGTTTCGAAAACCTGGCTCAGGATCCGCGACACCGCCGCCGGTATTATTCTCCTGCGAAACCTGCGCGGAACCGTTCGGCAATCGTTAGTCTGAAGCATCGTTACGATGTCCCACGCAATTTGGTGTTCTGACATTCGACTGCCTCCTCACGCCATCGTGCCGATGGTTCGCCGGAACCGCGCCAACGCAATGGCGAAGAAGATCGCGCCGATAGCAATGATAGCCAGGAACTGGGGCCAGACCACGTCAAAGCCCGCGCCCCGGTAAAGGATGGCCTGCGCCATCTTCACGAAATGGGTGGTGGGCGCGGCCAACATGACCGTCTGGACGAACTCCGGCATGCTTTCGCGCGGCGTCGAACCGCCGGACAGCATCTGCAACGGCAGCAGCACCAGCATCAGCAACAAGCCGAACTGCGGCATGGAGCGCGCGATCGTCCCCATGAAGATGCCGATGGAGGTCGTGGCGAACAGGTGCAGCCCCGCTCCGGCGAGGAACAGCGCGATCGACCCTTCGACGGGAACGGACAGTACCCCTTCCACCATCACGAAAAGCGCGAAAGCGCAGGCGACCAGGACAACGAGCCCCATGGCCCAGACCTTGCTGGCCATGATCTCGAACGGCGTCACCGGCATCACTAGCAGGTGTTCGATCGTGCCGTGCTCGCGCTCGCGGATCAGGGCCGCGCCCGTCAGCACGATCGACAGCATGGTGACGCTGTTGATGATTTCCATGACCGCGCCGAACCAGCTTTGCGCCAGCGTAGGATTGAACCGCACGCGCAGCGCCAGCTCGACCGGGACCGGCGTGCTCGCACGCGTGCCTTTCATGAATTCGGCAACTTCGCCCTGCACGATCTGCTGGATGTAGCCGCCGCCCGTGAAAGCCTGGCTCATCCGCGTAGCGTCAACGTTGAGCTGCAAGCCGGGTTGGCGTCCCGCAAGTACGTCTCGCTGAAAATCGGGCGGGATGTCGAGAGCGAACGTATAGCGCCCGGCATCCAGCCCCTTGTCCACTTCGTTCAGTCCCACGATCGAAGGGGGCGTGAAGTGCGGCGGATAAAAGGCGCCGGTTATCCGGCTGGAAAGCTGCGACTGGTCTTCATCGACGATCGCGATAGGCGCCTTGTGCAGCGTTTCCGGCATGGCGGTTGCCGCGACGTAGATCCCCACCGAGAACGAATAGAGGATCAGGAACAGCATCATCGGATCGCGCCACAGGCTGCGCAGTTCCTTGATGCCGAGCCGGTAGATGTTGGCCGCGTGGCGCATATCAGCTCTCCTGCTTACGCAGCAACGCGACACACAGCGCCAGGATGACGGGAAACGTCGCGAACAGCACGAGAAGGTCAGGCCAGAGGTCGGCGAAGCCCAGCCCCTTGGAAAAGACGCCGCGGCAGATGGTGACGAACCAGGTCGCGGGATATATCGATCCGATCACCGCGCCCGCCCCCTCGAGCGAGGACACCGGGTTGATCAGGCCGGAAAACTGCACGGCGGGCAGGATCGTGCCGATGGCGGTGGCGAACATCGCGGCAATCTGGCTGCGCATGAAGATGGAGAACAGCAGGCCGATGGCCGTCGCCGACAGCGTATAGAAGAGAGCGCCCAGCGTCATCGCGAGGAAACTGCCCGTCAACGGCACACCGAACATCGTGACGGCGAGGAACACCAGCAAGACATAGTTCAGCATGGCGAGCGCGACATAGGGAAGCTGCTTGCCCAGCAGGAATTCCACCTTGCTGATCGGCGTCACGTAGAAATTGACGATGGAACCCAGCTCCTTTTCCCGCACCACGCTCAAAGCCGTCAGCATCGCCGGGAACAAGAGCAGCATCATCGGAATCACGGCCGGCGCGATGGCTACAAGGCTTTTCACGTCCGGATTGTAACGATAGCGCAGCTCGATATTGACGAGACCCATCGATGGCCGCGCACCTGTTTCCTGCACGGCCATTTCACTGAGCCAGTGGGCATGCAGGGCCTGGACATAGCCTTGCACGGTCTCGGCCCGCTGCGGCATGGCGCCATCGACCCATACACCGATCTGCACCGGCACGCCCCGGCGCAGGTCGCGCGCGAAATTGGGCGGAATCTCCAGGGCCACGCTCAGTTCGCCCGAGCGCATCCGCCGGTCCAACTGGCTATAGTCGGTGATCGGCGGCCGTTCGATGAAATAGCGCGATCCGGCCAGGTTGAGGACGTAGTTCTCGCTGGTGGTCGTGCCGTCGCGGTCCAGCACGGCGAACGGCAAGTCCTCCACGTCCATGCTGATGCCATAGCCCATGATGAACATCAGGATGACGCTGCCCAGCAGGGCCAGGGTGGCGCGGATGGGATCGCGGCGCAATTCCAGCCCTTCGCGCCGGGCATAGCTCATCATCCGGCGCCGCATGAACCATGGGGAGCGGGCCGGTGCAGCCGAAATGTCCTGATCGGCCGCGGCAGGCGCGCCCGCAGGAACCGGATCGTCCCTCTTTTCTGTCGGCGTCTCGCCGCTCGCATCCTGAAGATAGGCGATGAACGCTTCTTCCAGGTCCGCCGCGCCGCGGTTCTCGACAATGGCGGCGGGGGTGTCGCTGACCAGCACCTTGCCCGCATGCATCAGCGATATGCGGTCGCACCGCTCCGCTTCGTTCATGAAGTGCGTGGAAATGAAGATCGTCACCTTGTCGCGCCGGGACAGGTCGATCATCATCTGCCAGAACTGGTCCCGCGCGATCGGATCGACGCCGGACGTCGGTTCATCCAGGATCAGCATTTCCGGCTTGTGGATCATGGCGACGGCTAGGCTGAGCCGCTGGCGCTGGCCCAGCGGCAAGGCGCCGGGCAACGCATCCATGATGCCATCCAGGCCGAACCGCTGCGCCATTTCCCTCACGCGGGCCGGCACTTCCCCGGCGGGAACATGGAAGAGCTGGGCATGCAGCTCGAGGTTCTGCCGGACCGTCAGTTCCGAGTAGAGCGAGAAGGCCTGGCTCATATAGCCAACGCGCCGGCGCGTCGCCATGTCGTCATTCTCGACCTCGCGGCCGAACAGCCAGGCCTGGCCTTCGCTGGCTTTCAGCAGGCCGGTCAGCATCTTCATGGTGGTCGACTTGCCGCAGCCGTTGGAGCCGAGGAATCCAAAGATCTCGCCGCGCTCGATGCGAAAATCGACATGATCGACTGCCGTGAAATCACCGAAACGCATGGTGAGCCCCTGCGCCTCGATGGCGATCTCGGCCTCGCCGCCGTCGCTGCGCGGCGGAATCTCCACCGGCTTGTGCCCGCGGCGGCGCTCCTCGGGAAGCATCGAGATAAACGCCTGTTCCAGCGACTGTTCGCCGGTGCGTGCATAGAAGTCGGCTGCGGTGCCGGTGGCCAGCACCTTTCCCGCGTCCATCGCGATTAGCCAGTCGAAGCGTTCGGCCTCTTCCATATAGGCCGTGGCGACCAGCACGCTCATGTGCGGGCGGTTCGCGCGGATGCGGTCGATCAGATCCCAGAATTGCGCGCGCGACATGGGATCGACGCCGGTTGTCGGCTCATCCAGCAGCAGGAAATCGGGATCGTGGATGAGCGCGCAGCACAAGCCGAGCTTCTGCTTCATGCCGCCCGAAAGCTTGCCCGCCGGGCGCTTGCGGAACGGCGCGAGGCCCGTGCTTTCGGTGAGGTCGGCAATGCGGCGCTCGCGTTCGGCCGCGTCCTGCCCGAACAACCGCCCGAAGAATTCGAGATTTTCGTCGATGGAGAGCGTAGGATAGAGGTTCTTGCCCAGCCCCTGCGGCATATAGGCGATGCGCGGACACACGGCGTTGCGGTGGCGGGCCTCGGCCATGTCGCCGCCCAGCACCTCGACCCGGCCCTCCTGGATGGCTCGCGCGCCCGCGATCAGGGAAAACAGGCTGGACTTGCCGACGCCGTCCGGGCCGATCATCGCCACCATGCGCCCGGCGGGGATTTCAAGATTCACATCATCGAGCGCCAGCACCTTGCCGTAATGCAGGCTCACGCCCGAAACGCGGGCGACAGCTTCCGTCATTGCGGCACGTTGACGGTCAGTTTCGCGGGCCATTCGGATTTCGGATCGATCCGCACATAGGCCATGCCCGGAAGGCCGGTCTTGACCTGGGTGATATAGCGATCGAGCAACTTGCGATCGATCTGCGCCTTCACGCGGAACATCAGTTTCTGGCGCTCGCTTTGCGTCTCCACCGTCTTGGGCGTGAACTGGGCCACATCGGCAACGAAGCTGACTTTCGCAGGGATCGCACGATCCGGAAGCGCATCGAGCACGATGCGTACATCGCTGCCCAGCGCCACCTTGCCCGCGACCGTTTCCGGCAGGAAGAAGGTCATGTAGACGTCGCCCAGATTGACCAGGTTGAGCACGCGCCCGCCGCCACCCACGACTTCGCCCGGCTGGGCGACGCGATATTGCACGCGGCCGGCCGTCGGCGCCTTGAGGTCGCTGTCGCGGATATCGGCCTCGATCCGCTGGATGGTGGCGCGCACGGCATCGACCTGCGAACGCGCGCCGATCACCTGGTTGCGCGCCGTCGTGATCGCCGCGTCGACGGCCGCGAGTTGGGCGCGAGCGGCCTCCACTGCCGCCGCCGCGCCTTCGACGCGGGCCTGATCGTCATCCCGTTCCTGCACGGCGGTCGCACCTTCTCGCGCCAGCGTTTCCGATCGCGCCAGCCGCTTGCGCGCCGCGTTCAGCTCCGCCTCACGCTGGCGGACGCCGGCGAGAGCCGCCGCCCGGTTGCTCTGCTGCTGCGCGACCTGGCTGGTCGCGATCTGGATGCCGTTCAGCGCCGGCGCCAGTTGCGCTTCGGCTTCGGCCCTCTGGGCACTCAGCACGTCCGTATCCATATGGGCGACGACTTGCCCCGCCTGCACGAACGCGCCTTCGTCGACCAGGATTTCGCGGATGCGGCCGGGCGATTTGGCGGAAACGTCGATTTCAACCGCTTCGATCCGGCCGTTACCGCCGACGATGCCTTCGGGCAAATCGCCGGGCTTGAGCACCTGCCAAAGGAGCAGAGCTACAACGACGAGCGCCGCCGCGATGCCGCCCCTGATGAGCCATGTCTTCCGGGACGCCGTCATCGCCTGTGTTCTCCGCCTTGATCGTTGCTGTCGTGGACGACTTCGGCGGGAAAGCCCCCGCCAAGCGCCGCGTAGAGGGCTATGCCGCTCGCCAGATGAGCGCGGCGCAACTGGATCAGCGCCTGTTCGGTGTCGAAAAGGTCGCGTTGCGCGTCCAGCACTTCCAAATAGGCCGAACGCCCGTTGTCGAACCGCAACCCGGCCAGCCGAGCCCGTTCGCGCAAGGCGTCCAGCGAGCTGCGCGCGGTGTCGATCCGCAACGCCAGTTGCCGGCGCCGGACCAGCGCGTCGGAAACATCACGAAACGCGCCCTGCACGGTCTTTTCATAGCTGGCCACGGCTTCGACCTGCCGCGCTTTCGCCAGATCGAGGTTGCCGGAAAGGCGGCCCGCATTGAACAGCGGCAGGGCGATCGTCGGGGTGAAGCTCCACGCGCGGCTCCCGTCGCCGAACAGCCCGTCGAGATCGGAACTCGCCGTGCCGAAGGCACCCGTCAGGCTGATATTGGGAAAGAACGCCGCCCGCGCCGCGCCGATATCGGCGTTGGCCGCCCGCAATTGATATTCCGCCGCCACGATATCAGGCCGGTTGACCAGAAGGTCGGAGGGCAAGCCCGGCGGAAGGGCGATATCCGGTCCGGTTTCGGCAAGACCGAGGGGCCCAGGCACGATCTCCACGGGCCGCCCGACCAGCAGCGCCAGCGCGTTGCGGTTCACGTCGCGGTCCTGCTCAAGCGCTTGCAGCGCATCCTGCGCCTGCGCCAGCAGCAACTGCGCCTGGGTCATTTCGAGCTTCGAGCCGGACCCGACTTCATAGCGGCGGCGCATGATCCGCAGTGAGTCCTCGCGCGTGACGATCGTCCGCCGGGCAAGCGCGAGGCGTTCCTCATATTCGCGCTCCAGCAGATAGCCATTGGCGACCTGCGCGATCAGGCCGGTGGCAACGGCGCGCTTCGCCTCTTCCGTCGCCAGATAACGATTGCGCGCGGCGTCGTTCAGGTTGCGCAGACGGCCCCAGAAATCGATTTCCCAGCTCGCGCTCACCTGCGCGGTGACCTGCTTGATGTCATAGCTCTGCGTGCCTGCGCCCGGCAGGCTGATGATGGAACGACCCCGCGTGCCGGTGCCGACGGCGTTGAGTTCGGGATAGAGCGCCGATCCCTCGATACGCCAGGCCGCGCGCGCCTGATCGACGCGGGCCGCGGCGATACGGATATCGCGGTTGTTCTCCAGCGCGGCCGCGATCAGCACACGCAGATGCTCTTCCCGGAAGAAATCATGCCAACCGATCCGCGCGATGGACGCGCCCAGCGCGGCTGGCGCGGGATAGTCCTGCGGCACCGGCTGGGCCGGCCGGACATTGGGCGGCGCGAAGGAACAGCCGGACAGGAAAGATGGCACGATCATCGCCGCCATGACGGCCCGGAACCCGCATAAACGGCCAGTAATATGAGCGCTGCGAGCCATCTAGTCCGGTTCCATTCTGGTTCAAACAGGCGGTACGCCTATGGGCAAGCACCTCTCCGGACTATTAGTATCTACACTTAGTGGTTTTGATATTGCCCGGTATCACTTGCCGATCAAGCGCGAAAGCTGGAATGAAGCAGCGATGGGCCGCGAGCGATTCATGAAAGATGACGGCGCCGCATCGGGAACCGGCTCGCGTCTGCCTGCCCGCGATCCCAGGGGAGGAAGGCCGCCACAGGAGGTCGCAGCCCGGCTTGGACATCATATCCTCGAGACGGCGCTTGCCCAATTCATCGCCGGCGGCGTCGAGGGTACGAGTATGGAAGCTATCGCCGCCGCCGCACAGACATCGAAGCGAACGCTCTATTCCCGCTTCGGCTCAAAGCTCGCCCTGCTCGTCGCCGCCATGGAACACAGCCTTGCCCGCTATCTCGATCCGATCGCGGCATCGGTCCCTCGAGGAAGCACCCGCAAAAAAATCGCCTATATCGCTCGCAGGATGCTCGACCTGTCGCTTCAAGGCGATGTCGTGGGCATCGAAGCGCTCATCATCTGGCTGGCAAACCACAATCCGGGCATGATGCGGGCACAGCCCGCGATCGGCACCCAGTTCGGCATCGATCTGATGCAGACGATCCTTGCCGAGGCGAGCGAACCGAACAGCGAGGAAGCAGGCGATCTTCCGTTCCTCGCTGCTTTTCTCTTCGACGCGCTGGTCACCGTGCCGCGCCAGCGCATCCTGCAGCGCCATGATCTGCACAACACCACCCGGACAAAGGCTGCCTATATCGAGCGAGCGCTCGACCTCATGGCAAAGGCCATTCCGTTCCTGAACGAAGGGCGCGGTAACCGCCTCACATCCTGAAGCCCTCGCCAAGATAGCGATGCCGGACTTCGGGGTTGTCGAGTACCGCTTCTGGGCCGCCCTCGAACAGCATCCTGCCCTGATCGATGATATAGGCCCGCTCGACCAGTTCGAGCATCTCATGCACATTGTGGTCGGTCAGAAGGATCGCCACGCCTTCTCGCTTGAGCTTTCGCACCATCGCCTTGACGTCGGCGATCGACATGGGATCGATGCCCGCGAACGGTTCATCGAGCAGGATGACCGAGGGCGCTGCCGCCATGGCCCTGGCGATCTCGCAGCGCCTGCGTTCCCCGCCGGACAACCGCTGTGCGGGAACGTCGCGAATGTGGGCGATATTGAACTCGGCAAGAAGTTCATCGAGCCGCGCGGCAGCTACATCGCGATCGGCGATATGCAGTTCGAGCACGGCCGCGATATTCTCCGCAGCCGTCATGCCGCGGAAGATCGATCCTTCCTGGGGAAGATAGCCGAGGCCCAGCTTCGCTCTTCGATCCATGGGAAGCGCGGTGACATCCTGACCGCCAATCTCGATCCTGCCGGCATCCACGCTCATCAGGCCGGCAATCGCATAGAAGCAGAGCGTCTTGCCGGCCCCGTTTGGCCCCAGAAGCCCCACGATTTCGCCTGCCCGCACTTCGAGCGCGACATCGTCAAGCACCTTCCGCTTGCCAAAGGACTTCTCGATCCCGGCGATCGAAAGAACCGTCGGCGCGCGCTCGACTGCGACCGGTCCGATTGACGCGGGCGCAAGCGGCTCGCTCTCCGAACGCGCGGCCGGCGATACGAGTTGGGCATCATGCCCGAGATTTCCGCCAAGGTCCCTCAAAAGCCGGGTCAGTACGCGTCTCCATCCCGGCCGGCCAGCACCAGCGCAACCGCTGCCATCATGGCGATCTCGCGGATCATCCATTCTCCTTCAATTTCCCGCAAAATTGCCCGGGATGACGACCGCCGTACACTGTATCTCCAGGCAATGCATCGCCATCGTGAACTATACCTAGTGGCTTTACGCTCAATGATTGAGGCTCCTTTTTCTCCAGCAGGCCATGGCCGAATATCCCCGCGCCCGCGGTTGCGACTGGCCGTCAGACAGCCGTCCGGTCGCAACCAAGCTCCGTGCGGCTTGCATTCTATCTTACCTATGCAGTACCGTTCGGCATAAGAAGAACCGGGAGGGGCGGCCCAAACATCTGCTGTGGAATCCTGTCGGAGAGACGAGGCACCTTCCAGCGGAACTCGGAGTATATAGTCATGGCCACGTCCCCTCCGCCTTCCGACGATCCGCTGGACGGAATCAGCGAAACGCTCGACCGCACGGCATCGGCGGCCATCGCGCAGACGACTTTCGGCCTTTCGCCGGCCACGCTCCTGCTTGCCATGGCCGATTGGGGGATTCATCTCGCCACGTCGCCGGGCAAACAAATGCAGCTTGGCGCCAAGGCCATCCGCAAGCATGCCCGGCTTTTCGACTATCTGCAGCGCCGCATGGAAGACAGCGAGGCCGAACCGGCCATCGAACCATTGCCGCAGGACCGGCGCTTCGCCGATCCCGCCTGGAAAGAATTACCTTTCAATCTCGTCGCTCAGGCCTTCCTGCTCAACCAGCAATGGTGGCACGCCGCGACGACAGGCATTGGCGGTGTCTCGAAACATCATGAAGACATGGTGGAATTCGCCGCACGGCAGATGCTGGACATGCTCGCGCCGACCAACTTTCTCGCCACCAATCCCGTTCTCCAACACAAGATCGCGGAAACAGGTGGCCAATGCCTGGTCGACGGCTTCCGGCACCTGGTCGAGGACATGCAGCACATGGCGCGCGGCCTGCCGCCGGTCGGCGCCGAAGCCTTTCGCGTGGGCGAAAACGTCGCCACGGCCAAAGGCAAGGTCGTCTACCGCAACAAGCTGATCGAACTGATCCAGTATGAACCGACCACGGACACCGTGCGGCCCGAGCCAATCCTGATCGTGCCCGCGTGGATCATGAAATACTATATTCTCGACCTGTCGCCCGAGAACTCGCTGGTCCGCTGGCTGACGGCGCAAGGCTTCACCGTGTTCATGATTTCGTGGCACAATCCCGGCAGTGCCGACCGTGACCTCGACATGGACGCCTACCGGCACCTCGGACCGATGGCGGCGCTCGATGCGGTGACGGCGATCACCGGCGCGACGGGCATCCATGCCATGGGCTATTGCCTGGGCGGCACGCTGCTCTCGATCGCGGCCGCGGCCATGGCGCGCGACGGAGATGACAGGCTCGCCAGCGTCACACTGCTGGCCGCACAGACGGAATTCAGCGAGCCGGGGGAATTGGGCCTGTTTATCGACGAAGGCCAGCTCAACCTGCTGGAGAACATGATGTGGAGCCGGGGCTATCTGGACAGCAGCCAGATGGGCGGCGCCTTCCAGATCCTGCGTTCCAACGATCTGGTCTGGTCGCGTGTGCTCGCCACCTACCTGATGGGCGAGCGCGAACCGATGAACGACCTCATGGCCTGGAACGCCGACGGCACACGGATGCCCTATGCCATGCACAGCCAGTATCTGCGCCGCCTGTTCCTCGACGACGACCTGGCCGAAGGAAAATACCGGGTGGATGGGCGAACCATCAACCTTGCCTCCATCCGCAAACCGCTGTTCGTGGTCGGAACCGAGCGCGATCATGTCGCGCCATGGCATTCCGTCCACAAGATCCACCTGCTGACCGGGGCCGAGATCACTTTCGTCCTGACCAGCGGCGGGCACAATGCCGGCATCGTTTCGGAACCGGGCCACAAGGGCCGCCGCTACCGCGTGTTGACCCGCGAGGTCGACGGCACCTCCTACGATCCCGAAGAATGGGCAAGCCGCGCCGAGCAAAAGCAAGGCTCATGGTGGACGGCGTGGGGAGAATGGCTGGCCGCGCGTTCGGGAGAACCTGGTGCGCCGCCGCCCATGGGCGCAGCGGACAAGGGCTATGCGGCGATCGCCGATGCTCCCGGCCATTATGTGCTGGAGCATTGAGCAATGACTGACGGAACCATGATCGAGAACCGCACCTTCGACGAGATAAAAGTGGGCGATACCGCCAGTATCTCGCGCACGCTGACCGAAGAGGACATCCAGCTTTTCGCGCTCGTGTCCGGCGACGTGAACCCGGCGCATATGGACGCCGACTATGCCGCGACCGACATGTTCCGCCGCGTCATCGCGCACGGACTATGGGGCGGCGGTCTCATCTCCGCCGTGCTGGGCACCGAACTGCCCGGCCCCGGCGCGATCTATCTCAGCCAGTCGCTGCAGTTCACGCGGCCGGTAGGCCTTGGCGACACGATCACGGCGTCGGTGACGGTGGCGGAAAAACGCGCGCACCATGATATCCTGTTCGATTGCCGCTGCGTCAACCAGGACGGCGAGGAAGTCATCAGCGGCCAGGCCGAAGTCAAGGCGCCGGCCGAGAAGGTCCGCCGCCCCCGTGCGGCGCTGCCGGAGGTCAGCCTGCGCGACCATGACGGCTACCGCAAGCTGATCGAGATGACCGCCAATGGCGTGCCGGAACCGACGGCGGTGGCTCATCCCTGCAGCGCGGCCGCCATGCTGGCCGCGATTGAAGCCGCCGAAGCCAATCTCATCATGCCGATCCTGGTCGGGCCGGAAGCGAAGATCCGCAAGGCGGCCGAAGACGCCGGCAAGGACATTTCGCCTTTCCGCATCGTATCCGCCGCCCATAGCCACGAAGCGGCGGCAAAGGCCGTGGACCTGGTGCGCGGCGGCGAAGCGAAGCTGTTGATGAAAGGCTCGCTCCATACCGACGAATTGATGGGCGCCATCGTGCGCTCCGCCACGGGCCTGCGAACCGAGCGCCGGATCAGCCATGCCTATGTCATGGACGTCCAGAACCATCCGACACCGCTCATCATCACGGATGCCGCGATCAACATCGCGCCGACACTCGAGGAGAAGGCGGACATCATCCGCAACGCCATCGACCTTGCCCATGTCATCGGCATCGCGGAACCGAAAGTGGCGATCCTTTCCGCCGTGGAGACTGTCAATCCCGCGATGCAATCCACACTCGACGCCGCTGCCCTGTGCAAGATGGCCGATCGCGGTCAGATCACGGGCGGCGTGCTGGACGGACCCCTGGCTTTCGACAATGCGATCAGCGAAGCCGCCGCGAAGGAGAAAGGCATCGTCTCGCCGGTGGCGGGCAAAGCGGAAATTCTCGTCGTGCCAAACCTGGAGGCTGGCAACATGCTGGCCAAGCAACTCACCTTCCTGGGCGGTGCGGACGCGGCAGGCATCGTGCTGGGCGCGCGCGTGCCGATCATCCTCGCCAGCCGGGCCGACAGCCTGCGCACCCGCCTCGCCTCCTGCGCGGTCGCGGTGCTGATGGCGCGCGCCGCCACCAAGGCCGCGCCCGGCCTGCCGGGGACGGCGAGCGCATGAAAGCCGTCGTCGCGATCAACTCCGGTTCGTCCAGCATCAAGTTCTCGCTGTTCACGCTCGATGGCCGGGACGGGCTGACGCTCTCGGCAGGCGGCAAGATCGAGAAGATCGGCATCGCGCCCAGCCTGCGGGCCCGCTCCGCGACGGGAGAAATCCTCATCGAGCGGGACTGGCCGGACGGCGCTGCGCTCAGCCATGCGGATCTCCTGGCGGACCTCTTCGCCTGGGCGGGAGATCATCCGCTGGAAGGGCGGGACGTGATCGCCATCGGCCATCGCGTGGTGCATGGCGGCCTGGACTTCGTCACGCCCCGCCTGGTCGATGCCGACCTGCTGGACAGGCTGGAAACGCTGTGCCCCCTCGCCCCGCTGCATCAGCCGCACAACCTCGCGGCGATCCGCGCGATCGCGAAGCTGAAACCCGACCTGCCGCAGGTCGCCTGCTTCGATACGGCCTTCCACCACGACAAGCCGGACGTCGCCTCGCGCCTGGCCATCCCGCGCAAGTTCCACGATCAGGGCATCCGCCGCTACGGCTTTCACGGCCTGTCCTATGAATATGTCGCAATGCGTCTCGCGGAGATCGACCCGGCGCTGGCCGCGGGCCGCGTGGTCGCGGCGCACCTGGGCAACGGGGCCAGCCTCTGCGCCATGCGGGACTGCAGGAGCGTCGATACGACCATGGGCTTCACTGCGCTCGACGGCCTGGTGATGGGCACGCGCTGCGGCACTATCGATCCCGGCGTGATCCTGCACTTTCAGCTCCGCATGGGCATGAGCGCGGCCGATGTGGAGGACATGCTTTACCGGCAGTCCGGCCTGCTCGGCGTGTCCGGCCTGTCGAGCGACATGCGGGCGCTCGCGGCCAGCGATGCGCCGGAAGCGGAAGAGGCGATGGCGCTGTTCGCCTGGCGCGCCGCGCGCGAGACGGCCGCGCTCGCCTCGTCGATGGGCGGGCTGGACGGCATCGTCTTCACCGCCGGGATCGGAGAGAACGACGCCGCGATGCGCCAGCGTATCTGCGCACGCCTCGCATGGCTGGGCGTGGAACTCGACGAACAGGCGAACGCTGCCGGCGCCCCGCTTGTCAGCACGCCCGGCAGCCATGTCGCGGTGCGCGTCATTCCCACCGACGAGGAACGGATGATCGCGCTCCACACCTTGCATGTGCTGGGGGAGAATCCATCATGAGGCGCGCGATAAGCCTTGCCGCCATCGCGCTTGCCACCCCTGCCGCGGCTCATGCCGCATCGCCCGTCGAAATCCTGATCAGCGATGCCGGGCAGGAGGACGAAACCGGCGCCGTTCTGGTCGATCTGCGCCTGCTCAATGACAGCGGCGATCCGCAGGGCATGGCCCTTCCGGACCGCATCGAAGCGCAGGTGGAGCAGAGCGGCGTCTCTCGCACCGTCTGGCTGGAGCGCATGGCGACGACGCCTCCAAACCCGATCATTCCACCTGGCGGTTTCACGCGCGCGACCTACCGGCTTGCGCGGAGGACCAATCTGTCGCTGGAAGGCGCCGCGATCTCCGTTCCCGCATGGGGCACGCGGCAGATCACGCTGGCATTGCGGCCCGCGGACCGAGGGGCGCAAATAGCCACGAACACCTCCGCGCAATCCGGGCCTCCCAACGCGCCGGGGTTGGAAAACAAGGCTGTGCCGCCTCCCTCGGACCGGTCGGCGGGCAACGCCTTTTTCGCCAACCTGTCGGCCTATGAACCGATCTATGCTGTCTATGGTCCGAGCACCGACAGCGCCGCACGCATCCAGATCAGCTTCAAATATCAGATTTTCGGAACGAGACGCGCCCAGGGCTTGCCACTTTCCTGGCGCGACGGACTGCATTTTGCCTATACCCAGCGCATGTTCTGGGATCTTGGCGCGGATTCCTCGCCGTTTCGTAACATCGACTATCAGCCGGAACTCTTCTACCTGACCCCTTCAGCTACGTTGACACGCGGCATCTCGCTGAGCGCACAGGGCGGCTTTCGCCATGAATCCAACGGTCGCTCCGGTCTCGATTCCCGCAGCCTCAACACGCTCTATGTGGCGCCGATGGCCGCCTTCCCACTGGGCGGCGGCTATCGCCTGTCGGTAGCTCCGCGCTTCTCCCTCCTTGTCGGCGACAAATCCGACAATCCCGATATCCGCCGCTACAGGGGCAATAGCTCGCTCTTCCTGGAAGTCGGGAAAGATGACGGCCTACGCCTTACGACATCCACGCGGTTCAGCGTCTCCAGCGGCAAAGGCGCACTCGCCGCCGATCTTTCCTATCCGCTCTCGCGGCTATTGGGTGGGGGACCCGACTTCTATCTCTTCGGCCAGAGCTTCATCGGCTATGGCGAGAATCTGCTCGACTATGATCGCCATACGACCCGTTTTCGTCTGGGCGTGGCACTGGTGCGTTGAAACCCGCCTTCATGCACATCACGCACTTGAGCGACGCCTCCTGCGACATCAGCGCTTCCTGCTCGACTTGAGGTTGCACTCTGGCAATAGTCGACACGCTCACAGCAAAAGTTCCGAGTCACCAAGAAGGAGCCCTTCACATGCCGTCACAATCGAGGCGCTATTCCAGCCCCTATGGTATGGCCGACCCGGCATTGGAGACCAGTTGGGGCTGGGTCCTGGCTTATGGGCTGCTCGTGATCCTGATCGGCGTTTTTGCGCTCCTCAACCCAATCGCGACGGGCTTCGCGACAGGTGTTTTCCTTGCCGTGGCGCTCCTCATATACGGAATACTGGCTATCGCGGCCGGGTTGTCCTCGCTCTCCCGGCGCGCACGCTGGATCGAGATCCTCCTCGGCGTGCTGAGCCTCGTCGCGGCCGCCATCACTTTCTTCAATCCCTTCGCCGGGGCCTTGACGCTCGTCGCGCTGATCGGCGCCTGGTTGCTCATCATCGGCGTTTTCGAAATCGTCGGCGCATTCCAGTCTGCGCATGACCGGGGCTGGCGCCTGCTACTCGGCGTTCTCGACACTGTTCTGGGCGGTCTCCTCCTGTTCAGCGATCCCGCGACCGGACTTGCCTTCCTGGCATTGGCGGTCGGCCTGAGCTTCCTGCTGCGAGGAACCTTCCTCATCATCCTCGCCATGGGTCTGCGCCGCATCGGTAAGCTATAGACTTAGTGCGGCAAGGGTGCCCTGCCCCGAACAACAAAGGAAACGCCAGGATGATCGGAGGATACAAACCGCTTTCGGTCTTGCTCATCCTGGCGGCAACGGTCGGAAATGCTCCGGCATCGAGCATTTCCGGGACTATCTGGCGCAACCCTGCAAACAGTGTGCATATCCGCGCGCAACCGTGCGACGACAGGATGTGCGGTGTCGTCGTCTGGGCTAACGACAAGGCGAAAGCCGATGCGCGCAAGGGCAGCCCGGATCCTCTGGTGGGCGCACAGCTGTTTCGTGATTTCGAGCAGGAGCAGCCCGGCGTGTGGCGCGGCCGCGTTTTCGTGCCCGATATCGGCCGGACCTTCACCGGGCGCGTCACGGTACTCGACAGCAACAGGCTCGAGGCGAACGGCTGCCTCGTCGGGCGCATCGGGTGCCGGTCGCAGATCTGGACGCGCGTCGAGAAGTAGACGCATGGATTGACAGGCTGAAAGACATCTCTCCCATCCGGCTCGCTGACCCTGCGCAAATGCGATAACGCCGAAGGCGAAATGACCGCGTGCCTGATTCTCTTCCTGATCGTCCTTGGTATCAACCTGTTGCCCGCGTTCGGTCCCCCGACATGGTCGATCATCGTTCTCTATGGCCTGACGACCGATCTGCCTGTCGCCTTGATCGTGTTCATTGGCGCGCTCGCGGCCGCTCTTGGACGTTTGCTGCTTGCCTGGGGCTTTCGATTTCTCAAGGACTATTTGCCCGCGAAACAAAAGCGCAACCTCGAAGCAGCGAAAAAAGTCGTCGAGGACCGACCGAAAAGCGCGATTTTCGGGCTCGCACTGTTCGCTCTCTCTCCGCTTCCCTCGGCGCAACTGTTCGAAGCGGCCGGCCTTGCGGGTATCAGGCTGGGGAAGTTCACAGCAGCGTTTTTCGTCGGGCGTCTCGTCTCCTATTCGATCTATGCCGCGACAGCAGGCGTGATCCGCAAATCGAGCCTGGGTGACGTCTTTACCGAGCGCCTCACCAGTCCGTGGGGCATCGCGATGCAGATCGGCATGATCATCCTGCTTGCTGCGCTCGCCCAGATCGACTGGAGCAGATTTCTGCGCTCCGACAACGATCCGCGCTCAAGCGCATGATCTCAAGGAAACAGGTCCCCGTCGCAGACGGTCCATTCGTCGGCAACACGCAAAATTGAAGACGGCGCCGAAAGCCTGCTTGGGTCAAAGCTGCGATTCCAGCGGCAGAAGGCCAATGGCCTGTGCGGTTAGTCTGCGCCAGAACGAGGCTTCCGGTTCCCGGTCGTATCGGACGGGCACGCCGTTCCGGCTCCCGGCCCATTCCACGTCGCCATCCGACGTCAGACAGACCTCATAGCTGCGGGAGGGCGCGGTATCGCGCTGCCAGATGGCAGCCATCTTCCGGGCCAGGGCCTCGGACTCGAAGAGGACGCCCATTTCCGTGTTGAGGGAAGCCGAACGAGGATCCAGGTTCATCGAGCCGATGAACCCCATATGCCCGTCGGCAGTGAAAGCCTTGGTGTGCAGGCTTGCCCGGCTCGATCCTCGCAGGGAAAAGTCCCGCTCCTGATGCTCGGGCCGCAATTCCCAGAGCTTGATCCCTGCCTCGAGCAGCGGAACACGGTAGCGCGCATAACCGCCATGGACCGCGGCGACATCGGTTGCCGCAAGAGAATTGGTCAGGACCGAGACCGAAACCCCCTTTGCCGCAATCGCGGCGAGCGCCGCCGTGCCTTCCTCGCCGGGGATGAAATAGGGCGAAGTGATTTCAAGCCTTTCCCGCGCCGCATCGAAGACCGGCAGCAGGTCGTGCATCAGCCAGTTCTTGCCCTCCTTGCCCAGCACTTTGCGCGGCGGATCGGCGATCACGCGGGCGGCGCGAGTCCAGTCGGGCCGCGTGGTCTCGGGATCGAGAAGCGAGAGCCGTTTGGCGATGCGCTCCAGATAGGGGCGCGCGGCAGCCTCATTGGCAGCGTTGCTCAATTCGGCGGCGATCCGCGTCAGCGCCACGCCAGGATCTTTCAAGGGCGAAAGCCTATCGACCGGCAACGCCAGGCCGCTGTTCCAGTAATCGTCGAAGATCTTCTCCGTCTGGGCGACGGCTGGCCCCATCACCAGCACGTCCATGTCGCGGAAATTGGTTTGCGTCGCGGCATCGAAATAGGCGTCGCCGATATTGCGCCCGCCAAGGATGGCGACGCGGCCATCAGCGATCCAGGCCTTGTTGTGCATGCGCCGGGTCACGCTGAAGGCGCGCAGCATCATTTCGATGCCGCGCCGCAAGCCGCCCTGCCGCGCCCGGGTCGGGTTGAAGATACGGATCTCGATATGCGGATGATGCGCCATGGCGATCATCGCATCAGATGTATGGCTGGTGCCGATGTCGTCGATCAGGATCCGCACCCTGACGCCGCGATCGGCCGCGGACAGGGCCTCGGCCAGAAGAAGGCGGCCGGTCAGATCGTCGTGCCAGATGTAATACATCAGATCGAGCGAGCGCTCGACCTTGCGCGCCGACAATCCACGTGCCGCGAAGGCGTCGAGATTCTCGTCCAGCAAAAGCAGGCCGCTCTCACCGGGGTGCGCATCCGTCGTGGCGCCAATACGCTGATCGAGCGGCGTCCGGCCGCGTTCGATCGACAGTGCGTAGGAAGGCTCCCCCTGCGCGCGACTGGCGAACAGGCCGTAGACCCAGGTCGCGAGCATCGACGCCGCGACGAAGCCCAGGCAGGCAAGGATGACGATCCGGATCAGACGGCAGCATCCGCCTGCGGCTGCTGGCGCACGAGCAGGACATCGCAATCGAGACGGCTGAGCAGCGCCCGCGCCGTGCTGCCGAGCACCGCCACCGTCAGGGCCGATCGACCGTGCGTTCCGATCACGGCCAGGTCGGTTTCGCTCAGCTTCACATGATTGCGGACAACCTCGCAAACCTCGCCATAGTCGACATTGATATCCAGCCTGTCGCGTGCGTCGGCGGGCAGATCGGTCCTGTCCAGAAAGGCATCCAGATCATAGGCTATCCTGGCCTGCAGCGCAGCTGCCGGCCCTTCCCGGCCCCGAAGTGCCTCCAGCGGCACGTGATAGGCGTGAACGAGAGTGATCTCGGCAGCGGGGAATGCGGCCATGGCCGTGCGAAGCGCCTGGGCCGAGCAGCCGGAGAAATCGGTTGCGACCAAGACCCGGCGATAGTGGTGCTGAGTCTTTTCCTTCACGATAAGCACCGGCGCATGAGCATGGCGTATCATGCGCTCCACGGTCGTGCCGATCAGGAAATCCCCGATATCGTCATGGCGCGAGATGCCGGTCACGATGAGATCCGCCCCGCATGCGGTTGACGCTTCCAGCACCGCCTGCGAGACGGCGCCGGTGGCGAGGCGTGTCTCGACCGGAATATCCGGGTCCGCCACCTCCGCCCGCAAGCGGGCATGAAGGCGACTCTCGGCAGCCTGCAGTCCGTCGAGCATGTCTGCGGGATCGGGATCCCTCTGAACATGGAGAAGAACCAGATGTGCGCGCCACTCGCTCGCCAGCTGTATCGCGCGGTCGCGGGCTCGGTCGCAGCGACCGCTAAAATCGGTTGGAAACAGAATCGTTCGCGGGGTCATATCGACGCAACATAGCAGCAGTGGTCCGCCAACCAAGGAACGTGTCGCCGTGTATTTGCAGGACGGACAGAAATGTTCTTCGGCAAGGATTCGCTGGCCGTCGCGAAGCAGACCGATATTATGGCCTGATCAGAAGAGGATGGATAAGATCACAACACCAGACATCATATTGCGAACCCCGACGCTCACTGCCGTGGCAACGGCCGGCGCATCCCACGCACCATCGACACGCTTCTCGCGCCGAACGCTTCTTGCCGGCACCATGACTGCCGCGCTCTGCCTGACCGCCGCTCCGATCCGCGCTATGGCGCTTGATCCAGGATCGATCGCGGCGAGCGTGGAAGCGTTACGGCCAGGAGAGTTCCTGTGGGCGCCCGAAACGGCTCCCGATGGTCCGGTGGTCATCATCGTCAGCCTCGCCAGGCAGCGGGCCTATGTCTATCGCAACGGCGTCCTGATCGGCATCTCGACCGTTTCCACCGGCGCAGCCGGCCACGAAACGCCCACCGGGGTTTTCACCATCCTCCAAAAGAAAGTCGCGCACAGATCGAACCTCTACAATGACGCGCCGATGCCCTACATGCAGCGCCTCACCTGGGACGGGATTGCCATGCACGCCGGCAATCTTCCGGGCTATCCCGCCTCGCACGGATGCATCCGGTTTCCCCTGACGTTCGCCGAGCACCTCTATGATGTCACGCAGCTTGGCCTGACGGTCATCATCACGCAGGCAAGCGAGATTCCGCGCTTTGCCCCAGCTCCCCGTATCCTGCAGGATACGGCCCGGCGCTCGTCGTTCGGGAATGCCTTTTTGACGGTCTGGCAGCCAGAGAAAGCACTCACAGGGCCGATCTCCATAATCGTCAGCGCGGCGGACCAGCGCGCCGTGGTGTTGCGAAACGGCATCGAAATCGGTTCGGCGCCTGTCGCCATCCGCGGCAAGATCTCCGGCCTTCAGGCCTTCAACCTCGCCTCCATCGACGAACACGGGACGCATTGGATGTTCCTCCCTGTATTTGGCGGTGCACAGACGGGGGAAGTCTCGCGGCAGGACCGGGAGCGGCTAATCCTTCCCGAGGACTTCAGACGGGGCCTGCTGTCGGTGCTCAAACCGGGAAGCACGCTGATCGTCACGGCCGATACCCTCGAAAGCGGGAGTACAGGCACATCCCTGACCGTGCTCACGGGCGAGGATGCCCAAGCGGATACAAACGAACGATGACGTTGTGCAATCCCGACTTCGCGTCCATCGCAGCGTCTTACCGCCTGATTCCAAACAATCCCCTGCCGTAATTGCGAAGACCGGCCTAATTACGACATACTCACCAGAGGATTTGACTTCGATGTCCCGATCATTGCGCGTTCCAGTTTCCCTTGCCGCCGCCATCCTGCTGGGGCTGTCCTCGGCGGCTCCGTCACTGGCTGAAACCGCGCCCGCTGCGCCACCTTCGGCCGACGCCACGGCAATCGCGGTACCCGACGGATTTGAGTTGGCGCCGGACGGCACAACTCTTGTCCACGTGGCCAGCGGCCTGCGCTTCCCGGAGGAATTCGAGGGCTTTACCCGCCTCAGGGAACGGGCATTCGATCCGGGCGGCGAGTATATCGCCATCGGCTACGACCGGCCACTCGGCACCGGCGACGATCGCATCGTGGTGCGGATGGCGGTGGTCCATATCGACCAGATGCCGCCACGCGACCACTATATGATCATGCGTCAGGCTACGATGTCCCATTTTGCCGCGCCGACCATCGTGTCGGAAGGACCGGCGACGATCCCAACCAATCGCCGCCTCAAGGCCTATCGCGGAACTTTCACCGGCTATCGCGACGGCAAACCATGGCGTTCCAGCCTGACGACAGTCGACTATGGCTATTGGAGCGGACGCATGACGGCCGCCTATCCCGAAAGCGAAGCTGCCGAAGCTGAGAAATATCTTGGCGTGCTGCTGGCGGAAATCCGCGCGCAGCGCCCAAAGGCGCCGAAACGGTAGACTGGGGACGATGCCCGCGCGAAACCGCTCACTTTGACGGAGCAAGCAGCGAGAGGAGGCGCCGCCAATCTTGTTCGATCATCCGCCAGCGAAAAACGGCAAGCATGTGGGTCAGCAATCGGGAAAGATAATTCCTTTCCCGTGATCGGGCTACGATTTCGTGGACCTCCCTTTCGGTCCACGGCTTCCATTGTCCAGCGACGGCGATCATGTTCGAGCGGAAGGCCGTATCGCTTCATCTCGCAATATACGCTCGGTTTCCGTTATCCGAATGGGGATTGCCGCAGTTATTGAGCGACGTAGTGCAAGTTATCCTTGCCCAGTTCGGCTCCCGTTCCGCTATTTCCTGGGCTGGAAGCTGATGCGGCTTGTAAGCCCCTCTAACGCGCCTCTCACTCATACGCGACGTTCCGCAGCGATCAAAGCGGCCTGATAGGCCGCATCCTCACCCATAATCGCACGCGCTGTCGCGATTAGTTCAGGACTCGCATTACGTGGACGACCCGTATCGAACGGGGGGCTGGATCATATTCGATCGCGAGTTACGTAATTTTTGCAGTCTCTTCACCCCGAAGTTTCGCAAGAAGACGGATTCCGAAATCGATCCCCGCGGTCATGCGAAGGCCAAAGCTGTGAACATAGCCGTCATGCACGTCGAAACCATATTGGAGGCAGCCGTCGAACCGGATGATCTGGAATTGGCGCTGCCTCTCATGAGCCGCCTGCAGGAGGCCATGATCACATGAACTAGGCCGGGTCTCTCCAATCTCTATGGATTCAAGCGTGACGGCCCCTTCACCGAGTGCCGATTTCAGCGTGGTGCGACAAATGTAGACCGATTCAAGTAGGGATTGCTGAGCTATGCCGGCTACCAATCATCGTCAGGGTTTCGTCAGGAAAGACTGTTGAACTTTTTCACGGCATTTTACGAAGGACACCATGAGCCGACTAAGATCCCATCCCGAACGCCATGCGGTGTCACGCATCGGCTGGCTACGCGCGGCAGTGCTGGGAGCCAATGATGGGATCGTTTCGACCGCGAGCCTCATCGTCGGCGTCGCAGCCTCCGGCGCGGGCAAGGCCAATATCCTGGTCGCAGGGATGGCGGCGCTGGTGGCAGGCGCCATGTCGATGGCCGCCGGCGAATATGTCTCGGTCAGCTCTCAGGCGGACACGGAGAATGCCGACCTCGCCCGGGAAAGAGGTGAACTCGCCGTTCAACCGGTGCTCGAGCATCAGGAACTGGCGGACATCTACGTCAAACGCGGTCTGAATGAGGAACTGGCCCGGCAGGTAGCCGACGAACTAATGGCAAAGGATGCGCTGGCCGCGCATGCCCGCGACGAACTCGGCATTTCCGAAGTCGTGACCGCCCGCCCTATCCAGGCCGCGCTCACATCCGCCGCAACTTTCAGCACAGGCGCCCTCATGCCCCTGATGTTGGTCGCCGTCGTTCCGCATGATAGCCTCGTCGCAATCGAGGTCGCGGCAACCCTGTTGTTTCTCGCACTGCTGGGCGCGCTTGGCGCCTGGGCCGGGGGCGCCCGCCCCATGAAATCAATCCTACGGGTCACATTCTGGGGCGCGCTGGCCCTGGCTGCGACCGCGGGCATCGGGAGGCTGTTCGGAACAGTGGTTTGAACCACGCTGCTCACATCGTCAGGATTCGGTCAGTGAACACCCGTAGCCCTTCCAGCTGGAAAGGCGAACGTGATGACAAATTCTGAATATACAAGGACATTCAAGGTTTGGGACACGCCGCTACGGCTATTCCATTGGCTGCTGGTCCTAGCGATCTCGATCGCGTTTCTCTCTTCCGACGACGATAGTCCGATCGCATCGTGGCATATGGTCGCAGGATGGTCTGCTGCTGCCTTGCTTGCGTTCCGTCTGATCTGGGGCTTCGTCGGAGGCGAGCATGCCCGGTTCGTGAATTTCATTCGGCCAACAGCAATCGCCACCCATGCACGCGACCTTCTAGCTGGCCATCCTCGACGTTCCGTGGGTCATAATCCACTGGGCGCGATCGCAGTCGTGGCGCTGATCGGATTGACCGGAATCGTCATCTGGAGCGGCAGCAGCGTTGCGGCAGGCGGCATGGACAAAGACCTTCATGAAGCCCTCGCCTACAGCCTGCTTGCTTTGATCGGGCTTCATGTCGGCGCCGTGCTGTTGATGTCGCTGCTCACCGGCGAAAACCTTGTTCGCGCGATGATCAGCGGCCGCAAGAAGAACAGCCTCTATCCGAATGTGCGTGAGGCTCGGGGACCAGGCTTGTTTGCGGCTCTACTTGGTGCCGCAGCGATCGTTCTGGCAATCATCGCCATTGTCATGGTGGATCCGACCGCCTTCGCGCCGCAGCAACGCCATTCCCATCACGGTTCGCACGAGGAAAGGGATTGAAAACATCGGTTGATGGTCTGGTAGAAAGCTTCAATCCTTCTTGCCTTTCGTTCCTGGTGGAAAGTCTACATTAAACCCATGCGCCTTCTCATCGTCGAAGATAATGAGCGAATGGCGGCACTGATCGCCGACGGTCTTCAGCGCCGGGGCTTCGTGTGTGTCAACGGCGGTCTGATTCCAAGCCAGCGGGGCGGAGTAAAAGCAGGCCATTGTTGATGCAGGGATGATGATATGAAGAGGGCCCCGATCGGGGCCCTCTTCATATCATTGTTGTCTTTGCCGATCAGGTGGTGGTGATCTGGCCGGTGTCCGGGTCGATGGTGTCGCTGGCCGGGTATTGCTCCGCCCTGGCGGCGGATCGGCGGCGGCCGGCGGACTGCTTCAGCCGGTAGCTGTCGCCGTTCATGGTCAGAATACTGACGTGGTGGGTCAGCCGGTCGAGCAGCGCGCCGGTGAGCCGTTCGGAGCCCAGGACCTGTGTCCAGTCCTCGAAGGGCAGGTTGGACGTGACGATGGTCGAGCCGCGCTCGTAGCGCTGCGAGAAGACCTCGAACAGCAGTTCGGCGCCGGTCGCCGTCAGCGGCACATAGCCCAGCTCATCGACGATCAGCAGCTTGACCGCGGCAAGCTCGCGCTGGAGCTTGAGCAGCCGGCGCTCGTCGCGCGCCTCCATGAGTTGGTTGACCAGTGCGGCGGCGGTGGTGAACGCGACCGTGAACCCCTTCTGGCAGGCCGCCAGGCCCAGCGCGAGCGCGGCATGGGTCTTGCCGGTGCCGCTGTTGCCAAGTGCGATGACGTTCTCGCGGCGCAGGATGTACTCGCAGCGGGCCAGCTCGAGCACCAGCGGCTTGTTGAGGCTGGGGATGGCGGCGAAGTCGAACGTGTCGAAGCTCTTCACCGCCGGGAACCGGGCGGCCCGGATGCGTCGCTCGACCGTGCGCCGTTCGCGGTCGATCAGCTCCAGTTCGATCAGCCGGAGCAGGTAGCGCGGGTGATCGACACCATCGCGGGCGCACTCGCGGGCGACCTTGTCATACTCGCGCAGCACCGTCGGCAGCTTCAGCTGCTTGAGGTGATGGGCGAGCAGCACCTGCGGCGCCGTGCTCATCGTGCCCGTGGGCATCGGGTCATCAGCCCGGGTCATGCCGCCAGCACCGCATAGTCGGCCGCCGACGTCGTCTTCACCGCGGTTCTGGGCAGATGCGGATAGGCCGCCAGATCGAGCCGGGCGGGCCGCCGCTCGATGCGCGCCAGCGCGATCAGCTTGACTGCGTCGAAGCCGGGCGCGCCGATCTGGATCGCCTGGGTCACCGCAGCGGTGACGATATCGAGCGGCAAGGCCTCCAGCAGCCGCAGGACCTGGATGAACTCGCGCTTGCCGCGATTGCCCATCCTGGCCTCCAACAGATGCCGCAGATGCTGGAACACCTCAGGCAGGCGCCAGCCCTGCAACGCAGCCGCCTGGTCGAGCGCCCCCGGCTTGGTCTCGATGAGGGCGAGATAGTGGAGCGGCTCGGCGATGAACGCACCTTCGGCGTAGCAGCGGGGATGCCGGGCGATCTCCTGCCCACCGCACAGGATCACGACCTCATCGACGAAGCCCTTCACCACGACGTCCTGGAACCCATAGGCCGTCGGCACCGAGTAGTCGTTGGTCCGGTAGCGCACCAGCGCCGTCGAGGAGACACGCGCTGCCCGCTTCTCGCACGGTTCCAGCGGCACCGCCGGCAATGGGCGCAGCGCTGCCAGATCGGCCACCAGGCGCTCACCGATGGTCGCGGTGTGCCGGCCGGCACGCTCGGCCTGGCGCGCGCGGCAGCGATGCTCCAGTTCGGCGTTGAAGGCATCGAAGCTCGCCGCGTCAGGGACCGGCGTCATGAAGCAGCGCCGGGCAAACTTCACCAGTCCCTCGACCTTGCCTTTGTCGTTGCCCTTGCCCGGACGGCCGAAGCGGTCTCGGAACAGGTAATGGCTGACCAGTTCGGTGAAGGCCCGCGTCCGCTCGCGCTTCCCGTCGCCGCAGATCTTCGCCACCGCGATCTTGGTGTTGTCGTACAGGATCGATAGCGGCACTCCGCCGAAGAAGGCGAACGCCGACACGTGCCCGTCGAGGAATGCCTCGGTGGTCTCGCGCGGGAACGCCTTCACGAAGCAGGCGTCCGACTGCGGCAGGTCGATACAGAAGAAGTGGATCTTCTGCCGCACCCCGCCGATCACCCCGACCGCTTCGCCAAAATCGACCTGCGCATGGCCCGGTGGGTGGGCCAGTGGCACGAACGTCTCGCGCCCGCGGGCTCGGCTGATCCGGACATAATCCTTCACCACCGTGTAGCCGCCTGCAAAGCCATGCTCGTCGCGGAGCCGCTCGAAGATCCGCTTGGCGGTATGCCGCTGCTTCACCGGCGCGGTCCCATCCGCCGCCAGGATCGCGTCGATCACCGGTAGCAGAGGACCCAGCTTCGGCTTCTCCACGGGCTTGGTCCGCGTGTAGCCCGGCGGTAGCGAGAACCGGCACATCTTCCCCACCGTCTCCCGGCTCAGCCCGAAGACCCGCGCCGCCTCGCGCTGGCTGTGACCCTCGATAAACACAAAGCGCCGAACAGCGGCGTAGCTCTCCACGGCAAACATCCTTGGCCGACCTCAAAAAGGTTCAGCCTAACCAATGGCCGGATTTTACTCCGCCGCGCTCAGCACAATGCCGGCGCTCCACTGGCTGGTTTTGTCACCGCCATGCACACAAACGGTCGCCGGCCTCGACCATCGCCCTGGTGAGATGGTAGGTCTCGTCCTCGTCGAAGGGAAGCGTGGCGGTAGCCGTGAGGAAGGCGGCGAGGTGCACATCGGCATAGCGGCCCGCCACCACGTCACCGACGATGCTGGTCAGCGCGGCCCCGTTCAGCCTGTGTCCGTAGATGCGCTGGCGGACGCAGGCGATCGATTCGAGGGGCGGCGCATGACCGACCTGGACAACGGTTCCCTCCTCCACGCCAAGCGCGACCCAGGCCGCTTCGGACAGACCGATCTCGTCGCCGGCCAGGAAGTCGCCCTCCACCTGATAGAGCGTGGCCGCGATCGGCTGGCTGCCGTTGCGGATATAGACCTGGGTGTGCGCGGCAAGGCCCTCGGCATGGCACACCGGGCTGTCGGTCCGCATGATCGCGACCAGCTCATGATGCGTGTGAAGGCGCAGCCGGCGCGCGCGCGCGAACGATGGTTCCGCCGGTTCGGAACTCCCTATATTCGGATGGAATTGCTGCGCATCGCCCGGAATATCGCTGGAAACCCCGATCACGTGTCGATCACCACCTTCAAGGCATGAGTATCGGCTGCGCGCGCGAACGTCTCATACGCCTCCAACATGTCCGACAACGCGAAACGATGGGTGACGAGCTGTTCGGGCCGCAGGCGCTTGGCCTCGACCGTCTTCAGGAGCATCGGCGTGCTGACGGTGTCGACGAGCCGGGTGGTGATGGTGATGTTGCGCGACCAGAGTTCCTCCAGATGGAGGTCGACCTTGGCGCCGTGGACACCGACATTGGCAATTACCCCGCCGGGCGCGACCAGTTCTTCGCATAACGCGAATGTCGCAGGGATCCCGACTGCTTCGATAGCCGTATCGACCCCCTTGCCGTCGGTGAGCTCTCGAACCAGGCTCACGACCGGATCACGTCCGCTGTTGAACGTGTCCGTCGCGCCGAACTTGCGCGCGACGGCGAGGCGATTGTCGTCGAGATCGATCATGATGATCCGGGCCGGTGCATAAAATTGCGCAGTCAGCAGGGTCGCCAGGCCGATCGGTCCAGCGCCGACGATCGCGACGCTGCTGCCCGGTGCAACCTTCCCGTTCAGGACGCCGCACTCATAGCCCGTCGGAAGAATGTCGCTCAGCATGACGAGGGCATCCTCATCGGCCCCCGGCGGGATCGCGTGAAGGCTGTTGTCGGCATGGGGGATGCGCACGAATTCGGCTTGCGTGCCATCGATCCTGTTGCCCAATATCCAGCCGCCCTCGACGCAATGCGAATACATGCCGCGCCGGCAATATTCACACCGGGCACAAGAGGTGATGCAGGAGATCAGGACATGATCTCCGGGCTTGAAGGCTCCAACCGCGGTTCCGACCTCCTCCACGATCCCGACACCCTCATGTCCGAGGATCCTGCCCGGCTCGCACGTCGGCACATCCCCCTTCAGGATGTGCAGGTCGGTGCCGCAAATGGTGGTCTTCGTGATCCGCACGATCGCATCGCCGGGTGCCTGCAAGGCCGGCCTCGGGCGATCCTCGAGACTCTTCTCGCCGGGGCCATGATAAACGAGAGCTTTCATGATCTCCTCCGTTCAACCGTTAGACGGGTTCGCCAGTCAGTGTACGAAAACGATCGGCAGGCGCTGATGATCGATCAGTTCCCGCGTCACGCCGCCAAGCACGAACTCGAGTGCGCGCGAACGCCCATAGCCACCGATCACGAGCACATCGGCTTTCTGCTCCACTGCGTAATTCTGAAGGACAGCCGACGTATCCTTACCGGATGAGCTGATCGGACAAACGCCGCCGCTATGGCCATGTCGCGCGAAAAGGCGGGCGATCTGGACACCGCCCCGGTGCTCCCCGGATTCGACACCCGGATCATCGACAATCGCAACGTCGATACGGGCATCGGGTTCGGCCAGATTGAGAAGCGCCCTCGCGGCGCGGAACGATTCAAGTGATGCGTTCCAGCCCAATACGGCGTGATCGATGGGACCAGGATTCCAGGAGGCCGGCAAAATGACCGTCGGCACGCCCGTAAACAGAAGCGCCTCGGAGATACGGCGCCTCAAGCCATCCCTTTGCCAGCGCCCGACACCCGGAATCAGCGCGATATCCGCGTACTGGCCTTCAGCCTTCACGAGACCGGGTATCAGCCCGCTGGCCTCGAACACCGAGTGAACCTCTACTTCGATCGCGGTATTCCTGGTTCGTTCGCGAACGGCCGCCAGATGTTCGTCGCGCTGGTCCTCGGATACCGTGATGGCCTGCGCGAAAGCCATGGCATCGGCCGCCGCGGCGAATGCGAGATTTTCGGTCACGACGACGATCGTAAGCGCCGCTTCATGCATACCGGCATAGGCAAGCGCCTGATCAACGGCGGTCAGGGAATGCTCTGCACCGTCCACGACGACGAGCACATGTTTGATCTGTGAAATGCTGCTCATGATCGCATCATGGCCCCGGCCATTGATGACCGCACTCCGTAACTTTACAGAGGCACCGCGTGACGCGCACTCGCCCCTGGGGCCGTGAAGAGGGCGCTTCGCGGCGAGTGCATACTCAAGCCTTCGCGTAGTTCGATGGCACCAGGACGGCCGCTCCAACAACGGCGCCACTGCGCAACCGCTCAAGCGCGACATTGGCTTGAGCCAGCGGAAAGACCGTCGTCACGGATTTGACGTTGGCTTTCTGCGCGATCTCGAAAAAGCTTGTGCCGTCTTCGCGGGTCAGATTAGCACTACTTTGGCAGATTTTGCCGAGGAGTTTCCAAAGGACTACGTCCGCAGTGCGGACATGGCCGATCGGGCGGCTTGGGGAGGCGGTCAATGATGGCTTGCCGGATCGCCGGCAAGCTCGGCTTCGGTGGCGGCCCGGCGATTCTTTTTCCCCCCCTTTGGCTTGCTTGAGGCGTAGTGACTGGAGGAAGGCGAAGGCGATCATGGACATCAGCGCGTGCCGGTGCAGGCCCTTCCATGATCGGCCCTCGAAGTGATCGAGCCCGAGTTCTTCCTTGAGTTGCTGATGCGCCTGTTCGCAGATCCAGCGGGCCTTGATGGCGCCGGCAAGCTGCTTGATCGGAGTATCGACTGGGAGGTTGGTGAGGTAGTATTTGCGCTCGCCGGTTGAGCGATGCTCGCCAATGAGCCACACTTCCTCGCCCGGCAGGTGCTGGGCGCCCATGTCATGAATGCGCTGCGGCGGACCGTCAGCAACCTTGACGCGGACCGCGGCGAAACGGGCCGAGAGTTGACCTTTGGTTCCACGCCGCCAGCTGACCTTGCGCCATGGCACAGTCTCCAACATCGCCTGCGCCGATACGGACGTGATGTTGGGTATCGCGTTCTTGCGAGGGCGGCCCCGGCCAGCGACCGGAAAGACCATCGCGACGTCGGCGGGGTAGACCTTCTGCTTGAAGGGTATGCCAACTGCCCAGGTGAGGCCACGCTTGCTCAGGCCCTGCCGGAACGGCGCGGAAAGGCCGTATCCTGCGTCGGCAAGCACGCAGCCGAAGCGGACGCCGGCTGCGTGAACCCTGTCGATCTCGGCCAGCGCAATCTCCGGCTTGGTCCGGTAGTGCCGGAAGTCCTCGGGAACTCCGGCACGTTCCAGGCGAGCCATATCGCTCGTCCAACTTTCCGGCAGGAACAGGCGCAAGCCCACCATGACTGGTACCTCGCCCGAAGCCAGAGTCAGCGACACCAGCGTCTGGCAGTTGGCGTTTTTGCCGAGGGCCGAAGCATATTGCGGCGCCACGCCAACCGAATGCCGTCCCTTCTTAGGCAAGGCCGTGTCGTCGATGATCAGCCAGGCGTCATTGGCACCCACCTGCCGGTCGGCTTCGGCAAGCAGCGCCATCTCCAGTGGTGCTTCATCCCAGACGCCGCTGCCGATGAAGTGGTGCAGCTTGTCGTAGCTGACATCGCCATCCCGCGCCGCCATCGGCTGCACGCTCTTGCGGTCACCAGGTCCAATCAGACCTGCTATGTAGGCAGGGCACATCCGACCGCGCGTCTTGTTCCGCAAAGCCACGACAAACGGCGCAAGCCATGCGTCCAGTTCGCTCCGCCAATCCCCGTTCATCGCCAGCCCCCATAAAAGCTGGCTCCCCATGAATCAGGGATTCTGCCCTTTGGGAATCCCGAAAATCACATTTCTGCCAAAGTAGTGTTAGGCTCAGGACCCATTGATTGGCTGAGTGGTCTGTGATTCAGGCTCCGCAAGGAGACTGAGCGTGAGTGACCTGTACTGGCTGACCGACGAGCAGATGGCGCGACTTTCGCCGTATTTTCCCAAGAGCCACGGCAAACCTCGTGTGGATGACAGGCGGGTCCTGAGCGGGATCATCTTCGTCAATCGGAACGGCCTGCGTTGGCGGGATGCTCCCAGGGAATACGGGCCGCACAAGACGCTCTACAACCGTTGGAAGCGCTGGGGCGAGATGGGTGTCTTCGGGCGCATGATGGAAGGCCTCGCTGCCGAACGCGCAGAGCCAACGACCGTCATGATCGATGCGACCTATCTGAAGGCACACCGCACGGCTTCGAGCCTGCGGGTAAAAAAGGGGATCGCGGCCGCCTGATCGGACGCACGAAGGGCGGCATGAATACCAAGCTTCACGCCATCACCGATGCCCATGGCCGCCCCTTGAGCTTCTTCATCACCGCTGGACAGATCAGCGATTATACCGGCGCGGCAGCCTTGCTCGACGATCTGCCCAAGGCGCAATGGATGCTTGCCGACCGGGGCTATGACGCCGAATGGTTCCGGGACGCACTCGAGCAAAAAGGCATCAAACCCTGCATTCCCGGCCGGAAATCTCGATCCTTGCCCGTCAAATACGACAAGCGCCGATACAAACGCCGTAACCGCATCGAGATCATGTTTGGTCGCCTCAAGGACTGGCGACGCGTGGCAACGCGATACGACCGCTGCCCGACCGTCTTCTTCTCCGCTCTCGCGCTCGCGGCAACAGTGCTCTTCTGGCTCTGATCAACGAGTCCTGAGCCTAGCCACCGATGCAATGGTTCGCTCACCCCAGAGGTCAGCATAGGGGAACGACGGAATGTCGCTCATGTGGATCCCTGCGCAGATCACCCTGCCTCCCTTGTGGATTGCACGCAGCGCGCGCGGAACAAGATCACCGACGGGGGCAAAGAGGATCGCCGCATCGAGTTCCACGGGCGGGTCATCCTCCGATGATCCGGCCCAGGCGCAGCCGAGTGATCGCGCAAAAGCCTGTCCCTCGTCGTCTCCCGCCCTGGTAAAGGCATAAACCGCCCGGCCCTGCCACAGCGCAATCTGGGCGATGATATGCGCGGCGGCGCCAAATCCGTAGAGACCGATCCGCGTTCCCTCCCCCGCAGCGCGCAGGGACCGCCAGCCGATCAGCCCGGCGCACAGCAAGGGCGCGGCTTCTTCATTGGAAAAGGCGTCGGGTATCCTGAAGCAGAAGCGAGCGTCCGCAACCGTATGGGTCGCATAACCGCCATCCCGGGTGCATCCCGTGAATGCGGGACTATCGCACAGATTTTCATGACCTGTTCGGCAATAGTCGCAATGGCCGCAGCTATGTCCGAGCCAGGGAACGCCGACGCGATCACCGATCGCGACATCGGCGACCCCTTCCCCCGCCGCAACAACGATGCCGACAATTTCGTGCCCGGGAACGATGGGGAGGCGGGATTCGATCTCCCCATCGACGATATGCAGATCGGTTCGGCAGACGCCGCAAGCAGCGACCTCGATGAGAAGCTCGCCTCGACCAGGCGTTGGAACCTGTCGCGCGACGAGCCGCAGCGGCGTGCCGACCGCTTCGAGCTGCATCGCGAACATCTCGGTCATAGTGATTTCTTCGCCTGTTCGCGCCGCGGGGTCACGCTGCCGACGCGGCACGCGCCGCCATGCCCTGCGCCATGTTCGACAAGGCTTCGGCCATCTTGACGCCCAGGGCAGGATCTACCGTCGA
This sequence comes from Sphingobium sp. TKS, assembly GCF_001563265.1. Taxonomy (NCBI): domain Bacteria; kingdom Pseudomonadati; phylum Pseudomonadota; class Alphaproteobacteria; order Sphingomonadales; family Sphingobiaceae; genus Sphingobium; species Sphingobium sp. TKS. Next base: position 3,868,881 of record NZ_CP005083.1, on the reverse strand, counting down.
ATCAGCGATGGCGCGGCGCATCGCGTCACACCACTGATCCGCTGTCTCACCAGTGATCGGCAGGCGCGCATGGGCCGACATCATGCAAACGCCAGGGTGATCATCAAACCAATCTCGCGGTCCGCCCAGCCATGCGTTGAGAAAACCGGCAAGCGAAACGCGCATCGGCCCCAACTCCGGGGCGTGTAGCGCACGCAACTCCCGATAGGCGTCCTCCTGATCCATCAGATCATAGAAGCGGTCTACGATATTCCGGACGACGACGGCCCCTCCAACCAGATCATAGGGCGCCTGCTGTTTCTGTTCCGCTGCTGTCACACGTTTCTCCTGTTATGCTGCGCACTCCCTTTTGGTCGAGCGTCGTTTCAAATGCGCTTTCCCACGCCCGTCAGCCTGGCAAGCGCGCCAGTCAGCGCATGTTCCCGCAGGGGCTTTTCCAGAACATGGGCGAACCCCTGCGCCAAGGCACGCTCGGTCAGTTCGGCCGATGGGAACGCGGTGATGAGTATGGCTGGACCCGGCCAGCCACGTTCGCGCAGGCGGCAAAGCACCTCGATGCCATCGCTCTGCTCCAATCGAAAATCAGCAACGAAGCAGCAGGCATCCCCCGATAACGGATCGTCCAGAAGCGCCGCACCAGCCGCATAGGCCCGGACGTCAAAACCCTGCGCACGAAAGAGAAGCTGCAGTGAACGGCGAACACCGGCGTCATCCTCGACCAGAAGAAGACGCGGGCGTTCCCGCAACGGGGCCGCAATATTCTCGCCTGACATCTCACACCATCGGCCCAGCGGCATTGCTGGTCCCTCGGACGATGTCAGGAAACGATCCCCGGGTCGCTACGTAAGTGTCCCGATCCTCAGCCCGTGATCCCCGCGGAAAACGCGATACGGAGCGCCTCCGACAGGCTGCGAACGCCCAGCTTGGTCATGAGGTTGGCGCGATGCACCTCTACGGTGCGCGGCGAAATCCCAAGATCATAAGCGATCGTCTTGTTTGGCAGTCCTCGCGCAAGCCCCTTGAGCACATCCTGTTCGCGCCCGGACAGAGCGGCGACGCGGATCGTTGCGTCGGCGGCGCGGGTTGCCCTGCCTTCAACGTCGGCAAGCCGTTCGAAGGCACTTTCAATAGCCGCGAGCAACACCGCCTTCTCGAACGGTTTCTCGATGAAGTCGACTGCGCCGGCCTTCATCGCGCTTACAGCGATCGACACATCGCCATGCCCAGTCAGGATGATGACGGGCATCGCGATACCGCGTTCGTTCAATTCCTTTTGGACTTCGAGCCCATCCATCTGAGGCATACGCACATCGAGGAGAATGCAGCCCTCGGCCGCGTTCCTCACGTCTTTCAGAAATTCAACACCGGAGGACCAGGTTTCGACCGAGAAACCTGATTTCTTGAGCATGAAACCGGCAGATCGACGGATTGCATCTTCATCGTCGACGATGTGGACGATCCGCTTATCCTCCATAAGATTGCTCCCTATCTGCCCTGACCAGTGTGAAATGGAATTGCGTGCCGCCCCCTTCCGCAGGCTCCATCCAGATGCGCCCGCCATTGGCTTCGACAATCGTTCGACAAATCGAAAGACCCAACCCCATGCCGTCCGACTTGGTGCTGACAAAGGCCTTGAAGAGTTGGGCAGCGACCTCGGGGGCCATTCCCGTGCCGGTATCGGACACCGTGACACGCACAAAACCCGCCTGGTCGGGACCGGTGCGGATGGTGAGCACAGGCCTGGCGCGCGCATTCATGGCCTCGACCGCATTGCGGATCAAGTTCACGAGGACCTGCTGGATCTGGACCTTATCGACGAGGACCGTCGCAGCTTCGTGATCGATGTCCATGCGGGTTTCGATCGATTTCTCGCCCGCGCCCATCAGGCCGAAGGCAGCCGCTTCGTTGATAAGGTTAGGCAAGTTCTCGACAGTCTTCTCGACCTCCCCCCTGGCAACGAAATCACGCAAACGGCGCACGATATGACCCGCGCGCATCGCTTCCCCCGCGGCGTCTGTCAGCGCCTCCCGGATGTCGGGCAGATCATCGGGATCTGGCTGGTCGAGCAGGTCCCGGACCGCTTCGAGATAGTTGGCTACGGCGGTGATCGGCTGATTCAGCTCATGGGCGAGCGTCGACGCCATCGTCCCCATCGCGCTGACGCGCGCGACGTGGATCAGTTCGGATTGAAGCTGCTCTAGCCGCTCCTGTGTCCTTTGGCGATCCGTCAGATCGCGAATGAAGCCGGTGAACAGCCGCTGGCTCTCGCCGGCCGCTTCTCCAACCGACAACTCCATCGGGAAGGTCGTCCCATCCTTTCGCAGTGCAAAAACCACGCGTCCGATCCCGATGATGCGCCGCTCTCCTGTACGCAGATAGCGCTCGAGAAAACCGTCATGGCGTTCGCGATAAGGCGAGGGCATCAACATGCTGACATTGGAACCCAGGACTTCCTCCTGAGTGTAACCGAACAAACGCTCGGCCGCCGTGCTGAACGACACCATCGTGCCGCCTTCATCGATGACGATCATTGCATCGGGGACCGTCGACAAAATCGAACGAAGATGCGCTTCACTGTTGCGAAGAGAGCTCAGCGTTGCTCGCTGGTCGGTGATGTCGTGGACAACTGTCGCGAAACCGCCCAACGATCCGTCGGGTTTTTTCAACGCGGTGATGGAAATGTGAGCCAGAAACTCACTGCCATCCTTACGAATCTGCCACTCGTCGATCTCGATCTTGCCACGGTGTTGTGCTTCGGCAAGCAAGGACGTCGGCTTGCCGCTGGCGACGACATCGGCCGGATAAAACCGATCTGTAAGCTGGCCGGCCATCTCGACCTCTGTCCAGCCTTTCAGACGCTCGGCGCCCCCGTTCCAGATCGTGACCCGCCCTTCAGCATCGAGCATATAGATCGCATAATCTTCCGCCCCATCGATGAGCAGGTTCAGTTCTGCGGCCAGCATCCTCGTCCCGTCCGCGAGATCGCGAGCGCGTGAGAGAGTACGATGGTGATTCCGCCAAAGCAGAGCCATGGCGGCGAGAAACAGGAACAGGGCAACCCACTGTTCTGCCACGGTCGGCCAACCGTCAACGATTGCGAGCGTCGTAAGGGTAACGAGCGTGACGCCCGCCAACACCACGATATCCGGCCTGAGCGCCACGAGCACCATACCGGCCACGCCGAGAGAGACGAAATAATGAACGCTCTCGTCGATCTGCCGGCCAAGCTGCCATCGTGTGACCACCGCGATGACGGCGATAGCCAGTCCCGCGAGGGACGCGGTCAAAAGCCGGGCATGGATCGAACGGTCAACCAGTGGCGCAATGGCACCCGCTTGCCATGAATGGAGGAATTTCCCGGATCGCGGAGCGGTTTTAATGATGACTCTGCCTCTTCGTCGTCAGAAGGAAGCAGCAAGCGCTGATACCCCTTTCTGTCTCAAGCCTATCAACAGCGCCTCGTGCGATCCATTAAAATTGGCAACCATCTCAACGATGATGTTACTTGCTTTGGAGTTCAGCGCTGGAAACATGTCCAGACCGTCGCATCCACGAGCTTCAAACCGTCGGCGTTCTTTAGGCCGGGCTCTTCGGATTGTCATCATCCGTGCAACTTGCGCGCTGCTACCTGAACCAATGGACCCGCGGGTCCATTGTGAGATGGTGAGCGCCCCAAACGCCCCTCAGTAACTTTCCGGATAGAGCCCACCCAGGCAACCGCATAGCCTCCTCCTCGCTCGAGGGCCGGATCGCTGTTGGCCTGATTCATCGGCCATCCCCCCCCCCCCGCCCAATCCGGACCTCGAGCATTCATTTCGCAGGAGGTCCGCCATGAATGATCAGGTTCCAGCGACCACGTCCAAGGCCAATCCGATCAGCCCAATTCTCGATCATCCGGTTGATTGGCTTCGCACGGAGATTGACCGCCTCTTCGAAGATTTTGGCCGCCCCGCCGCCAGTCTGTTCGGTGTCGGCAATCGATCTTCAATCGCGCCAGTTCCGGCTATTGAACTTGTCGATGAGGACAAGGCCTATCGCCTCACCGCCGAGCTCCCTGGCCTGTCCGATGATGATATCGATATCAGCGTCGCTGACGGTCTCCTGACGATAGCCGGCGAAAAGAAGGAGGAGACCGAACGCAAGGACAAGGGCTATGTATTCAGCGAACGGCGATATGGCTCCTTCCGGCGCCAGGTATCCTTGCCCAGCGACGTTGACCCGAACGGGATCACCGCTGCATTCAAGGATGGTGTCCTCACCGTCACACTGACCAAGGATGAAAATGCGCCAGCGCGGAGTCGGAAGATCGAAATCGGGCAGGCATAGCAGTTTGCCGGAGGCTTCGACGGGACCTCGGCACCACGCAGACCCGCAAGCCGACGTCATAACCCTTCTCGAGGGACGAGCCTTCGGCTCTGGAGAGACCATGCGTCGGATCGACACGCATGCGGCGCGTGTGTTCCTCGTCGGCGATCGTGCATGGAAGCTCAAGCGTGCCGTCCAGTTCGACTATCTGGATTTTTCAACCGCCGATAGACGCCGCGCCGCCCTGGAAGCGGAGCTACGGCTTAATCGCAGGACCGCGCCGGAACTCTACCTGGCGGTTCGCCCGGTATCCAAGAATTCGGCGGGCTGCCTGAACCTCGATGGCGAGGGAGAACCTGTCGATTGGCTTCTGGAGATGCGCCGCTTTCCCGATGACGCCTTGCTCGATCATGTGGCAACCCAAGGTGGCCTGACCGATGTGCTGATCACGCAGCTCGCAGACCGGATCAAGGCATTTCATGATGGCGCCGAGACTTGCCTGTCCGGATCGGGGCGCAGCCGTTTGGAAGCCGTCATTGCCGGGAATGATCGAAGCATGGCTCGATTCCCCGACATTCTTCCCGCTCGGCTCGTGAGAGACCTGATCGACAGGCAAGTCGCCCTGCTGGCCCAGCACTCCGATCTGCTCGATTCACGTGCGCGAAGCGGGCGCGTGAGACATGGCCATGGCGATCTGCATCTGGGTAACATTGCCGTGATCGACGGGAGCCCCGTCCTGTTCGACTGCCTGGAATTCAGTCCCGAACTTGCGACCGGCGATGTCCTTTACGACCTTGCGTTCCTACTCATGGATTTATGGGGCCGCGGCCTTCATTGCGAAGCGAATGCCCTGTTCAATCGCTATCTGGACATTTCCCCTCAAGACGAGGCCGGCGTGGCTCTTGTGCCATTGTTTCTTTCGATCCGAGCCGGGATTCGCGCCCATACATCGGCCGCACAGGCGAGCGATGGTTCAGACGAAGCTCTGACCCAAAAGGCCAGCGCCTATCTGACGCTGGCGCGCGCAGTGCTCGAACCGGTGCCCGCGCGGCTCGTCGCCATTGGCGGGCTCTCCGGGTCCGGCAAGTCCACAATAGCGAAACTGATCGGCCATTCCCTCGGCGAGGTTCCAGGCGCGCGTATTCTGAGATCCGATGTGCTGCGGAAGCGACTTGCCGGCGTGCCGCCAGAATCGCCGCTTCCCAAAGACGCATATACCCTGTCCGCGAACGCAGCGATTTACACAGAGCTGAGACGGCTGGCGGGACACATGCTTTACGCCGGGCATTCGGTGGTGGCCGACGCTGTCCATGCGAAGCCTGAAGAGCGCACGGCGATCCAGGAGGTCGCACTGCGACGAGATGCGCGCTTCGATGGCATATGGCTCAACGCGTCGCCGGATATGCTGACCGCGAGGGTATCCAGCCGGACACATGACGCTTCGGATGCCAACGCAGCTGTTGTCGCGATGCAGACCCGCTACGATCTGGGTCACATCAACTGGCACCGCGTCAACGCGGCGGATGACCGCAAGACGGTCGCAACGCAGGTCATGGACGTCCTGGATGTCCGCCATTTGTGACGGGGAATGATGCAAGCCGCGCATGTCGCCCCAGCCGAAGGGATTCTCCATCCGGTGAGGTCGCGATGCCGATCATTGTTCGGCGCGTGCGCAATCGATGCACAATGCTGCCTCCGGCCGTGCATCCAGCCGAGCCGGTGCAATCTGCGACCCACAACGAACGCATTCGCCATAGGTGCCCTTCGCAATTCGCTCCAGGGCACGATCGATCGAAGCGGCCTCCCGCACGATCAAGCTTGCCTCGGCTTCCAGACCCGCATCATCTTCGACTTCGACGGCCTGTTCCGATGAGTCCGCATTAAGGGGCTCAGCCAGATCCGCATTCACTCGCGTCAGCCGAGCGCGAAGTTCCGACAGTCGCTCTGTCAGGCGCTCTTCTATGGCGGCTGTGTCAGTCACGGAGATTCCTTCAGAACAGTAGGTACCGAAATCGGCTTGGGGTTCGGTGCAGATTTATAGCGCCTTCTTCAGACGCAGGTAAGCCGAACGAAGTTCATCAGCGAGCACCTGGAGCGCGGCCTTGATGTTACCGCCGCTCTCCTGAAGGCGAGCTTCTGCAACGAAATGGTGCCATTTGGTTTCGAGCTCGTCCCACTCCTCGCGAGCTTCCATCGCGCCCAGATGCACCTGGACCTTGGCTTCGTCCCGGAGCTTGGCAAGATCAGCCTTAAGTTCTTCAATGGTGCTCATCGGTCGCTCCCCGGCAACAAGGTGTTGAGAAGTGTTCCTGTAGCCGAGCCTGAAGCACTGGGCGCTACGTAAAGCACCGGATACACGTTGGCCCCAGTCCTGGATTGCTCTTCAGGCTCGCTGCGCAACCCGCACGACGACTATCCGCGTATGATCGTTCTCGGGGAACGGGATTCCGCGTGCGTCCCAGAGCGTCCCTTCAACCTCGATTACCGGTTCTTCGCTCTCCAGAGTATCATCCGTCTCGATCGTTACATGAATAGATCCACGGCCTCGCCGCAGGGTCAATTCGACGCTCTCCCAGTCCCTGGGCAAGACGGGGCGCACCTGAAGTTCGCCGCCCACGAGCCGAACGCCAAGAATCTCCTCTACCGCCAACCGCCATGTCCAGGCTGCGGCACCCGTGTACCAGGTCCAGCCACCTCGGCCGAGGTAGGGCTCCATGCCGGCAATGTCAGCCGCCACGACATAAGGCTCGGTTCGATAATGGGCGGCGCTGCGAGCCGTCGCGGCATGCTGAATAGGATTGATCCGGTCGAAGAGCGCCTTGGCCCCGTCACCATCCCCCGTGCGCGCGAGCGCGAGCGCGAGCCAGCTTGCCGCGTGAGTATACTGGCCTCCATTCTCGCGAATTCCCGGCGGATAGGCCTTGATATAACCCGGCTCACGCGGCGTGCGGTCAAAGGGCGGATCCAGCAGACGCACGAGACTGTCGTCATCCCGAACCAGATATCGTCTGGCCGAAGCGAGCGCCGATCGGGTACGCTCGACCTTGCCGGCACCCGACAATACGGACCACGACTGCGCGATGGAATCGATGCGGCATTCCTGTTCTTCCGACGCGCCCCATGGGCGGCCGTCGTCGTCGAATGCGCGCAAATACCATTCGCCATCCCACCCCGACCGTTCCACCGCGGCCGCGAGCGTCTCTGCGCGGCCGTTCCAATGGTCGCGGAACTCGTTCCGGTCCGCATCCACACAATGACGCGTGAAATTTCGGATGGTCGCGATGAGAAACCAGGCGAGCCATATGCTTTCGCCATGCCCCCGGTTGCCCACGCGATCCATGCCGTCATTCCAGTCCCCTGCACCAATCAGCGGGAGGCCATGAGACCCGAGGCGGTAGGCGTGGGAAAGCGCGCGCTCGCAATGAACGAACAGGGATTGCGTGTAGTCACTCACCTCGAAACGCGCATAGCGATCGGTTTCTTCGGCCGTGAGCGGGGGCGCCCGCAGAAAAGGAACCAGCTCGCTCAGGATGGTTTTGTCTCCGGTCGCCTCAACATAATGAGCAACGGCGTACGGTAGCCAGACCAGATCGTCCGAGCAGCGCGTGCGGACGCCGCGATCCAATGGCGGATGCCACCAATGCAGCACGTCGCCTTCCTCGAACTGATGGGCAGCCGCGGCAAGGATATGCTGCCGTGTTGCATTCGGATCGACATGGATCTGTGCCAGAACATCCTGCAGCTGGTCGCGAAAACCGAAAGCGCCGCTCGCCTGATAAAAGCCCGCGCGGGCGCGGATGCGGGCGCTGAGCGACTGGTGCGGCAACCACCGGTTGACCATCAGGTCAAAGGCGGGATCGGGCGTCTTGACCTGCACCGCGTCCAGCCTGTCCTTCCAGAAACCGGCACACTCCCGCGCCGCGGTCTCGAAGGCCGATGGGTCCTGCCAGCGACGGACAAGGTCACGCGCGTGATCCAGGTCGTCGCCCTGCCCCAGCACAAAGCAAACTTCTGCGGTTCCTTCAGCCGGGATATCAAGATGGACCTGCAGGGCGGCGCAGCAGTCGTCACCGGCAGCATGCTGCCGGTGACCAAGATCCCAGTTCAGAAGTCCGAGGGGACTGGTGGGGTCGGCGTCATCGCCGTGAAAATCGTAGCGTGAGGTGGTGAGCGTGTGGACCGGAAGTGTCGAAGCAAGAAAGGAGATGCGGTCGGCAAATTCGTCGGTCCAGGGATTTTGGCCGAGAATCGCGTGCGAGATCGGATCATAGAATGAGCGGCGCAGGGGCGCCTGTTCTCCTTGCACAGCGCCCATCAGCCATTCGGCATAGTAGGTAGCCGTGATCCGGCGCGGACGCGGCAACTGATTACGCAAGCGAAGCCGGACAAGCTTCACGGTGTCGTGCGTCGGCACGATGACGGAGAGCTCCTGTTCAAGGCCTTCGCTATGCCGGTGCCAGGACGTACGGTCGGGGCCGTGATCGATGCGGCATGCCGTGTCTCCACCGGCCGGAAGCGGCGTCGGCGTCCAGAGCCGTGCGTTTTCCTCATCGCGCAGATAAAGGCGTTCGCCTTGAGGATCTTCGACAGGGTCGTTGAACCACGGCGTGAGACGGTTTTCACCACTGTTTATCGCCCAGGTGAAGCCCAGACCGCCCTCGGTCACGATCGTCCCGAAGCCGTCGTTGGCGAGGACGTTGGCCCAGGGCGCAGGGGTCGGCGCACCGGGTTCCAGATAGATAGTATAGTCGCCCGTATCCGGATCGAAGCCTCCCCACCCATTATCGAATTGCAGATCAGCCGGGCGCGGTACGGGCGCCGTCATGATTGTACCGGAGTTCGCCCCGACCGGCGCGAACAGAGGGCCCGGATGCGGCGGCTGGTCGTATCGCGCAAGCTGGTCGACTAGGCTGCCGCCGGCTTCGTCAAGGATGAGGCGGGCAACCTGATCGAGAAGCGCCGCCCGCTCGCCATCGGATGGACCGATGCCGACGAGGTGTATCCCGGCATGGGTGCCAAGGCGATCCTGTAGCCCGGCATCCTTCAGCACTTCCAGAAGACGCTCGCGGACGGGCTCGATATAGCCCGACGTTCCTTCATGCGTCACCACCAGGTCGATCGGCATACCACGCTGCCGCATGAGCTTGTGGAAGGAGAGAAGCTGTCGAAGCAGGTCCTGCTGCTCCGCGGTTCCGGAACGCAGCATCAAAATAGGATGGTCGCCCGATATCCCGAGCGCCCAAAGGTCCCCGCGCCGAAATGTGCGCGCGCCGGCCGATCCCGGCTCTGCCGCTCTGGTGAGAAGAGTGGACAGCAACGCCTGCGCCTGCGGCACGATGTGCGGCTGCAGGCCCAGCTTGTGCATCTCGCGCGCCGCCGCACTTGCCGTATCGCTCACAGCCCAGTCGAGTGACGGCAGGGTGGTAAAGCGCTCGGCAAGTTCGAGGGCCGATTGCCGGGATCCAGCCGCAATGGTGACGAAGGCGAATTCACGTCGCGCGCGCGGAGGCAGTTCCACCGTCATCCTGATCGCGCAGATCGGATCAAGCGTCCAGCCGAGCGGGCCACCAGGCAGTTCCCCGGTCAACAATGCGGGCCGCCTGGGGCACCCATATCGTCCGATGAAAGCGCTGCGATCGGCTTCGAGACCGAGCAGGGTAACGCCATCTTCATCCCCGATCACACGGGTCAGCAGGACGGGCGGACGTTCCGCCGAACTGCGCGGCCGCCGCGTGAAAAGCAGGCCGTCATTGCCAGGCAAGGCTTCCGCCCCCACGAACAGCTTGCTGAAGGCAGGGTGGCGCGCCGCGTCCTGGGCCGGAGCCAGAACGATCTGCGCGTAGCCCGTGACTTCGATGGTCCGGGGCTTATCGCTATCATTGACAAGAGCGACACGCCGGATCTCCAGGTCGTCGGCATTGGCGACATTGATCGTTGTCGTGACCGACAAGCCGTGGGCGCGCTGGTGGAACTCCACCTGATGCGCTTGGAAGATCACCTCCGGCGCGTCTTCGGGTCGAGAAAAGGGGCCGCCCGTTGCCGACCAGGTAACATCTGCATCCCGGTCGTGCAGATAGATCCAGAAACCTGCGTCCCCACGGGTCAGGGCATGCTGGTTCCAGCTCAGCCCACCTGCACCGTCTGTCCGAATGCGGCTCGAAAGCCGGCCATTGCCGAGAATCTGCCACGCGTGCTCCCCACGGCGCCGAGTGGGTGCCCAGCCGTAAAGGCCCGGAATCAGTTCGTCGGGTTCCGGCTGTGGCTCACGAACCTCAAGCCGCGCGATCTCGGGCGGCAGCTCCCATGGAATCCTTTCGTTAAGGAGCAGGTCGACGGTGCGGATATGAGGATCGGTGTGGAACCAGCGCACGAGCATGTCATCGCACAACGCGTTTCCGAGCGCGGCAAGGCTCATGCCATGATGATGAGCCATGTAGGAGCGCACGACGGCAAAGCGTTCACCGTCAGGCGCCCGCTCGGGCGTGAAGTCGACCGCTTCGAAAAATCCGTATCGGCCGATGAGGCCAAGATCCGCCAGAGTTTGAAGGTTGCGCGTCGCCAGCGCGGGCCGGATCGTCAGCGCCAGCGCCGTCGCATAGGGGCTGATAACCAGATCGCGCCCCAGACCTCGCTGGAGGCCGAGCGCAGGGACGCCGAATGCGTGATATCGGTAGACGCGGTCCTCGCCCATCGATGCGAAGGACGACTCCGAAATACCCCAAGGCATATCATGTGACCGCCCGAATGCGATCTGGATAGCAATCGCGGTCCGGTCACTCATTCCGAGCAGGGTTTGGGGATCGCTCTGCAGGAAGATGTTCGGCATCAGATATTCGAACATCGAGCCGTTCCACGATATCAACGCCAGGCCTGCGTGCTGCTTGGTGATGGGCCGCCCGAGATGGAACCAGTGCAGAGGCTCTATGTCGCCCTTCGCGATGGCGAAAAAGCTGGCGAGGCGTGCTTCGCTGGCGAGCAGATCGTAGTGGTGCGGATCTATTCGATCGGCGCTCACATTGTAGCCGATATGAAAGAGCCGGCTGCCGGCATCGAACAGGAACGAGAAGTCCATGGCGTGCGCGGCGGCGTTAGCGCGACTGGAGAGGTCATCGAGGCGGTCATGAAGCGCTTGCCGGGCCGCCTGGCCTTCCTCGATCACCGCCTGGAGATCGTGCGCCCATTGCCGGCTTTCCGCCGGTAGCTGGTCTCTCGCCGCATTGAGGACGCCAATTGCTGCCGCGGCGCCCGCGTGCGTGGACGGCAGCCGGTCGTTCGCCAACAGGTCGGCGACTTTTGCCGCGACGTTCGAACACTCTGCCGGATGCGGCGCGAGCGTCTCCCACCAGGGCGAGAACAGCCGAAGGTCTCGCCGCATGCCGGACAGATGATGTTCGAGCCGCTCCAGCCAGGCTTGGACATTCCGCAGGGAGGCGATTTCATCCTCGCCGACGCTTTCGGCCATCAGGGTAATCTGCTCGCGCAGGCGAGGAAGATCGGTCGACAGGAGATCGTCGATCCTCTCGGCCCAGTCTTGCCTCCCTTCCTCAATCCTGCGGGCGGTTTCCCGCATAGCCTCAAGGATCGAGCCGGCGGCGGAGGCCGCTTCGAGGTCGATCGTCGCAATCGCTTCGGCGAGCAACTCGATATTGTCGTCAAACCCTCGCCACAAATCCGTGGCGACCGGTGGCAAGCTTCTGGCTTCCTGAAGGGCTCGCGCGACGGTGATCAGACTGACCGCGAGATTTCCGCTGTCGACGGTCGAAACATATCGGGGCTCCAGGGCCGCGAGCGTTCTCGTCTCGTACCAGTTGAGAATATGCCCGCGGTAGCGGTCCAGGCGATCCAACGTATCGAGCGTGTTGTGAAGCCGTGTCGCAACCTCGTTGAGGCCGATATGTCCGAGGCGCCAGGCAGTGAGGACCGATACCATCATCATTCCGATGTTGGTCGGCGAGGTTCGGTGCGCGATTTCCTCGTCGGGCGGCTCCTGATAGTTATCGGGTGGCAGCCAGTTGTCCTCGGGGCGCACAAAGGTCTCGAAAAAGAGCCAGGTGCGCCGCGCCATCAGTCTCAGGAACTTTCGATCGTTTTCGGACAGCGTGTCCTTTGCCGGCTCAATCGGACGGCTGATCCGGATCGCGATCTCAGGCGCAATGAACCAGAGCAGCAGCAGGGGAGCCGCGACAGGCAGGGAAGCGGGCGCGGCAAGGAACAGACCCGCGCCGATGATCAGCGCGAACACCGGAGAGGCGGCCATGTCACGCCATGCCGCCAGTCGCGGATGTCGCGCCGCGTTGCGCGTCGCCATGTGGGCGGCCGACGTCCATTCGAGCTTTCTTTGGCCCGAATGGAGACGCCATAGGGTGATGGCAATGGCATGCAGCGCTATCATCGCGTCACTGACGAGAAAGACGATAGCGAGAAACCAGCGACCCGCGTGATCCGCCAGACGTCGCAGCAGGTTCTGCATGACGCCGCGGCGGCGGCCCTGCGCGAGGCCGGTCACGAGGTCCGTAAAGAGATATGCACCGGGCGCGATGACGGCAAGCAAGGTCCAGACCCAGGGCTGCCCATGGAGAAGAAACCATCCACCCACCAGCAGCGCCACAATACTCGCTGGAATTATGCTGCGCCGCAAATTGTCGAATATCTTCAGCCGATCGAACCAGCCGAGCCGGTTGCGCAGCCATCGGCCATCGCCGCCGGGCACGAAGGGAAAGAGCCATGGCAGGATCTGCCAGTCCCCACGGACCCATCTGTGCCAGCGCCAGGTGAAGTCGAGATAGCTGGTCGGGAAGCTCTCATAAACGATCGCATCGCTGACCAGCGCCGCTCGCCCGTGCAGTCCTTCGAACAGGTCATGGCTGAGAAGTGTATTCTCGGGAACGCGCCCTTCGAGGCTCCGATGAAAGGCCGCCACATCATAGAGGCCCTTGCCCACGTAGACGCCTGTGCCGAGCAGGTCCTGATAGACGTCGGATACGGCGCGCGAATAGATATCGATGGTCGTGTCGCCCCCGTAGAGGCGCGAAAACAAGGATTGGCCGGTCGCTTCCGGCGCCAGCTCAACGCGCGGCTGAAGAACCGTATATCCTCGTTCGACCGCGCCGGTCGCAGCGTTGAAGTGGGCGCGGTTAAGGGGATGAGATAGCGTCCCCACCAGTCGCCGGACGATGCCGGCCGACAACCTGGTATCGGCATCGGCCGTCATCACGAAACGGCATCGCCGCAACCGTTCGATGCTGCCGACGGTCACATTGAAGGGGGACGCATCTCCGTTCAGGATGAAGGCGTTGAACTGCTCAAGCTTTCCGCGCTTTCGCTCCCAGCCCATCCAGCAGCCCTGGGCCGCGTTGAACCGTCGTGGCCGATGCAGCAAATGGAACGGCCCACGTCCCTTGGCATTGGCAAAGCGCGCGTTGAGTTCCTCGATCCCGCTGGTCAGCGCGCGAACGATATCGGCATCGACCGAGACACTTTCCTGTGATGCATCGGCGAAGTCGCTGAGCAGCACGAATTCGAGCGCGGCGTCGGGATTGGAAAGGCGGTGCGCCTCCAGGCGCCGAAGCAGCGGCGCGATGTCCGACAATCGCGCGACCAAGACAGGCATCACGACTGCCGTCGCCGAACTTTCGGGGATGCCTTCCTTGAAATCGAGCTTGGGGAGTACGTTCGGCCGAACGATGTGGGTCACGAGCCAATTGACGAAGGTGATGCTCAGGATCGATGCGGGTAGCAGGGTGAGCGCGATCCCTAGAAGCCAGGATCCGGCGGTGGCGCCGGTGGAAACCAGATAGGCTGCGGGTAGAGCAAAGCCCGCAAGGCCCGCGAGCAGCAAGGCGGCTGCATAAAGCAGGCCTGGATAACGCAGCGCGCGTCGCAATATCGAGCCCGGCGTCCATGGACGAGGATCGATCGCGTCGGCAAAGGCAGGCCGTCCGATATCGATGAGCCAGAAGCCTACATGGCCCGATGGCGCTTCGTCGCTGCTATGGCACTGGCGCAAGGCACGCTCGGCGACATCCCATTCCGGGAGTCCCGACTGGTCGGCAAGCTGCTCGACCGCATGGCGATATCGATCGCGCGTATCGAAGTCCATATGTGGATAGACGCCTGCCGGGTCGCGCCGGAGGATGGCTTCGACCTGGCTCGTTCGATCGAAGAAGTCGTTCCATTGAATCGTCGCGATCACGCCAAGGTTCGCGATTGCGCGCGCGACGCATTCCGTATCGTCAAAACCAACCATCGCCGTGTCGGGCGTCTCGACGATCTCAAAGGGCGGCTCGACCTCCGGGAAGAGGTGGCTGAAACCTCCGATGAGCAATTCCAGGCAGACTATGCGCAGCATGGTCGGGAAGGCCCAGGTCTCGGCGATGCTGAGCGGCATCGTCTTTTGATATTGTTCTACGAACAGCACCGCGCCATTCAGCGAGACCTGCAGGTGAGAAGCCTGCAGCAAGGCATGGGCAAGCTGATGCACGCGAGGGCGACCGAGCCCGTCCCCGGAGATCGCCGGAAGTTTCGCGTAGAACTCTTCGGGAAGATCCTCGCGGATCTGCAGGATGGCGCGTTGTATCTGATAATCGTTGTCGAGCAGCCATTCAGCCGCGGCGCCTGCGCGCTTGTCGGCCTTGGCGGCCGCCTGTCGGGCCTGCCTCAGCCACGTCTTCATCTCCTCGAGATGCGCCCATGCGGGCAGCGGCACCGACTTGCCGAGCAGTCCTGTCAGGTGATGACGGTCGGCGACCTCCTCCGCCGCCCCGGCGAGCGGATCGCGCTCCTCATAATCGGCCATCAATCAGACCTGAATGGCCGTTGGCAATCTCACGCTCTGGCTGGCGGCAGGCGAAGTCATTTGCGCCTTGCGGCTCGCCGAAGGCAGGACGAGCATCGGGACACTGCAATGGGCCATCAGATAGGAGGCAACCGTTCCGTACGGGACGTCCCTGACATGCTGATGCCCGTGCCCGCGTGCGGACATCACCGCGAGATCAGCCGCTTCGCGATCGACCAACGCGCAAAGCGTGTCGCGAACGTCGCCGCCACGGATGACAATCGCGCGAGCGCGAAGGCCCATCGCCGAAAGATTGGACCTGGTCCGATCCAGATAGCTGCGCGCGGCCTGCTCGTTGCGTTCGATCAGGTTTTCGCGCAGCGTCTCGTCTTCGGTTTCCAGGGGTCGCGCCTGGATCATTTCGGGCGTGGGGACGACATGAACGAGCAGCAGCTCGGCGTCGGCTGCCTTCGCGAGGCGCACCGCAAGGGGCAGCACGCTTTCGGCCCAGCGCGAGCCATCGAGCGGCACCACGATCCGTCGATAGGCCGAACCCGGGACGGGCGCTTCCACCGGAACAAGCAGGACAGGGCCTGGTGCCTGGGACAGCACCTTGTGGACCGTGCCCCCCACGCCGTCGCGGCCGGCTTCCTTTCGTCCGCGCCTGCCCAGCACGACCATCCCTTCGTCACACTCCCGCACGTACCGGCAGATTTCCTCCGCCGCCGGTCCTTCTGCGAGCTCAATGGTCGTTTGAGATGAGGACGGTTCGATCGTCGCAGCACAACGATCGAGCACCCGCATGGCCTCGCGGCGACGAAGATTGCACTCGATGGGGTCAGGCCGTGCGTCGGGCGACGCGTCTCTGTCCAAGACCTGAAGCAGCGTTACCGGAACGTCGAGCGTTGAAGCCAGAGCAAGAGCGTGTGGATAGATCCACGCGTTGCGATCGGTGCAATCGATGCACGCGACGACGCCGGATGTCTTCGCGGACATTCGGGGCTGGGAGAAGGATGGAAAGGCAGATACGGCAGACATAGGAAAACCTCCTGTTGCCGTCCGTCTCCCCGCTACCGGCGGCGCTCATTCCGACTGTTGCTATCAACGTCATCTGGCCGGACCCTGTTCCCCGATTCCAGCCAGCACTCAAAGGCTATCGGCGGTTCCAGGATGGGGCCATTAGGGCTTTTACGAATGCCGCCGGACTCAGACGACGTTCTCGGGTAACCTTCCCGAGCTCGCGATTGCGCGACAATATGCGGGTGAACCCAGGCTGTCAACGGCGGTCTGATTCCAAGCCAGCGGGGCGGAGTAAAAGCAGGCCATTGTTGATGCAGGGATGATGATATGAAGAGGGCCCCGATCGGGGCCCTCTTCATATCATTGTTGTCTTTGCCGATCAGGTGGTGGTGATCTGGCCGGTGTCCGGGTCGATGGTGTCGCTGGCCGGGTATTGCTCCGCCCTGGCGGCGGATCGGCGGCGGCCGGCGGACTGCTTCAGCCGGTAGCTGTCGCCGTTCATGGTCAGAATACTGACGTGGTGGGTCAGCCGGTCGAGCAGCGCGCCGGTGAGCCGTTCGGAGCCCAGGACCTGTGTCCAGTCCTCGAAGGGCAGGTTGGACGTGACGATGGTCGAGCCGCGCTCGTAGCGCTGCGAGAAGACCTCGAACAGCAGTTCGGCGCCGGTCGCCGTCAGCGGCACATAGCCCAGCTCATCGACGATCAGCAGCTTGACCGCGGCAAGCTCGCGCTGGAGCTTGAGCAGCCGGCGCTCGTCGCGCGCCTCCATGAGTTGGTTGACCAGTGCGGCGGCGGTGGTGAACGCGACCGTGAACCCCTTCTGGCAGGCCGCCAGGCCCAGCGCGAGCGCGGCATGGGTCTTGCCGGTGCCGCTGTTGCCAAGTGCGATGACGTTCTCGCGGCGCAGGATGTACTCGCAGCGGGCCAGCTCGAGCACCAGCGGCTTGTTGAGGCTGGGGATGGCGGCGAAGTCGAACGTGTCGAAGCTCTTCACCGCCGGGAACCGGGCGGCCCGGATGCGTCGCTCGACCGTGCGCCGTTCGCGGTCGATCAGCTCCAGTTCGATCAGCCGGAGCAGGTAGCGCGGGTGATCGACACCATCGCGGGCGCACTCGCGGGCGACCTTGTCATACTCGCGCAGCACCGTCGGCAGCTTCAGCTGCTTGAGGTGATGGGCGAGCAGCACCTGCGGCGCCGTGCTCATCGTGCCCGTGGGCATCGGGTCATCAGCCCGGGTCATGCCGCCAGCACCGCATAGTCGGCCGCCGACGTCGTCTTCACCGCGGTTCTGGGCAGATGCGGATAGGCCGCCAGATCGAGCCGGGCGGGCCGCCGCTCGATGCGCGCCAGCGCGATCAGCTTGACTGCGTCGAAGCCGGGCGCGCCGATCTGGATCGCCTGGGTCACCGCAGCGGTGACGATATCGAGCGGCAAGGCCTCCAGCAGCCGCAGGACCTGGATGAACTCGCGCTTGCCGCGATTGCCCATCCTGGCCTCCAACAGATGCCGCAGATGCTGGAACACCTCAGGCAGGCGCCAGCCCTGCAACGCAGCCGCCTGGTCGAGCGCCCCCGGCTTGGTCTCGATGAGGGCGAGATAGTGGAGCGGCTCGGCGATGAACGCACCTTCGGCGTAGCAGCGGGGATGCCGGGCGATCTCCTGCCCACCGCACAGGATCACGACCTCATCGACGAAGCCCTTCACCACGACGTCCTGGAACCCATAGGCCGTCGGCACCGAGTAGTCGTTGGTCCGGTAGCGCACCAGCGCCGTCGAGGAGACACGCGCTGCCCGCTTCTCGCACGGTTCCAGCGGCACCGCCGGCAATGGGCGCAGCGCTGCCAGATCGGCCACCAGGCGCTCACCGATGGTCGCGGTGTGCCGGCCGGCACGCTCGGCCTGGCGCGCGCGGCAGCGATGCTCCAGTTCGGCGTTGAAGGCATCGAAGCTCGCCGCGTCAGGGACCGGCGTCATGAAGCAGCGCCGGGCAAACTTCACCAGTCCCTCGACCTTGCCTTTGTCGTTGCCCTTGCCCGGACGGCCGAAGCGGTCTCGGAACAGGTAATGGCTGACCAGTTCGGTGAAGGCCCGCGTCCGCTCGCGCTTCCCGTCGCCGCAGATCTTCGCCACCGCGATCTTGGTGTTGTCGTACAGGATCGATAGCGGCACTCCGCCGAAGAAGGCGAACGCCGACACGTGCCCGTCGAGGAATGCCTCGGTGGTCTCGCGCGGGAACGCCTTCACGAAGCAGGCGTCCGACTGCGGCAGGTCGATACAGAAGAAGTGGATCTTCTGCCGCACCCCGCCGATCACCCCGACCGCTTCGCCAAAATCGACCTGCGCATGGCCCGGTGGGTGGGCCAGTGGCACGAACGTCTCGCGCCCGCGGGCTCGGCTGATCCGGACATAATCCTTCACCACCGTGTAGCCGCCTGCAAAGCCATGCTCGTCGCGGAGCCGCTCGAAGATCCGCTTGGCGGTATGCCGCTGCTTCACCGGCGCGGTCCCATCCGCCGCCAGGATCGCGTCGATCACCGGTAGCAGAGGACCCAGCTTCGGCTTCTCCACGGGCTTGGTCCGCGTGTAGCCCGGCGGTAGCGAGAACCGGCACATCTTCCCCACCGTCTCCCGGCTCAGCCCGAAGACCCGCGCCGCCTCGCGCTGGCTGTGACCCTCGATAAACACAAAGCGCCGAACAGCGGCGTAGCTCTCCACGGCAAACATCCTTGGCCGACCTCAAAAAGGTTCAGCCTAACCAATGGCCGGATTTTACTCCGCCGCGCTCAGCACAATGCCGGCGCTCCACTGGCTGGTTTTGTCACCGCCATGCACACCAGGCGGATCATCACCGGTAGACGCAATTTCCTGTACCTCGCATCAGTGTCATTTCACCCGGCGCTCAGCCCGACTGTCCCTCCGCCTCCGCGACGGCCTTGATCGTTCGCACGAAGCTGTCGGGATTGAGCGACATGGAATCGATACCCTCCGAAACCAGGAACGCCGCAAAGTCCGGATGGTTGCTCGGCCCCTGGCCGCATATGCCGATCTTGATGCCCGCCGCGTGCGCGTTGCGAATGGCTTCCGAGATCATGCGGGTGACGGCTTCGTCTCTTTCATCGAAGAGATTGGCCAGAATCCCGGAATCGCGGTCGACACCCAACACAAGCTGGGTGAGGTCGTTGGAGCCGATGGAAAATCCGTCGAAGCGCGTAGCGAACTGCTCGGCGAGAATGACGTTCGAGGGTATCTCGCACATCATGTAGATTTGCAGCCCATTCTCCCCGCGGCGCAAACCGTTCTCGGCCATCGCTTCGAGCACGCGATCCGCCTCGGCCGGCGTGCGGCAGAAGGGGACCATGACGATGACGTTCGAGAAGCCCAGTTCCTCCCGGACCCGCTTGAGCGCGCGGCATTCGAGAGCGAAGCCTTCGCGATACCGTTCATCGTAATAGCGCGAGGCGCCGCGGAAGCCGAGCATCGGATTCTCCTCATCCGGCTCGAAGGCGTCGCCGCCCACAAGGTGCGCATATTCGTTCGTTTTGAAATCGCTCAGGCGCACGATGGCGGGGTGCGGGTAATAGGGACTTGCAAGCTTCGCGATGCCGCGCGCGAGGACATCGACAAAAAACTCCGATGGGTCGGAATACCCCTTGGTCAGATCGCGTATTTGCCGCTGAGCTTCAGCGCTCACGCGATCCGGGTGAACCAGTGCCATCGGATGCACCTTGATATGCGCGTTGATGATGAACTCCATGCGCGCAAGGCCGACCCCTCGGGCAGGAAGCCGCCACCACTGGAATGCCGCCGCCGGGTTCGCGATATTGACCATGATGTCCGTCCGGGTGGCCGGCAGGGAGCCGATATCCACGTCCGTCACGGAAAAATCGAGTATGCTGGCGTAGATTGTTCCGACGTCACCGTTAGCGCAGCTGATCGTGATCTCGCTGTTCTCGGCAATGATCTCGGTCGCGTTTCCGGTGCCGACGATTGCGGGAACACCGAGTTCGCGGCTGACGATGGCGGCGTGGCTGGTGGTGCCGCCATGATTGGTCACGATCCCCGCCGCGCGTTTCATGACCGGAACCCAATCGGGGTCGGTCGTCTCAGTGATGAGAATAGACCCGTCCCGGAACTGGGCGATGTCGGCGGCGGTCCGGATGACACAAGCCTTGCCAGCAGCGATGGCTGTTCCCACCGCCGCGCCCGTCAATAGCGGGTCGCCTTTCTCCTTGAGGCGGTAATGCCGGAATGTCGAGGTGCTGGCCTGGGCCTGAACCGTTTCGGGGCGTGCCTGGACGATGTAGAGTTCACCAGTCTCGCCGTCCTTCGCCCATTCCATGTCCATGGGACGCTGGTAATGGTCCTCGATCGCCACGGCCCACCGGGCGAGCTGGACGATATCGCTGTTATCGAGAACGAAGCTCTGACGCTCCTGCTCGGTTGTCTCGACGATCCTCGTACGGTGGCTTCCGCCTTCCCCATAGACCATGCGGAACGCCTTGCCGCCCAACTCCTTGTCGATGATCGGTTCGGTCCCCGGCTGCGCGAGAAGCGGTTTGAATACGACATATCTGTCCGGGTTTACGCTCCCCTGGACGACGGTCTCACCCAGCCCCCAGGCGGCGCTGATGACGATAGCATTTGGAAAGCCGGTTTCGGTATCGATCGAGAACATGACGCCCGATCCGCACAGGTCCGAACGGACCATCTGCTGAATGCCGATCGACAGCGCAACCTCGAGATGATCGAAGCCTTTCGCATCGCGGTAACTGATCGCGCGATCGGTGAACAGCGAGGCGAAGCATCGACGACAGGCCGCCAGAAGTGCGGCCCGGCCCCGGACATTGAGGAAGGTTTCCTGCTGGCCCGCGAAGCTCGCATCCGGCAGATCTTCGGCGGTCGCGCTGCTGCGCACGGCAACGGCGGGACGCTCTGTGCCGGTACGCCGGCCAAGTTCCGCATAAGCGGACACAATCTCCTCGGCGATATGGGAGGGCATTTCCGCTTCCAGAAACAGACTCCTTATAGCCTGCCCCGCTTCCTGAAGGGTGCATCCGCCGGAGTGGAAGGCGGAGAGATGTTCCGTAATGCGGGGTGCAAGCTCATTGTCGTGAACGAACGCCCTGTAAGCGTCCGCAGTGGTGGCAAAGCCAGAGGGCACCTTCACGCCCTTCTGAGCGAGGGCCGCGGTCATCTCGCCTAAAGACGCGTTCTTGCCGCCTACGGCCGGCACATCAGCGATACCGATGTCTTCGAACCACAAAATCATCGGCTTGGACATAGCTCATCTCCAGCTTGCGTAAGGTGCCAGAGGCCGCCTCAAGGTTTCACCCAGCCACCTCTTTTGTGGTCACCATCACCGCGCCGACTGGCAACGTCACTACGTAAGGCTCCTGAGTGTATCGATGGACTTCAGCTCGATCATCAGATTGACCGGATCAGCTCCGGCCGGATGGCCCAAGATCGAGAGCAGGTCATGGGCAACACAAATGCATGATCATTCCGCTGCGGGCGCGGGCGTCATACTCATCCCAAATGTTTTCAATTGATCGCCCAGTCTCTCAATATCGCAGCCGCTTTATCTCAAGAATATCTCAAGAATCGGCTTGCCGAGATCATACAGGACATAGTTCTGCGGTTATTCCAGGTGGCGATGTTGAGCGTCTCATCGAGATTCGATGAGGGGATCTGCGCCGCTTCGATGCGCCTGCGCAGAACCTTCAGGGCTCGCGCGATCTCTAGCACTACTTTGGCAGAAGTGTAATTTTTGGGATTCCCCTTCGGAGGAATGCGTGATTCATAGGGAGCCAGCTTTTGTGGAGGCTGGCGATGGAAGAGGATTGGCGGCGGGACCTCGAACAGTGGCTTGAGCCGTATTTGCAGGCTCTGGCCAACAAGACGCGGCGGCGGATGTGTCCGGCTTATATCGCCGGATTGATAGGCCCGGGCGATCGCAAGAGTATCCAGCCGATGGCAGCACGCATCGACGCGCTCAGCTATGACCGGCTACACCATTTCGTCGGAGCAGGGATCTGGGACAGCGCGCCGCTGGAGGCGACGTTGTGGCGACAGGCTGATGAGCTGGTCGGCGGCGACAAGGCCTGGCTTATCATCGACGACACAGCGCTACCCAAGAAGGGCAAGGCCTCGGTCGGTGTCGCGCCGCAATACGCCACGGTGTTGGGCAAGAACGCCAACTGCCAGACCTTGGTATCGGTGACGTTGGCCTCGGGAGAAGTTCCGGTCATGCTGGGTTTGCGGCTGTTCCTGCCGGAAAGCTGGACCAGCGACACTGCACGGATGGCCAAGGCGGCTGTGCCCGAAGCATTTCGGGCCTATCGCACAAAGCCTGACATCGCGATTGAGGAGATCGACCGCATCATCGCTGCCGGCGTGCGCTTTGGCTGCGTCCTGGCCGATGCCGGTTATGGCCTGTCCGCACCGTTCCGGCAGGCGCTCAGCGCACGGGGCCTCTGCTGGGCGGTCGGCATCCCCCGCCACCAGAAGGTCTATCCCTCAGACGTGCAGTTGATCTTCCCGGTGGCGGGACGTGGACGACCGCGTGTCCGGCACGTACCCGACGTCAAATCCCTGGCCGCCCATACCATGCTGGAGGAGGCGAAGTGGCGGAAGATCAGTTGGCGCCGCGGAACCAAAGGCCGTCTGAGCGCCCGCTTCGCTGTCATGCGCGTGCGGATCGCTGATGGCGCGCCACAGCGGATCGGTGCTGCTGGCGCACAGCACATGCCAGGCGAAGAGGCTTGGCTGGTGGGCGAGCATCGCTCCAGCGGCGAGCGAAAATACTATCTTTCCAACCTTCCCGCCGACACGCCAGCCAAAGATGTCGCCGGCGCCATCAAGGCGCGCTGGGTCTGCGAACAGGCGCATCAGCAACTCAAGGAAGAACTTGGTCTCGACCATTTCGAGGGCCGCTCGTGGACCGGGCTGCATCGCCATGCGCTCATGACAATGATCGCCTATGCCTTCCTGCAAACACGAAGGCTCGCTCAGACGGGGCGGAAAAAAAAGAGTCTCCGGTCCGCCCCCTCAGCCGAGCCTACCGGCTGTACGCCAAGCTATCCTTGACCGCTTATCGCGCGCGCCGCCGCGCCATTGCCCTCATTGCGGAGGATGCCTGGCAACTGCACATCCTGCAATTCTGCCAAAGTAGTGCTAGGCTGACATTTCCATGAAACATTGTCCCTCCTCGTGGCCACCCTATCGCGCCATTGCCTGCCTGTCGTCAGTTTCACCGATCAGCAGATCACAGGCCGTCCACCAAGCCTGCCAAGCTGTGCAAGTCCGCCAGCCCCATCGAAGGAGTACACTGACGCAAGCCCGACCAGATTTGTGACGGCGCCGATGGTCACGTCGCCAAAGGCGAAAGCATCCCAGCAACCAACCCGGAAAGCCCGGTTCGTGCGTCATCCAGGCTGCCCGACATATCGACCTGCCCCAACACGAGTAATTCCCTGCCGCCATCCATACCGAACTCCCGCACCACGGCGCCTCCCGATCCCGGACGCGCGGGATAGAGGAGCATCAGGCGGTCGCAGCGGTAGAGCCGCGCATAGGCCATCATCTGGTAGACATCGGCCTGGCCGACGCCCTTGCGGCGATCGAGCGGATCTCCGCTCAGAGACTTCCACTTGGTATCGACGATGGCCACCACCTCGCCGTCCCGGCGCAGCAGGATGTCGGGCCGCGTCTGGAACAGGTGCCCCGTGCAATCCTCGTCCCCACGCCAGTCGCCCAGGCAATAGCGCAGGCCGCCCTGCGCGACGACATCGATGCCGCTGCCGGCAAGATCCTGGCGAAGCAGCGCGGCGACCGCAGCTTCGAACAGGTCGTTCATCGCGAACAGCAGCGCAACACCCTCCCCGCCGCCGGCGCTCGCCGAGGTCGATTGCCAGTCGCGCCTCACAAGCAGACGGGCGAGGGCGAACAGGCTCTCCCAGCGCCGGTTGGTCCGATCTATACTGACCCGATCCCACGGCAATGACGACAGGGGGATATCGGAGACGCCGGCGAGCACGAAACGAAGCTCATCCAGCAGCCGCTGGGTGTCGGGCGCGCGGCTCAGCCGGCGCAGCGCAAGCACGGCCGCTTTCATGACCTGCAGCAGCGGAAGATCGCTCGAGAGCTGATCGTACCGGCAGGGGAGCCGATCGGGCCGGACCGCATGATGCGTGAACTGCCGGGTGACATCGAGACGCCCCCGCAACGCCGACAGATCGTCCTCATGCGGCAGATAGCGCCGCGGGAGGCCTCGCCGGGTTTCGACAAGGAGCCGGTCGGCGAATATCCTGATGAGAATCTCGAGCAGATTCCCGGCCCCCCACCCCATCGCCGTCGCGGCGCCGGCGCCGATGTCGAGACCCAGGGCGAGGTCGAGGAGCGCGACCAGCCGCCGGCGGACCGTGGGCATGTCCTCGTGCGGCGCGTCGGGATCGACCTTGGGCAGGATTTCGAGGCTGCATCCCGGCGCGGCAAGCACTCCGACCATCTGGCGGGCCTGCAGGTAATGACGATGGTCGGAGACGATCCCCGATCCATCCGCGCCGCCAAGCGGATGCCCCCTCGCCGCGGCGACAAGCGCCTCGGCCTGCGCGACGGAGAAACCTTGCGGGCCAACCGGCGCCCGGCCCCATTCGGGAACCGCAAGATGCGTCACGCCGTTTGCGGTGCCGGATTATCGGCCACGCCGTCCTGTGCCGCGGCAACCTTCCCGACCAGCGCCTCATAGGCATCGTCTGCGAAGGGCACGCGCACGAACCAGCTCTTGCGCTCCAGCCCGTCGATTCCCGGCGGCGCCTTCAGCACGCGCTGACCGATGAAGCCACTCCCGAGCACCGCATGGATCCGTCCCCAGTCCTCGAAGAAATACTCCTGGAGCAATGGAATGATCTTGTCGCGCATGACCGCGTCGACATCGGTGCGCGACGCGCAATGCATGAAGAAGGCGTGGCCGATGCGATGCTCGCGATCGACCAGATATTCGATCCGCTCGTTGATGGTTTCGAGAGCCTCCCGAAGCGGCACGGCGGAACGCCCCTCCGCGTCCACGAGCAGTTCGGGGTCTGGCGCGACCTCCCGGAAGGTGAAGCGCCGACGCAGCGCGGTGTCGAGCAAGGCGATGGACCGGTCCGCCGTGTTCATCGTGCCAAGGATGTGCAGGTTGGCCGGCACCCCGAACGGGGCCTTGGAGTAAGGCAGGCGGACGGTCAGGCCATTGCCCATGCCGAGCCGCTTGTCGGGTTCGATCAGCGTGATCAGCTCTCCGAACACCTTGGAGATGTTGGCGCGGTTGATCTCGTCGATGATCAGGACATGGCCTTCGGGCGTCCCCGTCCCGCTCCCGTCGTCGCCGGTCGCCACCGTCTGTTCAAGACCGTCCCAATTCACATGACGGCTGTCCATCTGGTAGACCGAGACCTGGCTCAGCTCCTTATTGTAGACCTGCTCGCGGGGCAGGCTTTCGTCGCTGTGCCAGAGCCAGCGAACCGCCCGGCGATGGTTGTATTCGCCGTTCACGCCGGGCACGAACCGATAGGGTCCGGTGACTTCGCCGATCGCACGGAACTTGCGGTTGCCGTCGGAGACGACGACCAGCGATCCGATCTCCATGTTGATGCGGAAGGTGAACATCTGCGACATGTTCGGGTCGTTGCCGCTGGCGTCGGGATGATCCTGCCGCCACCGCTCCTTGATCGCGTCCCATTGATCGTAGCGCGGATCGGACCAGTCGACGTCGCCGCCCCAGCCGAGGACCACATAGCCCTCGCGAATGGCTTCCTGGTAGATGAGGTCGTCACGTGACGACCAGCTCCGGCCGAGCGACATCTTGAACACCTTGCGGCTGCGATCGATTACGGCCCGGTCGCCCTGCCCCACCTTGCCGCGGTTGCTCCCGGCAACATCGGCGATCCGCTTGAAGATCCCGTCCTGGGGCTGAAGGCTGAAGCCGGCGGGCGCATCGGCGCCATCCTCGCCCTCGCCCGACACGGGACGCAGGCCTTCGACGAAATCCTCGTAGCTGAAATTCTGATGGAAGGTGACGAACTCGATGCGGCCCTTCTGGCTCAGTGCGCGATAAAGCGACATCAGCTCGTCACGGTCCTCCGGGACCGCCTCACCGCACAGGCGCACGGCCTCCCGCGCAGTCTCATAGGTCTTGCCCGTCCCCGGAGGGCCGTAGAGGATGAGGTTGGTCGGCATGGTCATTCTCTTTCTCGTTCCAGCCCGATCGGCCGGTTTCTCCTCGACGGGCGGCAAACGCTCCTGGCAGGTTTCCCAGATGAAGCCCTGCACGTCCCACAGGTCGCGCGGCCTCCAGCCCCATTCCTCCTCCATGATCGCGAAGATGCGCCTCGCCAGATCCAGCACCGCCGCCAGTTCCGCCGCACCGAGAGGCTGGGCGCCAAAAGCGGGGGAGCCCATCAGCATCCGCGCGGCATTGTCGGTGGGTCTCGAGCGAATGCCGAGCATCGCCCGTGGATCGACCAGGGCCCGGATCATCGTGGGGATCGTGCGGCTTTCCGCCAGAGGCCGGCTTGTCGTCCATTTCTCGCAGAGATGAGGCCAGATGCGCTCGGCGCATTCGGTCACCGCAGCGATCGCATCGGGCGCGCGCGCCAGCTTGCCAGCGGACTCTTCCATCACGCCCGGGTCGCTCGCGCGGATATCGGCGACCATCCTGGCCACGCGCCAGTCGAGCAGGTTGCTCTCAAGCCCGGCCTTGCCCGACGCGAGATCGAGCAGAGCAGCGCCAAGCACCGCATCGTCGGACGAGCGATGTTCCTCCATCATTTCTTCGGCGCGAATGAGAAGCGCGCGCTTGTAGTTATCCTCGGCCGATGCATAGCTTGCACTGTCGCCGAAATCCCGAAAGTCGGGATGCTTCTCGACGAACAGCTTCCGCAGGCGCTCAAGCATGCTTCGGTCGAAGCGGGTCAGCGTGTAGCGGAAAATCGTGAACGGGCTGTCGTTCTTGCCCGTCCGCACCGGCGGCGGAACATCGGCGAGCGCCTGCATCTTGGGACCGGCAAGGGCCTGGCAGATATTCTTGTAGTGGTTCTTGAGCTCGAGCGCGGCGTTGATCTCGCGGACGGGGATCTCCACAATGGCCTCGCCCGCCCCGCGCGCCGGCGCAAAATAATGCTCCATCGCATGCCGGCGAACCCGGTCGGCGTCTCCCTGCTCTTCCCCCGCCTCGCCCCGGCAAAATTCCCGATAGGCCTCCGCACCCCGCAAGGCCGTTCGCAACCGCTCATCATAATTGTTCGAACGCGGAACCAGCACGGCAGGCGGCGTATTGTGCGGCAGATCGTCGATCGATTGCCGCAGCGCCGCGAGCAGCGCCTCCATCGCGTCGCGTTCATAGGCCTGGTCCAGATCCCGGTCGACCAAGCCATAGTCGGGCATCGCCGCCTCGACCCGGCGCATCCGGCTGATGTCGCTGGTTACCGAATGCTCGGCATAGCCCTTGGCCATCAGCCACGCTCGAAATTCGTTCTCTCTCACTGTTCCTCCGGCCAGACCCGACTGTCACGCCGCAACGATCCATTAAGCATCGTCTGTTCACATTCCGTAAAGCGCCCACGAATGTGGTGCCGCAATGGCGGCCGAAACCAGTCCGCTGACCCAGGGTTCACCAAACGCCCGACCTCTTTTGCGGGCACCGCGCCCCTCGCAGATGGATACTAACGATTTCTCGCGCCAGCGAGCAGCAGGGCGTTTGTCGTCCGCGGATGCGCCGCGATCACTTGGGTCGCCCATTGTCAGTATCTCACGGATCATTCACGCCGCGGCAGCCGCGTTTCAAGCCTCAGGCGCCACCCTGGCAGCCTGCGTCTCCGCACAAGCTGCATCCAGGCTACTACTCCGTCCACACTTCCGCGCAGGCGCTGGAGGACGGCGAACGATGCATCGCTGAATTGGGGTGGAAGCTGCAAAGCGCAGGTGGCCAGCGCACAACCTTAGGTACGATCCCAGTGTTCGCTGAAAAGGGTTGACCTCGGAGGGCAGATGCAGCGAACGGGCTGCCTGCCCAGCCTTGGAGGCCAGCATTGAAAGCTATTCAACCGCTTGTATTCATCGCCCAAAACTACTTCACCAAGTTCCCGCAGCTTGCCGCAAACACGTCCGGACCAAACCGCCGACGCATGTGGTTTGCGACCTTCTTCGCATAGGGTCAACGATAATAAGTCAGTTCATCGGTATCTGGGCGTCAACAATAGCGCGAGCGACGAGCTCGGAGCGCCGGAAAACACCGTAGCGTTGCTTGGCTCTGGATATGAAATACCGCACCGAGGTCTGAGCAATTCCGAGGATCTCGCCGATCTCCCAGTCGGTCTTGCCGAGCGCGATCAGCGCAGTGCATTCGGCCTCGCGGCGCGTAAGCCGAGGAACATTGCGGCCTTGCATGGCGTGATGAAGATAAAGGCCAGTCTTGAACGCGAAGCCTGCGACGATCTGGAGCGTGGTCATCAAAGACGGTGTGATCGCGATCGGCGTCGGGCGGGAAAAGGTACAGGATGCGTATGTCTCGCTCGGTATGTGCAGCGGCACAGTGATGCCGTGAATGATCCCGTAGCCCTGCGCTTCCTCGAAAAGGGCATGCTGGTGATCGGCAAGCTCGACGTAGTTGGTGATCTCGTCCCAGCCGAACGGTCGGTCGAGTTGATAGCTTACCTCATATACCGGATCGATGATGAAATAGTGGTTCTCGATGTAGGATTGGACGAATTCCGCAGGATAGTTAGTGACAACCATAGAACGCTCGACCAGCCGTGGAAGACCGCCATGCTGAACGAGCGCAACAAAGGGGAAGCCCATCTGCCGCGCGGCATCGGCTAGTCCGTCGCGCAGTGCCTCGATCGAGGATGCCCTGTTGAGGCGTGAGAGCGCTTTGCGCAGGTGCGGTCCGACATACATGGCTTCCTCCTCGTCGGGCGCGTGGCTCTTTGTCCGCTCACCCGTTCCTGAAACTAGTCGTGCAATGGGTTCTCCGAGACGGTAGCGTCGGATGTGAGCGGTGAAAGCAAACGCACTGTAATCTGCGCCAAGGATGCCAGATGGGCGCGAAACGCATCGAGCGTCCCGAGGCAATGAGCGGCGATAATCGTCAGCATGGCGTCGGCATAGAACTGGCGGGTACGGGTCATTGAACAAAGATGATTATGGAATGACCGCACAGGCGATTCGCTCGCCGGCGCCCCCCGATCGGTTGCGTCCTATAGTCATCAGGATTGGCGTGGATTACCGGCGCCGACCCGTCCGCATCTTTGAGCGCAGGTCGACCATCGGCACCACTGGCCGAAACCAGCGTGGAGTAGAGCTCGACCGTGACACTGCCGTCTTCCTGCACATGGATATTGGGCAGGTCGCCGGCATCGTTTGCACCCTCGACCCGGAATCCATGCACGATCGGCTTTTCCGAATGGACATGACCACCGGCGCCCTGGAAAGCCGCGTCTCCGCAATCCGCCTTCTCGTGGAAATGGACGCCGTGCCAACCCGGCGGCAAGCCGCGCGCCTCGATCCGAAGCAACGCGCCTTTGGACGCATCGGTAAGGCGAGCGCCGTGTCCGCGGATCAGCTTGCGACCGTCAAGAAACTGATCGCCTCGCTCAATGCGGATGCGCGCATCCTGACCTGCGATCACGGCCGCGTGCCGCTCGACGCCATTCTCGACACCGGGCTGTTCGATGAAGAGAAGGCCGCGCAGCATCCGCTCTGGGCCAAGGAGCTCTACGGCTACGCCAGCCATCAGCCGGAGACCGAGGAATATGGCATCGAAAGCTTCGTCTACCGTGCGCGCGCACCCTTTGACCCAGCGAAGCTCCATGCATTCCTGGTTACGGATGGTCTCGACAATGTCGTGCGCGCCAAGGGGCATTTCTGGCTGGCGACGCGGCCCGAGTGGGTGGGCGAGCTGGCCGTTGCTGGCTCGCAGACGATGACCTCGCGCATGGGGTGCTGGTGGGCGAGCATTCCCAAAAACCAATGGCCCGATGATGATCGCTTCGAGCGGTTTGTCGCGGCCCACTGGGACAATGTGTGGGGCGACCGGCGGCAAGAACTGGTGTTCATCGGGATCGGCATGGACGAAGCCCGCATCCGGCCCCGGCTCGATGAATGCCTGATGCCGGTCCGCACGTTCACCCCGGAACTCTGGATGGGCCTGAGGGATCCATTCCCGTCATGGACGCCCGCCGAGGCCGAGGCCGCCTGACACAGGCGCCCTTGGGCCGGGCCGGAGGCCAGGGTGCCGTGCTGGATGGCAGGAACATATGCTAGTCCGCGCCCGTTGCTGACCAAAGTGACATGAGCCTGCCCGCCCTGATGCTGATTATTTCTACGCCTCCCGATTGCCGGACGAGCCCATTGGAGGATCGAGGGCATTCATAGCCGCACAGTGGAGCCGTGTACGATCCGGTCCGGCGCCACTGCCGACCGCGCTCACGGCCTCATCCACTCTACCTCTTTCGTTCCGAACTACGGGGCGCGAACACATCTCTGCCGTATAACTTGCGCATGTGGGTGGCGACCTTGGAGGCATAACTGCGCTGCCGCCACGCAGTGGGACTGTGGTAGATGCCGACCGCCGCCCAATAATTGCCAGTCGCCTCCAGCCCGGAGAGGAAAATCCAGCGTGCGGCTTCGGCGTTGAAGCAGGCGTCGTAGCGCAGCCAGTGTCGGACCTGATGCTCGGGCCTATCGATTACTCGAGCTAGGCGCGGCACCCACCATGTGTTGATCTGGAGTGGCCCGAGATCGTGCGTTCCGTTGGTATTGGCGACCTCTGCGCCGATCCAGCCCGCCTCTTGCTCGCGCAGGCCCCAGAGCGTCTTTTCGAGCCAGCCATAGCCGCGCGCGGCGACGCGAATGCAGCGAGCGATCTCAGCCGCCTCGCCAGGCGCGCCCGGTTTCGCCAGCGCAGGCGCGGGCGTCAGCGCGGCGGGCAGGAACGCAATCGCCGCGAGCACCGTGCCGAACATCGACTGGCGGTTCGGGCCTCGTCGACGACCGCTCATAGCGGCGTCCGATCACGATAGCTGGACGGTGTGCGTCCGACGCGATCCCGCGGCGAGAAGCGGCCGGGTTCGAAGGGCCCGCCAGTTAGAAGCGCCAGCAATCGCTGTCCCGACACGATCTCGATGCCGTCCGCGCCGGAACAGACTGTGCGGCTCATCCCGCCGGTGCGGCCGGTGTGGACAAACATGCCGCGCCGTTTCCGGGTGGCGCAGAGCATAGCGAACTCACGCACATGCTCGGGCTTGATGGCGTCGCGATAGCGCTTCGCCTGGATCAGCCAGCGCTGGCCATCGATGATGACTTCGCCATCGACCCCGCCGTCCCCGGTATAGCGACGATTGCGGATCACGCGGTGCCCGCGCCGCTCGAAGGCCTCCAGCAGCAATTCCTCGAACGCCAGCGGGTCCATCGCGCGAAGCCGTGCATAATGCAGCGCGGCGGGCTGGTCGCGATCGCGTCCGCATAACTGCTCGCACATCGTGCGCGCCTGTCGCCGTCGCCAGCGATGGGTGATCGGTATGCGATAGCTGCGGTATATCAGGGTAAGCAGAGCGGCACCGAATATCGCGATTAGCAGCTGTTCCATCATTCTCTCCTATCGGTCATGTCCACCACCATGACCGCCATGATCATGCTGCGGTTGGGGATCTGGCCTAGCCTCTGACTGTTGGGCAGGTTCGCGAGCGCCGCCGCGATCGGGCTCCGCCGGTGCGTGCTGACGGTCTCGTTCGATCGTGCCGCGCAGGAAGCGGTCGACCAGCGAAGCAGCCTCCTGCGCGCGGCCGGCGAGTATCTCGGCAAGACTGTTCGGGCGGGGTTCGGAGCGGCCCTGCCGTTTCCGCTCGCGCTGCTCCCGCTCGGCCTTGCGGGCGTCGCGCTCGCGGGCATTCTCCTCGCGGGAGCGGTCGTGCCGGTCCTTGTGGCGAAGTCCCCGCATCTTGTGGCTGTCGGCCCTGATCCGGCCGAGCCCTTCGAGCGACGAGGTCTTCTCGCCCGATCGCGAGGCGAGCTTTTCCGCGAGACGTTGCTGGCTCTCGGTCCAGAGCTTCACGCCATAGGCGGCGCGAGTGATGGCGGTGTAATAGTTCTGACCGTTGACGAGGCCGGATTCCACAGGCGCTAGCGCATAGACGCGGTCATAGGTCTTGGACTGCGACGAATAGACGGTTTCCGAATACCCATGATCCCAGGTCCGGTGGGCCGAGAGATCGACCTGCTGGACGCGCTCGCCGCGGTCCCATCTGATCGTCGCGATATTGCCCTCGAGCGCCAGAACGGTGCCGCGTTCGGCATTCTTGACCTCGAGTTCCTTGTTAACCAGCCGCCACTGGATGCGGTCGCCCTGGGCAAGGTCGCGCTTCTCAGGCAGGAACACATTGACATGCGCCGCCTTGCCGAGGCCCGGACGCCATTCGATCTGGCGGCCATGCTCGTCAACCAGGCGCACGACCTGGCGGCCATGATTGTTCCGGCCGACCCCGACGACGCGATAGTCGGCGTCGCGCGCGATCCCCAGCCCGGGATTGTCGCGCGTGAACTTGAGCACCTGGCCCGCGCTGTAGAAGCGCGCCATCTGCTTTTCCTGGTCGGTCAGGCCGGACGGGGTCAGCACTTCGAGCCGATGGTCTTCGGCCGCGACGGTGCCCTCGCGTTTCAGGACTTCGCGGATATGGCTGTTGACGATCAGACGGGTCGCGTTGTCGAGGACCAGGATATTGGTTTCGTCGCGTGTCTCCGGTTTGAGCCGGGTCCAATCGGCGACCATCGCCTTGGCGAGGTTCTCCGCGGTGTCGCCGGTGGTCACGCGATCCAGCGCGGCGAGCGACGCGGCATAGTCGCCCTTGCGCGCCATGTCCGCGGCCTCCTGCGTCGCGTCGGTCAGGTGGCGCCGCGACTCCTTGAGCTGGCTAGTCGGCAGCCCGAGTTGCTGGAGCAGCCAATAGGCCTTGCCCTGCTCGATCGCGCCCGTCTGCTTATTGTCGCCGAGGAATATGAGACGCGCGCCGGTCGCGCGGCTGATCTCCAGCACGCGCAGCGCCTGGCGGTTGCCGAGCTGGCCCGCCTCGTCGAGCGCGAGAATATGCCTGTCGGTAATGCCATAACCGCCGCTCGCGAGCAGCGAGGCGAGCGTGCGGGATTCGATGCCCGCCTTGTGCCCGAGTTCCGCCGCCGCCGAAGAGGTCGGTGCGAGCGCCACGGTGGTATAGTCGTCGCGGGTCGCATCGACCAACGCGGCGACCAGGGTGGATTTGCCTGCGCCGCCGACACCATGCACGCCGACCGCCCGGTTTGTGCCGCTGCCGATGGCGATCAGCGCGGCCGCCTGTTCGGGCTTCAGCCTGGCGGCCGTCGCAGCCTCTTCCAGCCGTTCACGGGTGGCAACCGGCTTCGCATCGCCCATGGCCAGAGACAGATGCTCGGACAGTGCGAGTTCGAGTTTGGCGGTCCGGCGCGATGTCCGGCCGCGCGGAAGCGGCTGGTCGCCGGTCTGGCGCACCGTGACCAGCAGCTTGCCCTTGTTCTCCTGCGCATCGTAGAGCGGCCGCACGTCGCCCAGGCGGACCTCACCGACATGCGATGCGAGCGCGGTGCGATAGAGACGGCCTATATTGTTGACCGCCTCGCGCGTTTCATTCTGGCGGATGCCGAACAGAGCGGCGCGGCGGGCAACGCGCGGATCGGTCTCGATGGTTCGTTCACCCCGCTCCTGCGCCGCGGCCTGGAGCCTGTCGAGATCTTCACGATAGGGTTCAGCACGCACGCGCCATTGCTCGCGCAGGTCATCGAGGCCGATCGTCTCCTTGGCCTTTCGGGTCGCGAAGAAGGAGATCCGGCGCTGGGCCTGTCCCTCAAGCCCGTGCTCCGCGGCATGCTCGTTGATCTGCTCGGCGCGCTGCGAATAGTCACGGATAAGCTGGCCGGGCATGCCTTCGACCTCGAACAGCCCCTTACGCGGATCGAACACGATCTCATGCCCCAGCGCGCGCACGTCGCGGGCAATCTCGTTGCGATAGATCTGACCCATGACGAGCTGCTCGGCATACATCGAGCGCGTCTCGAGACTCGACATGCGGTCGCCATTGAGATGGTTGGTCATGTTGAGAATGACGACATGGGTATGGAGCTGCGGGTCGTGCTCGCGGCTGGCATATTCGGTGAAACGCGCGAACAGCAGCCGGCCCGTCGTCTCGTGGACGATCTCGCCGTCCACCCGGCGGCGCAGCTCGGCATGTTCCTCGGCATAGGCAAGCGCAACCCCGACCGCCCGCTCGTGCGCGGCAAGGATGCGCTCGTCGCCCGTGACCAGCGCCAGGATCGAGATCGACTTGGGCGCGCTGATCGTGAAATCCCAGCCGGGATGAT
The DNA here is from genome assembly GCF_001563265.1 of Sphingobium sp. TKS. Classification (NCBI taxonomy): domain Bacteria; kingdom Pseudomonadati; phylum Pseudomonadota; class Alphaproteobacteria; order Sphingomonadales; family Sphingobiaceae; genus Sphingobium; species Sphingobium sp. TKS. Next base: position 3,834,380 of record NZ_CP005083.1, on the reverse strand, counting down.
GCTGGATGCCTTCCTTGCGCCGGCGACCGAGCTGCTGGTCGCCGACCTTGCCGGCGAGCAGTTCCTCGAACTGCTTGGGGTCGACAGGCCCGGACAGGCCGAGGCTGGCGGCGAGCTTGCCGCCCCATTCGGAGGGTTCGTTGCCGCCCTTGGTATAATAGTCGCCGATTGTATAGTAGCGGCCGATATTGGCGGGTGTCCCCTTGAGGCGGCGAGGATGGATCATGCCGGCTTCGCCTTCTCACGCGGGCCTTCGGAACGGCCATGGCTGTCGAGCCGCACACGGATCGTGCCGCGCGTCGCCCCCAACAAGGGGATGGGGGTGGCAACCCTGTTCTCCTCGTCGGGATGATCGTCGATCGGCGCTCCCTCGTCCGTCATGCCGGAATCGCTGTGGTCGGTGGGTCCGAACACCTCATCCTGCGGCACGGCGTCCTGGGGATCCGGCAGGCTGGGCGGCTCCTGGGTCGGCTCCCGCGCCGGCGGGGGATTGGCCTCGCCGGTAAAAAGATCGCCTTGCCCCGTTCCGGGAGACGGCGGCGTGTCCGGATGTCCCGGACCCTGCCCTCGCCTCGCGGCCTCCTCCCGCGCCTGGCGCGCGCGGCGCTCTGCCCACGCCTGGGAGATGATGGCCTTGCCGAGCGGCAGCCTTTTGGGGGGCTCGGTGCGTTCAACGAACGCGGCCGCGATCGAAGGCAGCGGATTGAAGCGATCGGTGAAACGGACGACGGGGAGATTGCGCCCGAAACGGAGGAAACCCGAAAGGTTCGGCAGATGGGTGACCTCGGTGTCCAGAACCAGCGGGCGGGTCACCTGCATGCGACTGAGGTTCACCCCGTCGCGCATGTCATTGACGCCGTAGCTCATCCCCTCGTTGGCTTCGACCTGCTCGACCCGGCCAAGGTTTTTGGAGATAAGTTCCGAGGTGTCGCTATCGTTCGCCCGGAGCGCGACCCAGGTCGAGCAGTAGCCGGTGATGGCCGCCGCATCCTCCTTGCCGTAGGTCGCGGTCAGCTGGGGATAGGACTGGAACCCCAATATGCCGCAGCCGCCATATTTGCGCGCACGGGCGAGGAAGTCGGATAGGCTGGGGAGCTTCTGGAGCGTCGGCAATTCGTCAATGACGCAATAGAGCCGCCGGTCGCGGTCGGGCGTGAGGCTCATGATCGCGCTGATCGCGATGTCGAGCCAGACCGTGATCAGGGGGCGCAGCGAAGGAAGCTGGTCGGCCTTGACGGTGACGAACAGCCAGCTGTCGTCCTTCTCGTCCTCGACCCAACGCCGGATCGAGAAGCCGTCCTCGGTATCGTCGAGATAGGCGAAGCTGCGCATGACCGAGGCAAGCTCGGCCTGGACGCCGGCCGAGGTGCGCTCCCCCTCGGCGGAGATGAAAGCGGCGGCATCGGTGCCCTTCACATAGGCGGCAAGATCGGCGAGCGGGGAACGCAGCACCCGATCAAGCAGGACCGAGATGAGCGTGTGCTTCTGCCGCGCGAGCTTGCGCAGGACCGCGACCAGCGTGCCGCGCGCGGCCTTGCTCCAGAACGGATCGCCATGTTTGTCGGGGATCGTGGATTCCGCGATCTGGTCGTAATGATACTCCCGCGGAACATCGACCCAGGGACTCCAGATGTCGGTGCGCTTGTCGAGCGGGTTGAGCAGGATGTCCCTGCCGGGGCGATAGAATTTCTCGACGAAGCTCCCGGCCGTGTCATAGACGATCGCCCGCTTACCCTGCTTGCGGATGCCTTCGAGCATGGTGGTGATGAGGTTGGTCTTGCCCGTGCCGGGCGCGCCGACCAGCAGGATATGTTCGGGCTCGAAGGCTTCCGGCACGGCGACGCCGCCGATTGTGAGCGCCCCCTTCTTCTGCCCTCGGAGCGCGCGCCGCACTTCCGAGGCCGTCCCGAAGCGGGCGCCGCGCAGATATTCGTTGGAGCCGAGCCCCTTCCCGGTTCGGGTAAAATAGAACCAGGCACTGACCAGTCCGAAGAGGGCGACCACACCGGCAATGGCCGCCCCGTGGATGAGGTCCTTTTCGAGCTTGTGGAGCGCCTGCTTCGCGACACCGGAGTCGGCGAGGGTGTCGGCCGAGGTCCAGTATTGGCGCCCGTCGGGGGTGCGGAACAGCACCGGGTCATTGGTCCCCGGCGCCGCATCCGCCTTGATGGTCGCCTCCACCAGCTTGGCGAGGACGAAGCGCTGATAGTCGGTCGACTTTTCGAACGCATACCAGCCGGTCCCCATCAACCAGAGGATCAGCCCGGCCAGCACGGTCTGGAAAAAGACCTGGGTGGTCATGCGGACATTGTGGACGATCGCCTGCCCGCCCCGCGTCCAGCTCCCCAACGTGTCGTTGCGGAAGATGCTCATGGCCGGCCCCTCCCCCGAACGGCTGGCGGTGCGCTACGGCATGCCCCCCGATTTGGGATGGCCCTGACCGGCAGGGAATAATCGCAGGCAATCGCGCGGCCGGACGGGAAGCCCGCCGAGGGGGAACGCGAGGCCGGGCATGTGTCCGTGAGGTGGGGATCCGCGCGCCGGGTCATGGCTGTTCGTCCGGTGAGAGCAGCCCCTTTTCGAGGAGCAGCGCCCTGGCGTCGGCCATGCCCTGTTCGAGCGTCTCGGGCGACCGGCGTCGCACCGATGCCGCGAGGATAGAGAGCGTCTGCAGGACGCAGGAGAGGATTTCGTCCTGCGTCGTGTAGACGTAGCCGCCGCGGGGATCGGCGGTCTGGTCGATCGCGGGGCGGAGGAGTTCGGCGACGCTGACGCCGACTTTACGGGCACGGCGCTGCAGCCGCTCGTAAAGGGCATCGTCGATCCGGATTGTGACCCTTGCCAAGGTGATGCTCCGACTGGAGCTTCGACAAGGAGGTCACGACGCACAGCAACTATAGCGCAGACAAGCGACGATCACAATAAAATCAGCGTGGCGGACGTGTCTGCCAGCCGGAAACGACGGAATTGCGGGGCTTTTTCGGGCAATAGTACTGAGGCGGCAGACGCGTCAGCCAAATAACGTGAAATCTGGCTGACGCGTCTGCCAACGGAAACCATTGATTATAGGGCAGTTTCAGGCCACAGCACCCGTGCGTACGGTGCATTACAAACCGCGCAGCGCGTGCGTCGCTTGCCCGCAGCGACAGCGTCGCTGCGTCATCCCTACCGCTGCCGGGCGCACCCATGGCGGTGGTGGTCGATCAGGGGAGATAGGCCGCGCTATGCGGCGGGGTCGCTTGTGGCGCGGATGCGCCTGTGCGACAAGGATCGCGTGACGAGCGGGCCAGCCTGAACAAGGAAACTGGTCATGCCGAAAATGTCTGAACGCGATAAGCTCGCTGATCTGGAAGCGCGCGAGAAACGCATTGCGGGCGAGATTGCCGCCACGCGCCAGAAGCTGCGCGATCGCTATGCGGCAATCGTGACAGCGCTGCCGATCGAGCAACTGACGGAACGCGAGTTCCGGGACGTGCTGGGCCATGTGCTGCGGCTGGGCGGCGCGGGTGCGCTGGCGGCGCTCAAGGGGGCGTCGGTCGCGCCCGAGGTCTCCCGTTCGGGGAAAGCGCCAGCCGCGCCGGCGCCCGCAAGGGGGAATGATGGTGCCACGTCCACGCCCTTGGCGGGGGCATGAAGCTGTCGGCCCTTCCCTTTTCTTCCCCGCCGCCGCGCCGTCAGGCGCGGCGGCGGCCGGCGGCACGACAAAAGGCCAGCGCGCAAGGATGCGCGCCAGCCTTGGCCGGTCTGTTGTCCTGTCAGCGGCGCGGCGCTTTGGGGGAAGCGCCGCGCTGTCTGCTGTCAGGCGCTGCGCCGTGCGCGCCTGAATGTATCGCCTTCGCCGTCCTGCGGCTTGCGGGATGCAGGGGCATCCTTGGGCTTGCGGAAGGCGTGAATGGGAACGCCCTGTTTGCGCAAGGTCTGGTAGAGATTGGCCTGAATGCCCGATCCCTCGCAAAGGACGGCTTCCACCGCGCCAAGCTCGGCCAGCTTCTTGTTGCGGGTGAAGGCGGGCTTCTTCCCTCCCCCGTAGAGGCCGAACGCGACGACGGGCACGCCCTGCCTTGCCGCCCATGCCGCCGCGATGGCGTCAACGCCCTTGCGCTGCCCGGTGGTGACAAGCGTCATATGCGGCACGCGCGCCTTGATCTCGTCCAGCTTGGCCCAAAGCGGCTCCCATTCCTCCCACATGGCGGGGCCGGACAGGATGACGACAGGGCCTTGCGGCTGGTGCTTCTCGCGCTTGGCAAGGGCGCGCTCCTGCAAGAAATCCAACGCGTTCACATAGCTTGCGGTGGTGACGGATGAAGCCTTGCTGCCCTTGGTCGGTGCCCATGCCTTGCGCCAGCAAGCGCGATACAGCGCGGCGGCATAATCCCGCATCGCCTCGATAGCGGCGCGCTGTTCGGTGAGCGACTGGCAAAGCAACTGGGTATCCTCAAGGTCTTTGTTGAACACCTCCCCCGGTTCCATGCGCCGGGTCATGTCGCGGATCTTGTCGGCAAGCCGATCCTCCTGACGCTCCAGCGTTCCCGCAACGAAATGGAAGCTGTTGACGATACCCCAAGCGATTTGCGGGGCGAGCGGGTCAAGCCGCGTGTCGTGCAGCAGGCCATGCAGCGAAGTCATGAGTTCGCCGCAAACCTTCTGCGCCGCGAAGGGTTCGGGCATCTCATATTCCCCCGGCTCGTCGCCCGGTTCGATGATCGACAGCGGCAACGGATCGCCAAAGGATGCTTCCAACGGGTTCGTCGCGATGGCTTCGGCGTAGAGTTCCGGCAGGTCGGCGAATGTGCTAACGGCTACCTTAGCTGATTGCTTGCTCATGGTATGGCTCCTGATGCTCGATGATCGGTCAGGGTCCGGGAAAGTGTTCCACCACTCCCCCGGCCCGTCTTGGTTCAGCGCCTAGAACGCGACTTCATCGTCCAGATCGGCGGCGGCGCCTTGGCTCGACAATCCGCCGTTTGCATCGGCGGTGCTGTCCCCGAACCCGTAGTCATCGCCGCGCCCGGAACCGGACGGTGCATTGTCGCGCGGGGAGCGGACGGCAGGGCCGAAATCGTCGCGCTGGTCCTGCCTGCGCCATGCCACGCGATAGCCTTCCTCGACCGTGCCGAAAAGCGCGATGGGGAGCGGTTCGGACATGGACGGATCGTCGATATTCCCTTGCAGGAACACTTCGCCGGTCCGCTTGGCCGTGGCTTCCCAAAGCGCGCCGATCTGCACCACGCGGCCCCCGACATTGGGCGCGACGATCTCATAAGCCGGGGCCAGTTCGTTGTCGCTCTCGACGGGACGCAAGGCCAGCTTGGGCAGGTCGATTGCACGGGTAGCAATCGAACCAATCAGGCGGCCCTTCTTCAAATTGAACTCACCGATATTCATGACCTATACTCCTGAAAAATGCTTCCGGGGCCAATCCCCATCCGCACCTATACTTATACCCCCTCCCCCTTTTCGAGTATATGCCATTGTTTTCTTGACAGATTTTCATCCTATTTGGTGAGCCTGAGCCAAGAAAAACGGACGCGGCAGCGTCCCGAACAAAGAAAAGCATGGCGAAGCCATTCCTTCCTGATCAGCGTTGGACGCGACGGGGCCTGTCTGTCATCCCATCCGGAGCCGCCTTCGCCGGGGCTCAAGGGTCAGGGCTGGTCCGGGTGAGCAAGGGACGTCGCGCTGCGCCCTAGTGGAGGTTGAAGAAAATGGGCCTGCCGACACCTTTGGATCAGGCAATCCCGTCGGCAGGCCCATTTTCTTCTACCGCAGCTTGGGCGGAGGCAGCCCTTGCTTGCCCGGACCAGCCCTGGCACGCCGAGACCCTGCGAGGCGGCGCAGGGTGGGATGACAGACCGCGTGCGACGCTGATTGCGGGCCGAGGCGTCCTCGCCGAGGTCCGCGGCAACGGTGCCGCGAGCGCGACGCTTGAGGAAGGAAACAGAGCGTGCCTCTGGGGATGCTACGCCGGCCCGAGCCAGAGAACGTCGAGGAGGCTGGGGCTCGCCTTGCGTCCCTCGACGATGACGGTCGCGTCCACCAGCGGCGGGAAATCCTGCGCGCCCTCGAGGCGCCAGACGTGGCCATCCTCCATCTCGAGGAGGAAACCGCGCTCGGATCGGCGCAGACGTCCCTGAAGGCGCAGGGGAACGGCCGCCGCGGTCACGGCGCGGGATATCCGCCGGTCGAGGCGGCCCATGCGGAAGAGGAAAAGCATATGATCACGACGATCCTATTGCGGGGCATCATTCCGATTGTAAACATGTTCGACCTATGTTCCAATCCTGGAAGAAAGGATTTCCCATGATTGCGGACTATCTCACCGGGTTCGATTTCAGCCTGCCCCTGATCGATGCGGTCAACGATCCCGACATCGCGGATGTGCGCAGCGAGATCGCCGCCCTCGCCCTCGGGGAAGGTCTGGATTCCGGATATTACGAGACGCAGGAGCTGGCCGAAGCCTTTCTGGAGGCGGCCCGCGAAGCCAATGCCGGGATCAGCGATCTCCATAGCCCCGCTCGCGAGCGCCTTGCCGATATTCTTGATCGCGGTTCACCTTATCAGCGCTGCTTGTTCGATGCGGTGGCCACGTTGCCGCTGGCGGACGCGGCGAGCCATCTCGTCTGGCTTACGGAGCTGATGCGTGATCGCGCGGATATGTATCGGCCGGTCGAAGCGGCGCGTCTATCGACACGCTGAATATCCTGCCCCCACCTGCGGCATCCGGTAATTTCGCCCGGAACCGATTGGCAGTTGCTGCCCGATTGGTTTAGAGGAGCGTGTCCGCCGGTGGTGGGCCGGAGAGTAGAAACTCCGAACAATAGAGTCGGCGCATGCCTTGCGGCCGGATTGCCTGATTATGTCCAGGCTCCGGCTAAAGATCAGGCGCGCGTTCTATTGTTCGCGTCTTTCTACCGTCCGGCTCAGGGGCCGGCATCCTCCTTCGGGGAGGGTGCCCGCCGACTGAGCGCGACGGGACGGAGAAGCAGACATGACAAACGAAAAGCCAGGTTTGAAAAAAGCCATCGAGCTGATGGAGGCGGCCCTCGAATGCCTGACCGGCCCCAAGGATCAGGTGGTGGCGATGCGATTGTCGCACGCGCTTGATCTCGCACGAGAGCGGCTGCTCGAAGGAGCCTGACCGCCGCCAGCGCCTTGTCGGCAGAGCTATGCGGAAATCCGCTTCAGCATGTCCGCCGGCGTCAGGATCGTAATCGCCGGCAATCCCTGAACGTCCAGCAAATCCTTGTGGCCACTCACCAGCCAGCGAGCCGAGCCGGCCATGGCGGCGCGGATGAACATATCATCATCGGGATCTCGGCTGCTGACCGGAAGAGCATCGTCATTCAGCTCCACCCAGTCGGCGATTGCGCTGAAATCGTGTAGAATCTGATTTCGACGCTCGATGGTCAGATATCTGTCGAATTTCGGACGCCAAAGACGGGAACGGAATTCTTCGAAAGTGGCCTCGGCGAAGATCAGCCGGGCATGGGCGATCACCCAGAGCGTCACCCTTGCGGGGGTCGAATCCGCTGAAAGCGCGGCGCTGATGAGGACATTCGTATCGAGAACGAACCTGTCACCCTTCATCGGACAGCAGACGCTCCAGTTCGCTATCGGTAAGGCCCTTCTGCGCGGCCTCGTTGGCGGTTTCGCGTAGCGTGCTGGCGAGCCTGTCCGCGTAGAACGCCCGCATGGCTGCATAGTCTTCCGGGGAAACCATCACACCCACAACCCGATTGCGGCGGGTCACGCGCACCGGCTCGCGCTGTACACGGTCGATCAGTTCGCCGAAGCGGGTCTTGGCTTCATTGGCGGTGATGGTCTGCATGGCTGCCTCCATTCGACCGAATTGGTCGAATCGTTCGATTCACTATCTAAGAAGGAGAAGCCTGTCTTTCAAGCGGTCTGTGCGCCAGCGCTTGCGCGCGCGCCGTGGATGCAGGCGCTACCAGCGGGCCGAAAAATCGGGATCCAGTTGATAGGCGCCGTCCTTACCGGCCACGGCAACAGGCCATTCGCGCAAAGCTTTGCGGTAGATGACCCACCGGATATTGCCCTTGAACAGCAGGCGGGTTGCGTTCGCGAAGTATCGCAATTTCCACATCGCACGTCCCTTTCGACGTTCGAAATAGCTGTGGCTGACGCCTTCGGCGATGCTGTCGATCCAGAAGGAACCATGATTGTAATCGTCGTCTTCGCTATCGACCAGTGCGGCGAGCGCGAGTGATCCCGTCCGCCCGAGCTGCCCAAGGCGCTGAATTGCCGCATGGAGCACGGGTGCAAGCTGCTCCGGTGTTGCGATGTCGATATCAGAAGTGGTCGTGATCACACGGATGGTCACGACGATTCCGACAGCCTTCGAGGATTCTTCGCTGGTGGACATGGCGATGTTCTCCATTTTGGATCACTATCGCCCCCTCCCTCCACTCCTGACCGCGAGACGGCATCTCATCATCGCCGATCAGTCACTTGGGCCGATGGATTGGCGCATCATTGCAAGCGGATCACCAACGCGCGGGCGTCGGCGTCGCAGGCCCCCGCCCCAAGCCAGACCGAACTGCCATCGCGGCTTCCGGCATAGAGTCCGAATAGGCGCATGGCGGGGTTCCCGAAGACATGGTTGCTGTGCGCGATCGCACTCATCGTATCGAATGGGCCCGAGGACAGTCTACAGATCCGACCGGCGCCAGACATCCCTGGCGCTGTCGGCGTGGACGGCAACGAGGCCCTGTCCATCCAGTTCGGCCTGGACACAGCAGACAAGATCGCCGGTCTCGCCGATGCCGGGCCGTTCATAGATATAGAGGTCGAAGAGCGCCCGGGCGTTTACAAGCATATGGCGCTCGCGGATGCGCGACCAGGGGAATGTCTGATTGAGATCGGTGTCCGCCCAATCCGGGTCCTGGCTGATTGCGAGGATGTTGAGGGCGGCATCGCCCGTCACGAGGCTGACGCGCTCGGCAATCTCGATCGCAAAGCGGGCAGCCGAACTGTCACGGCGAGCAATGCGTTCGGCGATCTCTCGTAGTCGCCGGATATCTCCGGCGGACAATCGGATGGTTTCGGTCATTGGCGTTATTCCTGTCAGGGTAGTTCAAGAGTGAGGCGGTTTATGGCGAAGCCCCGCGCCCCTTATGCCGCGGCAATGTCAACCGAGACGGCCGGACGCCAGGAACGCCGTCCGTTCCGCATCGCTGGCGAGGGTGACGAACCGGTCTTCAGGGCGAAGATAGACGACGACATACCGCCCGCGCTCGCACAGGCGCCGAATGTTGGCGCGGCTGCCATGGCTTGCTCCGTCCCATATGACGAACCCGGCGCCGGCGAGGCAGGCCATTTCCCGATCTTTCGCACTATGGAACGCGCGTGTGCCCGCAGGAGCATCGGCCCGGATCTGCCGGACCGGCCATATGCCGATATTGTGACGGGGAACGGAACCACCGCAGAAGATCGTGACGTGACGCACGCCGCACTCGGCAAGAAAGTGCTGGATAGCAGCATCCGCGCCGGGGGCATCACCGATCACGACAGGCAGTTCCTGGTCGATGATCACGCCAAGCCGCTTCATCACGCAGGCTGGAAGCTGCCGGATGGAAAGCGATCCGGAAATGAATACAGGCGGCGTAGCCGGTCGATGGTATGTAGCAAAATCGCTGGCGGTCATGGCAAGCTCCCAGGGAAGTTCACCGCCACCCTTCCCCCTTTCTCCATGCGAGCCATTTCGGAACGGCCGATGCCGTCATTCCCGATGTTGCGCGATGATACGTCGGGCGAGTTCGCCGATTTCCCCCCGATCGGCGGTCTGCGTGCAATCGCCCGGATAGACGATGAGATCGTCCGCCGCCGCGCTGCCTTTGCTGATATATATCCGCCAGACATTACGGCGAACTTCTGCCTGCTCACGGGCTTCGGTGAGAGGATTAAACAGGTCCGCCCACTGGCGCCGGTCGGGATCGTCCGCGAGATCGGTCCAGTCTCCCAACATGCCCCACACGTTATATCCATCAATCACGGCATAATGCTCGCGTGCTGCGCGCCGCGCGGCTTCGCGCTTGGGTGCATCGCGTCGTGCCTTGGCCTCTGCCTGTTTCCAACGGACCGACGACAGCCCCTGTTCGAGGCCCTGGATGACGTCCGCCGCCACGGCTTCCCCCCGCCTGGGCAGGATATAGGAGTGGTGTGCGGCCGCGATCTGTTCGGCGCCATATCGCGCGAGCGCTAGCAAGGCCTGCAGTTCGGTCTTGTTGAGAGTGACCCGAAGGCCGCTCGCCAGCGCGTGCGTTTTCATGGGCGGCGTTCCTTGTACCAGGGTTTGAGGCCCGCGAGCGGCAGCTTGTATTCCCGCGCGGTGTGATGGCCGTCCTCGGAAAAGAAGCCCCAGTGGCCGGTCGAGGAATATCGCAGGAACAGGAGCTTCTCGTTCTCCTCGGTCCTGATCCACATGCCAGGCGCAATCGGGTATCGATCGGCAGTGTTCATTGGCGCCTCCTCGATGATGGGAATTCCGTCAGGCGACGTGCAGGACGAGATTCTCGTCCTTCGCCGGACGCGTCTCCGTCACACGGAACGGCTGGATCGAACTGCCGGTGCGGATGACATACTGATTGCGGCCGGTGGCGCTGCGGCGCTGAATCGCGCAGGCATATGCGTGCTCCGCGCTTGCTAAGACCCCACGAAGGGGAGACAGTTGGGCCATGATATCCTCCATGATGTTGCGGTGAGGAAACTTTGTGCCCGGCAGGCGGGCATAGGCAGCGGGATCAGCCTTGTTGCTGTGTGCCTTCCGCATCGTCGGAGGCGACCGGAAGGCCAATACTGTCGATGACGGTGCGCGCCGACTTCTCCCAACCGGCCTCGTCGAGGATATCGGCGGCATCCATCCTGGCGACATCGAGTTCGCTCTGGGTGGAAGCGAGTGCGATCTGCCTGAGCGCGCGAAGCGCCATGTGCATCTCGATCATGCGGCAATCGCTTCCACGGTGATGCGGAACGAGGTGCGATCGTCCAGCACGAGGTAGATCTGCGTCCCCGTCTCCATGTCGCAGCTCGCGATGCTGTCGATATTGGCACTGGTGCCGTGGATTTCCGAAATCACGTGCGGCGGACGGTCATCCTCGCAATCGCCGCCCTCGTCGCACTTTTGGGCATGGGTCTCCAGCAACTCGGAGATCAGGGCAGCAACCGTGCTGGCGCGGGTCGGATTGTCGGTGTCGGTCCTGTCGATCACATCGCGCAGGATCGGTGTCAGCGCGTCATTGATCTGGAAAAGCAGGTCCGACCTTTCCCTATCGCGAAGACCGTCCAGCACGGTGTCGGGAATGAGGTTGGTGACCGCATGGGTCGCGTCATTGACCAGCCCGTCGAAATGATCGTCGTTCATCGGATGTCTCCCTGGCGGATTCGACCGGACGCGGCGCACGAGGCGCCCGGTCTTGTATCGGGGATGGAAGGCTATTGGCGGTCTCAGGGCCGCTGCATCATCCTGGCCCGGACGCTCTCGATCCATTGTGCCGGGTTGTTATGATGCTCTAGAAATTCCTGCGACCACGCGAATACCGTCTCGGTATCCGGCTCGACCGTATCGAGCGCGTCGCCATAATCGGGATGGTGCGCGCCTTTGCAGCTGTTGCGCATGAAGATGAGCGCGCCGGCGCACATGGCGCGGGCATCGCTGCCGTCGCCCGGAATGGTCTTGTGGCAAGGCAGCGGCGGCCCGTCGAACTGGATCTGCTGCGTGAAATCCTCCGGCCGGTAGCCGCCCAGCCAACCGGCGGGATGATCGCGGCGCCAGGGGCATTCGTTGCACGGCCGCGTGAGCAGCGGCTTCATGTCGCGCCCGCCCGCGCGGTTTGCAGCGTCTCCGCCATGAGCCACCGGGTCGAGCCGCCGAATATTTCCGTATCGGTGACGACATAATAGCCGCCGCCGAAAGCGCCGGCGATGTCCTTGTCAGCCACCTCCGCCCATTGAAAACCGAAGGGCAGCGCGGATTTGCAGACCTTCTGGATCAGTGATGCGAGAGCCGGAACGTCGACCTCATGGCCGCTGATGAACGCGAACTGTGTCCTGGCCTCCGGGTCACCTTGAATAATGAGGTCGGCGTCGAACTCGGGGAAGCCCGGGTCGGACCAGAGATCGAGAAAGTCCGCGAATGGATCTTCCTCTTCCGGCTTTTTCGGGAAGGTGTTCCTGAAGGCTTCGCTGAGCGACGCGTAACAGGTCTTCACCGCTTGCAGGCTGTCAGACGAGAGTTCTGCGAAGTCGCTGGACAGCTGCGCCGACACGGCGAAGCATTCCTTGAGCAGCAACGCTTCCGCCGGCGTCACCGGAATGGCGAACGCCGTTTGCAGATAGTGATTGGCCATTTTCGGGCTCCTCGATGAAAAGGACAGAATGGAGGTCGAGAGCACGAAGCCGGCTCAGTCGCCGATCGCCTCGACGCAGCTTTCGCCATCGATATCGAACGGGCCGGTATCGGTATCGATCGGATCATGGTTGGCGCTTTAGTCGTCGATTTGCTCGATTGTCGGGGACAGCCATTCCACAAAATGATCGGCCCGTTCCCGCGCCTCGGTGGCGTCATCCGCATCGACGATGACGGAGATGAACGCTTTCACGTCGACGGAATATCTAGGCATCGTTCGTCTCCGATCCCCTGCCCCACCGCTCGACGGTCTCCGTCGCGACCTGCTTGACCGGCACGATCCGGCCCCGGTTCATCGCGGCGTCGATCAGAGCGCACAGGACGAAATCGAGATCGAAGGCGGCCTCTGGGTCGCCGAAAGGGCCGAAGCCGGGTTGCTCCTGGCCGGACAGCGGCTCTTGCTGTCGCATAGCCTTGCGCGCGAGACCTTCGATCACCGCTAGGTCTGCTTCGACCTTGGGGTTCATGGCGTCGCCGATCACGTTCACCTTCGCGGTCACCTCGACCAGCTCGGTGTGGAGATGGCTGGATCGCATCACGACCAGCACCTTGCGTTGCATTGTCATGGCAAATTCCTTTGGGGATGTTGGTCCGCATGGTTGCCGACCGGCTAGATCATCGGATCTATGGGCAGCCGGGCGCTGATCTCGTCGTCCGTAAGATCTTCGAGAAGCTTCTGGACCGTGCCGACGCCGGGTTGATGGACAAGGATGACACGCTTGCCGCGGTGTTCGGGAGGCCAGGAATCGGGAGCGGCCTCCCCGGCAAGACCGCGATAGTCGGCAGGCGTGCGCGCCCATATCAGGTCGAGCTTTGCGTCGCGCGACAGGCCGGCGGTGCCCGTTGTCTCATGCTCGACAATCGCCGCGCGCATCGCGTCAGGGCTATGGCGGTGACCAAGGTTGCAATAGCCGGTGAACCAGCGGGTGCGTCCGATCACGATCTCGAAAAAGACAGAGCCGACGAAACCGGCCTTGAGTTCGGACATCGCGAACATCCCGGCGCGCATGAACAATGGCGGCAGCATCTCGAGCATGTATTCGTAGGAGGTGCTCTCGATTTCAAACCAGCTATTCTCAAAGGCCTTTCCCGAAATACGATCCTCACAGGGGCAGTCTGGGACGCGGTTGAACAGCTCGAACATCTGCTCGCGCGTCGCGACGCCGTCGAAAATCTTCCTGAATGGCGGAGCTTGGGTCATGGGGCGGTTCCTCATGGACATGGCCCGCCGCGGCGCGCGACAGCACGCCTGGCAGGCTGGTATGGGAAGGGGCTATTCGACGGCGCTGAGCACGGACATGTCGTCATTGTCCGCGAAGCTGGCCTCGACCCGATGGTTGACAGCCTGCATCCTGATCGCCCGGTCCTTGGGGATCAGCCAGGCGACATGCTCGCGCATCGCCTCGCGGACGCGTTCGAGGACCGCGGCATCCTCACCGAGCAGCAACATGTTCGCGACGAAGCGCGCCTGCATCTCGAACGCCGCCTGCTGGGTATGATAGCTGTCGGCATCGCAATCCTCATCGGGATAGAAACAGGCAGCTTCGATCAGCGAGGCAAGTTCGCAGGGCGTGATCGCGCTGTCGGCTCCGAGCAGGATGATGACCTCCTCAAGATCGGTCCAGCGATCGGGTGGCATGATCAGGACATCGGCGGGAAGCACGATCACATCGACGTTTTCGGTGGGAACGTCCTGCCCCTGCACGGCGATTTCGAGGGAGATTGCCTCGACCCGCCCGGAGCGAAAATCGGATGGCGGTTCCATGTCCGCACCGTAGTCGCAGATGTCGCCTTCACCCCGCTCGATACGGAAGGAACAGCCGAGCACCCGCGGGATGGCATTATACCAGACATATCCCGCGAAATCGTCGATCGGACGTACCAGCGCCGCGCCGAGCGGCCGTCCTGAAGCAACCGCGCGGTTCACGGCTTGCTCGATGTGGGTCTGGTCCGCCGGCATCAGGATCATCGGCTCGCCCGCCACCCGTTCGCCGATCGGAACGCCATCGGTTTCCGCCGTGCGCGGCGTCCATTCATGGAGCCAGGGGGCTGCTTCCGGCAGGGATATGCCGAGTGCCCTGGCGCGCTGCCAATGGGCAAAGGAAAGCCGATGGTGGCCTTTGCGGGCGATGGTGCGGAAGATCGCCGCCTCACAGGCTTCGCGCAGCGCCTCGAGCGCGGCCCCCTGCAAAATTTCCTTGCGCGCTGGCAGGACAAACCGAATTGGGCAGGTGTCGACGATATCGACCTTGGCATACCAGCCCCGGCCGCCATCGGCGTCGCTGACGAACGGCAGCCGGCAGCACACGGTAAGCCCGTGGAAGTTGATCCTGGGCTGTTCGCGATGGAGATCATATTTATCGGTGAAGACGCCGATGCGGCAGCCTTCCCATTCCTCGATCCGCACGGCGCCATGAAGGAAATTCTCGTACGGTTGCCGGTTGCCATCGAACCAGATCGACACCGGGCAGAAACGAGCCGCGCTCTTGACGGACTGTTCCAATTGCTGCGCCCACGCCTCGGGCAGGTCGATCTCGATTTCCGTGCCCTGGTCGAGCGAGGAAGGGATGACGTCGAGCGCCTGGCCGCTTTCCCATGCGTGCGGAGGGATCGACACTTGCCAGGCCGCGCCGATCGCGGCGGGATGGGAGCGCACGGTCACATGATGGCCGGCAAGACTGAACACACCCATGCCCGCGGGATCCTCCGATCGCGCGATCTTCTCATCCCAGCCGGAATCGCCGAGCGCCAGAAACTTGACCGGATCGGCGATACCGCACCCGTCGTCGCGGATGCGCAGCACAAGTCCCTGATCGGCCTTAACCTGGGTGATATCGATGCGCTTCGCGCCAGCTCGACGTGCGTTCTGGATAATTTCGAGGAGGGCGGCCAGCACCCCACCATCACTGAAGCGGCTGATTTTGGTGAGCAGCGACGGACTGACCATCGTATTGATTGTCGTGGGAAAGGTCATGGGAGCCTCCGGATTTCTGCGACCTCATCATCGCCCCCAAATCCCGCCCCCTCCCCTTCGCGGCGCGATTGCGCGATTGGGATGCAGCACCCCGATGGGGCACCGCGAGCGCGGAATGGACGAAAAATGGATCGGCGAGTCGGGCGGTCAGGCGGCGATGCGCCGATAGACGGACTCGCCGTTCGAGAAGCTGCCCAGGCGGACAAGGGTCGCGAAACGCTGCTCGAATTTTGGCCCGATCCGGTCGAACCATCGCTGTGCCAGCCCTTCCTGGCCGACATCGATATCGTCCCGCAAGACCACCCAATAGGCTATGCAACCGCAATATTCCGAGAGGCCGAAGCGGGCATAGCCGTTCATGGCGACAATCCGGTCTTCACGATCGATCCAGCCGTCATGCGCCCATGCCGAAGGATAGAGTGCGAGCACCTGTTCCCGAAAATCCGCGACGATGAAGTCCCAGTCATCCTGTGCGGCAAATTCATCGAAATGGCGGGTGCCGGAATCGTCGTCATCCTCGATCCAGCCCGCGTCCCACTGCGAGAACGCGACATGCGCTCCGCCGGGATGGGATACCGAGCGTCCCATGGTCAGTTCCTTTCGTCGGCAGACGGCCGCCAGGCGGGCGGCTGGGCGGCGACAGGTTCATCGGCCGCAGCACGACCCGGATCTTGCGGCACGGGTTCCGGCTTTATTGTGGGATGGAAAGGATCGGACCAGTCGATATGATCGACGATCCAGTCCGGCACGAAGTCCCAGTCGAAACACAGGTCGTAGCTGTTGGCGACAACGCTCCAGGCCGCCTCGACCGCGCTGGCCCAGCCCACGACGGTCAAGCGCAGGTCAGCCGTGCCGACCGCATTGCAGGTTTGGCGGATGGCCAGCGCCAGGGCGATAGCGTCGGGATCGGAACTGGGATGATCGCGCAATGTCAGCACGGCCTCCCAGAGGCAGGCAGCGGTTTCGAGACTATCCATCAGCATCGCGCGGCTTCGGTTTTCCGCAGCGGGCGCGATCTCAGCCTTTGCGCAGACGCTGCGCGGCCGGACAGCGATCCGTGATGGCTCCGCGGGCCGGGAAGAGACGCCGGTTTTCATGCTGCGGTCTCCTCGGCCGCGGCATGGCGGGCGTCGGCTTCCAGAGCATCGAGGTCGATCGGTAGCGGCTTGCCCGGCTTGTCGGTGATCACCACCACTGAATCCGGCTTGTAGAACTCGCTGCCGATCGTCGAGATACGAATGCGGGCCACCGGCTCGCCAGACCGCACGCGCTCATGTCCTTGCCAATCCATCCGGACGCGGCGGCCATCGGCGGCTATCTCGACGGTCTTGAAGAGGGCATAGTCCCCTTTGGAGTTTTCCGAATAGATCGCCTGCGTCGTCGTATAGATTTCCGCGGGTTTGGCTGCGCCATACTTGCCCTTGCAGGCCGCGACCATCCGCAGATTCCAGACGGCCTGCAATTGCCGGGCCTGTTCGGCGGACGGATTGATCAGCGGCACGGCATCCGGCTTACGCGAAGCACGCCGCGTCTTTTTCTCGGGCACCGTGTAGCCGCACCCCTGCATCAGGTCGCGCCAGTCGCTCTCGCTCAATTCAAGGGTGGATGCCGACGCGATATGCGCCGGAAGCGGGACCGGGCTTTCGAGCCGGAAGACTGCCGCCGCGATCGCGGTGCATTTGGGGCTTTCCGCGCCATGCTCACGAGCGAAGGCCTGGATGATGACCGGGGTCAGTTCGCCATCATAGCGCGGCACGTCGCCCAGCATGGAACGCTCGAATGCGAGCCGGTGCAGGACGTGCTCGATCCAGCGGCCGCGGTTGGGGCCGTTGACGGCGAGCGTTGCCCCGTCGATGCATTGCTGCCGTGCGTCGGCAGGCGTGATCTCGCCCTTGTCGACCTTGTAGTAGAGATCATAGCCTGACCAGAGTTCGCGGGAATCCCTGTTGCCGAGCGCATGGCGGATCTGTTCGTCGGTCGTGATCTCCTCCCAGATCGCCAGCGCCGCATGGGCCCTGTTGATGCCGCGCTGAAGGTCGCGCAGTTCCGCCAGCAGCATCTTGATCCGGTTGGCGCGGACGCGCGGATCACTCTTCCTGCTGGCGTAATGCTCGGCGCTGCTCGCGCGGCCGAGCCAGTAGCCCGCGGCCTTCTCGGCCTTCACGGCCGCTGTCATGGCGGAGTGCATGCGTTCCTGGGTCTTGCGCGCACCGCGCTCGCTATGATGACCGACAAGGATCGGCTGGCCCATATAGAAGGCCTGCGACAGTTCGTCCGCGCGGCGCGCAAAGGCGTTGGCTTGGGCGTGGCGCTTGTCTGCAAGGCCCTCGAGCCGTTCGGCCTTCATCGCGGCGCGCTCGGCCAGGGTCATCTCTTCCGCCTCGATCTCGCCAGCCAGTTCGATGGCCAGGTCCTCGCGTTGCGGCGTCCACCTGGGCGCGACGAACAGCTCCTGTTTCGGAGCCCATTTGAACCCGGCCTCCTTGACCTGTGCATAGGTCTCGGCATCAAGGCGCGATGATGCGTAAATGCGGATCTTGTTGTCCTCGGGGCTGTAGGTTGCGGTAAAGCTGGTCATCGATCGTTTTTTCGAGCGGTCCGCGATCATCAGGTTTCGGGGCAAGGCGGTGCATCTGCGCTCCCCGGAATCACGAAGCCCGGCGCGATGGCCGGGCTTCGTGGAAAACGGGGAATGTTGGTGTCGGATGGGCTATTCGCGCAGGTCTCCTGCGGCTATGTCGCCAATCCAGCTCGAGGCTTCCTCAAAATCAGCGTCGTCGTCTTCGACCAACGCGGCGAGCGCGACCGCCCCGGTGCGGCCGAGCTGGCCGAGGCGCTGAATGGCTGCGTAGAGGATGGGCGCGAGTTGCTCGGCGGTCGCGGTATCGATGTCGGTAGTCGTCATGCAGATGCTCCTTGTGGAAATGGTGGGTGGCAAGGGATGGCCCGCGGCGCGGGCGGCACGACCGGCGCGCCCAACCATTCGCGCCAGGATTTCGGGATGGGCAGCTTCAGGCGCCTTTTCAGGCGAATTCGACGACGACCTCATTCACCGCGGGTTTCCGGCGTTTCGAGCAGCACGACAGCGATCGACGGCTTTTCGGAAGTATCGGCCTTGCGGCTGTCGTAGCGGTGAATCCCCTTCTCCGCGATCGTCAGCATATCGAACACCGGCACCGGCGATCCGTCGCCTCCGGGTACGGTCATCGCCGAATCTCGATATTGGATGTCGATGAAGCGCGGCGGCCCGCCTGTGTGGTATGGCCCGAAATAGAAGGTGACGCGCAGCCCCTCGCTGGTTTTCGCGCTGATGGTGAAGCCGCCGTCCGGAATATCGACCGGCAAGGTCGGAACATGGTTGAAGGTCGCGAAGCCGATGCTTTCCGCATCGGCACGGGTCATGATCGGCAGTTGCGACATGCTCGTCGACGAAGATGGTTTGTCCATGGAATATGGCCTTTCGGAACGGGTGAATACACCGGCTCACCGCCGGGATGATGAGCGCAGAAATCGGCCGGGACCCGGCAGTCGTGCAGACGGTATCCCCAACCGCGGCTAGGAACGCCGAAGCGCTTTCTCGTCTGGCGTCTCGATATGGACATAGCGCCTGCCGCCGCTGCGGCGTTTGCGAATGCGTCCGTCCACGAACGCATCGGCCCATCGTTGCGCTTCGGCCGCACGAGCGCCGCCAGCGCATTCATCGGCCTGCTCGAAGAGCGCATAGGCAAGGGCATATTGTTCGCGCTCCGGAAGGGAGAGCAATATTGTGGCGATCGGCAAGGCGCTCTCGTAGAACTCGAGCACGCGGCAACCCAGACCGCTGTGCATCAGGATAGCAATGCGACCCCTGCTTCCGATACCTGTCGGTCGCGCTATCTGCACATCATGCGATGCATAGGTGATCGAGACGCGGGAGGTTTCGGCTTCACCGCGATGGAAGACGCGATCGTCGCGATGGGCAAGCGGGTGCGCGAGAACCTCATAGCCGTCGAAGTTCTCGACCTTGCGAATGTAGTTATGTCCGATAACGCCCATGGCGGTCACTCCGCTGCCATTTGTGCCGTGGCTCGGCCGTCCGAGGCACTGGCTGCATCGAGGCGGGCTATCCAATCCGGATCGATGCAGGCGTCCTCCACGGCCCAACTGCTGATGGAGGCAGGGACGGGATCGCCATTGTCGCGTGAGACCAGCAGGAGATCATCGGGATCGGCGCCCTCGACATCATAATCGACGACACGCACCGTGATCGGCCTGTCGGCGATGATGCCCTGGACAAGACCGCCATCGAGTTCGATCACGACATTGGCTTCCTGTGGAGTCAGTTCACCGCCGTTGATCCGCATGCAGAGGCCATCGATCTCATCCGAAGTCAGCGGCTCATGCCGACCGAGATTGCTGGCGACATCGTCAAGGTCGGCCCCACAGTGGCATCGCTGGTGGTCACGCAATGCCGCAAGCACGGTCGAGAGTTCCCGATCGTTGAGTGCGAGAACCGTTACCCCCTGGAGGTCGGCCTTTTCGATCCACACATCGCAGCCGGCCGCATCCGCGAGGTCGTCATGGTCCATGTCGCTGATGTCGATGCCGAGCGCGGCGAGGTGACGGCATTGCGCCGCGATCAGCCCCATCTCCCAGCTGCCGACGTCGATCGGCGGCAGGGCCTCGGAATCGAGGTCGGCGCGAAGCTGGTTCACCAACCGGGTCGCGGCAATCCGGGCTTCGCGTTCGCTGGTGTGATAGCTCGTGATTTTGGACGGTTGCGAGAAATGCGTTCCGTTGGCGACGAAAATATCCATGTCGAATTCTCCGGATAGTGAGGATGCGGGATCGGTGCGGGCATCAGGCGGCGCAGCGGGCAGCGTCCTGGGAAAGGCCGAGATCAAAGGCGGTGAGGTCGGCGAACCGCGGCTCGAGGCGGTCGAAAGCAGCCGTCAGATCATCGATGTCGATCCAGGTGAAGGCGTCACCGGGATCGGCATCGAGCTGGAAGACGATGGGTGTGAAGGCCGCGGTCATCTCCGGGAAGCTGGCCTGGATGATCAAGGTTTCGATCCGGCGTCCCAGAGCGGCGATGCGGGAGGCAAGCGCGGCCCGCTCGGCATGCGGCATCGCGTAATAGCGATCGGGCGCCAGCAACGGAGAGATGCGAACGCACGGGAGACGCCCGACATGTTTCGGCCCGACAACCGTGCCGGTCAATGCCCGGCGTTCGGCCGCGACCTTGTCGGCAGGGACCAGCGCGCGATAGACATAGTGCGGCAGCGTCCCCGCGATGCGGGAACGGGTGACGATGATTTCCATGATGATTGTCCTCAGGCGAAGAGCCGGGTTGCAGCGGCGTCCGGTTGGGGAAGATCGAGGTCGCGGCGGATACGTTCGGCGAGCCTAGCGGGCTCGATCAGCTCCGCCACGGAAGCGAAGTGATTGCGGCCGCCGACATAATCCTCGCGGCCTTTGCAGCTACGAAACATCACCTCGTGGCCGGGGCCCATGCAGCCCAGATCGAGCTGGATATAGAGATGGGCGGCGTGAAGAATAATTTCACCCGAGCAGGCGCCCCCAGCCATATTTGAACGAATCTGAAATTCGTTCCGTTGGAGGCCGAGCGCCTCGGCGAGCCGTCGCAGTGCGGCGCGGCCCTCCTGGTGAAAAATGGCCTTCGCCTCGCTGTCATAGTCGACCCCGCGCCGTGCAAGCGTCACCAGGATAGGCGTGCGTTCGGCGGCGCCGACGGCTTCGACGCAGGCACGGCGCAACTCGGTCTGGGGCGGACGGTTCTCGGTTGCTATGTTGCCGAGATGGCGCACCAGCAACAGGACGGCCGGATCACGCTCCACGTCAATATGGTTGCGATGGCACTCGTCGATTGCCTGGATCAGGACATTCAGCCCTCCGGCAAGCGTGGTCAGCGCGGAAGGGTCGAGCGCCTGCTGAAAGCGAAACGCGGCGTCATAGGACATGGGGTTCTGCTCCTGAGACCTGAGCGCATCATCACGCCCGCCTCACTCCTTCCCCCTCCCCTCGATCAGGCCGTCACCATTCGTAGCAGGCGAGCCGATCGGTCGTGGACGCGTCGCGGTCCAGGATCAGATAATTGCAGCCCAGTCCGCGCGCGAACGCCAGCGCACTGACAAGATCGGCCGGGAGATGCCGGCGGCACGGGCGCGCCGACACCGGTCGCGATCACGCGATGGTCACCTGCAGGGGACGCCGCGGTTCGAGATGGTTGCGAACGAAGCCGCGTGTGATGCCCAGTTCGCCGGACGCAACCTTGGCAAGCTGCTCTTCGAACGTGAGCTTGCGGGTCGCGGCGGCATCGCGTGCCGCCCTTGCCTCTGCTCGCCGCGTTTCCTCCCAGTGCGCTTTCGCCTCGTCGAAGGCCATCGTGCCGAGCAGACGCCGGAACGCATAGATCTCCCGAGGCGAAGCTGGAGGCCATGACGAGCTACGCACCGGCGCATGGCGAGCCCGGCCGGGGCGTCTGGGGGGCGGCAACACTTGTCCTTCGCCCGCCAGTTCGGCGGCAAATGCATCCCGAAGACGATAGGCGCTCGATGCGCCGATCACGAGTTCGCGCGCGGCGCGCTGGACGGGCACGTGATCGAGCAGCATCGCGCGCAGAAGGTCTTTCTGCTCATCGGTGACGAAACGGGCGCTCTGGGCATGAACATGCCGGACCCCGGCGGCATCGCATCCGGGGAGCGTTTCTCCCTTGCGGCGCAGGCGCCGCAAAAGCCGGGCCCTGATGCGCGTGCAGCTCGTCCGCGACACGCCGGTGCGATCGGCGATCTTCTGAGTGCCAAGCCCCTGCAGGAAGAGGTCCTCGACCTTTCTGCGCTTCGCCGGCGACAGCTTCACGCCACTATAGGCCTGACCGCCGCCCGGCGGCGGCAGCGGTGCCTTGCCGCGGGCAAGCAGTTCACGGTTATACCGGCGGCGCTGCTCGGATACGCAGGCCGCCGACACGCCAAGACGCAACTGGATGTCGATGCCCTTGTAACCCTTCTTCAAGGCATAGCGCAGCCGCTCGATGCCCTCGGCCGTCAGGCGGCCATGCTGATCGCGCTCTGCGGGACGATATCCACGCCGGACACAAAGGGCGATCGTCACCGCATTGCAGGCGCTGGCTTCGCAGATACCGAAATGTTTGCCGATGGCGCTGAACGACCAGTTCTCGACCTCGCGCAGTCGGATGGCTTCGTCGAGATCCCCGCCACCAAGGCGCGGTCTGGGCGCGGCATTTCTATGGGCTGTCTTCAGGCCGAGCTTGTGGGCCTTGACCTGCAAGGCATGGATGCTTCGGCCCGGCAGCCGCTGCGCAACGCTATGCCCTTCGGCCGGATACCAGGCGCGCAGCGTAGCGATTTCCTGCGCCGTCCATGGCGCGGATCTGGGAGTGGTCATGGGGAACGTCTCCGAAGAAGGGAGAGCCCACGCCGCGCAAAACCGGGGTGTGGTGGTCCGTGGCCCATTTGGACACACGCGCCTGCTCCCTTCCCTACTTCCCCCTTCACTCCCTATGGCCGCACGGGGCGGGGGAGATTGCTCGGCCGCGTTCGCCGTCGCGATGTTCGCCATCGCCCTGAGCGGCCACCTTGCGCGAAAGGCTGTCGGCATCTCCGTGCGGTTTTACCTTGCGACCGCCATCCCCTGGAAACCTGGTCGAGCAATGGCCGGGTAAGCCAGTGTCGCGATGGCAATCTCCCCTTTCCTCACATGGATTTCAGGAAAAGATTTCGGATAGTGGGAACGCGGATGGCGGTTTTCTGAAACCGGCAGGAGACTGTGCCGCCGCATCGCCAAACCGAGGACGGACGGAAAGCCCAAGCGTTTACGGCGCGCCTCGAACGAGTTGCAAATCCAGGGACAGCCGCTCCGCTACCTCCTTCCGGTTCAGCCCGAGCCTGCGAGCAATCTGGCTGATGGTGAGGCCGTTCAGCCGATGGAGATAGAGCACGCGCTCGGTGAAATGGGGCAGCGTCTCGATCATATCCCATATCTCGCCGTCCTGCTCCGGATCGGCGTGCGTGCCCATCGTCCTTTCCATGATTGCCTGCAGTGCGATCGCGCCTTCGTCGTCATGGTGCGCGACCATGATGGCCAGCACCTGCTCCATCATTTCCAACGCGCGATCCCGCTCCGGGCCGGCTGCGATGATGTTCGAATGCCGCATGATTCACCTCCAGGTGCCAGAGGCCAGCAGCATAGGTCGCCTATAACATGTCCGCACGTGCAACTGTTTTCAAATCGCAAACTATCTTGGGAATTTTCTTACCAGAGGCTTGTGCGGACAGCGCCTCCTCATCGGACATTTTAAGCGAATGATCTGAACGGATCGCTTGCCGCCTATCTGTCAAGCCCGCGCCATGTATTCCCGGTTCGTGAACGAACGTGGGGCGTATCTCAAATTTCCGGGGCCTCGGCTCGGATGTCATCATACGAATGGCCCCGATGCGGCATTCACGTCGAACGCGAATGCAATTGACCGGTGTATCGCGCACCAGGCGCCTACAATTGACCCGCTGATCTCAATTCACGTTCAAGTGTCGCAAAAGGCAATATGAGGGTCAGCGGTTTGTCGTGCAGTGTTATGGCGCCATAGCTGGCATACCATGCGGCAGCCCGCTCGTTCTTGGCGTCGATGATCAGCATCACCCCGCCGACTTCTGCCGCGACGCGAATGCATCTGCGGCCGATGGCGCCAAGAAGTTGCCCCCCAAGCCCGTTCCCCTGCACCCGAATATCGGTTGCAAGCCGCGCGAGCCGGAAACCGGGCACTTCATGCCTGGCGAGGCCCCGCCTCGCAAGTTCGGGCGTGTCGGCATGGTCCATGCTGCCAGGAGCGATGCTGTAGAAACCGAGAATCGTCTTGTTGTCGGTGTCGTCGACGGCAAGGAACGTCTTGGCCCCGCCCAGCTCATGGCTTTGCCGGGCATAGCGCCGCAAGAAGATGTTCAGATCATTGTCACCGCAGTCGAAGGAAGCTCGGTCATGCGCTTTTGCGATCGCGTCCTCGTGCCAGGACGGAAGTCTCATGCGAGCTTGGGCATCGCGGCGATGGCAGCGCGCAATTTTGCATTCGCCGGAGGGGGATTTTCGAGCAGATCGAGAACGAGCAGGCTGTCCCGTTCGCTCAGCTTGGTCCGCTCCGCCTCTTCGATTACGCTCTCGGCCTCGCGCAGCGCCGAACCGGTGACAAAGGTCGTCAGATCGGTATGTCTGAGCGCCGCCGCCCGGGCGAGCAAAGCCTTTTGCTCCGGTCGTATGCGCAGGCTCATGCGCCTATTGTCTTCCACCACAGCTCGCGGCATTGCACGCCTCCGTTTGTACAGTTTCAATTAGTACATGATCGAATAGTGCCCCGTCAAGAATGTACGCCTTGAAAGCGCACAATGGAAATTGGCCAGCCCAGGGTGAGCCCATCTCAATCCCTTTCCATGGCTCAAGCAGCTGGTGCCGACCGACACGACCGCTATTGTCGCATTGCCAACGTCGCCAGGAGTGCGCGCGGAATCGTCCCGTCCAATGGTCGAGACCGTCATGCCGCTTGCGGAACCGCACTTTCGTTGCCGAAAGGCGGTGCCAAGGTTGCGTCCTCGTCATTCCCCGGCTCGAATTCGCCCTTCGTCGTCGCCAGATCGGCCTCCAGTTCCGCGAGTTCCCGCAGCTTGTCTTCCAGCAAGGCTGCATCGGGAAATTCCTGGCCGAGACGCGCCTCGAAAGCCGGAAGGCGCCGCTCGTTCGCTTCGAGATCGGCCTGGACGGCCGCAAGATCAGCGTCGAGATTGAGAATGGAGGATTCGAGCCGGCCCAACGCCGTGGTCCATCGCGTCCTGTCGGATACTTCGAACGCATTGCGCTCGCCGTGGTGCAGTGCCGCGACGGACGTGCGGATACCGCGCTCGCCATCATCGTCGACAGCCTCGTAGCCTGAGAGCTCCACATCGATGCCGTTGACGGTGCCGAGCAACTGGCGTGCCCGGCCGCCGTGCAGCCGCAACTCGAAGGCCTGCCGCAGGATGCGTTCGCCGGCGGCCTTGCGGTCGGTGACCATGGTGCCGCCGCAATCGAACAGAACCTCGTCGTGACGCGGAAGAACCCGGCGCGCGATATCGGCTTCCAGCTTCGCGATCAGACTGGAGCCGTCGATGATGGCGTCCGCGGTTCGCTTGATGGTCCTGCGGATATTATACTGGTCGTCGATATGCGCGTCGCGCAGGCGCTCGAGCCTTGCGACCTCGGCATCGAGCCCAGCCTTGCGCATCAGGCGATCGTCGCCGGACGCCAGCGCCTTTGCGAGCGCGAACTGATTGACGTTGGAGCCGACATCCTCGATCCGGCGAATGGAGCGATCACCCGACATCGCCATGTTGATGAAGCGGGCTTTTCTTTCGAGCATCTGCCAGTTGGTCGCGTCCATCGAGCCACTGGTCGCGTAGCCGTATAGCTCGATTTCGTCGTTCTGGTTGCCCTGGCGCTCGATCCGGCCTTCGCGCTGCTCGATATCGGAGGGTATCCAGGGAACATCGAGATGATGCAGGGCCTTGAGGCGTTGCTGCGCGTTGACGCCCGTTCCCATGGTGGGCGTGGACCCGATGAGGATGCGCTTGCGCCCCTGATTGAGGTCGTTGAACAGGCGCTGCTTCGCGCTGTTCTTCTTGTAATGCTGCATGAAGGCGATCTGATCGGCCGGTATGCCCATCTCGATCAGCTGCTCGCGGATCCAGACATAGGCGGAGAAGCCGCGTGTCTCGATGGCGTTCTCGGTGCCGAGATCGGAGAAGATCATCTGCACGGCGCCGGGCAGCGGATAAGGTCGCCCGGTTTCCGGATCGGTGTAGCGATTGCCGCTCGTATCGCGCCAGATACTGTAGACATTCTCGATCAGGAGATTGAGCTTGTTGCCCTCCTCGTTCCCCATCATGGGATCGACGAAGCGGAGATCGATCGCCGAATGCCGCCCGTCGGTAATCACCGAAAGGAGGATATCATCGCCCTTCTGGGGGCGCCCGCTGCGGTTCTCGATCGCCTTGATGCGTCCGGCGAGCACCTTCTGATAGGCCTTGAAGGGCGCCCCGGACTGGGCGACGATGATCTTGCGCTTGCCGCCCTTGATGGTGGGCAGCCGGACATATTGGCGCAAATCGTCCTTGAGCACGACGTCGGCGACGCTACGATACATCGCCATCAAGTCGGCGACGTTGACGAATTCGCAGAAGCGCGTGACCGGCTTGTAGCTGCCGCTCGGCTGGAGTTCGAGTTCGGTGCGTGTGTCGCCGAAGTTCGCGGCCCAGGCGTCGAACTCATGCAAGCCCTTGGCCTGTAGCTCATCGGGCTGCATGAAGCGCTGCAGCGTATACATTTCGCCCAGCGTGTTGGTAATGGGCGTGCCCGACGACAGGATCAGTTCGCGGCCGGGATTGATGCCGGCAAGGTATCGACCCTTGACGAACAGATCCCATGCCCGCTGCGAGCCGGCCGGGTCGACGCCCTTGAGGTCGCCAAGATTGGTCGCAAAGGTGAGCTTGCGAAACTGCTGGGCCTCGTCGACCAGGATCTGGTCGATGCCGATCTCGCCGATATGGACAAGGTCGTCCTTGCGGGACTGCAGATTCTCAAGCCGCCGCTGGAGCCCCTCCTTGAGGCGCTCGACCCGCTTGCGCGAGACGCGATCGTCATTGTCGATGCCCGCGATCAGCCCCTCGTAGCTGGCGAGTTGGTCTTCGATCAGCTGCTTTTCGAAGGCTGCCGGGGTGGGGATGAACTTGAACGCATCATGGGTGATGATGATCGCATCCCAGTTGCCGGTCGCCGCGCGGGCCAGGAACCGCCGCCGCTTCTCCTTGATGAAGTTCGTGTCGTCGGCGACCAGGATGCGCGCGGTGGGATAGAGCATCAGGAACTCACGCGCGATCTGCGCGAGGCAATGATTGGGCACCGCCATCATCGGCTTGTTGGCAAGGCCGAGACGGCGTTGCTCCATCACGGCGGCGCACAGGCTGAAGGTTTTGCCCGCGCCGACGCTATGGGCGACATAGGTCGAGCCTGCGGCGACGATCCGCCAGACGACGCGCTTCTGGTGATCGCGCATCTGGATGGCGGTCGACGCGCCGGGCAGCGTCAGATGCTTGCCGTTGAAGGTCCGGGGAACGAGGTTGTTATAGGCGTCGTTGTAGATGCGGACCAGGCGATCAGCGCGTTCGCTGTCCTGCCAGACCCAGGTCTCGAAGGTCGACTTGATCTTCGCAAGCTTCTCTTTCGCGGCTTCGGTGTCGGTGACATTGAGCTCGCGGCGCTCCGAACCGTCAGCTTCGCGGTGAACATCGTAGATCTTGGGGATATGAGAATTGAGGGCATCTTCGAGCAGGTCGGCCGCGCCTCGGCGCGCCGTGCCCCAGGTCGAGGTGGAACTGACATGTCCCGCGAACGGGGCCTTGTCGACAGTCCAGCTCGCAATATCGACGGTATGAAAGATGGTGGTCTCGACCTCCATGATTTCCACGACGAAGGTTTCGATGACCCTGGT
This sequence comes from Sphingobium sp. TKS, assembly GCF_001563265.1. NCBI lineage: Bacteria > Pseudomonadati > Pseudomonadota > Alphaproteobacteria > Sphingomonadales > Sphingobiaceae > Sphingobium > Sphingobium sp. TKS. Next base: position 3,806,456 of record NZ_CP005083.1, on the reverse strand, counting down.
AGGAATCCAGGGCGCGCCGAGACGCGCAGTGATCTCGCTGGGTTTGAGGTCGACCGGCTGGACCGCTTCGAGCGCGATGGCGACGGCATGAAAGCGCGGATCGGTTTCGGCCTTCTCGCGGGCAAGGGCGAGCTTGGTCCGCACGGGGCCTGAAAGGGCCTCGTCCGCGGTGACCCAGTGGTCGAAGTGGGGCGTGGTGCGGACGGGGTCCAGATAGATATCGTCGGCAAGGTCCGCGAGCGCCTCGGCTTGCGCGACGCCGAGCAGGCCGGCGATCAACGGGAGATCGACGCGGCCGCGCTCGTGGAGCGACACCGCCAGCGCATCCTGCGCCGAGCGGATTTCATGGGCGACCGGCGGCTTGACGACACGTTCGGTGAAGATCGCGCCCGGCGTGCCGGTATCGCTCGCCTCGTCATAGGCCTCGATCGACGCGACCAGCCAGACGTCGGGATCGTCGAGGAAGGGCTGGAGGTTCGGGCGACGCTGATATTCCTTCTCGGCGCCGGTGTCGGGATCCGTGCGGATGCTGGTGATCGTCCGGTTGATCGGGCCGTACTTCCTGGTGAACTGCCTGTAGTGCGTGAGCAGCTTTTCCTGGGACGCGGCATAGGGCTGGTCGTTCAGCTGCGCCCGCAGGATCGCGCGCACCGCATCGCGGATCGGGATCAGCGCCTTGATGATGCTCGCGTGCTTGACAAACAGGCCAGTGGTGCCACGCCCCGATTTGACGTCGACGATGGCCGGCATCCCGTCGACGATCTGGTGCAGGACACCGCCGGAAACGAGATAGCTGCCTTCCTTGAACTCGGCTTCATCGGCAGCGGTCCCGATCTCAATGTCGAGCGACACGTCGACCCGGTCACGCAGCGACGTCGTGCGATGGACGGGGCGGCAGGCGCCTTCGTATCGGGATGCGATTGCCGACAGGGTGGTCGTGAGAGCTTGCCCGATGTCGACACCCGGCTCGGCGGCGCAGGTATAGTCCATGCCGAACTGGCCGCTTTTCCATTCATGAGCCCCAAGCACATGAGCGGGATTGTCGAGGAAATAGCGGTTGATCCGCAGCGGTCCCTCACCCTCGTCGCTATCGGGAACATCGGCCAGATCGATCCAATTGTGTCCGGGCCGGAGGAGATCAGGCTCGCGCTTGCGGAAGAGCAGGATATCGACGACGACGTCGGTGCCCGCTTCCTGCCGCATGGCCCGGCCGGGAAGGCGCACCGCACCCAGGAAATCCGCGATGCCGTCGATATGGCCGCGGGCCTTGGGATCGCTCTTGTCGAGCGAATAGCGCGAGGTCACGAACAGGGCGACGCCGCCCGGCCGAAGGTGCTCCAGCGATTTCGCGATGAAGAAATCGTGGAGCGACAGCCCGAGCCGGCCGAGGCTGGTCTTGTTCTGGATGCTGAGGTTCGAGAATGGGGGATTGCCGATAGCGAGGTCGAAGTCGCGCGGCAGCGACGCCTTGTCGAAATCGATGCAGCGGATGATCTGACCCGGATAGAGCGCGCTCGCGACGCGGGCGGTGACGGGATCGTTCTCGATACCGACGAACAGCGTGTCACTGGCCAGCCAGTCGGGCCGCAGCCCCATGAAGAGACCGCTGCCGCATCCGGGTTCCAGAACCTGGCCCCCGGTGAAGCCGAGGATGCGGGCGGCGTCCCACATGGCGCGGACGATATATTCGGGCGTATAGTGAGCATATTGCGTCGCGCGCTTGAGCGACTGAAGTTCGGCATCGGTCGTTTCGGCGGCAAGGCCGTGCCCCAGTTCCTCCCAGCCATCGCGGAATGTGCCCGCGCGATCGGCGAAGATGTTGTTCGCAAGCTCGGAGGCGCCGAAGCCGATGAACTTCGCGATGGCCTCCTGCTCGGCCGGCGTTGCTCCTCGTTGTTCGCGGTCCAGCAGGTTCAGCAGCCGGATCGCCTCGACATTGTCTTGCGCGCGGCCCTTCCACGAGGACGCCAGCATCCGCCCGGCGGCGAAGGAGAAATCGATGGGTTCGACCGGGGGCTGACCGGCAAGCACCTCCGCCGGCGCCAGCGAGAAGAGCGTAGGCTCGCAATGCTGGGAGATGATCGCTGCATCGGGCGCGACAGCGGGCGCCGGGTCGGGCGGCCTGACCGGCTGATCGAAGTCGAGGCATAGCTGGAGAGCCAGCGCGGATGCACTGTTTCGCATGGAATGCTTCCTTTTTGATGGGTTCGCGGGCGCAGCGCGGCGGCCCACAAGCTTGTCAGGCTGGTCGAAGATCAGGGTGTGACGGGGAGCCCTGGATCTGACCTCGTCTCAGGCCTCAGGTCATCCGAGGCGAAGCGAAGCGGCATATTGGCGCAGCAGATCGGCCATCGCGGTTCGGGCATGCGCCTTGTTGCCGATCACGATCTCGGGCTGGAGTTCGCGGCCGAGCGGCGTGCGGTATCCGAGCGCCAACCTGCCGCTTATGTCCTCAACGACTATACGATGGCCGCGGGGCAGCGCCGGGCCGGCATAGCGCGCGGTGAAATCCCCGAGGCGGCCCGACAGCCCGGCGGCCATCCTGGACCATCGGATATGTCCGGCGGCAAATTGATCGCCGGGCGCTCGGCCTCGTGCGAGCCAGAGGCGGAACTGGGCTCGCTGTTGCAGCACCGAATTGCGCGTGCGCTCCATCGTTCGTGCGAGCGGGAGGATATCGGCGTCCGCATCGAGCCGTTCGAGTTCAGTGGGGTCCACGACGACGAGAATATCGGAATAGTCGCCTTGGCGCAGAGCCTGGCGCGTCACCGTCGCGTCGGCCGGCGCGGGCCCGGACGAGAGCGAAAAGGGGCGGAGCCCGGTTTCGGCGCTGACGGCATAAAGCGCGATAGCTTCGTGTCCGGATCGTTCGCGTAGCATGGCCAGGATGCCGATTGTGCCCGTCGCGAGTTCAGTCGCGCCGAGCAGAAGGACGCGGCGATGCCAGGATGCCGGTGCCGGGACGTCGGTGGGGTACGACCACTCGCTGGGGAGCGGCCGTCCCGGCTGCGCATTCTCGGTGCGATTGGGCTCGGAGGGTGTGGCAGCGAAAGCTCGACGGGCGACGTCGAAAATGTCGTCGGGTTGGCCGCCGCCATCCAAAAATCCCTGGCGGTAGGCAGGTCGCCGGACATCGGGATCACCCAGTCGTGGCGGTGACGGCGGCCTGGATTCCCATCCCGCCCGGGCAGCGTAGAGTCCGTCGGCGTAGGCAACGGCAGCATCCCAGCCATAGCCATGCACGTCACGACCATGGAGGATCGCGGGGTTTCGGCTGTCGGTGCTGCCCTGGGCGATCTGGCGCTCGATGCAGGCAAAGTTCGCGGCCACGCGCTGGCGCTCGGTTTCCTGGGCGATCGCTTCGTTGAGGGGACGAAGCGCCTGAACCCGCTCGCGGGAACGCGCCATGCGGGCGTCGAGGGGCGCATCGTTCGGCAGGTCGGGGAAACGGCGCCAGGCATCGGCCAACGCATGGGCGTGATGAGCCGGACGGCCGCGCGCCATCCAGCATCCCGCATCGGCGGGATCGAAACTGTCGGTCATGACGATCTCCGGCCTGGAATGTCAGCGGCTGGCGAGAAGCAGGTCGAGCGCGCGCGCGAACACCTCGTCGCCAGCGTCGTTGACGATGACCGCGGCGGGATTGGTGGCGCGCACGGCGCGGGCGACCGCTTGCGGAGCGGATATTGCAATATCCGGCCACTCTCGATTGTGAGAAGGTTAGTGCGTAAAAGGCGCTTTAGGCGCCGGGACTCGAGTTCGCGCGCGAGAAGGTCGGCTACCTCGATCTCGAGATCATGGTCGCAGCCGAGATTTTCATCCAGGGTGCGCACCGGCCGGTTGGCCTTGAGCCAGGCATCGACCTCGGCCACGGTCCACCGGCCAACCTGGTGATAGAAGTCCGCTCCGCCCGTTCCCTGGTTTCGGGCATGAAAGGCGAGTTCGCCTTCGATCCAGACTTCCGCCGAGAAAGCCGCGGTTTCCTGCGATAGCGCGGCGCTGTAGGAGATACGCCGTAGTTCGATTTGCATGGGGATTCTCCAGACTGCTCCATCATGCGGAGCACCCTCCCCTGTTCCCTCTCCCCCTTTCTAGGCGCAGCCCGGACTGTCGCCCGCGCCGCAAGGCCGGTATTCGGCATCGTAAGAGCAGCTGTTCTCGAATTCGGGATCGTCGGTTTCATCGACCAGATAGCCGGTGACCTCTTCAGCCGGCTCCGCCTCCAGCACACCAGCGGCGTTCGGAAGGAGACGAACGGGGAATATCCCGCGTCCGACGATCGCGTCAGCCCGCAACATCGCGCCCGCATGATCCTCGGCGGTCACCGCGACCTTGACCCTGATCGTCGTATAGACATGGACGTGAAACCCTCTCATGCCGGGAGCTCCGACCAGCCACCGGCGTCGCTGATCCAAACCATTCCGAGCGCCCGGAGCGGCATTTCCATGCAATCACTGGTCTCAGCGAGGGGATCGCGCACGAACACGCTGCCGCGGTCGTTGGCACGCTGCGGGGCGCGTCCGCCGAGCACCATCAAATCGTTGGCCCCACCCGGCATGGGGACGATATCCCCCGGCCTGACCTTGGCGGCCAGCACCCGGCCAATGGTATAATGAAGGGTCCAGCCCCTCTGGGAAAGTGACGCCATGTTTGGTCTCCTTGTGTGAATTTGCGAAGGCGCGATTCTCCCGCCGCTCCGCCGGACTGGCGTGCGGTTCCGGCCGGTGCAGGCCGACTGACACGGGGTGATGCGGGTAGGTTCAGTCGCCGCGCGGCAACGGGATCGGGACGGCCTGACCGCTGGCGAGGTTGAGGAATGCGCCGGCGTGACCGATGGAGCCGCGTCCGAGAAGGTCGAACAACAACGCCAGGGCATGGCTCGCAACGACGCGGTTGACGAACAGCGACTGGCGTTCGAGCGCTTCGGCGACCGAGCAGGAAGGGGCATCGTCGTCGGGCAGGTTTTCGTCGGCGAGTTCGGGGAAATATTCAAGCACGGTCGGCAGGCGATGGCGGTGCTTGTTGGAACAGTGCTCCGGGGAGCCTATGAGATATTGCCCGTCGCTCGCGCGATTGCCGAGATCCATCCAATAGGCGGGAACGGTCCCGCATTCGGCGAGCGCGGCACCGATCGCGCGGCGGGCCGATGCCGTGTCGACACAGGTGATGACGATGTCGGCGCCATCCATACTAATGGCTTCAGGGGCGCGGCCGTGCACTGCCTGCCAGGCCAGGCCGTGTGCGAGGTTGATCCGTTCGGTGAGCGTGCGGGCCTTGGAACTGCCGACGTCGCCCCGGTAATATGGCTGCCTGCCGAGATTGGCTTCGGTCACGATGTCGTCGTCAATCACGACGACATGCAGCGATCGCGAGGAGATCGCGCGCAGCGCGGTGTCGAGCGAGGCGAGTCCCATCAGCATCTGCCCGCCGTTTCCGCCGCAACCGACCAGCAGGATGTTGATCGTGCGATTATCGAACCCGGCGGGCAGATAATGACGATCCGTGAGGTCAGTCGGCATGACGGTCTCCTGAAAACGGGCTCCGTGGTAACGGCAGGAACATGCCGTCGGCGCAAAGGCGCGCGAGCATCGCCGGACCACAGGGATCGTCGAGCCGGCCGACGACGATCGCGATCTTCGTCGCATGGGCGTCATCGGCATCGTCGGTGGTGCTGAAGAAGGCGGGACCGACCCCGTGGCTGTGAAAATCGCAGACAACATGCCAATCGGGCTGCGGAATCGGCGTGCGATAGACGAGGCGCGAGGGTGTGGCTTCGTCGATGACAGGAAGGTCCACCGCGAATTCCCGGGTCGCTTCGTTCCAGAGGACGAACGCCGCGGCTTCATTGGGCAAGGCTGCGCGAAAATGATCGAGAATATGATCGAGATGCTCGCGTGGAATGAGCCCGCAGCGCAGTTCGGCGCGACAGGCGCCCGTGCTGCCATAGGGCATATGGAGGGAAAGCGGCGGCGTGATCGGGAAATCCAGTTCCAGCCAGGGCCGGCGCAGGATGAGCATGACGCCGTCTATCCCGATCGCAAGGCCGCGTCCGGCGCGGGCGGCGCGCAGCATAGCGAGGGCGGGCGAGCGTCCCTGTGGCGGGACCGGATAACAGGGCACGGCGGCAAGGACCGCGGCCGCAGTGGGATCGTCAGCAAGCACGGTCATTGGTTCGCCCCTCTCGCAAGGAGCTTTCCGAGAGTCATCTGATCGGTCCGGGTTGCTCGCCGGGAGGCCTGTCGTGTCCGACCGGGATCGAATGGCCTGAGACGCCTGACCGGAAAGCGCTTCGCCTTGCGCGCGGCGAGGTCGTCCCAGAGCCGAACCAGACCACCTTTGCCGGTGATGGTCAGTTCCTGTCCGGGATTGGGGTGGGTGGACCAGCTATCGAACACCCCGCGCTCGAATTCCGGGATGGAGGCTGTCGTCAGCGTTTTTGGCTTCGGAATGTTGCCCCAGCAAAGTTGCCCGTCGAGATAGACATTGAGCACCGGCGAGTGCAGCACCGGGGTATCGATGCCGGGGCGTTCGTTTGCCGGCAAGGCGTAAACGCCGAACCCCGATCGGGTCGCGATGAACAGATGCGGCGGATACGGGACCGGCATAGTGGTTCGCGCGGCGAGCACCTGCAGGCCGGCGGGCGGATCCGTGAGAGCGAAATAGGCCGGGCGAACCTGGGTCGGGATCCACCATGCGAGCATGTCGGGATGAGCGACCAGCACATTGTCAGGCAGGAATTCGGGAAGAACGGTCCGGCCCAGGGCCTCGGTCCATTGACGCAGATGCGCGCGCGACAGCGATGTGCCCGCGCCGATGATCGGCTTTCCCTCATCGTCATGCTCGATCGCATGGATGCTGGCGAATGCGGCGGCGCCCGCGCGAGCGGTGGCATAGGGACTGGCGTTGCGGATCGGCTGGCTGCGGTAAAGGAGAATGGCGTTGGTCAGCGCGAGGCCGCCGGCGGTCGCTTCGAACTGGGTGCGGTGGTCGGACATAAGGAACCTCAAAGGTTGGCTGGATCGAGCTGGATCAGGTCCTGCGCGGCGAGCAGGAACCGCGCGCCGACACGCAAGGACGCGAACCAGTCGTCGATCGGGACTGAATCTGGCAAAGGGCAGAAGCCGGCGATGTCCATGAAGCCGTATTCCATCCCGTGGCGTCCGACGTCATCGACCTCGCGTGCGAACTGCTCGACCGGAACGAGCGTCAGCGGGGGCAATGTCGAGCATTCCTCGATGCCGGGGAGATACTCTTGGGCAATCTCGATATCGAATTGCCAGGCGCTGCGCTCCGGTCGGAGTTTCCCGAGAGCGGCGTACGCCTTGCGGAGTTCCTCCAGTTTCCGGTGTAAGCCGTTCGGAAGTTCCGCCGATGCCCCCGCGTTTGCCGCGATCATCCAATCGGGCCGGCGAGACTCCATGTTGGATGGCAGAGTGAGTTCCTCGATATCGTCAGGATCCATGCCCTGATATTCGACGATCCACTGCCGCGCGGTTTCATCATCGGTCGCGCCGTCCCAATAGTACATAGAGATTTCATCGAAGAGGTCCTGGTAGCCGAAGATCGGAAGGGCGCGGCCCAGCATATCGTCGAGGGCCTTGTAGGCTGCGGCGCGCCAGGGAATGGGCGCATCGCTGTCTTCGATCCATCCGAGGTCGAGTTGCCCCATGCTGTCGCAGATCACCGCGATAGCCGGCGGATAACCTTCGTTCCCGTGAAGAACCGCGACCCTGAAGTCCGCGAATTCGACGGAGCCCAGAATGTCGAGCACCGCCTTGTCGAACAGTCGTTCGATGCGCTGGCGCGCCTGGTCGCGAGTATAGCGTTTAGCCGTCGTTTCCCGAGACGTGGCCCAGCGGCCTATCAGCTTGTGATGGGACGCCAGTGGAGCATCGAAGAGGGCGGGAATGTCGCCGGACAGTGCAACGGCCCGCCCCGCAAGGTCAGCCAAGGGGTGGAAGGCGCAGGCCCGGTGGCGGCGGGAGCGGCCTGGGAGCCTTGCTCCCGCCGTCCCCGGACGCGAGAAGGATGCACGCGTGGAGCGCCTGGGTTTGCTCGCTGCAGATTGGCTGGGTGAATTCGGATGTGTCGCCATTGCCGGGCTCGATCCATTCGATGAGCGTTTTACGAACTGCGGACGGGATCGCCGCGCTGCTGCCGCGCGCCACGGTCAGCCCTTGGTGCCGACGGCGCGCCGGTATTCGGTGACGTGAGCGCCGCCCGACACGCCGGCGTCGACCATCTCGGCGTTGAGAACCGCGGGGTAGAGCGTGGCATGGTAGGCACGCAGACCGTCGGGATCGTTGGCGAGATGCGGCGGAACCGGAAGGTCGATGCCGTCATAGCGGTACGCGCGGGTGAGATGGTTGATCTGCATGAGGTAAAACTCCCGGCTTGGGTCGTGGCGAGATTTGAGCGGAGTCCGGTCAGAACAAGGTGGCGGGTTGGTCCGGTTTGGCGTCGACCGGCGGGGTGACCGCGTGCTGGAGCTTCGGAGGACTCACAGGCACCGTCGTCTTTGCTGTCGCGGCCTTCGTGGCGGCCTTGGCCTTCGCGGCCTCCGCTGCGGCGATCCTTGCGTCCTCGGCCGCCTGGCGCTGATCGGCGATCTGGTCGGCAAGGGTCTTGCGCGTAGCGATGAGCTGGCCGAGTGCGCCGTCCGATCCACGGCCAAGTTCCGCATCGATCTCCACGGCGGTTGCGGTGATCGAGATCGGGCGGGTCTCGCCGGATTCGAGACCGTGCTTCGCGCCTTCCGCCTTGCGGGGAATGACGGTCAGCGTGACGGTATCGTCGGGGCCGGCGACAAGATCGAAACCGAGCGAATAGTTGGCGAGAAGCGGCAGCAGGTTGGCAATCAACATGGGCGTTGGTCCTTGTCTGGAAGGGTGAGGGTGTCGGTCAGGCGGCGATTTGCGAGATGGGAGCGTCGGCCGGCTGGGCAGCACGATCCGGGGGCGGTCCATAGGCGCCATCGAGCGTCATGCAGCCCGGCAGACGTCCCGCCCAATCGAACCCGATGCGATTGAGCATGCTGGTGACAAGCTCGGTCTTTTTCGATGCGAGCAGCTTGGCGAACCGTTTCTCGCCGACATGCGCGATCAGGCCGCATTCCTGGGCGATGAACTTGAGCTCTTCCTTTGTGTAGCGCTCGAGAAAGGTCTGATCGACCTGCCACGTCTCGCGCAAGTCGACCTCGAACACTCTCGCAAGGTCCGCGACATGATCGAAGCTGAGCACATCCTTGGCGTAAGCGCCGCCGATGACGGCCAGCACATTGGCGGCCCGCGCATCGGCAAGCGCCCGGATTTCCGCGATCTTGCCCTTGAAGTCGAGGTCCGGGAACGAGGCGCCGACGAGGATGCCAGCGCGGGACGTCAGCGTGTCGGGCTTGATCTGCGAAAGCGTGCCCGACATCGCCGCCACAAGGATCGTGGTCCGGGCGTGGACAGCATTGCCCGCGAGCGCACGGGCAAGCGCGGTTCGCCATGTCGCCTCGCGAAGCTCGGCGGTTCGGGTCGCGATCGACCTGGCCGTGACGGTCGGCTTATGCGCCGTCGACGCGGCCGGCACGGTCTCGGCAGTGCGTGGCGGGGGAGGCTCGCGGTTTTCGACAGCACTGGATGATATGGCGCCGCGTTCCGGCTGCGGCTGGAGATCCATCGATGGCGCGGGTTCGACGGTGACATCGTCCTGCGCATCAGCGTCGGCATCATCGGCAGCAGGAGGCATCGCTCTCCTGGCCGCCTTCGCGGCGCGCTCCTTTTCCTCGAAACGGATCACCTCGGCGGCTTCGGTCTTGAGCTTGAAGCATCCCGGATTGGTGCAATGGCCATCATCGACATGGGTTTCGAAAAGGACTTGCTGCGCCGCCGAGTTGAACGGACAGGTGGCGCACTCGGTCTTGTCGAAACAGGCGCTCGCGAGGCTATGCGTGATGCGCATCAGTTCCTTGCGCGTATCGTTCACGTCAAGATTCAGGCGCAGGATCGTGTCGAGGGCCGTGTCCTGCTTGTCCTTGGGGATGACGGCGAGCAGTTCGGCGTGACCAACCTTGATCCGGCGCTCATCGAGGGCGGTCTTAGCGGCGTCGGTGAGTTCAGCGAGCGCCAGGCGGCGATCAAGCTTGGCGCGGGACCAGGCCAGTCGCCGTGCGGCCTCGGCGCGGTCGCCGTTGCATGCCGCGAGGTAGCGGACGGCGGCATCGGCCTGCTCGGTCTCCGACGGATCGTCACGGTCGTCATTCTCGGCGATCGCGGCATCGAGCGCTTCCTGGTCCGTCATCACGCGGATGATGACCGGCACTTCGCCGTCGAGCCCATAGACTTCCAGCCCTGCCCTGTACCGGCGCTCGCCGGCGACGATGGCATAGACGTCGTCCTTCGGCCGGAGCAATATGGGCTGGAGTATGCCGCGCTGCCGGATGGAAGCCACCATCTCCTCGTGCTTCTTCCGGTCGAAATACCGGCGGGGATTGTCGCCCTTCACGATACTGGCGAGCGGCAGCGTGGAGGGATAGCTCGGTTGTAGCGAGGTCAAGGCTCGTCTCCTGTGTGGATTGTAGCAGGCTCGCGTTCAGGGTTGGCTGGACGCCCATGCCGCTGCGCGTGTCGGAATGTGCGGGACGCGGCTGATCATCAGTCTGCATTCCGCAACCATCTCCCTCCCCCTTCCCCTCGCCCGGTAGAGGTCGTTCCAGTCATTGAAGCCCGGCGGTGGAGGCAGCGGCTCGATCGACCGGCCGTCTCGCGCATGCGCCTGTTTCGCCCGCGCCGCGCCGCGCCGACCGGAAAGGTCGTTGTCGTGAAGGAGGAAGAGGCGTTCGACCCGCTCAGGCACAGTGACCAGGGGGAAGCGGTCGGCACCAAGCGCGGCCCAGACAGGGATGCCGAGCAGCAAATGAGCGGACCAGGCGGTCTCCCAGCCCTCAGCCAGCCCCAGCACATCGGTGGCGGCCCCGAAACGGACGGTGCCACCGTGCGGGCGACCCAGCATCAGTTTGGGCGGATCGAGATCAGTGGCCGGCAATCCGGTCCGGGGGTCGAGGAACAGCCGTTCGAGTGCTATGACGCCGGTGTCGGCTTCAACGGCGGCGAGCAGCGCCGGACGGAAACGGACGTCGGCGCCCCGGCCGAGCGGCACATGATCATGGTAGCGCAGCGCCGGATGCGGCTCGTTGAAACCACGCGTCGCCATATAGACGCCCGCCGGCGTATCGGTAACGGCACGCGCTTCCTTCCAGAGCGAACGGATCCGGCCGGCCAACCGTCGCTCGCTGCCATCCGCGCGTGCGAATTCCGTTTCAGCATCGGCCGTCGGTATAGGGCGCCTGTCGCTGCGCAGCGCGCGAATGACATCGATCGTGGAACAGCCGGCAAAGCATTTGAACAATATGCTATGCTCGCCGACCCGGACCGAAAGGCTCGGGCGATGGTCGTCATGCGCCGGGCAACGGCACATCGCGCCCGATGGCTTCCATGTTCCACCGAGTGATTTGACGATGCTGGCGGCAGCGGCATGGAGACGAGGATCGGCGCTCGTGCGCGACAGGGCCATGGGAGGAACTCCAGCATAGGGAAAACTCCCTCGCCCCACTCCTCCTTCTCTTCAGGCCGCGGCCGACGCTCGCTGCCAATGTGATCTCAGGTCGGATCAACGGGCAGCGCGTCCCCGTTTCACCGGCGCAGTGCTGCACGCTACGCTGGCCTATTTGCTGACCACTGATACCGACGCTGAACTTCTACCGTCGGAACCGCCGGACGCCGTCTATCGCAATGCAGAACGGGACTTCCTGCCGGGTCCCGTCTGGAACGTCGCCGCATTTGCGGGCGCAGTCGTGACAGGTTTGCGCATATCCGGACAGCAAGGTCTGGAAACACGCATCCATCTTATCCCGCCCGGCGGCGGTCAGCTGGACATATATCCGGCGTTTATCGAAGGGATCAGGGAAGCGCTCGACTATGCCTTGCGCCTCCATCTCGCCAAGGCATCGCCGACCGGTCATCTCCGATGCTTTCGACGCGAGGCAGAAGCTGGTCAGAGAAGTCTTCAATCCCTGGCTGTCGCGCCAGTAGAGATCGAGCAACATTTCGCATCCTGGGTCGGCGCAGAGAGAGCCGAACATGGTGGCCGACGCCGCTCTTGCGCTAATGATCGACCTGCATAGAGGTGCGAAAACAGCCGGACGGCCTGTGTCGTCCAGCATGGGGTCAATTCGGGCATCGTGTCGCATGGGCATTTGCTCTCCATCCCATTTGGGTAGCATCATGGCGAACCGTGCCGATGCCCCAACGTCTGGTTGCCCCCCGCTATCCTGAACAAAGTAGTCCAACAGGCATGATGCTCGAATCCTCCTGTCCGGCAAGGTGCCTTTTGGAGGGGAATTTCGATACCGAATTGGTTAACATTGCGGGATATTCCCACATTGCCTGCCCAGCATCGACGCGCGGGCAACTGGCGGATCGTGAAGCGAACGCGAAGCCAAAGTCGACACATTAGCGTGCGGTCTGCGCCTGAAAGGCAAGAAGCGTGAGGAACCCATCCAGCAGCATTACCGTGGCACATTTCGTGGCACATTTAGGGTAATGGAGGGGAGTGGAGGGCAATTGGCGCACCGCAAATCAAGGGCTTGCTTCCCCTGCGTTACCCTGTATTACCCCGAAGGCCCGGTTCGATTCCCGTAGGGGTCACCAAAATCCTCTCCCAGAGGGTTCCAGAAGATGCCACAAGTGGCTGATTTCTGCGGGTTTTTCGTGGTATAGGTATCCCATACGGAGCGGCTTCGTGCCACCGGATACCACCATGTTGATGGTATATCTGATGGTAGCGCGGCCCTCCCCCAAAAGGAGATACCATCATGGCGCTTACCGCTGTTGCAGTTAACAAGGCCAAAGGCCGCGCAAAGCCCTACAAACTCACCGATGGCGACGGGCTGTTTCTGTATGTCACCCCCAACGGTGGCCGCTACTGGCGCATGAACTACCGCCACTTGGGGAAGCAAAAGACGCTTGCCTTTGGCGTCTATCCCGACACCGGCCTTGCCGAAGCCCGCGAGCAGCGGGACGCAGCGCGGAAGGTTCTGGCGCGCGGCAACGATCCGGCCGAGCAGATCAAGCTGGAAAAGATCGCGGCGGCCGTGGCAGCGTCCAACAGCTTCAAGGCGGTTGCCGACGAATGGCTGGTGAAGGTCAAGCTTGAAGGCCGCTCCGCCGTCACCATGAAGAAATTGCGCTGGCTGCTGGACTTCATCAACGAGTCCATCGGCAAGCGCCCTATCGCCTCCATTTCCGCACAGGAGCTTTTGGTAATGCTCCGCAAGATGGAGAGCAAAGGCCGCTATGAGACGGCCAAGCGCCTTCGCAGCACTGCCAGCCAAATATTCCGCTACGCCATCGCCACGGCCCGCGCAGAACGCGACGTGGCGGCGGACCTTCGCGGCGCACTGATTGCGCCCCAGCCCGTCCACCGCGCGGCGATCACCAGCGGCAACGAGGCGGGCGGTTTGCTCCGCGCCATCGAGACGTTCGAGGGACACCCTAACACCAAGGCCGCGTTGCAACTTCTCCCCCATGTGTTCGTGCGTCCGGGCGAACTGCGCTATGCCGAGTGGGCGGACTTCGATTTCGACAAGGCGCTTTGGGTCATCCCGAAGCACAAGACCAAGATGCGGCGCATCCACAGCATTCCCCTGTCCCGGCAGGCGCTGGCGATCCTAGAAACCATCGAGCATGACGCGGAGTATAGCAGCTACCTGTTCCCGTCCCTGCGGTCGGTTGATCGGCCCATGTCGGAAAACACCATCAACGCGGCATTGCGGCGCTTGGGGTTCGCCCAGGACGAAATGACCGGCCACGGCTTCCGGGCGATGGCGGCAACGCTCTTGAACGAGATGGGGCTATGGCATCCCGACGCCATCGAGCGTCAGCTTGCCCATTGCGACAACAACGCCGTTCGCCGGGCCTATACGCGCGGCGAGTATTGGGATGAGCGCGTTCGCATGATGCAGCACTGGTCCGACCATCTCGATTTCCTCCGCGATGGCGCGAAGGTCATCAAAGGCACGTTCCGCAAGGCCAAGGCCGGGCAATAGCCCGGCCTTGCGTCACTCGGCGCGATCCTCGCGGTAGGCGGCGGGGTTGGCGATCCAGCGATCCACGGCGGACTCGTGCCAGCCGGTGCCGTGGACGCTGATTGTGATTTGCCGGGGGAAGCTGCCTTCCGCGATTTTTCTATACAAAGTGGAGCGCGAAAGGCCGGTGCGGGTCAGCACCGTCTTGAGGCGGATAATCTTTTCCTTGTTAGGCATTGCATAACTTCCGTTTTTGACGTTGGCATATCCCCCTACGAACAGAATTGGCGGCACGGATTCACAGCGCAAGAGCGCCCCGGCCTAGACAAGACCAAGATGCGGCTCACGGCGGTCTAAGTGTATCGAACGGCGGGAAACGGCGGCGAACTACGGGAAACGGTGGCGTATGGCGGTGGACGGCGGCAATAGGCGGTGATTTACGACCTATGCTTGCACGTTTCTTTCCAAACCGTGACAAATAAGCCACGAGATCACGCGACTTGCTGGCAGGATATGCGACCCGATGGACTTGGCGTAGTTCTGATTCGCACGACATGGCGGAGCCTTTCTCGGTGGCCCGCCATCGCCACGAACTCATGCTGTATCAGTTCATTCCGCGACGCAAGGGGGGTAGGCACTTCACTGCCGACAGGTGCAAAATTAGTTCTAAAACTGGCGATTTTGTCCGATTTGGTCGGGAGACGGACAAATCGGAAGATGCAGGCCGCCCCCTTCAATCATAGCTTCAAGGCTATGGACAAAATATAGCTTAGAGGATATATAGCCTTATGCCGTGGACGGTTCGCAACCATGATGCCTTCGACGCTGAATATGACGCGATGCCCGATGCGGTGCAGGACGAACTTTTGGCGGCAACCGGCCTATTGGAACTTTACGGTCCCCGGCTTGGTCGCCCCCATGCCGATACGCTTGGCGGATCGCGGCACGCGAACATGAAGGAATTGCGCTTCAATGCCGATGGCGGTGTATGGCGCGTGGCTTTTGCGTTCGACCCGGAGCGGCAAGCGATCCTGCTGGTTGCGGGCGACAAGGCAGGCGTGGCGCAGAAGCGGTTTTACAAGACGTTGATTGCCAAGGCCGACAAGCGGTTTGACGAGCATCTGGCGGCGCTGGCCGCGAAGGAGAAATGACGATGGGACGTTCGCGCAGTGAGATCATGGCCGCCCTGCCCGAAGATCGCCGCCGCCGCATCGAGGCGCGCGCGCAGGAATTGGTTGCGGAGGTCGAGGGACTAAAAGCGTTACGCCAGCTTGCCGAGCGCAGCCAAGAACAGATCGCGGAAACCTTGGGCGTGAAGCAGCCTTCCGTTCACAAGATCGAGCGACAGACGGACCTTTACCTTTCGACGCTTCGCCGCTTCGTTGAGGCAGCGGGCGGCAAGCTGGAACTTCGCGTCGAATTGCCCGGCAAAGGCGTCCTGCATCTGACGGGTGTTGGCGATCTTCACGCCTGACCCGTCGCACTTTCCGTCCCGGCCTTGGCTTCCGCTTCCGCCTCGAACGCGCGCTTGCCCTTGCGCTGCCATAGGGCAAGCGCGTTGGCTCGTTCCTCGCCTTGCAGCTTGCCCGCGACCGTGAGGAAGGCACCGAACAGCGTAGCGCGATCATCGTCGGTCAAATCGACCAGCCCCGCCTTGACGACCAACCCGCCCAATTCGATCAAGTGTCGTGTCCGTTCCCGTCGCCTCATCACCCATTCCCGCGTGTCCGTTCGCGCCTTTGCTGCCTCAATGTGATGCCGCGCCGTCTTGGAGCGGTAGAGCGCCTTCCGGCTGTTGTTCAGATCGCGGCGCAGGCTTGCGTTGTTTGCTGCGAAAAAAGGCCGCGCCCGCCTTGCGCCAGCCCTCCCTTGTCGCGCTGTCCTTGCTGGCGACGGCATCGAGTAGCGCACCCGCCAGCAGATCGGCATCGAGCGCATCGGCCCCGGTTGCCGCGACCAGTTCGCCAAGCTGGCGCACGCGGCGTTCCTTGAGCGCCTTCGCCTTGTCGGCCAGCGCCTTGAGTTCCGAATCAAAGTCACGCGGTTTACGCATCACAGTCTCCATTCTTTGCGGATGGAGTGATTCTAGAGTATTGCTTTGCGTATTGCTGTAGAGTCGCCGGGACGTTCTGGAACCGCCTAGTCCCTGCTCGGATTTTATTCGAGGAGGGCGCGCTTATACGTCGTGCCGACGTGCGCTTGAGGCAGTAGATGGTATGTCGCTATGGCGATCTACCATTTCTCTGTTCAGGTCATCGGGCGCGGCCAAGGTCGCAGCGCCGTTGCGGCGGCGGCCTATCGCGCGGCGGAACGCCTGCATGACGAGCGCCTCGACCGCGACCATGATTTCCGCGCCAAGTCGGGCGTCGAGCATAGCGAGATCATGCTGCCCGAAGGTGCGCCCGAACGCTTGTCGGATCGGGAAACCCTCTGGAACGAGGTCGAGGCAGGCGAGAAGCGCAAGGACGCACAGCTAGCGCGCGAGGTCGAGTTTTCCATTCCGCGCGAGATGGATAAGGCGCAGGGCATCGAGCTTGCCCGCGACTTTGTGCAAGCGGAGTTTGTCGCGCGCGGCATGATTGCCGACCTCAATGTGCATTGGGATATCGGCGCGGACGGCCGGCCCAAACCCCATGCCCATGTCATGCTCACCATGCGCGCGGCGAACGAACAGGGGTTCGGCGCGAAGGAACGCGACTGGAACCGCACCGAGCTTGTCGAGCAATGGCGCGAGCGTTGGGCGGATCACGTCAACACCCGCCTTGCCGAACTCGACATTGACGCCCGCATCGACCACCGCAGCCTTGAAGCGCAGGGCATCGACCTAGAACCGCAAGACAAGATCGGCCCCGCAGCTTCGCGCATGGATGAGCGCGGCCTTGAGTCCGAGCGGATCGAGGATCACCGCGCCACCGCGCAGCGCAACGGCGAACGTATCATCGCGGAACCGCGTATCGCGCTCGACGCGATCACCCATCATCAGGCGACGTTCACCACCCGCGACCTTGCGATGTTCGTCCACCGGCACAGCGACGGCAAGGAGCAGTTCGACCGGGCGATGAGCGCCGTTCGCGGCTCGCCCGATTTGATCGCACTCGGCAAGGACGGGCGCGGCGATGACAGATTCACCAGCCGCGAGATGATCGAAACCGAACAGCGGTTGCAGCGCGCTTCGGAACTGCTTGCGACAAGCGAGCGGCACCGCACCGACGAGCAGGCCCGCGAGGCGGCTTTGACCGGCGCGGAGAGGCGCGGGTTGGAGTTGTCAGGCGAGCAGCGCGCAGCGTTCGAGCATGTGACGGGCGAGCGCGGCTTGAGCGTCGTCGTCGGTTACGCAGGCACGGGCAAGAGCGCCATGCTTGGCGTTGCGCGGGAGGCATGGGAGCGCGGCGGGTATGACGTGCGCGGCGCGGCACTGTCCGGCATCGCCGCCGAAGGGCTTGAGAACGGATCGGGCATTGCGTCGGGGACCATCGCCAGCATGGAACATGGCTGGTCGCAGGGCCGCGATATGCTCGGCCCTCGCGACGTGCTGGTGATCGACGAGGCGGGCATGGTCGGCACGCGCCAGATGGAGCGCGTGCTGTCCCATGCCGCCGACGCCGGCGCAAGGGTTGTGCTGGTGGGCGACCCGCAGCAGTTGCAGGCCATCGAGGCGGGCGCGGCGTTCCGTGCGATCCACGAACGGCACGGCGGCGTCGAGATTACAGAGGTTCGCCGCCAGCATGTCGAGTGGCAGCAGGACGCCACCCGCCAGCTCGCGACCGGCCGCACAGGTGAGGCGATCCGGGCCTATGCCGATCATGGCATGGTCCATGCCGCCGAGACGCGCGAACAGGCGCGTGCCGAACTTGTCGAGCAGTGGGGCCGCGAGCGCATCGCCGCGCCGGATCAGTCGCGGATCATCCTCACCCATACCAATGACGAGGTACGCGAACTGAACGAAGCGGCGCGCGACCGGATGCGCGAAGCGGGCCAGCTTGGCGACGACGTATTGGTGAAGGCCGAGCGCGGCAATCGCATGTTCGCATCGGGCGACCGCATCATGTTCCTTCGCAACGAGCGCGATTTGCAAGTGAAGAACGGCACGCTGGCGACCATCGAGAAGGTCAGCCCGGAGCATATCGCCGTCCGCACCGATGACGGGCGCTCCGTAGCCTTCGACACCAAGACTTACGCCCATCTCGATCATGGCTATGCCGCGACCTTCCACAAGGCGCAGGGCATGACCGTGGACCGGGCGCATATGCTCGCCACGCCGGGAATGGATCGCCACTCCGCCTATGTCGGCATGACCCGCCACAGGGACGGCGCGCAGGTTCACTATGGCCGCGATGACTTCAAGGACCAGTCCCGGCTTGCCGGTGTCCTGTCGCGCGAGCGGGCGAAGGACATGGCGAGCGATTATGCCCGCGCCGATCCGGCCAAGGAGTATGCCGAACGGCGCGGCATCACGTTTGGCGGGCGCATCGCGGAAATCGTCCGCCCGGTGGCGGAGAAGGCGCGCGGGATCTTCGACGGCTTGCGCCTCTCGCTCCCCGGTCAGCAGCGCGAGCCAGCGGCATCGCCCGAACGCCCGCGCGGCATCTTCGACGGTCTGGACCTGAGCGGCACGATATCCATGGCCGAGCGCGATCCGGCCCGCCAGCACCAGCGCGAGCATAAGCCGATGCGCGCCGGGGGCGTGCGCGGGGCGGTGGAACGCTACGCGAGAGCCTTGGACGCGATCCACCAGACCCGCGCGCAAGGCATCGACGCCATGCCCCACCAGCGCGAGGCGCTGGACCGCGCTAGGGAGACGCTGGACGCGATCCGGCCCAATGCCTCCGCCGACCTCACCAGCGCGTTCCGGGGTGAACCGGAACTGATCCGCGAGGCCGCGGAGGGGCGCGGCCAGGCCGCGCTACGAGCGATGAGCCAAGAGGCGGAATTGCGGGCCGATCCCTACGCCCGCGCCGACCGCTTCGTGGAGGGCTGGCAGCAGCTCCGGCAGGCGCAGGACGAGCTACGGCGCGACGGGGATTTCCGGGGCGCGAAGCGCGTCGGTCAGGACATGGCCGGGATGACGAAAAGTCTCGAACGCGACGCGCAGATGGAATCGCTGCTGTCCGGGCGGCGTCAGGAATTGGGCATCGACGTGGACATGGGCCGCAGCCTTGCCCGTGATTTGGCGGACTCCGTGCCGTTCGATCATGGCCGCGACCTTGGCATGAGCCGATAGGAGAAGGACATGGACGACATACAGCTACCCGGCACACTCCCCGGCGCACCGCCGCCGATGGACCCGGCGACACGGGCGTTCACCGAGCTTAAGGGCGAACTGGCGCTGCTCCGCCGCGCCATCGAGCATGTGGCGGCCGAGAAAGCGGACATAGAGATACCCGACTACAGCAACACCCTTGCCAAGCTGGCGAAATCCGTGATCGCCATCGAGAGCGCGCCCGCCCTGCAAATGACGCCGGAGGAGTTCCAGAGCCGCTTCGAGGTGGCGACGGCGCTGGCGCGGCGCGAGGATCAGGCCGCGATTACCGAGTTGAAGCGCGAGCTTGCCGACACCCGCCGCGACATGCGGACGACCATCGGCACCGCCGCCACCATCGCGCAGCAGGAACGCGAACGCTGGCGATGGGCTGGCGGCGGCTTCATCGCCGGGTGCCTCCTATGGGCGGCGCTTCCCGGTTTCGTCGCGCGTATCGCGCCGACCGATTGGCATTGGCCCGAACGCCTCGCCGCGCGCACCGTGCGCGAGCCAACGCTATGGCAGGCGGGAACCCGGATCATGCAGGCCGACAGCCCGCACGCATGGCAATCCATAGCCGACGCCGCCGAGCTACGCCGCGACAATCACGAAGCCATCGACGCTTGCGAGCAGCAGGCCGCCAAGGCCAAGCAGCCGGTGCGATGCACGATCAGGGTGCGGTATCGGCAGCCTTGACCGGAGAGAGCGGGGCAAGCCCCGCGAAGCCGACCGGCCGCTACGGCGCTATATGGGTAGCGCGCGGCCAGTCGGATCGCTCTAAGCCGTGGCGTCAATTTGCACAAAATTATCGCACAAGCCCCACAAGAACCGCCCCTTTGCGGATGATAGCTCTCGCTAGTCATGTGAATCTAAAGTTCGCCGCATAAACTACGCTCTGTCGCCTGGCAGAATCGCTTGACCGAGGCGAGTATCTCGTCGGCAGATTTGGTCCAGCGATAGGGTTTCGGGTTCTCATTGTGACGTTCGATAAAGGAGCGGATGTCCTGCTCGAGCTGGTTGGTCGAGGTGTGTACGCCGCGGCGCAGCTGCTTTCGGGTCAGTTCGGCGAACCAGCGCTCGACTTGGTTGATCCATGAGGCCGAAGTCGGGGTGAAGTGGACATGGTAATGCGGCCGACGAGCGAGCCAGGTTCGGATGAGCGCGGTTTTATGGGTCGCGTAATTGTCCATGACGATATGGATGTCGAGGTCGGGAGGCACTTGCGCCTCAATCTGCTTGAGGAAGTCGAGGAATTCCGTCGCCCGGTGGCGCTTGTAGCATTTGCCGATCACGAAGCCTGACGCGATGTCGAGCGCGGCGAACAACGACGTCGTGCCGTGCCGGATGTAGCTGTGGGTGCGGCGTTCAGGCACGCCAGGCATCATCGGCAGGACCGGCTGTTCGCGGTCGAGCGCCTGGATCTGAGATTTCTCGTCGACGCTGAGAACAAGGTGCGCGGTTGGGCGGCGACAGATAGAGGCCAACAATGTCGCGGACCTTGTCGACGAACAGCGGATCGGTGGAGAGCTTGAAGGTCTCCGAGCGATGCGGCTGCAGCCCGAAGGCTGTCCAGATGCGCCGGATCGTGGTGTGGGAGAAGCCGGTCGCGCCGGCCATCGAGCGGATCGACCAGTGCGTCGCATCGGCTGGCGTCGATCGCAGCGTGCGCTCGATCACGGCAGCGACCTGATCATCGTCGATCGTCCGTGGCCTGCCAGGTCGAGCCTCGTCCAGTAGCCCTTCGACCCGGTCCTTCAGGAAGCGCCGACGCCATTTCCCGACTGTGTGCTCGTGTACGCCAAGCTCGGCAGCAACGACTTTGCTTTGGATGCCGTCGGCGCACCGCAGAATGATCCGGCAGCGCTCAGACATCGAGCGCGCTATCCGGCGCCGACGGACCTGTCGCTCAAGATACTCCCGCTCGTCAGCCTCCAAAACAAGAGGCGCTGTCCGTCGACCGCCCGCGTTCGCCATGCCACGCTCCTCATTCGCGAGCGCAGCATACAATGCTACTTACTTCAGTTCCAGATGACTAGTTTGAACACGGTTGTTCAGAATCAGACGGATGAATGTTCCGACAACGGGCGATCCGCACCCCAACGTTAGACAATTTTACAACGTTGGGGTGCGGCTCACACGATGAGTATTGGCGCTTTATCGCGGAATTACGCCTTCTTGTGCGGATGCACGATGATCGAAGTGAATCCGCCCTTGCGGTCTTCGGCCGACTGCAACGCCTCATTCGCCTGATCGAGAGAGAAGGAGTTGATTTCGAAGTGGTCAAGTTCAAGCGTCCCTGCCTCGGCCATGCGCATGATCTCCTCGCCCTCAGCTGTGGAGAACCATAAGGAAGTGAAGATTTGAATCTGCCGTGTCATCAGGAAGTAAATCGGTATTGGTAGCGGTTCCGGCATCGCACCGACAAAAATATATCTTCCGCCGCGGCGTAGAGCATTGATGCCGTTCATCGATACCGATGCCGGTGCGGTGTGGTTAAGGGCGTCAATGACAACATCTGCTCCTCGACCGCCATAATTGAGTGAGCGGACCCAATCGCCGAGGTCTTGATCGGACAGCGAGATAATATTGATTCGGTCCGGCGCGAATGCCTTGACCCGTTCAAGAAGTTCGACATTTCGGGCAACCGCGAAGATTTTCCCTACACCCATCGCAAGAGCCAGCAGAACTGCATCGACACCGAGAGTGCCTGTAGCACCGAGGATGAGAAGACTAGACCCTGGACGTACGTCTCCCTTTCGCATCGCGGCGTATGAAGTCCCGATGTAGCCGAGACGTGATGCTTGGTCGAAAGTGACGTTGTCCGGAATGCCGATCACCGAGCGGGCGGGCGCCCTAACGTACTCGCACATACCGCCGTGCGGATAGTCACGGTGAAGCGCTCGCGCACCCTCGCCGATGCCGAAGTAGCCTTGGAAGGCAAAATCGGGATCACTCAACGGGTCTCCGGTACGCGTTTCCCAAGAGTCCACAGCCGAACGCGCGGTGTCAATGTAGACTCGGTCGCCCGGCTTGAGGTTCCGCACGCGCTCACCGACGTCGGCGATCGTCCCTGCTATGTCGAGGCCGAAGATCGCAGGGAACTCCGGAAGAGGCAGAAACGGCTTCTCGATAGGATAGGTCGAGACGACGTTGCGGAGGTTCTGCACCAAGTTGGCGGACTCGACCTTAACGATAATTTCGTCATACCCGGGAGTGGGCTTCTCAATCTCATCCACCTGGAATTTGCCGCCCACTTCATGGAGGCGAGCTGCCTTCATCATTCTCATCGTATTGCTCCTTTGCAGCAGATTGAAACTGTTTTGAACATCGATCTGTTTCCTTTGGTCGAGGGGGGAGAATGTCATTGGCCAAGCCCAGCGCGTATGGCCCGCGCGGTTGGCGCGAACAGCAGGCTACAAATGCGTCGCACTAAAGGTTCATATCGCGCCCTCTTGACGCAGCATTGCGATGTCCGCCGGGCCGTGCCCAAGTTCGCGCAGGATGGTATCGCTGTGTTCGCCGAGCGCGGGCACAGGACCCATGTGGCATTCATATTCGTTACTGGTGGCTGGAGGCAGAAGCGCCTGTAAAGGACCGGCTGCGGAGCCGATGGCGCGGAAACGGTGGCGGGCATGCAATTGCGGATGCGTCCAGAGATCGGCCACCTGATTCACGGCGGCGTTAGCGATCTGGGCCTCGTCCAGTCTGGCCCTTGCCTCGACCGACGTCAGATCAGAGAAGGAGTCGAGGATGATCCGCTGTAGCGCAGCACGGTTTTCGATACGCCGCACATTCGTATCGAAGCGCTGGTCATCGGCAAGATCTGCTTGGCCCAGCACTTTATCGCAGAACAACTGCCATTCGCGCTCATTCTGAAGGCCCATAATGACAACGCCGCCATCACCGGCCGCGAATGGTCCATAAGGGTAGATGGTCGCGTGAGAAGCGCTGTTGCGTCCCGGAGGAGTCTGCCCCTCGTAAGCATAATACATCGGGTAGCCCATCCACTCGGCCAACGCCTCCAGCATCGAGACCTCTATGTGTGAGCCGTGACCGGTCTGATGGCGCTGTAACAAGGCGCTGAGGATACCGGTATAGGCGTACATGCCGGCGGCGATGTCCGCGATGGAATTGCCGGCTTTACAGGGCTCCTCGGGTGTGCCCGTAATGGACAGGAAAGCGGCTTCACCCTGGATCAGAAGGTCATAGGCCTTTTTGTCGCTGTAGGGACCATTGGTGCCGTAGCCTGAAATGTCGCAGACAATCAGGCGTGGATGATGCAGACTTAGCGCTTCGTAGCCCAACCCCATGCGCACCGCCGCGCCCGGCACCAGATTCTGCACCAAAACGTCGGCCCGGGCAATCAATTCACCCAGCACCTGCCGTGCCTTGGGTTGCTTGAGATCGAGCGTCAAACTCTCCTTGGAACGGTTGGCCCAGACAAAATGCGAGGCCAGTCCGCGTGTACGGTGGTCATAGGCCCGGGCGAAGTCGCCGCTCCCGGGACGTTCCACCTTGATGACGCGAGCGCCGAGGTCAGCCAGTTGACGAGTGCAAAACGGAGCAGCAATCGCATGTTCGAGCGTGACGACGGTTATGCCGCTCAAAGGAAGTGCCTGCATATGGAGAGTCCTATCCCGCATCAAGCGAACTCGGCGCTCGCCGACATAGCGAGTTGACCTTGCGCGCCGCGCGCCCACAGTTGGGCGATCCGACCATCGACGCGGCCTGCCGTCATGAACGGTTCTGTGTCGAAGAGCGGGCTCACGGCTTTGAATTCGAAGCAGGCTATGGGCCGTTCGGGATGGACCCCGCGCAACGTCTCCATGAGGAGTGTGGCGATCAGGGGGCCATGTACTACCAGGCCCGGATAGCCTTCCTCCTGCATCGCGTAGGGACGATCGTAATGAATGCGGTGGCAGTTGAACGTGAGTGCTGAATAGCGCATCAGCAGGATGGGGTCAGGCGTGACGATGCGGGCGAACTGTTCGTTGACGGGTGCGGCGGGCGGTGCAGGCGCCTTGGCGCCGCTCACCGTTGCCTCACGGTAGACGATGTCCTGCTCTTCGCGGATGACCAGCCCCTGCACATCGGATATTTCGTGCTGCAAAGTAAGGAAGACCAGATGGCCGCTGCGGCCCACCTTGTCCCGCTTGGACAGGATACGCGAGGTACGCTGAGCGCTCACTCCCAGCATCAATGGCCGAATAAAGTATAAGCGGCCGCCGGCCCACATGCGGCGCGGAAGTGTTACGGACGGCATGAAGCTGCGGTCACGCCTCGGGTGCCCGTCGGTGCCAATATTGGACTGCCTTTCGGCTGGTAGAAAATACAGCCAGTGCCACAGCGGTGGCAGGACTTCGATGGGCGGCTGATCGGGATCCTGGTCCAATGCGGCACGCATCAGGCGAAGGGGTGCAGCCGAGATCTGGTCGCAAAGAACCTGAGTGCGCCCTACACGCGAGTCATGTGAAATCTCATTCATGGTCTAGAGAGCGCACGGGTCACCGTGATCTCCGTCAAATGAGTTTATCGATATCTTCACGTTGCTGATGTCGACTCCCGTATCGTCGGATTTCACAAACGCCTTCTCGTGGCACTTAATCGGTGCAAGGGTCATCATGACCAGAACGCCTTCCAAAGATCAGTAGGAACGGGGTAGCCCGAGCACATGCTCGGCGACGTAGCTCAATATCATGTTGGTGGAGACAGGCGCGACTTGGTACAGGCGCGTCTCGCGGAATTTGCGTTCCACATCGTATTCGCAAGCAAAACCGAAACCACCATATGTCTGTAGGCAAGCGTTGGCGGCTTCCCAGCTCGCCTTGGCTGCAAGATACTTTGCCATGTTGGCTTCAACACCCGCATTCTGGCACGCATCTATTTTCTCGCAAGCGCGCCACCGCATCAGGTTGGCGGCTTCCAGTTCGATGAAGGCCTCAGCCAGAGGGAACTGGACACCCTGATTCTGTCCGATAGGACGATCGAACACCTTGCGTTGGCTCGCATAGTCGCGCGCCTTTTCGAGAAACCAATAGCCATCGCCGATGCATTCGGCGGCGATCAAGGTGCGTTCCGCATTCAAACCGTCGAAAATGGCCTTCAAGCCTTTGCCTTCGGCGCCCAACAACGCGTCTTCGGGCAATTCCAGATTGTCGAAGAACAACTCGTTTGTCTCATGGTTGACCATGTTGAGAATGGGCCGCACCGTCAGGCCGTTACCGATGGCCTTGTCGAGTTCAACGATGAAACAACTCAGGCCATCGCTCTTTCGTTGCACCTCGGCCAGAGGGGTCGTGCGCGCGAGCAAGATCAGGAGGTCGCTGTGCTGTACGCGGGAAATCCAGACCTTTTGACCGTTTATGACCCAGCGTCCGTCCTTCCTGACTGCTGAAGTCCTGAGCTTCGTCGTATCGCTGCCAGTGCCCGGCTCGGTCACGCCCATGGATTGCACGCGCAACTCGCCGGCCGCGATGCGAGGCAGGTAACGCTCCTTCTGCGCTTGGGTGCCGCTGTACACGATAGTGTTCATCACATACATTTGTCCATGGCACGCTCCAGAATTGCCACCGGCGCGGTTGATTTCTTCCATAATCACCGACGCCTCGGCCATGGACAAACCGGAACCGCCGTATTCCTGTGGGATCAATGCGGCGAGCCAGCCCGCCTTGGTCAGCGCGTTGACGAAGTCCTCTGGGTAGGCGCGTTTCTCGTCAATTTGACGATGGTACTCGTTAGGAAACTGGCGGCAAAGATCGCGTACGGCATCGCGGATATCTCGATACTGATCAGGATGGAAAAGTGTGAATGCGGTCATGGGACCTCAGCGGCATGGATAAATTTTGAAAGGTAAGTGGCAGAAGCGGCATGGGTCATCGCCGGGGTACCGGCTAGCGAAGCAAAAACCTGATATGCATCCCGTTGAATTCGGCTGCATTCTCATACTGTGGCCAGTGCCCGCATTCATTCATGACGACAAATTGAGAATTCGGAATCATGCCCGCAATCTGTGCTCCCTCTGCAGGTGTTGCCGATGGATCGTGGGATGTCCAAACAACCAGGGTAGGGCATTGAATGGACTTATACTGAAGCTCCGTGATCATGTTAGGTCGCCGAACCTCCATGTCCTGTAGACACATAATGTGCTTCATCACTTCCGCGTAACCGGGCTGTGCATAGATTGCGCGCCGGGTTTCGATAAGGTCGTCGTTCACGCGACTCTTGTCGAACATAAGCCATTCGAGCCTGCTCCGGACACGTTCCGGGCTTGGGTCCGTCGCCGCTTCGATCGAGAGGCGTTTCAAGCGCTCCATCACCTCTGGATGAGCCGTCCATCCCCCCGCAGTGTTCAGCACCAGCTTTTCGACACGCTCCGGATGATGGACCGCAAGCCAGGTCGCCACCCAGCCGCCGAGGCTTTCACCCGAAATCAAGGCACGTTCGCGCCCCAGTGTGCGCACAACGGCAAGGACATGCCTCCCGTAGTCGGCTACTTGATAATCCGCTTGCGGTTTATCCGTCCATCCATGCCCCATCATGTCGATGGCCACGGTCCAGAAATGCTCCGCGTGAGGACCGAGGTTGCGGACATATGCCTCCGCATGTCCACCCACGCCGTGCAACAGGATCAGGAGCGGACGCGACCGATCACCGGCCATCAAATACCGCGTCTTGATTCCGTCCGCATCGAGCCAGCCCTGTTCGAAGGTAACGCCGCGCAATTCACTCCATATGCTTTCATATGTCACGGACGCTCTCCTCTTCATTCACGCCGGATAAGATCGCCATGCCGGACAGCCAGCCCTGAATGGCTTCATAGCAATACAAGTCAGTATGGATCGCGCCTCCAACGCGAAGCGCAGCCAAAGCCGCGATCCAACACAGGACTTCCGGCCCGGCACGCCCCCCCTCCCGAACGATGTGATCATATTGCATTGTGTCGAATATATCAGACTTCCCGAAGCGGAACGAATTCAGGAATTGCCGATCCCACTGTTCGGACACGGGCAATATGGATGCACTGCCGCGAGAGGCCTCATGGCTGACCGCAAGAGTACGTTTCTCTCGCTCCTGACGAGCGGCGGCAATAGATGTTGGGCCGTCGATCAGTTGCGCCCGAACATCGGGCGAAGATGTCGCGAGGCGAGGGATAGGTGGGTCGTGGCTCAGCCCGCCGGAACTGACAATGAGAACGCGCTTTCCCGTTCCCAAGGCAAAACGTCCAACGGCCTCGCCGATTTCTCGTACCCGCCGCGTTGTGGGCGAAGGCGGGGCGATGCAGTTGATGAAAATGGGAATGATCGGAAGACCGGAAAAACTGCCGAACATCTGTTCCCATATTTGCACGAAGCCATGATCGACCGTCATCCGCCGGCTGGTGGTGATGTCGAAGCCCTCTGCTATCAGGGCGCCGGCAAGTTCTTCCGCATCTGTAACCGGAACGGAGAGAGGCCCCGTGGCGGTCCCCCAGTCGCCGATGGACTCCGCGCTGATCCCGACGCAGAAGGTGGGCATCATGTTGTAAAAGAAAGAATTGAAATGGTCTGGTGAGAATTGAATGATCAGGTCGGCACCGAAATCGTCGATGAACCCGGCAAGTGACCTGAAGGCGGCGAGAATGGTTTCCCGAACACCACCCTCACATTCTCCTTTTTCCATGAGAGGAGAATGTGAGGCGCAGGCGAGCGCAAGTCGTCCACTCTTGGGCAGGCTATTCATTTCTGGTTATCACCTGCGGCTACAAGTACAAAGATCATCGTCGCTGGCTCCTGCGAGCGGTTTCGCCACGCGTGGCGGGTGCCGTGTTGCACAAGCACATCGCCACGCTTCAGGTCTACGCACTGGCCATCATCGAGTTCGGCGGTGATGCAGCCATCGAACACGATGTCATAATCGATCGTTGGAGTGCGGTGCATTCCGGGGTTATCCGGCTCGAACAACTCGGCCAGACCCGGAAGCCGCTCCAAATATTCACGACCGGCCGCGTTAGGATCAAAACGCGGATCCGCCATGACGGCATCGGGCGGGAAGGTCACGAACAGCAGTGCTGTCCCGCCCGGCCCCGGAATGATGCTGCTGATATGCGGCGTACGCCCCGGTTCGGCAGCCGGCGCAGTCTGCCACAGCATCGTGATAGAAAAGCCGGGCGTTTGAAGGAATGGCTGCTCCGGCAGTTCGACATCGTCGATGATCACCGATTTCCCATTGCGTTCAGCCGCGACCACACGGCGCCGCGTCATGCTCATCCGGTTTCTCCTAGAAACTCTGGCCAATCATAATGCCCCACGTGCGCGGCATTCCATAAGCCTCCACGTTACACCCGCACGCCGTGGCGAGGTCGAGACCCACCGTCTTGTATCGTTTATCAAATGCATTTTTGAGGAAAGCAGACAGGCTGAGACCGGACTGACTCTCCCACCGGACAGAGAAATCGGTCAAGGTTCGGCCACTTATCTTCTGTGACTGAAAGTTGCGGGCGTTGTGATAGACACTCGACTGGTGGCTGAGATTACCGCCAATCGTCAGGTCGCCGTCCATGGCAGGAAGGGTGTAACTGGCAACCAGACTGCCCGAAAATTCCGGCGCATAGGTCGGCCGCGCATCGCGGCTAACACCGGGCGCAACCTGAACGTTCTTGACCTTCGTATCCACATAGGCGACCGAGGCAGAGAGGTTGAACCCGCCGAACGGGCGCAGCGTTGCCTCCACTTCGACACCGTTCGTGCGGGCGTCCCGGTTTTGCACGAGGCCCGAAATATGTGTGAAAGTGAACGACTGATAATCTTTGTAGTCATAATGGAAGACCGAGAGATTGAGCGTGTAGCGGTTGCTCGGGCCGGTCAGCTTGACACCCGCTTCATAAGATAGAAGCGCCTCTGGCTCGTATGGAATTTCGGAAGGCTGAAGGGGAGGGGAACCGTCCGCCAGTTTGGCATTGTAGCTACCAGCCTTCACGCCGCGATTGATGCCCGCGTATAACAGCAGGCCCTGATGCGGCCTATATTCGAGTTGCGCCTTGCCAGCCCATGGCCAATCGGTTCGGGTTTGCTGGAACGACGGATGGAGGGGGAACAGCGCAGTCTCCGTGTCGATCACGTACGCGCCGCTGTCCGCATAGGCATCCGACGAAAACTCATAGTTCTGGTGTTCGCGGATTAGACGGCCCCCAACCACCAGGGTGAAAGCCGGGGCGAATTCCCAGTTCAGCTGGCCGAACAGAGAGACGGAGCGTGTTTTGAGTCTGTAGACGCTCATGGCATCCACGCCGGCGGGGAGACCGAAAGCGACCCCCAGCGCCGATCCCGCCGGACCAAGCAGCCCCTGCGCGTTTCGGGCGTCTATGTCGAGATAGAAGGCACCCGTAGTCCAGTTTACGCCACCGCTTGCGCCGCTCAAACGCAGTTCCTGTGAAATGGAGCGGACATTGGAGCGAGTGCCGAAGTCAAAAGCGTTGACAGGTGAAGCCTCGCCATCGAGCAGGAAGTTCTTCTTGTAACGAGACCAAGAGGTGACGGACGCCAATTGTGCACCGCCAAGATCGGCATCGATGTGCAGCGCGCCATTATAGGCGCGGAAGCTGTTGGAGTTCTTTTTGGCGAATTCTTCCGAAAGACGCCGCTCGCCGATGTCCACCGGCACATAGCCGAACCAGCTTGCTCCCGGTGCCCGGTGCCCGTCATTATTCGGACTGTAAAGGAAGCCTTGGAAGCCGAGAACTGCCGGATTATAGTAATTCTGCCCGTTCGGGCCAGCGGCCGCGCGCGTCTCGGTTGGTGAAGCAAAGAAACCTCCCACGACGCGGTCCTGTCCATCCACAACCGGCACGACAGAAGATGTCGTCCAGGGTGAGGAGGAGAGGTTTTGACGAAGCGCTGAACCGGTCAGGCGGATTGTCAGGCCATCATTGGGCTGGACGAGCAACTGCGCGCGGCCCGCCAGCTTGTCATCACCGCCTAGGTCCTGTCCAATAGGCGAGATGGCGCTAGCGCCGAAGTTCAGCGGTGTGCCAGTCACCATGCCGGCCGGATAGCTGTTCCTCCACACGGCTCCATGCCGGTCCCAAGTGCCCGATACACGCAGCGCTGTGCTGTCGCCTATCGGGATGTTTAGCGCGCCTTCCAGCGTCGTCTGATCGAAGCGGCCATAGGTCGCGTTTGCATAACCGCCATATTTGCTTAGCTCAGGCTTATTGACAATAAAGTGGACGAGGCCGCCCGTTGCGTTGCGGCCAAAGAGCGTGCCTTGTGGCCCTTTGAGCGCTTCTACGCGGGCGAGGTCGAATAGGGCCATGCCATGACCCTGCTGTGAGTTGATATAGACATCGTCGATATAGACAGCGACCGGTCCTTCGATGGCGTCATTATAGTCGCTCTGTGTCACGCCGCGGATCGAAAACTGCATGCCTTGTCCGCCTACGGCGCCTGACGCTGTGATTCCGGGCGTGAATTTGGTGATTTCAATGCTGGAAGTGATACCTGCCGTGCGCAGGGTCTCTCCGGAGAAGGCGGAGACCGAAATGCCCACGTTCTGAAGTTTCTCGCTCCGACGCTGAGCAGTGACCACGATTTCCATCATAGGATCGTTGTTTTCGACCGGCTCCGCAATAGCGCTGGCGCTCTGCTCTGTCGTCTTCTCGATATTCTGGGCGTAGCCGGCAGCCGGAAATGTTGCCCATGCCGCGCTGACTCCGGCAAGTAATATCTTCCTCATGATCCCCTCCAGGTTTTCTGGTTTTACTGTAGATTTGGCGACCGCACGCTTGAGCTGTTCTCTTTCCGCCAACTCGGATTTGTTTACGGCCCGAGGATCAATGCCGACAATGGCGAGACACATAATGTTCGCATGGCGAACTCATGTTTGAGTGGAGCCACGGCACCGTGGAGTAAAGGATAAAAGGAAATTCTAGGGTAATATTGCGGTTTGGGTGAAAGGAGCTTACAGGGTTGTTCGCTATGAGAAACACTGAAGAAGATCCGATTGCATCTGCTCGGGCAGCCAAGCAGACTCATCGCCGGGTCACGGCGTTAAGTCGTGGACTTGATGTTTTGATTCAGGTTGGCTTGAAACGGTCGACGGTCGCGGAAATCGCGGCACACACCCGATTAAACAGAACAACGGTGTATCGCTTTCTGGCCACATTGGAGGCTGATGGCTATCTGATCCGCAGCCCGTCCAATCACGAATACCGGCTATCATCCAAAGTGCGCCTGCTCAGCGATGGCTTCACTGATCCGCTTTGGGTCACTCAGATCGCGGCCCCGGTTCTCATGCAGTTGCTGAAAAAGACATCATGGCCAGGCAGTCTCGCCACCTTCGATGGCCGGTTCATGGTATTTCGAGAAACCACTCATCGCTTCGGCTCGTTTTTCGTGCACAAGCCGATGATCGGACGTCAAGTCCCACTGTCGAGCGCGCTGGGCCAAGCATTCCTCGCATTTTCAGGAGAGGCCATCCGACGCCCTCTCCTGAAGCCATTCATTTATGATTGGGAACAGAGCGGCTTCGGGCGCATGGGCATCCGCGATGCACAACGCCACCTCGGCAAGGTCCGCAGCCGCGGTTTTGCCACGGCGATCGGCAGCATAGAAGCCGATGTTGCAGCGATCGGCAGGCCCATAATGCGCAACGGCCAGGTATTGGCATGTATGAATATTGTCATGTCCCCCGAGGCGTTCGCCAACCCCTCTCGATTCGATGCAGTTCAACGACATTTGGCGGACGCGATAGGCGGCATAGAAGCCGAACTCAATCAACAATGACAAATCTGGCACCTCCGTGACTGCCGTCCGTTGCAGAACACGGTTTGAGCTTGAACGTGTAAATGATCGAGTGCTGTCCTCTATCAGGTCTTCGAATGCGGCATTTCAGAAACCGCTGGGCGGCACTATGATCCGCGGATCATATCTAAAACTACTTTCTGATCTGCCCCCTTAACCGCCAATGGCCCGCAAATCGGTTCGGCTACTTATCACAGTCAGACCAGAGATGCCGTCATATACCCCATATGGTTCCCCGACAGGCTCATCCAGACCCAAATAATCCCAATGGACAGATGGCATGTCTGATGGTATAGCAATCGTGCTAAAGGCAAATAGCGACGTTAAATCAATACCTTGCCACGGTGCCCGGGTGCCCGTAGGGGTCACCAGTCAAGCGATTTATCGCATTGATTTTGGCTGATAATCTGGAAATATACAAATCAGTTACCACGGGCGTTCCCACATTTTCCCTGGGTTCTGATGGTATGACTTGGAATATAACGAGACGAACTCCGTCCCTACTCCGGTCAGCTTTACTTCCAAACTGCATGACGGGGCCGGTTGTTGCCTCATCGTTGGGGTGACGAAATCTGGGACGAAGCCGCCATTCGCCATCCTGGCTTTGAATGGCGGGTTTCCGATGGCGCAGACGTTCGCGCCGCTCCTACAGTCAGCAGCACCCTCATCGCGGGTGATTGGCGGATCGTCCTTGCATCTGTCTCTGAAGTTCCAGCATCGTTCCCAGACCACCCGATATGACGTGGCCGCAAGGCGCAGCCAGCTAAGTGGCGCCTGCTTCGGCGGCAATAAGCATCCCATACCATTGTCCGGTAACGGTGCGGATCATTAACATCGGCCTATCGTCTGCCTCGGGCTGAAGCCGATAGCGGTCGTGATCTGCATTATTCTCGAGCCAATGCCGCGCCCAGGTCAGCGCTGCAAATTCGCTATCGAGGTCGCCGTTCTCTACCGCGATACTGCCGTTGTCCTCGCGCACTAACTTCCATTCCATAGCCTTGAACCTCCTTTCTCGGGCTGAATCGCCGGGTAAATTTGCGAAGTGAGATCAGGTTCCTACCCACTTACTGACGCCTCGGTAGCGCAGTGTCCGCTCCCTGCTCATTTTTTTGGCCGAGACATCTTGAAAGCCGCGCGACTAAAATTAGCTCAATGATACCGGACGCCAAACCGGGTCCGGTTGGACATCGAGAGCGCCGGCTCATCGATACCGGCGCATCTCATGCCCAAATTGCTCAAATGGAGGATTTGGAGATGAGACCGAACTTTGATTTTACGCCCTATCGCCGATCTACGGTCGGTTTCGATCGCCTGTTCAACCTGCTCGAAGCGGGTGCGCGCGAGGACGATGGCTATCCGCCGTTCGACATCCAGAAGATCGACGACGACAATTTTCGTGTCACCGTCGCGGTCGCCGGCTTCAAGCCCGAGGATATCGAGATCGTCGCGCATCAGAACCTGCTCTCGGTGGCCGGCAAGCGTGCCGATGACGCCGACAAGGGCGAATACCTGCATCGCGGCATCGCGGCCCGGGCCTTCGAGCGGCGCTTCCAGCTCGCCGATTTCATCGAGGTCGGCAACGCGAACTTCGAGCACGGCCTCCTGTCGATCGAACTGACGCGCGTCGTGCCGGAGGCGATGAAGCCGCGTCGGATCGAGATCGGCGGCAATGCATCCGACAGCAAGCGACTGGACGAGGTGAAGGAAAAGGCGAGCGAGCCTGCCTGAACCGCGTCCACCGGCCTGCCGGCGCCGCCTCCCGACCCCCCCCGCACGCGGCGTCCGGCAGGTTCAGCCCTTAGTCCAGCCAGAAAAGGAGATGTCATCATGGCTATTCGTGATCTCATTCCCTGGAGCCGGCAGGAAAACCGGTTGCCCGTTCCGGTGAGCGCCGAACGGGAAAGGGACCCCCATCCACTGCAGTCGCTCCACCGCGACGTGAACCGTCTCTTCGACGATGTCTTTCGCAACTTTGGCATGCCCGCCTTTGCCGGTTTTGACCGCATGTCGGGATGGCCGCACCTCGAGCTCGGCGAGACCGACAAGGAAATTCGCGTGACGGCGGAACTGCCGGGCCTCGACGAGAAGGACGTGGAGATCTTCGTCGAGGACGGCGCCTTGACCCTGCGCGGCGAAAAAAAGTCCGAAGTCGAGGACAAGGATCGCGGCTACTCGGAGCGCAGCTATGGCCGCTTCGAGCGCCGCATCGGCCTGCCCAAGGGCATCGAACACGACAGGGTCGCTGCCACTTTCAAGAACGGCGTGCTGACGGTGACTCTGCCGCGGTCGGAGGCGGCGGAACAAAGCGCCCGCCGAATTCCCGTCAATGGCGGCGCCCGTTGACGGCCGGGCCCGGACTTTCGAGTCCGGGCCTTCGGCTAACGACAATGTAGCGGTCGCCGTCGCGGGTGCGACCCCGTTTCCGCGCGGCGCGAAGGCCATCATCGAGCCGCTGGCCCCTGCGACAAACGGCGGCCGACGCCGCCAAAGTGCATGGCGGGTCAGGTTCGCCCAGCGCTGGGGCCAAGTTGCCGATCCGCTGATGGGTTGGACCGGCGGGGGCGATCCGCTCTCGACGATCGAGCTGCGCTTTCCCGACCGCGCGGCGGCCGAGCGATATTGTCAGAGGCAGGGTCTCATCTTCGAATGCCGGACGGCGCCATCGCTAGGGCAAATCCGACCGGCTATAATCGATGCCTTGGGCCCTGCGCTTTGCTGCTGGCCCACGGGTCCGCATGCTCTGTGCTGCGGCAAGTTCCCATGCGCTAGCACGGCCGCCAATGAGGAGGATGATCGCAGGTCTGCATAACCTGGGGCGCGCTTCAGGTAGGCGAGGATTGCACGCCAGAGCTTGCAGTGTGTGATGGACGCTCGTGTCGATGCCATGCCTGGTCGAGGGCGGTGAGCACGCGGTCGATCACCGCCGCGTTGCTCGCCGCCTTGGGCAGTTCGCGCACCGCGAATTGCTGCAAGCGGACAAGGTCCTTCTTCGGCAAGCGCAGCTCGATCTGTTTGGTGGCCAGCATGTTCGGCTCGATGCCCTCGGCGGCACGGCCACAAGCCAGCATGTGATCCAGCAGTCGCTTTCGTTGAGCAAAGGTCCAGCCCAGCGCTCGCAGTTCGCACGGCGAGATCGACACGAGCGCGATCGCGAACTCCATGATGTCGCTGAAGGGCAGGCGCACCGGCACGTCGTCCGGCTTCGGCTTGCGCCACCGCTTGAGAGACAAGCGCTTCACTGGATATCGATCACGCCATCGACCGCGCGCCACTCGGTAGGGCGGATCATCCCGTCATGCGAAATGCGCACCGAGTGGAGTGCGGCCTCGATCTCGCGCCGCCAATGCTCGAGAAACGCGAACAGCACCGGAAAGTCGGGCGCGAGATCGTACTCCTGCCAAACGAATAGCTGCAGCAGCGAGGGCGCATCCGGGCGGTAGTAATGAATTTCTGCCGTCGTAAGCCGATGACCCTCGAACTGCCTGATGAAATCCCGTCGGCTCATGGCGAAGCGCGGGGACCTTCCGCGGACCTGTCGATCGCATGCATGGCGGCAAGGATGTCATCAATCGGCACTGCCCGCCTGGCGCCGGGGGGCTTGCGCAGGTCGGGATGGTCGCGCACGGCGGAACGGTCGGACGCCCAGGATGCCAGAATTGCGCGCTTCACTTCCGGCTCCAGGCTCGGGTTGTGCGCAACGTCGAAGGGATGAAGATAACGGGAAAATGGCTGCGACATGGCTGTGCCTCCTTCCTTTGTGTCGCTCCTTTCTCATCTGCGGGCGCAGCGGCCCGCGCCGCAAATTTTGGAACGCAGGCGAGTCGCGTCAAGAGGGAAAGTCGCACTGGAACAACTTGATAAGCTGGCGTTTGGCACTCAGCGCCTCCGAGTGCCAAAAATTTTAGCTCGCCATCTTGACGCGAAAAATGACCTTTCCTAATTCCGCGTCACCTGTCGTTCGAAGGATCGGCAGGCCTATCACATCTCAGTTTTGCATCTGGAGGTTATGCATGCATTTCCGCCCCTTGCACGACCGTGTGGTCGTCCGCCGCATCGAAGCCGAGGAGAAGACCTCGGGCGGCATCATCATCCCCGACACCGCCAAGGAAAAGCCGCAGGAAGGCGAAGTGGTCGCCGTCGGCGCGGGACTGCGCGACGACAGCGGCAAGCTCGTTGAACTCGCCGTCAAAGCGGGCGACCGCGTGCTTTTCGGCAAATGGTCGGGGACCGAGGTCAAGATCGAGGGCGAGGATCTGCTCATCATGAAGGAGAGCGACATCCTCGGCGTGATCGAGGCTGCGGCCCAACTCAAGCAGGCCGCCTGACAGCGACCTGCATCCTCTGACACTTGGAAGGATATCGAAGAAAGGAGACGAGGCAATGGCTGCCAAGGAAGTGAAGTTTGCGTCCGACGCGCGTGATCGCATGCTGCGCGGCGTGGATACGCT
This sequence comes from Sphingobium sp. TKS, assembly GCF_001563265.1. Taxonomy (NCBI): domain Bacteria; kingdom Pseudomonadati; phylum Pseudomonadota; class Alphaproteobacteria; order Sphingomonadales; family Sphingobiaceae; genus Sphingobium; species Sphingobium sp. TKS. The sequence continues at coordinate 3,769,925 of NZ_CP005083.1, read as the reverse complement.
GGCCAACGCAGTGAAGGTGACCCTGGGCCCCAAAGGCCGCAATGTGGTCATCGAGAAATCGTTCGGCGCGCCGCGCATCACCAAGGATGGCGTCACCGTCGCCAAGGAAATCGAGCTCAAGGACAAGTTCGAAAACATGGGCGCGCAGATGCTGCGCGAAGTGGCCTCGAAGCAGAACGACAAGGCCGGCGACGGCACCACGACCGCGACCGTGCTCGCCCAGGCGATCGTGCGCGAGGGCTCGAAGGCGGTCTCTGCCGGCATGAACCCGATGGACCTGAAGCGCGGCATCGACCTCGCCGTCGGCGCCGTGGTCAAGGACCTTGAAGCCCATGCGCGCAAGGTCAGCGCCAACAGCGAGATCGCGCAGGTCGCGACCATCTCGGCGAACGGCGACGAGGAGGTCGGCCGGATCCTTGCCGACGCGATGGAGAAGGTCGGCAACGAGGGCGTGATCACGGTCGAAGAGGCCAAGAGCCTCGCAACCGAGCTCGAGACGGTCGAGGGCATGCAGTTCGACCGCGGCTATCTCTCGCCTTACTTCGTCACGAACACGGAGAAGCTCAAGGTCGAACTCGACGATCCCTACATCCTCATCCACGAGAAGAAGCTCTCGAACCTGCAGGCGATGATCCCGCTGCTCGAGCAGGTCGTCCAGTCGGGCCGACCGCTGCTTATCATCGCCGAGGACGTCGAAGGCGAGGCGCTGGCGACGCTCGTCGTCAACAAGCTGCGCGGCGGCCTCAAGGTTGCGGCGGTCAAGGCGCCGGGCTTCGGCGATCGCCGCAAGGCGATGCTCGAGGACATCGCGATCCTCACCGCCGGCAATGTCGTGAGCGAGGAACTCGGCACCAAGCTCGAGAGCGTCACAATCGGCATGCTCGGCCGCGCCAAGAAGGTCATCATCGACAAAGACAACACCACCGTCGTCGATGGCGCTGGCGCGCGTTCGGACATCGATGCCCGCGTTGCGCAGATCAGGGCGCAGATCGAGACCACGACGAGCGATTACGACCGCGAGAAGCTGCAGGAGCGCGTGGCCAAGCTCGCGGGCGGTGTAGCGGTGATCCGCGTCGGCGGCGCGACCGAGGTCGAGGTCAAGGAGAAGAAGGACCGCGTCGACGACGCGCTCCACGCCACCCGCGCCGCGGTCGAGGAAGGTATCCTGCCCGGCGGCGGCATTCCGCTGCTGCGCGCTCTCAAGGCGCTCGACGGCCTCAAGGCCGCGAACGACGACCAGCAGTCGGGCATCGATATCGTGCGCCGGGCACTGCGCGCGCCGGCACGGCAGATTGCCGACAACGCCGGCGAGGACGGCGCCTTCATTGTCGGCAAGCTCCTGGAGAGCGAGGACTACAACTGGGGCTTCAACGCCGCCACCGGCCAGTATGAGGACCTGGTCGGCTCCGGCGTGATCGATCCCGCCAAGGTGGTCCGCACTGCGCTCCAGGATGCCGCTTCGGTGGCCTCGCTCCTGATCACGACCGAGGCGCTCGTCGCCGAAGCGCCCAAGGACGACAAGGGCGCCAAGGCCGCGATGCCCGAGATGGAGTACTGATACACGTAGGGCCCGGCTGGGGCCGGGCCCCATCATCGAACATGAGGAACTCGACGATGAACGACCACTATCTGCGCTACCTCGAGCGCGAACATGCGCGTCTCGATGCCGAAATTCGCGAAGAGGAGAAGCGTCTCCCTCCGCGCCATTTCCTGATCGGCCAGCTCAAGAAGCTGAAGCTGGCAGTCAAGGACCAGATGGCGGCCTGCTCGGGTCACGAGGAAGAGCGCGAAGCGGCTTGAGCGAATGTTCGGTGCGGACGATCCGCGCAGGTGCCCGCAACTTTACGGCTACGAGCTGTTGCCGGAAACCCGATGGCGCCCATCTGCGTTGCATTGTCGTCCGCCCCGTTCGGGGAAGCTCGCGAGGATGGACAGGGGAGCCCCGAGCCAGCCGGGGCTCCTTTCTCTGTTAGTAATAGGGCAGCCAAGGAACTTGGCAATGCACTGGCGCGTGACGAAACGGCTGCCTGCGGCTAGCGAGCATGGCCGGAACACATCATCGTCCAGGTGGAGAAGGCGCGTTTTTGCCAAACGGCTCCGCGCTGAGCGATTGGCTGGTTCTGACGGAAGCTGCCGTGCATAGCCCGATCGGCGAACGACGCATTTTTGTCGCGTGCCGCCGAAGGGGAAAGCAAAGGTTGCTCCCCCTTTCGTGAGCCTATGGCTTCGCGGCGACGGGAAGGCGAAATGGCGCGCCAAGACGATTGAACGCGTTCATCGCCGCAATAACTAGTGTGAGATCGACCAAATCCTTTTCAGCAAAGGCGGCGGCAGCAGCCGCATATGCTTTGTCCGAGGCATGGGTCGTGCTGATGTTGGTCACTTCCTCGGCCCAGGCCAGCGCCGCTCGATACTGGTCGGAAAACAGGTGCGGCACCTCAGCCCAGACAGGGACCAGCGCGACCTTGTCGATCGCCATGGTCTTGAGCAGGTCACGAGTGTGCATATCGATGCAATGGGCGCACCCGTTGATTTGCGACACCCGTAGGAACACCAGATGGATCAGCTCTTCGGGAAGATCCGTAGTCTTGGTCACATAATGATGGACTCCGAACAGGGCCTTGGCGCCTTCGGGGGCGATTTCCGACCAGTTCAAACGCTTCATATCGGTCATGCTTGCTTTCCTCGTCACCCGCGCCGGGCATCGGCGCTCGCTGACGTGACGAGGTAGGCCGGCGCATTGTGACATCATGGCGCCGATATTTTTTCGTTCCCGCTGTCGTCCCATGTCACACCGGTGGTGGCCATCTCGTCATGCAGGCAGACACTTGCATCGGAGACATGGACATGAAGATCGTTATCATCGGCGGCACCGGTCTGATTGGTAGGCCCCTCGTCGGACTGCTGCGGGCCGAGGGCCATGAGGTCGTCACCGCTTCACCGAGCACCGGCATCGATGCGCTGACTGGCTTCGGCCTGGCACAAGCGCTGACGGATGCCGCCGTCGTGGTCGATGTCAGCAATGCCCCCTCGTTCGAGGACGAGGCCGCTCTCGCTTTCTTCCGCGGCACAACGACCAACTTGTTGGAAGCAGCGCGCGACGCAGGCGTGCGCCACGTCGTCGCACTTTCGGTGGTGGGGACCGATCGCCTTCAGGCATCGGGTTATTTTCGCGCCAAGCTGGCGCAAGAGCAACTGATCGCCGGCGGTGGCGTACCCTACACAATCGTGCGCGCCACGCAGTTCTTTGAGTTCCTGTCCACCATCGCAGACGGCTATACGCGGGGCGACACCGTGTACCTGCCAGCGATCGCGCTCCAGCCGGTCGCCGCATCCGATGTCTCGGCGCTGCTTGCCCAGATAGCTACAGCTGCCCCGGCCGGTGGCATCATCGAAGTGGCAGGACCGGAGCGCGCACCGCTGGCCGAGTTTACGGCTAGCTGGCTCGGCACTCGCGACGATCCGCGCCGGATCAGCGCTACCGCCGAACGCGACTATTTCGGCGCGCCTGCCGACGACCGGACGCTGGTCCCGGGCGAAAATCCACGGATTGCTCCCACGCGCTTCGATGAGTGGCTCGCCGCTCAGTCGCAGGAGAGTGCAGCATGAGCCGGAAACTTCCGCTCGCACTGGCCACAGTGCTCGGTCTCGCGTCCGCTGCGAACGGGCTCTTTATGGTGATCTCACCAGCAAACTGGTACTTTGCGGTGCCCGGCGTCACCACCACCGGCCCGTTCAACCAGCATTTCATCCGTGACATCGGTTTGATTTTCCTGCTCGTAGCGATCGCGATTCTCATTGGCGTCGCGCGACCGGCGTCTCGCGTTCCCCTTTGGTCCGCGGCCGCCCTCTGGCTTGCCGGCCACGCGTTGTTCCATCTCTGGGAGGTAGCGGTCGGCATATGTGGGACAGGTGCGCTGTCCCAGGATTTTCCTGCTGTGACCTTACCGGCTATACTGACGACCGCTCTTGCCCTCTGGGCCTGGCGCGATGACGCGCGCAGTAGCCAAGCATTGTCGATGGGGGACACTCGTGCGGCACGGTGATGAACGTCTCGCCGATTTCGAAGCTGAGCGGCCGAGGCTGTTGCGTCTCGGCTATCGGATGCTTGGCTCTCTCAGCGAGGCGGAAGATATCCTGCAGGAAGCGTGGCTGCGTTGGGCGGCAACGGCGCAGAGCGTTGACACGCCGGCAGCCTATCTGACCCGTATTGTCACCCGCTTATGCCTCGATCAGCTCAAGTCCGCCCGGGTGCGCCGGGAGACCTATGTCGGTGCCTGGCTGCCTGAACCCTTGATGGGTACTACTGAGGAAGAGGATACGATCGCCGACGACGTGACGCTCACACTGATGCTTGCAATGGAGCGCCTGTCCCCTCTGGAGCGTGCCGCCTTCCTGCTTCACGACGTGTTCGACATGACGCTCCCTGATGTCGCGACGACATTGGGACGCGAGCCCGCCGCTGTCCGGCAGCTTGCCTCACGCGCACGCAGGCACGTACAGCATGCGCGACCGCGTTTCACCGTGGAGGCAACCGAGGCCGATCGGATCGCGCGCGCCTTCTTCGACGCCGCCCGCGACGGTGATGCTGCCGCACTGTCTGCGATGCTGGCGCGCGATGTCGAGATACATTCCGATGGCGGCGGTAAGGTGATCGCCTTCCGCAATGTGGTGCGCGGGATCGAGCGAGCGCTTCGCCTGTTCGCCGGGCTGCGTCGGAAGTACACGTCAGTACCGACGCTACTGCGCACCGCGACGATCAACGGTCTGCCCGGCTATATCAGTATCGATCGTGGCGACGTGCTCCAGACCACCGCGCTCGACGTGCGCGATGGGCGCATCGCGGCGATCTATATAGTTCGTAATCCCGACAAGCTCCGTCATCTGGTGGCAGCATTCGGCACGGACGGTCATCCACAGCACGGCCGCTGAAGGTCGTGAATTGGTCGGCGGCCGCCGTTGCCCACTCAGGGCCGCGAATGGCGAATATCTCGGGTTCATTTCCAAGTAGCCCCCATTCGGGGAACGACCCCTTACTGGTCGACCTTGGTCAGAGGAAGCGGCCACTGCGGCACGCTTTGGCCTAACTGGTCTGATTGGGAACAGCACGGTTAAAACACCATGCTGCCGTCAGCCACGACAGTGCAAAGATAGTGAGAAAGCCCCATTCGACCGCGTGACCGGGCATCATCCTGAGCGCGGCGATACCCACGGCATATTGACCAATCGCCAGCAACACCGCGATCCATCGCATCGCTCCCGGCCGGAACCGGACGACCATCGCGGAAAGAATCGCCGCTGCAACCATGAGGAAGAAGAAGATATTGACAGAGTCCTCATCGCCGATGATGCCGACCGCAGCGTTCGACCAGAGGGTGAAAAAGGCGGTGAAGCCGGCGATCAGGTAGCCAATGCGCGGCGCACCGGGCCGGGCAAACCGCGCTGCCAGCTCAACCACAATTCCGACAAAGCCCAACGAGATCGCGGCGAACGCGAAATCGACGGCGGTCCAGTTCACCTCGCCGGTCATCTGCATCGCCAGTGCAGGCAGCATCAGCAGGGCCAGAAGGCTGCCCCAGCCGGCGATCCGCCATCCATTCAGAAGCGGCGATCGGGGCGAAGATAGGTCGTTCATAGTCGGGCCTCCCGGTGTTTTTCCCGCTGCGGCCATGGTCGGGCCGCGTGTGAAAGGCATGAGCGATTCATGAGCAATGGCTGAAATCACGCTCAACTCTTGCCTCAACCGGGAGATGACACCAGACCAGTCGGCCATGGAGAAACCGGCCCGCATCCTGCGCTTTGACGCGTTCCAGCTCGATTGCGACAACCGGCAGTTGCGCAAGGATGGCCTACCGATCGCGCTTGGCAGCCGGTATTTTGACGCACTAGCCCTGCTCGTCTCGCGGGGCGGGGAGCTTGTAACCAAGGACGTGTTCATGGAACAGGTCTGGCACGGCATTCCGGTTACGGACGAGGCGCTGACGCAATGCATCCGAACGTTGCGCCGCGCGCTGGGCGATGATGCCGCCAATCCGCGCTTCATCGAGACCGTGCCCAAACACGGCTATCGCTTCGTCGCCGAACAATCCCACCAGCTGCCGAAGTCGCCGCGTCTACAAGGATCGCATGTCGCCGGCGCCTGCACGCTGGCGGGTCTTACGTCAGGTGCGGTGGCCGGCCTGATCTACGGCCTGATTGCAGCGACGGGCGGCGGCGCGCAGGTGCTTATCCTGGCGGCGATGATCGGCGCGCTCGGCCTGCTGGCCGGTGCGGGTCTCGGCGCCGGAATGGCTACGGCTCTGACGTGGCGCGGCCGTGCTGATGGATGGATGGTGGCAGGAACCGCGATCGGCGGCCTAGCCGTTGGCGCGCTGGGCAACCTGCTCGGAAGGGAAAGCGTAGGTTTGCTATCGGGAGTGTCCATAGCGAATGTCACCGGGCCCATCGAAGGGGTGGTGCTGGGCACGGCCGCAGGCGTTGTCGCCTGGGCGGCATTAGTAGGATCTCACTGGCGGATCGTAACCGCCGTTTGCCTGATCGCAGGTGCTGGCGCAGCTACCCTCATTTTCTTCTCCGGCGGGACATTGCTGGTCGGCTCTCTTCAAGCCCTTGCGCAGGGCCTTTCCGGAACGCAGCTGAACCTTACAAATATCGGCATGGTGATCGGCGAGGCCGGACTTACGAGGACAGCGATTGGGCTCACGGTCGGCGGGGAAAGCCAAATCTTCATTCTGTCAATCGGCGTAAGCCTCTTGGTTGCGCGCGATCGAACAATGAAGCCCGGTAAAGAAACGCAGGCCGACACGTACTGATGTGACAGCCGCCATTCGCTTCCCACCCATCACCAGCCATGACCACGGTCGTTACGCATTCTCGAAAACGAAATGACGGCTCCTGGCGCGACCAGACGTTCACCCGGGCGGCTGGGAGTGACCGATTCTGGTCGGAACCTGCTGCACAGGCTGTCGACAATCATATCCATTCTCGTGCGTGGCTAGTCTGCCTATCCCCAACTAGACCGCCGCTGCGTTATGGCTGTACGAAAAGCCTGCACCATCGCCTTGATGCAGGATAGTCCGGTTGGATTCTTCTGCCATTACCTTGTCGCGTAGCAAAGGTGACCGGCCGCGCGCCTCCCTAAAGGCGCAGTAGTGGCTGGTGGGCTTCGCCGTCCATCGTCGAGCGGTCGGCGCGAAGGCTAGTGGCCTATTCTAATCGTGCATCGCACCGGTTCCTTAGCCCTGGAAGCTGCCGTCTCGCACGCGGCGATGGTGTCGCGGTTCTCACGCGCCATGTCTGCCGCATCCACGATCGCCCGCCAGCTATCGGGGTTTCCGGCTTGCAAGAGCCGGATACCGGCATCCCATAGCGTTGGCTCGCCCAGCACGCGGCGCGCGACCCGTTCGGGCCAGTGCCAGCCTTGCGGGCCGATGCTGGCTGTCCAGCCCGGATAGACCAGCCACAGGAGCGATACGGCCAGCGCCGTGCCGATGCCGGCATAGAGCATGTGCCAGCGCTGCTCCGTCCGCGTGCGGACCTTGCCGATGGCCTCGCCAAGCCCGGCATGAGCGCGGCGATGAAGGTCGAGTGACTGGCCGATGGTAGCCTTGTCAGCCTCCCGCGCGACTTTCGCGGCGTCGGCGATCCGCCCCGCCATGTTCTCGGGAGTCAACTGCATGGCGGGCGCGTCCGCAAGCCTCTTCATCTGCGGCGCAAGTATCGCCAGATGCCCGCCGATCTTGGCAAGGGTCGGGGTATAATCGGGTATCTCGATGCTCTGCTTCTCGATAGCGATATGCTCGAGCGCGCGTGTCATCATCGCCATGCGTCCGTCCAGCCGTTCCTCCATCCCGGCCACGCGCTGCGACAATGCCGCGAACGCCTCGGCCGCCGCGTCGGGCCCGGTGGCGGGTTCCGGGTCATTGAGCAGCGATTGTTCTTCGGCGTCCATGTCGTCGTCTCCTTAGGGTTAGCGGCTCATGCCCAGACCGCGACTGATCTCGCGGCCAAGGTCGTGGGGGATGCTGTCGGCAAGGGCGCTGGACAGGCTGCGGCCCATTCGTTCGCTGACTTCCAGCCCAAGGTCGCGGCGGTCGCGACCTGACAACACCGATTCAAGCTGAGGATCGCGCCCTAGGCTTTTCGCCATGCCGGCCATCTGCTGCGCGGTACTCTTCGCGCCCCGGAAATTGCCGTCGCGGACAAGCTCGTCATGGGCGCGCTGCAACTGCTGCCAGCCTTCCACGAACCGATCCGCTCGGCTGTAGGGATCGATGCGGATTTCCGTCTCCAACTGCATCGCACGCATCGCGGCCTGGCCGCGCCCGTCGGCGGCCTCGCGGACAAGCTCCGGGCTGCTTTTGAATGCGCTGTCGAGATCGGATGCGCCTTCGGGCCGCACGGCGTTCAGGGCGCCGCGCGCCAGGTCCAGCGCTTCGCGTTGGTGCGGCATGGCGTCCAGCCCTTGCGCGCGGGTCTGCTGGATAGCGTCCACCGCCTTGGCGTAGCGCTCAACGGCGCCGCGAACGCCGCCCACACGCAACGGCTGCGGATCACGCTGCATGTCGGGCAGCTTCTCGCGACCCCGGTCCTGTTCCGGGCGCTCCGCGTTTGGGCGGAACCCTGCGAATATATCGTGCTGCTGCGTAGGAATGTTGGGCGCGGCATTGGGCCGGAAATTGTCAAAGATCCCGCGCGCCTTCTCGACCACCGGCCGGACGATTTCCGCGACACGCTCGCGGAACGTGATGCCGCGCCGTTCGGCGAAGGCGCGGGCCGGGTCGGCCTTGGCGTAGTCGATCGCCATGTCCTTGGCGCGCTCGCGGCCAAGCACGGCGGTAAGGCGGCGCTCGTCCTTGAAGTCGTCGCGACCATAATGAAGGTCCACGTCGTCGCGATGGCGCGACAGCGAGACATAGGAGCCGTGGCGATCCATCCCCGGGGTCGCCAGCACATGGACGCGGTCCACGGTCATGCCCTGCGCTTTATGGATCGTGGCGGCATAGCCGTGGTCGATGTCGCGATAGTCCTTAGTGTCGAACGCGACGCTGCGCCCGTCATCGGTGCGCACCGCCATATGGCCCTTGTCCACCTGTTCGACGGTCGCGAGCGTGCCGTTCTTGACTTCCATGGTCCGCTCGTTGCGCAGGAACATGATGCGGTCGCCGATGGCAAAGGCGCGGTCGCCGCGCTCGGTCTTTACCCGCACATCATCGCCCAGCTCGCCCGCATTGCGCATCGCCTCGCGGGCCGCATCGTTCAAATCGCGCACCTCGACATTGGTATGGGTGAGGATGATGCGGCTGGCGTCAGGGTCGGCCTGCCGCGCGCGGTCCCAGCGTTCGACAAGCTCGCCGCGCGCAGCCTCGCGCGTCTCGGCCTGATGCACCATGCCCTTGTCGGCATAGGCACGGATGGCCTCGCCGGTTCTGCCGGTGGCAAGATGGCGGGTGGCGTCGCGCTGCCATTCCTCATGCTGGCGACGAACTTCGGTGATCTCGACGCCGCCATGACGCTCATGGATCGACCGGAACGCCGCGCCTGCCTCGATCGACTGCAATTGCTCGGGGTCGCCAACCAGCACGACCTTCGCGCCCGCGTCAGCGGCGTGGGACAGGACGCGCTCCATCTGGCGCGTGCCGACCATGCCTGCCTCGTCGATCACCAGCACATCGCGTTCGGTCAACAGGTCGCGGTCTTGACTCCAACCATGTTCCATGCTGGCGAGCGTGCGCGAGGCGATGCCGGAGCCGTTCTCCAGGCCCTCGGCGGCGATGCCAGCCAGCGCAGCGCCGCGCACGTTGAACCCGGCATCCTCCCACGCCTCGCGCGCCACCCCCAGCATCGCGCTCTTGCCGGTGCCGGCATAGCCGACGACCACGCTCAGGTCGCGCCCATCGGTCGCATGGTCGAACGCCGCGCGCTGCTCACCCGACAGGTCCAGCCCGCGCGCCGCCGCCGCACGGAGCGCGCCCTCCCGGTCGCCCTCCGACACGCGATGCCGCTCGCGCTCCGCCATGAGGTCGGCCGCGCGCTGCAACCGCTGCTCGGCTTCGATCATCTCGCGTGACGTGAACCGATCCTCGCCGCACCCATCCTTGCCCAGCGCGATCAGGTCGGGCGAGCCGCGCACCGCGCTCATCGCGGCGTCGAATTGCTCCTTCCCGCCCGAATGGCGATGCACGAACATCGCAATGTCGCAGTTGGTGAAGGTGGCCTGTTGGTGGGTGATCGCGTTGAGCGCGATGCGGGGATTGGCGATGATGCGCTCGCCATTCTCGCGCGCGATCTCGCGATGAAGCTCGGCACGGTCGGCAAGCTGGCCCGCTTCCTCCATGCGCTGCGCGGGACCGCCGATCTTGCTTTGCGGTTCGAGGTCGATGCCTTGTTCCGCCAAGCTGCGATGGTCGATGCGCGCGTCTATGTCGAGTTCGGCAAGGCGGGAGTTGACGTGATCGGCCCAGCTTTCGCGCCAGCGCTCGACATTCTCATGGTCGTTCCATTCGCGCACCTTCTGACCGAAACCTTCCGGCGTCGCTTCGCGCATGGTGAGCATGACATGGGCATGGGGTTTGGGCTGGCCGTCGCTGCCAATGTCCCAATGCACATTGAGGTCTGCGATCATGCCGGACGCGACAAACTCGGATTGCACGAAATCGCGGGCAAGCTTGATGCCATCGGCCTTGGTCACCTCGCGTGGGATGGCGAACTCAACTTCGCGGGCAAGCTGCGCGTCCTTGCGCTTCTCGAACGCCTCGACATCGTTCCACAGGCGTTCGCGGTCGCGCCACTCTTCCGGTGCGTTCTCCGGCAGCATGATTTCGCTATGCTCGACGCCGGAGCGGGCGCGGAAATCATGATCGCGGTCAAGGCGCTCGTCGTGCAGCCTCTCGCCCGCGCGATAGGCCGCCGCCGACACGGCGGAGCGGCCGGAGGCGCGGCCGATGACTTGCACGGAGAAATGGTAGATCGCCATAGCGATCGTCCATCTACTACTGCGAAGCGCACGTCGGAACGACGTATAAGCGCGCCCTTCTCGAATTTTTCTCGGAAGGGACTGGGCAGTGTCAGGCTGTCCCGGCGACTCTACTGCGCGGTGGCGAGGTTTATCTTATCATCGCTCCATCGTCACTCAATGGAGACTTTGCGATGCGTAAACCGCGCGACTTCGATTCGGAACTCAAAGCCCTTGCCGACAAGGCGAAGGTGCTCAAGGAACGCCGCGTCCGCCAGTTGGGTGAACTAGTGGCGGCGTGCGGAGCCGACACGCTCGACGCCGATCTGCTAGCCGGGGCTTTGCTGCAGGCCGTCGCAGCGAAGGACTCGGCGACGAAGGAAGTTTGGCGCAAGACGGGCGCGGCTTTCTTTCGCGGCGAAAAACGCCAGCCTACGAGCGGAGTTGAACGCAGCCCGAGCGGCACTCCCCCGCTCGACGGCGGCGCGGCATCGGCTTGAGGCACGAAAGGCGCGAACCGACATGCGCGAATGGGTCATCAAGCGCCGCGAACGGACGCGGCACCTGATCGAGCTGGGCGGGCTTGTCATCAAGGCCGGGCTGGTCGATTTGACCGATGGTGATCGCGCGACGCTCTACGGCGCGTTCCTGACGGTCGCCGACAGGCTGCGGGGGCCAGAGCGGAGCAATGCGCTGGCGCTGTGGCAACGCAAAGGCAAACGCGCGTTCGAGGCAGAGAAGCCATCGGCTAATTGATCGTCGCAGGTGCGGAAGCCACATCGCGCAACCACTGTTCGAACCGATCCGGTCCTCGCACGATATGGCGGATGGCACGGAGCATGCGATGCCGCACGATCCTTTGGAACGTCCCCAGGCGCTTGGCAATCTGCGCATAGCTTAGTTGCTCGACCCGATTGAGGATGAAGGTGTCATGGACGCGGGGAGGCATGGCAGCGACGATCATCTGCATGAGTGTCTGGTCATCGTCGCCATCCTCGAACCATGGGATCGGACCAGCGATGCCCAATGCCGCTAACCGTTCCTTGCAATAGGCGCGATGGCGCCGATGCAGGTCAGCCTCGGCAAGGGCGATGCGCGGATCGTTCCGGCGTCGGGGTTCTGCCCCATCAAGCATGATGCGGATCATGCCGAGCGCCTCGACGAGGCAGGATTCCACTGTCTGCGGGTCGATGGACAATCGGCGGGCGATTTCATCATAGGACAGGGCATCCAGACGAACGAGCAGGAATATGACGCGCGTCAGGACCGGCAGGCGGTCGACGGCTTTCCTGTAGGCGGCGAGCCGCTCGACCTCGGGGTCAGGCGCATCGGCCATGACATGCCTCTCCATGCACCGAGACCATGTCGTTCAGCCGCTCGCGGCAGAACCGTTCGGTCAGGCTGTGTAGCAGCGCCACGCGTTCCATCGCCCATGCCAGTTCGTCGGAACCGATGCGATAGGAACGGCCATAACGCACCTCGACATAGGCGCGACGGATGCAGCCGAAGGCGCGGCGCTCGAACGGGGTTGCGCGCGGCCATGCGATGGAAAGACTCGGCTCGAGCGCCTCGGCCCTTTCGCGCAATTCATCCAGCGCATGGGTGCGCGGACCATGCAGGGTGATCGTCCAGAGGACACACTGGTAAAGATGCTCGCACGCCTGATGCAGCAACAGTGCCGCCATGGGCGCATTGCCCTCGCTTCGGTAGAAGGCAGCGCCCAGCAGGAAATCGCTCGCCCGTTCATGCCAGCGGGCAAACTCGGCCTGCCCACGCGCATGCAGTTCCGTCGTAGACAGCAGACGCGGCGAAGGGAGCCGAAAACCCTCCATCTCGTAGAGCGGGATGCCTTCGCCCGCGAGGGCGATGAAATGGGGAATGCCCTCGGTCAGGGCGCCGTTGACCTGTTCGAGGCTATGGACGGTCAGCCGCACCGGGCGGGCGATCTCGCCAAACTCCCATGCGCGGCGCAGACGGTCGCGCACCAGCCGCCAATCCTGCAGCCTGCGCGCCAGCCGGGGATGATTGACGATCGCCAGCAGGTGAAAGGCATCCTCCGGTGCGACATTCCACGAATCGGACCGCGCATGGGAGCCGTGCAGGATCAGGGTAAGGATACGGCCTGATCGATATTGCTCGGACAACCTGCCCTTAAGGCTTTCCGCGAAGGTTTCGAACAGCATCGCCGTGACGCGGCACAACTCCTGCCGCACCGGCCCTGCCAGACGTTCCCTGTCGATGGACGGCATCATGAGCGGGTTTCCCGTTGTTCGCGATGCCAACCTTTCGGGCGGTGATGGCCGGTGACGTCATGGACGCGGTCGAGCACGGCGCGCAGCAGCAGGCGAACCTCGTCCACCGTGAACCCGCCATTGTCGGGGAGCGGCGCATCGATCCGATGGGCATGACCCCACTTCCAGTAAGGGGAAAGAATGGCAGCGAGCCGCGCCATCTCGGGGCAGTCATGCCCGAAGCCGGTCGCGTTGGCATGGACGAGCGACTTGGCGACATTCAGCCGGATATGACGGGCATTCCACTCGTCGGAAAATCCTACGTCGAGCAAGTGGGAGGAAAGCGCGAGCTGGGCGACAATGCCGGATCGGTAAAACATCTCACCGCAGTCATTGTCGTAGAGGCCATGCTCCAGTCCCTGATAAAAGGACTCCGCATTGTGATAGCGGAAGCGGCTCAGGCCTCGCCCCGCCTTGGTTCGAATAAGGGCTGCCGGTGAATCTCCGTAATGGTTGTGAAGATTGGCCAGAGCTTCACCCCATGGCGAAGCAATCAAAGGAACCGCAACTGGAGCGGCGGTCAGCGCCCGGAGCAGTGCACGGCGCGATGTACCCACCGCCGAATCATCAGAAGGAAAATTTCGCGACACCATCGTCATGCCCTTCGATCGTTCGATCCCTTGGCGTTCACTTTCCGGCCAAATGGATTATCCGATATCTCTTATAGGACATGTCACGGGCATATAGCAATAACCGATATCTGTTAATTAGGTTCGGATTGAAAGCATCTGGTGGCCGGTTACGACGCCATTATGGGAAGACCGCCGCTCGGAGTGAAAACCACCGTCGTTCGCCTGCCTGAAGGGTTGGCGGAGCGGATCGACGACCTGCTTGGCCCTAATCGGCGAGCCATTTTCATCCGAGAGATTGTGGAGCGCGAGGTCGAACGCCTCGAAGCCGAACGAAAAGTGAAATTGGGTATCAACCCGCCGAAATGAAACAGGCGTTGCCCGATGGTGACACCGGGCGCTCGCGTTTCACGTGATTGCTGACAGGCTCCTAAGCGCCAACCCAGGCCATTCAGACTGCCGCACCCATACCCCGAAACCGGTCATTCCTCCGCAGGCTTTCCGCACCCGACGCTACATCAGCAACCTGGAGTGCAGCTGCCCAGAAGCTGATGATTTGAACTCGACGCACCGTTAGGGCACAGCCAATGTTCACATCAGACGACGGGTGTCGAGGCAGTGCATAACGTCGCGTCACCCACAACAGTTCCACCTCATTCTGCCGCTTCCAGTTGTGGTTCAGGTGCCGGCACCTCGCCGATAGGCAGATGCGGCTTCAACTGTATAGGGACAGTTTTGCGCTTGGTCTGATGGCGTTTCCACGCGAGCCAGACGTGGCCGCTCACGATCAGAACCGTGGTGAACCCGCCGAGCCAATGAACCGTACTTGCCCAGGCGCGCAGACTGTCGTCCGCAATATAATAGAGTCCGTAGCCGGTCAGTGCCATGAACAGGATGATACTGCCTGTGGCAATGCCGCTTTTGCGGTTGCGTTTGCCCAGTAAGCCCAGCCGTACATGAACAGGCAACATGGCGCCAACCGCCACGAGAAATGCAAAGCAGGCGAGACCGTGGATCGACAACAGCGTGGGTTGCCACGGACTTCGCTCCGGGCCGAACTCGCCATCAACGCGGACGAAATATTCCAGGACGAGCCAGCAAACGCCCGCCGATACGAGCAAGGAAAAGCTCGTGTAGATCAGCCATTTCTGCCAGGCTGGTAGGCGTGTCGAAAATTGGGGAGGGCGTCTGCTCATGCCACTAAATCCTTCATTGAGACCGGCCACATCCGTCCATTTGCCAATGTCGGGAATGCCGATCTGCTGACGAGCGCGAGGCAGTGCGCTGTTTCTCCACCGACGGAAGTTATGATTTTCATCAGTGCATCGGCGTCATTGCGATCGGGGCTTAAATCGTGACGACGTCGCGGCATCAGGCTGCCTCCCTGGTCATTGAGGGACGCAGCACATAACCATTGTGCGTTGCCAATATTCTGTCGGCAAGATCCACGTCGACCATGGCCACTTTCGTCATGGCATCGGCAATGACGCATTTGTTGGCGAGCACGGTCACGCGATGATCGATGAGTGCGGGCTCGCCGTTCCTCCCGACATGCGGGCTGTGCAGTGTTCCCCGGATTGGGTGCCGGTCATGAAGATTGGCGGAACTTGCCATGGCGCAATTTTGGACGGCCAGTCCGTAGCGCACGACGGCGTCGGCATCGCGCAATTGCACTTGCCAGTCCCGCTCTCCGAATGCCCGAAGATCGCCGCCTGCGTTCACCAGCGCCTCCCGGGCACCGGCGGCCTGCAAAGCCGCAACGGCGCGATCGACCGCGTGACCTTTGGCGATGCCGCCAAGGTCGATCAGCAGCCGCTTCCTGCATCGGACATGCCGATCATCGATGATCTCGATATCGGCGGTCGTGCCGGTATAGCGGCTAAGATGGGCGATGCCCTCACGCGGCAAGAAGCGGCTGCGAACCAGCGCGCGTCCCACCGCGACATCGAACAGGCCATCGGTCGCCTCATGCAGTGCAGCCGCCATCCGCAGCACCGACACTGTTTCTTCGTCCACCGCCACGGTCTCGCCGGGCCGGGCGGAGCGAAGCCGCGCGATATCGCTGTCAGCACTATGGAAGGACATGCACGCATGGATATGGGCAATCGCCCGGAACGCGGCCTCAACCGCTGCCATGTCGGCTTCAGCTACACTGATCTCGACAAAAGTTCCCAGCCAGGGCTGGCAACGGGTGACGAGCTTATCCGGCGAGGACGATAGCATAGGTCGCCAGCAACCGCTTGACCCCGTCGGCGACATGCCGGCAGGAAAGGGTCGCCCCCGAGATATTCTTGATGTCTTTGTCGAGTTGCAAGGCGGCACCGTTGCGCTTGCCCGCGAACTGGGCGCGCCATTTGGGGTTGCGCACCTGATCGCCGTAGCTTTCACGATAGTCCATGATCTCCACCGAGCGCACGGCGCCGGAGGAATCGAGGGCGACGGCGAAGGTAATGAACTCATGCTTGCCGACGACCTGATCGACGATCAACCAGCCGCCGCGGGCCGAGCGCCAGGCTTTGAGCTGCCGGTTGAGAGGTGACACGCCGCTGGCCTTCCGGATCGCTGCCACGTCGGCATTGCTGAGCGGGCGGAAGGCGGGTGTCAGCGTTTCGCCGGGGAACATCAGCGCCTGCGCTTGCTCGACGGAGAGGTAGGTGGCGGCATGGGCTGGCGGTGCCACCAGCACCACCGGGACCAGGGCCAGCAGGGATGCGCGGGAAGCCGACATCAGAACACCCTCCCGATCTTCAGGCGGATGCCGTCCCAACGCGTATGCTCGTCGCCATAGATGCGGCCATTGACGATATTGTCCCGCTGCTCGTCATTATAGGCCTTGGCATGGATCTGATAGAGCGCGGAGAGGGTGAAGAACCACTTCTGGCTGCCATAATGGATGTTCGGCCCCACGAAATGGGCCGTATGCTCCTGGCTGCCGTGCCCCAGCGTATAGCCGACAAATTCGTTATGGTTGCGATATTCAATGCCGAAGGACCAGTTCGGGCGGAAACGGTAGGATGCGCCCGCATCGAATTCCAGCTGGGTCGCCTTTTCGATTTCTCCGTCCTGCTCCTCATGCTCGAACTCGACGAAAGCGTTGGCGGCCAGCACCAGCCGGTCGTCGAGGAAGTTCTTCTGCGCGATTACCTTCAATTCGATTGCGCGCTCATGCGGACCGATCTCAGGTTCGACATAGAAGGCGAGGCCGAAAGGTTTCTTATAGGGACTCATCACCCGCCAGATCATTTCGGCTGACACGGTATCGAAGCGGAATTTATTATAGGGCCGCGCCGGATTATGCGCCGGCGGGATGTCGAGGCCCTCGGTCGTGCCGTTGACGCTGTTGCGGTTGGCGGAGATGTAGCTCGTGTTCAGATAGCCGGCGATCTGGAAATTATCGGTGATGCCATGCTCGACCTCGGTGCGCAGCTTGACGTCATGGAAATGGCCGTTGGCCTGATCCTCGCGCAGCGTGACCCATTGTTCGATCTCGGTCTTGCCCTTGGGCATGACGTCCGTCGTGTAGACATAGCCGAACAGCGGTTCACCGGCCATTGCTGGGGTTGATAGCGCGGTCGCCACCGCCGCTATTCCAATTGCTATTCTGTTACCTGTCATATGCGCCCCTTCGTATGCAAATGCGAACTGTTATCATTTGCAGCGATAGAGAGTTGCTGTAGGGTCGGTCCAGCACGGAATGGCAACATTGGGAAATTGTATAGCAATGGCAATCAGGGCGTCATCTCGGTCCCTCGACCCCCACCCCATCCATGGCGAGGGTGAGCGATGAAGATTCTGCTGGTGGAGGATGATCTGGAATCGTCCGCCTATGTCGCGCGGGGACTCCAGGAATTGGGGCATCAGGTCCAATGCTTCCCCGACGGGCAGCAGGCTTTGGGAGTCATTCTGGCAGGCGGCTTTGACGTGCTGGTGCTGGACCGGATGCTGCCGGGACTGGATGGTCTCTCGCTCTTGCGCATGGTGCGCGCGCAGGGATGCCAGACGCCAGCCATGCTGCTGACCGCCAAATCAGCTATCGAGGACCGTGTCGATGGACTGGAAGCCGGGGCCGACGATTATCTCATCAAACCCTTTGCCTTTGTGGAACTGGTCGCGCGCCTCAATGCCTTGGGGCGCCGACCTCCATCCTGCGCAACTGTCACCCTGCTGGAGGCAGGCGGCATCAGCATGAACCTGCTGCGCCGGGAAGTTCGCCGGGATCATCGGGTCATCGACCTTCAACCCCGGGAATTCAGCCTGCTCGAACAATTATTGCGTAACGCAGACCGAGTGGTCACGCGGACAATGTTGCTCGATCGCGTCTGGAATTTCGGCTTCGACCCGAAGACCAACATTGTCGAAACCCATATGAGTCGGCTCAGGACCAAGCTCAATGAGGGTTTTTCCCATGACGCGATCCGAACCGTGCGGGGTTCGGGCTATATGATCGATTCCCATGCCCCATAGGATCATGCCTCGCTCGATCAGGGGATTGTCGCTGGGCGTCGCGATGATGTCCGGTCTCATCATCGCCTTGCTGGCACTCGCCACCTACAGGTTCGTTCATGAGGAGATCGAGTGCCAGATCAACCAGCGGATCAGGATCGAGGCCGATGCCTTGCTCGCCCATCACAGGCATCATGGCTTTGCAGCGCTGGTCGATCTGGTCAACACGCTCGACCGTCATGCCACGCCCGAAGATGTGAGCTATCTGGAAGGCGCCGACAGCAAGGGCCGGGGCATGGGTTATATTGTGACCGACGCATCCGGGCGGCGCAGGGCTGGATCGCTTGTGGCGAATGTACCACCGCCCGGATGGAGCGAGTTCGTTCCCTTCCATTCGCCGGATGGGGGGCCTGCCATGGCCCAGGCTATCAACACGCCGCTTCCCGGAGGGGGGCGTCTCGTCGTTGCGGCCGACCGGGCTGTGGTCGATCAGATGGACCTGAAATTGCTGGCGCTGTTCCTGAGTGCCTTCGCTCTCATTCTCGCGGTGGGCACCGCCGCGGTGATCGGGCTGGGCCGACTGGTCAGGGGCCGGCTCTCCACCATCGAGGCTTCAGCAGAAGCGATCATGGCGGGCGATTTGTCCCGCCGGATGCCGCTTGATGGCTCGGCCGAAGAGTTCGACCGGCTAGCCATGATCCTCAACGGCATGCTGGATCGCATCCAGACGCTGATGAACAACCTCAAGCAGGTTTCCGGCGATATAGCGCATGACCTTCGAACGCCCCTCAATCGACTGCGCGGACGGTTGGAAGAGGTGGAGCGAACCTCAACGGAGTCCATTCAGCAGGAGCGCCTTACAGCAGCTATCCGCGAAGCCGATGATCTGCTCGATCTGTTTTCGTCGATCCTGGCAATCTCCGAGATTGAGGGCCAGACGGTTCGCAGCCGTTTCAAGTCCGTGGAATTGCACGATGTCATTGAGGAAATAGCCGAGGCTTTTCGGCCGGCTTTCGAGCAGGCGGGCAGGTCACTCATGCTGGCGATCGTTCCAATGGCGATCTGCGGCGACAGGCAACTCATTCAAAGATGCCTTGTCAATTTGCTGGACAATGCGCTGGCACACACGCCTCCGGGCACGGACGTCACCATCTCGACAGAAGCGCGGGATGGGCAGGTGGCGCTCACCATTGCCGATAACGGTCCAGGCATAGCGGACGGCGATTGCGAACGGATCTTCCAGAGGTTTGCCCGGCTCGACCATAGCCGATCGACATCGGGCTACGGATTGGGGCTTAACATGGTCGCCGCCATAGCCGCTGCCCATGGCGGTAACGTCCGCGTCGTTCCAGCAGCGGTGGGTCTCACCGTTGAAATCCTGTTGCCGACAGCATCAAACTCGACCAGCAAAGCACCTGGCTAAATCGCTGACCGAAATTCGATCGCCGTCGGTCATTCGCATCAATCGTCATCATCATGGTCGTGATGACGGCGGTGGTGACGCCAATGGCGATCATTATAGCGATACCAACGCCTGTCATAATAGCGCGGATAGCTGTCATAATAGTAGTAATTATATGACCGATAATGCGGTCGATAATATCGTTCACGATAATAATAATCGTCATCGTAATAATAGCGCGGTCTATCCGAAGCAATGGCCGCGCCGATCGCCAGGCCGATAATTCCCGCGCTCACAGCGAGCGCTGCGTCATCGTCATAATGACGGGAATAATAGCGATGATGATCGCGTGCATCGGCAGGCGTGGCGCTGATCGGCATGGATGCTGCCAGTGCCAGACCCAAGGCCGCCTTACGGAGCATTTTCATCCCCTGCCTCCTGTTCTTTCGCCCTGTCCGCATCCAGCGGAAGGGATAGGCTGGCATTCAAGCACAGATGGGCTGAACTCGATCTGAACCCTGCCATCTCTGCTGCGACATCCAAAAAGGGCGCGGATACCAAGCGGTTCCGCGCACCAGAACCTCCCGTCACAGGAGGAAATTCAGTTCATTGCGCCTGTAATATGCCGGTCAGCAGCCGGAATTGCGGTCGACTTCGCGGCCCAGAAGAGCGCCTGCGCCCGCGCCGATAATGGTTCCCGGCGCACGATCGCCATAGCGATCGACCGAGCGTCCGAGCAGGGCGCCTGCCGCGCCGCCGAGCAACAGGCCTGTGGTGCCGCTACCGCCACAGCGATCGCGCCGCTCGCGATAATGGTAGCGCCGCGGTTCGGCGTAACGGGGGCGGCGATAGTCCCGTTCCTCATAATAGCTGCGGCGGTAACGCGGACGGTCATCGTCATCATCGTCATCGCCATCATCATGATATTCTTCGTATTTATACCAGCTCCCCCTGCCATCATGAGCGTGGGCCAGAGAGGGAAGCCCGGCAAGCATCGAAGCGGCAAGCGATAGGGCCATCAGGGGTTTGCGCATCATCATTTTCTTCCTCCACAGACGATTTCGTCTCCACGAGCAGCGTTATTGCGGCACATCTCTGGCGCCTCTCTGAACAGGGTAGTCAGGAATCGTTCATCAAAGGATCGCGTTGACAGGTTCTTGCCTCCAATATATGCGACCGCCTCGCAATATCACCATTGTCGCAAATTGTATCGGGGGTCCATGTTTTCCAAGCTTGCATCGCGCCATCTGCGCGCCACGGTGGCGTTTGCCGCCATCGCCTTGCCCGTCCATGCAAGCGCTGACGAGGCGGATCGGTCCGATATCGTCGTTACGGCGGATCGCCTTGATTATACGCCGAAACAGGTCGGCGCGCTCAAGATCGACGTGCCGCTGAAGGACATCCCTCAGACCGTTGACGTCGTGACCGAGGCTGTCATCCGCGACCAGCGCGCCCTGTCCATGCAGGATGTGCTGAAGAATGTGCCGGGCGTCGGCTTTTCCCATGGCGACGGGCAGCGCGATCAGGTTTCCATCCGGGGCTTCTCCGCGATTGCCGACCAGTTCGTTGACGGCTTGCGCGACGATGCGCTCTATTTCCGGGACCTTTCCAATATCGAACGCGTCGAAGTCATCAAAGGGCCAGCCTCGGTCCTGTTCGGGCGGGGGTCTTCGGGGGGCCTCATCAACCGCGTGACCAAGAAACCGGGCGTCAATCTGGGCGAGATCGGCGTCAGCTATGGCAGCTGGGACGATCGTCGCGCCGAAGCCGATATCGGTATCGCGCCGGAGGACAGCATGGCTGCCTATCGCCTCACCGGGGCGATCGAACGGGCCGACAGCTTTCGCAGCCAGCAGTTCCTTCGGCGCGAGACGATCGCGCCGTCAGTCTCGCTCAAGCTGGACGAGCGGACCCAACTGCTGGTCCAGGGCGATTATCTGCGCGATCGGCGCGTAACCGACTTCGGCATCCCGGCTTATCGGGGACGCCCGGTCGATGTGCCGCGCTCCACCTATTATGGTTCCGCCAATGCGCGAAAGGACGATTATAGCCAGTCGAAGGTCTATTCGGGCACGGTGACGCTGACCCACAAGATTGACGAAGACACCAGCATCCGCAACGCTTTCCGCTATTATGACTACAGCCTCGACCGGCAGAATACGCTGCCGGGAACGGTCAATGAAGCGGCGCAGACGGTTTCGCTCAACCGGTCGGCGCTCGACCGCAACGAACATGGCTGGTTCGACCAGCTTGAACTGACGCGCAAGGTCCGCTTCGCCGGCATGGAGCATCAGTTGCTGTTCGGTGTCGAGGTCGGGCGGCAGATCAAGGATGTTGCGACCCATTCGCGCAACGGCATTGCGACGGTGAATCTGTTCAATCCGGTCCTGCCCGTCATCACGACCAACGGCGCTTTGACCGCCGACAATCGCGGCACATTCGATACGCTCGGCTATTATGTGCAGGATCTGGTGTCGATCGGCGAGCATCTGAAAGCACTGGTCGGCGCGCGCTATGACCGGTTCAAGCAGGCCACTGACGACCATCTGCCCGGCCGGTCCGACCTGTCGCGCACCGACACCAAGGCTAGTCCGCGCGCGGGCCTGGTCTGGCAGCCGACGGAGAGCCAGTCCTATTATGTTTCCTGGAGCCGCTCCTTTCAGCCCTCGGGCGAAGCCTTCTCCATCGCGGCCAACAATGCCGACATCGCGCCGGAGAAGACCGAGAATAAGGAAGCGGGCGCCAAGTTCAGCTTCCTTGACGGGCGGATCGCGACCACCATTTCCGCGTTCAACTTGCGCCGGTCGGGGATCAAGGCGGCCAATCCCGCCAACCCGACGGTGCTTATCCCCATCGGTGTGCAGCGCACGCGCGGCATCGAACTGTCGGGCACGGTGAATTTGGAAAATGGTTGGCGGGCGATCCTGGGCTATGCCTATCTGGACGCCAAGATCGTGGACTCCGCCAATGTGGCCCTGATCGGCAAGCGCGCGACCATCACACCGCGCCATGCCGTCAATGCCTGGATCGCCAAGGATTTCAGTGACAGCTTCGGCCTGGGCGCTGGCGGCAACTATGTGAGCGACCGCTTCGCCGATCCGGCCAACACCGTCACCTTGCCCAGCTATTTCACGATGGATGCGATGGCCTGGTATAGACTGGGTTCGATCACCGCGCAGGTCAACGTGACCAACATCTTCGACAAGCATTATATCGTGTCGGGACATGGTACGAGCGCCAACCTCAACCTGCCCGGCGCGCCGCGCGCGGCCATGCTGACGCTGCGTTACAAATTCATGGGTAGGAAGAACTAACTCGTCCGGCTGCAAGAATTCCATCCGCCGCTTGAAGGCGGCGGGTGGCCAGATGCGTCAACAGCAAGTGATCACTGAAATGTGCGCCGCCTGCTCGGACAGCCTCTCCACCAGACCGTGAGAACCGCTCTGGACCGCAGCTAACGGGATTCTCATTTGGCGCAGTAACTTCCAGAGGGGGTCATCGATAGGAAGCGCAAAGGGCAACTAACCCACTTTTGTCGCTCGGAACCGGCCCGACCGCAAACGGCCAAAGGCGGTCATCCCGGCAATGTGCGAAAAACAGGTGAAACACGAAGGGGTAATTAGGCCACCGCCTGCAACCCCTTGCGTTGGATGATGGACAAGAGCCGCAAGGCGGGGCCACCGGGGCGCTTCACGCCGCGTTCCCAATCCGACACGAGATTGCGGGAGACGTTGAGATAGGCGGCGAACACCGGCTGCGAGACATGCTCGCGCTCACGGATGGCGCGGATTTCATCGCCTGCCAGCGATGGGGCCGGCGCAAGACACGCCTCATCAAAAGTGCGAAGTGTTGCGCGCGACATAACGCCCGCGTCGTGCGCGTCGCTCATCATCTCGTGGACCGCGCCCGCGATCTCGCTGCGATAGCCCTTATCCTTCACCGTCGTTCTCATCGTCTATCTCCACCAGCGCTCCCGATGCCACCAGCCGGTCCAGTTCCTCGTCGTTCCATTCCAGCGCCTCGGTCGCCGCATTGCGCAGCAAGGCGAGGTCCGCCTTCGATATGTTCGCCTGTGCGCTCTTGGCGAAGCCGAAAGCAAATATCGCCCGGCTGCCCTGCCGGAACAGGATCAGCGTGCGATAGCCGCCAGACTTGCCCTGACCGGCCCGCGCCACGCGCTGCTTGATGACGCCGCCGCCAAGGTCGGCATCCACCAACCCGCTTTCGGCGCGTTGCACCGCGTCCCGAAGCGCCGAATCGGCAATGCGCTCCTTGCGCGCGAAACGCTCGAACCAGCCATTCTTGAATATACGTTGGATGGCGGCTCTCCTGTTCTCGTCCGCATATATAACACATAGCGTTATGGTTCAATGCGTCTTTCGGGGCCGATATTGGCGCAACCGGCACTGAAATGCTTCAATCGGCACTACAGTGCCCCACCCCTTGCAGCGCGGGACGATGCGACGCAGCCTCATCACTGGCGGGCAGACCTCCGATGATTTGGAGAATTGCCATGAATGATTCGACCTGACCAATGCGCAATGCCGTACCCATCGGCATAAAGCACTGACCGGCGTGCTGTTTGGGACATAGTGGGAAAAATTCTGCGATGGTCACGCCCTCCGGCAGAGCTACGTCGTGGACCGCCCCTGGACGCCCCTGAACGCCATTCACCGCCAGCACCCACCCGTCCAAGCCGGAATGGCCTCATTTGGCCCCGCAAGGGCTCTTGCCCAGTGCGCCATGCTGCCCGATGCTGGCCCACAGGGGCGCGTGCAACACCTTGATTTGAAGAGATTGCCCCATGAACAACCCCGATCGTATCATCCGCCTGAAGACCGTTCTCGCCCGCACCGGGCTTTCCCGCACCACGCTCTATCGCAAGATGGGCGAAGGCACCTTCCCCCGCCAGGTAAAGATCAGCGTCCACGGCGCGGGTTGGCACGAATCCGCCGTCAATCGCTGGGTGGCCGATCCTGTCGGCTATCGCGACGACCACGCCGGGAGCCAGGTACAATGACCGCGCCTCCACGGCCCGATCCGATCTGCGTCCGCGTCAATGACGCGGCGCATATGATCGGGGTCGGCCGCACCAAGCTCTACGCGCTGATCGCGGCGGGCGAGGTCGAGACGGTGAAGCTCGGCAAGGCCACCCGCATCACTACCGCCAGCCTGCACGACCTCATCAGGCGGCAGCGCGAAGGCTGACGGGTTCGGACGCTGTGGGGTTGGCGTCCGATCCGCCCTTCGCAGGCTCCTTGTCCAGAAACTCCGCCCAGCGGGCCATCAGGCTGCGGCGCTTATCGAAGAAATCGGTGCGCCGGTAAGCCGCTTCCACCTTGTTAGGCAGCTTGTGCGCCAGCGCTTTGTCGGCAACCTCCTTGGGGAAGCGGGTCCGCTCCGACGACCAATCGGTAAAGGCCGAGCGGAAGCCGTGGACTGTCACGCCCTTGATCCCGTCATCGCGCAGGAGCTTGGTCATGGTCATGTCGCTGATCGGTTTTTCCCCGTCATTGCTGAACACAAGGCCGGTGTCGCTGGTGCGCTCCTTCCACCGCTTGCGCAACAGCGCCACGGCAGGCGCGGACAGCGGCACGACATGGGTTTCGCCCGCCTTCATCCGCTCGCCCGGAATGGTCCAGATGGCCTTGTCCAGATCGAACTCCGACCACATGGCAAAGCGCGTCTCGTTCGACCGCACGGCGTTATAGATGGTGAAGCGCAGCGCGTCGCGACCGGTCGTGGGCGACGCCGCCGCCAGCTTCCGCATGAGCGCGGGCACGTACACATAGGGCATAGCCTCCAGATGCCCGCCCTTGTCCACCTGACGGGGAAGTCCCTTGCGCACCGAGCGCAAGGATATCTCATCGGGGAGCCATCCCTTGATATGGGCGAAGTCCAGCACCGCGCCGATGCGCTGTAAGATGCGCCGCGCGCTGTCAGGGATGGTCAGCCAGATCGGCGACAACACCTCGACCACGCACGCGCTGTCCACCTCGTTGACCGGCTTCGTGCCGATCGCAGGAAACACATGGTTCTCGAAACTGGAAATCCAATTGGCGTGACGCTTGTTCTTCCAGCCTTCCTTCAACGCCTCGTAGCAGTCCCGTGCCGCCGCCTCAAAGCTTGGTACCACCTTGCGCGCCCTGCGTCGCTCGGCGACCGGATCGGTTCCCTCGCGGACCTTCCGCCGCAATGCTGTCGCCGCTTCCCGCGCCTCGGCCAGCGACACGTCCAGCGCCGATCCCAACCCATAATCGCGCCGTCGCCCATCCTTCTGCATCCGTAGCACCCAAGTTCGTGCGCCGCTGTTCTTCACCAGCAGGCACAGTCCCCGGCCATCAGTATGCCGACCGGGCTTCGCGTTCTTTACCTTCAATGCTGTCAGTGCCATCGGTTCGGTTCCCGCTTTGGGCATCGCAGGCGTTCCCACACTTCCGGGCAGGAATTGGTCCCACAATCGTTCCCACATTTTGAGCCAAATTCAGGCAAATCAGGACGACCGACCGCGAACACCATACAAGACAAATTGTTGATTTTACAGTGTAGTTAGGTACGTCCCGGCATCGCCCGAGACAAAAGTTCTACACTCGTAGGGGTCACCACTTGCTTCATAGGAAAGCGGTGAAAATCAGTTGCTTTCCACCCGGTTGCGCCGTGCGTGCAAGCGCTCTAGCCTTGGGCCATATCCTTCTTTGATGAGCGTGCCTTCTTGCCGATGCATTCTGCTGTCCCGCGTTGCCTGATCCCGTTCCTTGCCCTTCTGTCTGGCGCTTCCCATGCGCAATCCGCCAACCGCCCGACGCCCGGTCATACCCGAGTGGCGATCGAAACTTCGGTCGGAACCATCGTGGTTGCGACCGACGATCGCCGGGCGCCGATCACCGCCGTCAATTTCCTTACCTATGTCGATGACGGCCGCTTCGACGGCGTCACCTTCTATCGCGCGGCGCGGCGCAAGAGCGATGCGAGGCTGGGGCTGATCCAGGGTGGGATCGACACGGATGCGCGCCGGTCCCTGCCGCCGATTCGGCACGAGCCGACGACGCGGACGGGCATCAGGCATCTCGATGCGACGCTTTCCATGGCGCGGCCCAACCGCGCCAATTCGGCAATGGGCAATTTCTTCATCACCGTGGGACCGACGCCCAATATGGACGCGCGCGGCGATTATATCGGCTATGCCGCCTTCGGCCATGTCGTCGCGGGCATGGATGTGGTGAAGCGGATTCTCGCCGTGCCGACCTGTTGCGGATCCGGGCCGATGCGTGGGCAGATGATCGTCAAGCCGATCAGGATCATCCGTGCGAAGCGGCTCGACGGCACAGCGCATCCGACGCGCGGGGTGAAGCCGTGGCTGCTCGGCCTCAAACGAAAATCTTAGGCAAAGCGCGGCTGATTGCGCACTCTATCGCGTTCGGCGCCGCGCGGTGATCTTCTTACATGCCTGCTTGTAGAAGAAGGCGATGGCATGAATCATCTTTGCCGATCAGGATGCGCGGCAAAGGAGAGCGCAGGATGAGCGGAAAGATCAGGGTCGGGATCGGCGGTTGGGTCTTCGAACCATGGCGTGGCACCTTCTATCCCGAAGGGCTGCGGCAGAAGGACGAGCTTGCCTATGTGGGCGAGCATCTGACCGCTACCGAGATCAACGCCACCTATTACAGCACGCAAAAGCCCGCGACCTTCGCCAATTGGGCCAGGGCAGTGCCCGACGGTTTCCAGTTCGCGGTCAAGGCGTCGCGCTTCTGCACCAATCGCCGGGTGCTGGCCGAGGCGGGCGATTCCATTGCGAAATTCGTCAATCAGGGGCTGGTCGAACTGGGCGACCGGCTAGGGCCGATCCTGTGGCAGTTCATGCCGACCAAGACATTCGATGCGGAGGATTTCGGCGCTTTCCTCAAGCTGTTGCCCGCGAAGGTCGATGGCGTGCCGCTGCGTCATGCGCTGGAGGTGCGGCACGAAAGCTTTGACGATCCGGCCTTTTTCGATCTGGCGCATGCGGCGGGTGCAGCGGTCGTCTACGCCGATCATCCGGAATATCCGGCGTTGCGCGGCCAGGATGCCGGCTTTTCCTATGCCCGGCTGATGCGCACGCGGGAGGAAGAGCCGGCCGGCTATTCGCCCGAGGAAATCGAGCGCTGGGCCGATGGGGCGCGGGCGCAGGCCGCGAAGGGCGACGTCTATGCCTTTTTCATCAGCGGTGCGAAGGTGCGGGCGCCAGCGGCGGCGCAAACGATGATTGTGACTTTGGAGTAACAGCGACTGTTGCATTTGCTGCAACTGCGAAATCGTCCTTTGCGATTGTTACAATTTCGTGCCGGGGGCATAGGCCTGCTTGCCCTAGCGGCAATGATAAAACAAAAACTTGCAGGACGAACGATATGCGACATACGGTTCAGGGCGTTGCCCTCATGGTTGCGGTTGGCGCACAGATGCTGACCTTCTATTCGGTGCTGTTTGCCTGAGCGCGACATGGCCCGATCTATACCGTCATTGACGGACATCAAATGAGCCGCCCCGGATAAATCCATGGGCGGCTCTTTCATTATGGTTATTCTGGCCGATCCTGGTCAGCCCTCCGCCAGCCAGCCTGCCAGCAGATAGGCGACAACGCCGACCGGACCGAGGGCGCATAGCGTCAGCAGCACAACCGCAATGCGGATCAGTGTGACATCCAGGCCGGTGCGGTGGGAAAGACCGGCGCACACGCCCATGATCTTTCCGTTGCGGCGGTCGAGGGTGAAGCTGTTGTTCATGAATCTGGCCTTCTTGTATCTATACTATGGGATCAGGCGATCGGCGTGACCGGGATGGCGGCGCTGATGAAAAGTCCGGCGACCAGCAGCGCGCTGGTAAGGGCGAAAGCGGCGTTCTGAAGCTTGGCGAACATGATATACTCCCTGAAAATAGGCGGGCCGGACCATCCGGCCATGATGCCGGGAAGATTGCAGGAGCCGTGCCAATTTCCATTCAGCCCGCAATTTCGGGGCTTTTTGCGAGCCTTGCGCCATTTCATGGCGAAAAAATTTCTGTAAATTGGGCTAATTTCCTGCAAATGGGGAATATTTTCAGGAGATGTTTCTGAGCGAGCCGCTGCTCTTCGTCTACGGCACGCTGCGCCCCGGCTTTGACGATCCGATGGCGGAATGGCTTGGAAAAGTGGCGCGCCATGCTGGCCGGGCTGTGGCGCGAGGCAGACTCTATCGCGTGGCCAGCTATCCTGCCTTCGTGCCGGGAGGATCGGATGAGGTGTCAGGCGACCTGTTCGCGCTGGCCGATCCTGCGGCGAGCCTTGCCGTCCTCGACGACTATGAGGAATGCGCCAGTCATTTTCCCGAGCCGCATGAATATCGCCGCGAACGGCTGACCGTCCGGGGCGAAAATGGCCCGGTGGAGGCTTGGACCTATATCTACAATTGGGAGGTCAGCGCGCTGGAGCGGATCGAGAGCGGCGATTTCCTTGCCTGAGAAGGACTTGCGCCAGGCGCGGGCGCGATTAGGCTCCCCGGCCATGGCTTGAGGAGAGATGCGCGTGACCGATATGCAGGATCAGCCCGAACGTTTGCCGGAAGACCGCAACTGGATCGGCTCGACGGGGTTCGATCGGCGCAAGCTGTTGGCGGGCGGGGCGTTCGCCGCTGGTTTCGCCGCTGCCTGCCGCCCCATTTCGAGCAGCGCCGTCCAGACCCCCGGCGACGGGCTGAAGGAGGAACGGGTGTCGATCAAGTCGAGCGACGGTTTCGCCATGCCCGCCTTTGTCGCCCGTCCTGCCGCCGCCAAGGCCGCGCCGATCATCGTCGTCGTGCATGAGATTTTCGGCGTGCATGAATGGATTCGCGACATCTGCCGCCGCTGTGCCAAGGCGGGTTACTACGCCATCGCGCCCGACCTGTTCGCGCGCCATGGCGATGCGACCAAGGTGGCGGATTTCAAGCAACTGATCGCCACCATCGTGTCCAAGGCGTCTGACGCGCAGGTGCTGAAGGATATCGACGCGACCTATGGCTGGGCGGGCAGCCATGGCGGCGACGGCAGGCGGCGCGGCATCACCGGCTTCTGCTGGGGCGGGCGGGTCGTGTGGCTCTATGCCGCCCACAGCGCGCAACTGGATGCAGGTGTCGCTTTCTATGGCCGCCTGATCAGCGAGAAGACCGAATTGCAGCCCCTGAACGTCATCGAGCAGGTGAGCGCGCTCAAGGCTCCGGTACTTGGTCAATATGGCGCGTTGGACAAGGGCATCCCGGTCGCGGATGTCGAAAAGATGCAGGCCGCGCTGAAAATCGCGGGCAAGTCGCCGCCCGACGCGATCACCGTCTATCCCGGCGCCGACCATGGCTTCATGGCGGACTATCGCCCCAGCTACAATGAAGCCGCCGCCAAGGCCGCCTGGGAGGCGACGCTTGGCTGGTTCGGCAAATATGTGAAAAAATAAGAATCATTCGGCTTAGGCTGAGCCGAATGATTCTTATTTCTGCTTCATCGCCTCTACGGCGGCCAGCGTGCTCTTCACATGGCCGGCATAGTTCATCTCGCTATGGACGAAGGCGATGCGGCCGGTGGGCGCGATGACATAGGAGGTGCGGTCGGTCATGCCCGGTCGCATCTTCAACGCCACGTCATAGCCCGACACGATGTTCGGCCCGGCCGACGCCACCGCGAACTTGCCCGCGCATTCCTTGGTGGAGAAGGCGACCAGATCGTCCACCGGATCGGCCGACATGCCGATCACCGTCGCGCCCGCCTTCTTGAAATCCTCGATATGCTCCGCGAACTCCCGCGCCTCGGCGGAGCAGCCCGGCGTGAACGCCTTGGGGAAGAAATAAAGCACCACAGGCCCGCGCTTCAACTGGTGCGACAGCGTCAGGGTGAAGGTCTTGCCCGCCAGCGCGCCGCGGGTGGTGAAGTCGGGCGCCTTGGCCCCTACGGCCAGCGCCGCCACGGCTCCCTGAGCACCCACCGCCACAGCGGCAAGAGCAAGGGCGATCTTCACGCTTTTCATCATCGGCTTCTTCTTCATAGCGGCGGCTCCCACAATTCGATGGCATTGCCTTCGGGATCATGGATGCGGGCGAAGCGGCCCACCTCCGGATGATCCCATTCGGCCCTGGTGATGACTGCAACGTTCGCGGCGCGCAAGTCCGCCAGCATCCCGTCCAGATCGGACACGCGGAAATTGATCATGAACGCCTTGTCGGCGGCGAAATAGTCGCTGTCGGCGGGGAAGGGGGCGAAGACCATCGGTCCGCCCTGCGCCGTCCACGTGTGGATGTTGGGCGCGACCTGCGGATCGGCCGAACAGCCCGCGCCTACGCCCAGATGCGCGCGATACCAGCCGGCAAGCGCCTCCGGATCGCGGGCGCGAAAGAAAAATCCACCCATTCCCAGCACGGCCATGGCATATCTCCCTTGTCGAGCAGGAGTATAGCAGGAATGAATCGAGAGTGCGCGATGGCCGGAACCCATTGGCGAAAGGGCGGTTTCTCTCCCATGCGCGTGATGATTCTCCTGCCGTTGATCGTCCTTGCGGCCTGTGGCGACAAGCAAAGCGACCAGTCCGGCATCGCCACCAACATCGTGGACGAGGCGATGAACAACGTCCGCGAAGTGCCGCAGGGCGAGAACGGCATCCAGACCGTCGAACCGGCGCCGGACATTTCGCCCCCGTCGGGGCCGGTTGGCGCGACCATCCCCGCCAGCATTCAGGGGCGCTGGGCCGGTCTTGACGAAAGTTGCGCCGACCGCGCGACCGAGATGGAACTGACGATCACGCCCACCAGCCTTGTCTTTCTGGAAAGCGAAGGCAAGGCGACCGGCGTGTCACACGGCCCGGATGGCCGAATCCGCATCGATGCGGCCTTTACCGGAGAAGGGCAGAGCTGGAACAGGAAGCTGGAGCTGCGTCCTTCGGCGGGTGGTCGCGAATTGACGGTGATCGATGACGGCAGGGCGGTGACGCGCAAGCGGTGTAGCTGAACCGCTTCCCCATTGCCGCCGGTGTCGCTAGAGCGAGCCGATGATCGGCCGTCTTACCTTGAGCGATTTCCGCAACCATGCGGATGCGCTGATCATGCCCGATCACAGCTTCATCGTGCTGACCGGCGACAATGGCGCGGGCAAGACCAATATATTGGAAGCCGTGTCGATGCTGGCCCCCGGCCGCGGTTTGCGCGGCGCGGCCCTGCGCGACATGGTGCGGCAGGACGGGGGAGGCGGCTTCGGCATAGCGGCGGAAGTGGACGGCGTGATGCTGGGAACCGGCGTGCTCGCCTCCGCTCCCGACCGGCGGCAGGTGCGGATCGGCGGCATCTCCTCCTCCGCCAATGCGCTGGCGGATCATCTCTCCATCGTCTGGCTCACGCCCGCCATGGACCGGCTGTTCATGGATAGTCCCGGCGGGCGGCGGCGCTTTCTCGACCGGCTGACGCTGGCGCTCCATCCCGGCCATGCCGCGCACAGCGCCCGTTATGAAGCGGCGATGCGGGCCCGCAACCGGCTGCTGAACGATCTGTCCGCTGCCGACCCTTCCTGGTTGAGCGCGCTCGAAGCGCAGATGGACGAGCATGGCATGGCCCTTGCCGCCGCCCGCGCCGATCTGGTTTCGCGCCTCGGCGCGGTATTGGAGGATCGGCCCGACCATCCCTTCGCCCGCCCGCTGCTGGCGATCGAAGGGGAGGAGGATGGCGATGAACCCTTGGCAATTCGCCTTGCTCGCGAACGCCGCCGCGATGCCGCCGCCGGGCGCACCTTGTCCGGTCCGCACCGGCAGGATCTGGCCGTGACCCACGCTGCGAAGGGGCAGGCCGCCGCGCTTTGTTCGACCGGCGAGCAAAAGGCGCTGCTGCTCTCGATCCTGCTCGGCCATGCCGCGCTGGTCACGGCCCATCGCGGCCAGCCGCCGGTGCTGCTGCTCGACGAAGTGGCGGCGCATCTCGACCCGTCGCGACGAGCTGCGCTGTTCGACCGGCTGCGCGAAACCGGCGGTCAGGTCTGGATGACCGGAACGGAAGACAGTCTTTTCAACGATTTGCCTGTCGCGAGCCGGTTTTGCGTAACGGCGGGGCGGGTCTTTCGTTCCGCAGGTTGACGCACCGCAACAACGACTCGTCGCTGGCTGCTTTTCAACTCGTCCGGCGTCTGCCCTAAGAACCTCCACGGGGCTAAGTCGTTAAAAACAAGTCGGGGGTCGCATTTCTATGATCGGTGGTTTTCGCGCTTTTGTCGCAGCGGCAACGCTCGCGCTCTGCGCCCTGATCACGACCCCGGCCGCTGCGGGCACGCTCCAGTGCGCGCCTTTCGCCCGTCAGGTTTCCGGTATCGAACTGTACGGCAACGCCAACACCTGGTGGGGCCAGGCCGAGGGCCGCTATGATCGTGGCCATGAGCCGCGCGTCGGCGCCGTCCTCGCCTTCGCCGCCAGCCGTTCCATGCCGGTCGGCCATGTCGCCATGGTCAGCAAGGTGATCAGCGATCGCGAAGTGCTGCTGACCCACGCCAACTGGTCCTATCGCGGCGGTATCGAGCGCAATGTCCGCGCTGTCGACGTGTCGCCCAATAATGACTGGACCGATGTGCGTGTCTGGTACGGCCCGACCGGCGATCTGGGCCTGCGTCCCAACCCCGCCAAGGGCTTCATCTACGCGCATAAGGCGAGCGACGTCCCCGTGCAGATCGCCATGGCCGATCGCGCAACTACCGGCAGCGACTCTGCCCGTGGTGCTTTCTGACATTTTAACCAGTTCCTAAGGGCTGTCGCCTAGTCTGATCGGCGGTGGGGCGATGCTGGGACTGGGGTCGCATGAAATTGGGAATGATGCGCTGGGCGGCCTTGCTGCTGGCCAGTCTGACGACGACGCCTGTGCTGGGCGCGACGGTGCTGCAATGCGTGCCCTATGCGCGCATCGTGTCCGGCGTGCAGATTTATGGCGACGCGTTGACCTGGTGGGATCAGGCGGAAAATCACTATAGGCGCGGCCATATGCCCCGCAAGGGCGCGGTGCTGGCCTTTCGTCCCATGGGGCCGATGGTGCTGGGCCATGTCGCCGTGGTCAGCAGGGTGCTGGACGACCGGCGCGTGCTGATCCGGCATGCCAACTGGTCCGTGCCCGGCGCGATCGAGGAAGATGTGCTGGCGATCGACGTGTCTGAGGAGGGCGACTGGAGTGAGGTGCGCGTCTGGCACAGCCCGACCAACCAGATGGGTGCGCGCAGCAATCCGACCTTCGGTTTCATCTATCCCGACAAGCCGCAATTGCGCGAGTTCCGGCCTGATCCGGCGCTGGGCGACAGCCTGCGCTTCGCCAGCATGACGATCGCCAAGGACGATCCGGCGCAGGATGCCGCTCCGTCGCGTAAATCTCTTGCCAGCCAGCCGCGCCTGGCGCTGGACCTGCACGCTATCCGCTATGCCGATGCGACGCCCTCGGCCCGTTCGCTGCGCGATATCATCGCGGACGTGAAGCGCGACGCGGCGTTGCGGTGAGGTGTGACGAATCTCTTGAAATCAACCTGTTCCTGCGAAGGCAGGAATCCAGTTCAAAATGTTGCGATTCCAGGAAAGGGTAGGACTGGGTTCCTGCCTTCGCAGGAACACGGCTTAAAAAAAAGGCGCTGCCTCACCCAGGAGGCAGCGCTCTTCTTTGTTCACCTCAGACGAAAACTTATTCCGCCTTGTCTGCCGCTTCCTCAGCGCCCTCGGCAGGGTTCTCGAACCACGCCTCCACCGGCCCGGACAGTTTGATCGTCAGCGGCTGGCCGTGACGGTCGCGGGTCTTGCCCGCCGCGACGCGAATCCAGCCTTCGGAAATGCTATATTCCTCGACATCGTTGCGCACACGGTCCTTGAACTTGATGCCGATGCCGCGCTGGAGCACGTCGATGTCGAAAAAGGGGCTTTTCGGGTTGGTGGAAAGGCGGTCGGGGGGCGTATCGCTCATGATGGTCCAAATCCTGTCAATCTGGCGCGCGACCTAGCCCTTTGGCCGCCCCGCCGTCAACTGTCCCGGTCCATCGTCGACATCGCAGAAGATGCGCCGGATCACCCCCTGCGCCAGCCAGGATTCGAAGCGCGCCTGCGCATCGGCCAGGTCCAGAAAGGGATAGGCGACGGGCCGGTCGCCCACCGCCCGGCTGGCGACGACCAGCCGCATCATCGCATCGGGCGCGGTGGTCAATATGCGTCCACGCCGGTCGGTGGCGGCGCTGTTGACGCCGACGACATGGCCGTCCTCGGCAAAGACCGGCCCGCCGCTGATGCCCGACAGCGTGCCGTCGCCCATCGGAATGCGTCCATGTTCGGCCCAGGCAAGCACGGGCTGCGTCTCCTCCCCGGTGCCGCGCCGGGCGCGGGCGGCGCCGATCAGCTCGGATATGACCAGCGTCGGCTGTCCGCCCGGAAAGCCCATATGATAGCCGACCGATCCCGGCGGCGGCATCCGGTCCGACAGCGGCAGGGCATGGTCGCTCGCCACGCCGCCGCGCACCAGCGCTGCGTCCGCTTCCCGGCTTTCGACCAGCCGCGATACGGGCCGGGCAAAGCCGCCCTGCTCTATGCCGACGCGGGTGCAGCCATGGGTGACATGCTCGGCCGTCAGCCAGGCGCCGCCGCGATCGACGGCAAAGGTCGTCCCCATGCTGTCGGCGGGCGCTTCGGCCCGTTCCTCGATCACGAAGCTTTCGTCGCTCCACTGCGGCATGGGGCGGCGGGGCGAGCGGGGGTCGAACGCCTCGACATGGAGAGGCGTCGGCTTGGTGACCTCGCTGATCCACAGCAGCGCGAGGATGATGCCGAGCATGCCGGGCAGACAGCCTAGGCGCCGCCCTGCCACGGCTCAGCTCGCGACCGCGCCGGCGGTGAGGCAGGCGATCGCGACCTTCATCATGGCCAGGAAGATGGCGGCGGATCGCTCGTCCGCCTCGATCCGGGTCGATAGCGAGCCCAGCAGGAAATCGACGACCCGAAAGGCGATGAGTTGCAAGATCAGCGTCACGCTGCCCCAGATCATGATATCCCAGACATTGACCGATCCGGCGAGGCAGAAGCCCAGCGGCACGGCGAGTCCGAGTGCCGCTCCGCCGAGCGAAATCCCCGCCGCCTGATTGCCGGCACGGATCAGCGCGAATTCGTCATGCGGGGTGATCCACATATAGAGCGCCAGCGCCGCCAGCCAGGCCAGCGTGGCGGAGGCCAGGTGCAGCAGGAAAATGGGCAGGCCCGATAGCAGGCTCTGAATGACGGGCATCGGATCGGTCATGGCGTCAAGATGACGCAAGCCGCTCCCCGACGCAATAAATCCTCCCCATCGCAAGACGGGGAGGATTTTATCGATCTCAGTTGCAGACCCGCACCTTCACGCGCCGGTCGCGATAGTGATTATAGCGCCACTCGGTCCAGCAGCGCTGGCGATAATGGCCGCGCCAGTAACGCCGGTCGCCCCGCCAATGACGGCGGTCATCATCCCGCCAATCGCGCCGACCATCCCAGCGCCGGTCATCCCAACGCCGATCATCCCAACGCCGGTCGTCATAGCGATCGCCGCGATAACCGTCCCGATAGCCATAATCATAGCCGCCATAATATTGCGCCTGTGCAGGGGCTGCGCTCACACCCATGGCGGTGATCGCCAAGCCCAGGGCCGCCGCGCCCTTCCACAAGATATTCATGTCCGTCTCTCCTCAACATGCACACCCGTCGCCGGGGTCATGAAGGAAAGATGCACCGGCCTGACTGAACCGTCCGGGAACGGCGCCGTCAGCCAATATTCATGGTCAATCAGCGGCCTCTAAGAGCGCTTTCCGCCTCCAGCATATAATCGCGTGTAATGGGCAGGCTGCGGCGGTCGCGGACATATTGGACCTGATAATTCACCATGCCGCCATGCTCGAAAACGGTGGCCGCGCCTGCCAGATAGAAGGTCCAGAGGCGAAAGAAACGCTCGTCATAGAGCGCGACGATGTCCGCCTTGTGCGCCAGCGTCCGCTTGTACCATTCGCGGATGGTAAGGCCGTAGTGGATGCGCAGCACCTCCACATCCGTGACCATCAGCCGCGTGCCCTCGCTGCCCTGAATCATCTCCGACAGGGCGGGGATATAGCCGCCGGGGAAGATATATTTCTGGGTGAAGGCGTCGGTGATGCCCGGCCCGTCGACCCGCCCGATGGTGTGGATCAGCATCACCCCGTCCGGCGTCAGCAGTTCGCGGCATTTATTATAGAAAGTGCGGTAATCCTTGGTCCCGACATGTTCGAACATGCCGACCGACACGATCCGGTCGAACGGCCCATCCATGTCGCGATAGTCGATCAGTTCGAAGCGCACATGGTCGGCCACGCCCGCATCCTGCGCCCGTTGCCGCGCGATCTTGAGCTGCTCTTCCGACAAGGTGATGCCGGTCACGTCCACCCCGCAGGTGCGATGCAGATAAAGCGCCATGCCGCCCCAGCCGCAGCCTATATCCAGCACCTTCATGCCCGGCTTCAAATGCAGCTTGGCGGCGATATGCGCCTTCTTGTCCTCCTGCGCCTGTTCCAGGCTGATGCCCGTCTCATTGCCGGCATCGGGGAAATAGGCGCAGCTATATTGCCGGTCGCGGTCGAGGAAGAGGGCATAGAGCGCGCCCGACAGATCATAATGATGGGCGACATTGGCCTTGGACCGCGCCCGGTGGTTGGCGGCCCACAGCTTGCGCCGGATCGTCTTGAAACCACGCTTGACCGAACCGAGATCGCTGATCGACTTGCCGGTTTCCCAGGCATTGTTCATGCGGATGAGCGAGATCAGTTCCATGATCCCGCCGCCCTCGATCGACACGCGCCCGTCGATGAAGGCTTCGGCCATGCCCAGCCGCGGATCCTTGATGATGTCGAAGGGCACCCGCGCATCGTGGAATTTCAGCGCCAGCGACGGAAAGCCCGGTTCGGGCGACCCGACCGTGATCTTTCTGCCGTCATGATAGTAGATGCTGAGCTGGCCCCGCGTGACCAGCCGCTTGATGACGCGATCGAACAATTTCATGGGGCTACCCTGTCAGGTCGTTCCGCCCGCGTCAAATGCCGGCATACCAATCATAGCCGGCATGGTCTTCCCAGAAGCCGCCCTTGCCCCTGCCGATGCCGTCCAACGACGCAACCGCCTCAATCTGCATCAAATATTTCGCCTGCTTGTAGCCCAATTGCCGTTCCACCCGCAGCCTGAGCGGCGCGCCATTGGCGACGCGCAAAGGCTGGTCGTTGAGCGCGAAAGCGAGGATGGTCTGCGGGTGGAAGGCGTCCATCAGATCGATGCTTTCATAATAGCCGCGCCCGCCGCCCATATCGTCGGCGCAGTGAAAGACGATGTAGCGCGCGCCTTCCCGTAGTCGTGCCGCTTCAAGGATCGGCTTCAACGGCACGCCGCGCCATTTGCCGATGGCGCTCCATCCCTCGACACAGTCATGCCGCGTGATCTGCTCGCGATGGGGAAGGGCATGGAGGTCAGCTAGCGACAGGGATAGGGGCCGCGCGACCAGCCCGCCGACCCGCAATCGCCAGTCGGCAAAGCCGCTGCGCCATAGCGCCCTATATTCGGGCGTATTGGGGTTGGCGGTGCCGTTGGGCCGGAAGAAGGGGGAGATCTGGTCCGGGCGAAATTCATGGGCCAGCGCGTCGCGGGCCATCAGACTGCGCTGCGCCCATTTATGGAAATTCTCGGCAGAAAACAACGCTTCCCGTACCGTCTCGTTGCTTGCCAGCCGGTCGCAGCCCGCCAGCGTCGCGGCGGCGCCCAGGACCAACGCCCGGCGGCTCAGGATCAGGCTCATCGCCGCGCCTCCGGCAGCCGGTAGCGCCCGCTGATCATCGACCGAATCTCGTTTAGCGGCCCCGCCAGCAGCACCATCAACATATGCACCAGGAAGAAGGCCGCCAGGGCGAAGGCGGCGATGAAGTGGATCGATCGCGCCGACTGCCTTCCGCCGAACAGTTCGACCAGCCAGGGCCAGGCCGCGTTCATGCCGGGCGACATGGTGAGCCCCGTCAGGATGATGAGCGGCAGCGCGACGAAGATCACGCCGATATAGCTTGCCTTCTGCAACACATTGTAGCGCAGCGCCGCTTCCCCCGTAGGAAAGCGCAGCCGGGCATGATCCCTGATGTCCTGCCAGACATGGCGGGGCGCCAGTTCCCCGCGCCGGAAGGCGAGGTCGCGCGCCAGATGCCGCCCGAACAGGCTCCAGAGCATGTAGAAGAGCAGCGCAAAGGCGAAGATCGGCGCGGCGGTCAGGTGCCAGTGCCGCGACATCGCCAGATTATAATGAGCGGGCAGGGTGATCCAGCCGCCGAAGCGCTCCAGCGTCAGCCAGGGGTGGTCGAAATTCGCGCCATATTGCCCCCAATAGAGCCGGGGATGCGCGTTGAAGATGCCCAACCCGCTGGTGAACAGCACATAGAGCAGCGCCGCGTTCAGCCAATGCCACAGACGCGTCGGCAAGCTGTGGCGCAGCACCAGTTTCGGATCGGACAAGGCGCTATCCATAGGCGACTGTTACCCTTTTGCACCAGCGGCGTCAAAAAGGATGGCGATGCTGCGCGCATGAATTCTTTTTCATGATTCCGTTCATGTGGGAGCCAGATTCCGGGTCCATAAGCGCCGCTGCCGGGACCAAGTAACGCTTCCGGATTTTGAAGTTCGCATGGATGGATTCCATCATATTTCAAGAGGGATAAGATCGAAAATATTTTACAGATCAGTCCTTTTTAAAAACTGATTGAAGCCATAGATAATCCCTGCCCGGTTCAGGGTATCAGATAAGCCAATGAGGAATATCATGAAGACTGCGATTCTCGCAGCTATTGCTGCTGTCACTGTTTCTGTTCCCGCTTTTGCTCAGGATACTGCACCTTTTACTGGTCCTCGGGCTGGCATTACCTTGGGCTATGACAAGGTCCAGGGCAGCGACGGTTTCAGCTATGGCGTGTCGACCGGCTATGACCTGGCCGTCACCCCGCGCATCACTTTTGGTCCGGAAGTGTCCCTGAGCGAGTCCACCGCTGAGTTCGGCGGCGTCGATGCCAGCCGCGATCTCGCCGCTTCGGTGCGCCTCGGCTATGTCGTGACCCCGCAGGTGCTGGCGTTCGGCAAGGTCGGCTATGCCAACAGCCGCTTCGAAATCCCCGGCGATCACCAGACGCTGGAAGGCGTGCGCTA
The DNA here is from genome assembly GCF_001563265.1 of Sphingobium sp. TKS. Taxonomy (NCBI): domain Bacteria; kingdom Pseudomonadati; phylum Pseudomonadota; class Alphaproteobacteria; order Sphingomonadales; family Sphingobiaceae; genus Sphingobium; species Sphingobium sp. TKS. The sequence continues at coordinate 3,730,084 of NZ_CP005083.1, read as the reverse complement.
TGGCGGCGGCCTGGAATATTCGGTGACGCCGCGCACCTATATTTCGGCTGAATATCAGCGCACCGAATATGAAGATAATTTCGGTGGCCGTGACGCTGGCGTGGTCGGCGTCGGTTTCCGTTTCTGACCTAATGTCCATTATGGACGAAAAGGGGCGGTTCCGTCGGGGCCGCCCTATTTTCATGCAAAGTCAGACTGTTGCGAAAAAGCATCACACATTTGTAAAGTTCATATCCAACTTGCAACAATGACGATCACGTTACATATGCGCGCCGTCAGCGACACACATCGCTGCGTGCAGGACGGGAGGATAAGCCGAATAAAAATCGGTGTTCCAAATGGCGATGAAATAATCAAGTGCAACGCCATCCCGTAAAAAGAACAAAACGCCTGTCCAGTTCATGGACTGTGCGTTTCTCGTAATATGAGGATTTTATGAAGACTGTGATTTTCGCAGCCCTTGCTGCTGCCGCTGTTTCTGCTCCCGCTTTCGCTCAGGATGCTGCGCCCTTCACCGGTCCGCGCGCTGGCGTGACGCTGGGCTATGACAAGCTGGGCGGCGAAGACGGCTTCGCTTACGGCGTGTCGACCGGCTATGATCTGGCCGTCGCTCCGCGCATCACCTTCGGCCCGGAAGTGTCGCTCAATGACACCACCGTCGGCGCCGGCGGCACGGAAATCAGCCGTGACCTCGCCGCTTCGGTCCGTCTCGGCTATGTCGTGACCCCGCGCATCCTGGCGTTCGGCAAGGTCGGCTATGCCAACACCCGCATCGAAGTATCGAACAGCAACGCTGGCGGTTCGTTCGAAGGCGTGCGTTACGGTGGCGGCGCGGAATTCGCGGTGACCGGCAACACCTACATCTCGGCTGAATATCAGCGCAGCGAGTATGAAGATGGCATCGGCGGCCGTGACGCTGGCGTCGTCGGCATCGGCTTCCGTTTCTAATCCCTCTCGGATAGAACAGGGGAAGGGCGGTCCCAGCCGGGGCCGCCCTTTTTCTATGCCCAGGGCAGGGGCTTGAGGTCCGGCTCCACCCACGTCCGCCGCGCCTCCACCGACATCAGCCGCTCGCGCGACCAATAGGCAAACAGCCAGTCCTTGTCGGCCATGGGCGAGTTCATCAGCGCCGCAAAGGCCTCGCCCGGCGTCACGCCTTCCAGCAAGCCCGCCAGGATCGCTCGCGCCGCGCTCAGCGACGCCTGCGTGATCGTCTCATGATAGCCCGACATGTCGTTGTTCACGCCGCCCACGCTCTCATTATAGGCCGCGATCATCCCCGGCATGTCGCGCTCAGGCATGACATCCGGCCGCCGCAGTATCAGCCATAAGGCCGTCGAGAAATGGGCCATATGGGTCCACTCCTCCTTGGGCAGCGTCCGCGCACAAAAGCCCGTCGCGATCCGTTCAATCTCTTCGTCCGTCATAATTCCATCCTTCTCATGCCGCCCGGACGAAACTCACAAGAAAAACCCCGCCGTTCCGGGCGGGGTTTCCGTCTCGCGCCATGAGAGGCGCGGATCATCAGCCCCGCTCTATCCGAGCGCGGCTTGCTTCTCCGCGGCGAGCCGATCCAGCTCGGCCCGGCTCTTCTTCTCCGAAGCGGATTTGAGCTGCCCGCAGGCGGCCATGATGTCCCGCCCGCGCGGCGTGCGCACCGGCGCGCTGATTCCGCCTTCGAACACGATGCTGCTGAAAGCGCGAATCCGCTCGGGCGTCGAGCATTCATAGTCCGTGCCCGGCCAGGGATTGAACGGGATCAGATTGACCTTGGCGGGCAGCTTATACTGGCGGAGCAGCCGGACCAGCTCACGCGCATCGTCATCGCTGTCATTCTTGTCCTTGATCATCACATATTCGAAGGTGATGCGCCGCGCATTGTTCGCGTTCGGATAGTCGGCGCAGGCCTGCAACAACTGCTCGATGCCATATTTCTTGTTGAGCGGCACCAGCTCGTCGCGCACATCCTTGGTCACGGCATGGAGCGATACGGCCAGGGTCACGCCGATCTCCTCGCCTGCCCGCGCCATCATCGGCACCACGCCGGAGGTGGAGAGGGTAATCCGCCGCTTCGAAAGCGCTAGCCCATCGCCATCCATCACGACCTTCAGCGCGTCGCGCACATGGTCGAAATTATAGAGCGGCTCGCCCATGCCCATCATCACGATGTTGGTCAGCATCCGTCCGTCCGGCGAATATTGCGACGCGTCGTCCGCCTCATCGTCATTGGCCGAGGCCATGCTCCCCTTGGGCCATTCGCCCAGCGCATCGCGGGCCAGCATGACCTGACCCACGATCTCGCCCGGCGTCAGGTTCCGGACCAGCCGCATCGTGCCGGTATGGCAGAAACGGCAGTTGAGCGTACACCCCACCTGGCTGGAAACGCAGAGCGTCCCCCGGTCCGCGTCCGGGATGAACACCATCTCATAATCCTGCCCATCGTCCGACCGCAGCAGCCATTTGCGCGTGCCGTCGCTCGATACCTGCGCCTCGACCACCTGCGGACGGCCGACGACGAAGCGCTCCGCCATCCAGCCGCGCATCGGCTTGGCGAGGTCGGTCATCGCGTCGAAATCCGTTTCACCGCGATGATAGAGCCAGTGGAAAAGCTGCTTGGAGCGCAGCTTCGCCTGCTTCTGATCGAGCCCGGCTTCTTCCAGCGCGCCCTTCATCTGGGGGCGCGACAGCCCCGTCAGGTCGACGCGCCCATCCTCGCGAGGTGTCACCGCACGAGGTACGGGCACAGGATCGATAAGGCCGGGAATCGGCATCAAGGGGTTGGCGGCTGTCTGCATGGCCGCGCCCATAGCCGATTTTCGCGCATTTTTAAAGCGGCGCGTTTCTAGCGCAACCGCGCGCACCCCAGCGCTGCCGCATCGATCGCCGTAGCCGCCCCGCGCAGCGCATAGGTGTCGGCAAAACCCCGCCCACGCGCATCCCGCGTCTGCACGCTCATGCTCGTCGCGGAGCGCATCGCCGCGATGATCGCCGCGTCTGCCCGCGCATCGGGCGCCCAGGCGTCGACTTGCCCCGCCACCAGCGTAAAACGCCGGTCGCCTACATTCAAAATCACCGCAGCCTCATCTGCCCGCATCCGGCTCAAGCGAAAATGCACCTGACCGCGCACGCGCTGGCGCGGCCAGCTCCCGACCGCGGCAAAGCCCTCCGACTTCGCCGTCACCGGCATGGCTATGGCATAGCAGCGCGGGCTGGCCGTATCGCGGAACGCGCCCCAGGCATCGAAAACGCCCAATGAATCGCGCGCCTCAGCCGTCACGCCAAGCATCAACAGGGGAAGGGCGAGGGCGGCCAAGCGTTTCACATCCCCCGCAAAGCCTATGCTGTTCCCTTTTGCAACCCCGGTCGAAACGAAAGGCGCACCGAACGCTTGCCCAAGCCGCAACAGCGGCTATGAAGGATCATCCATCATTGTCGCCCGGATTCGACTGAGTTCGGGCTTTGCGCAGAAAAGAAACGGACAGAACAGGGACATGAAGGCCACCATCGAACGCGCAACGCTGCTCAAGAGCCTCAGCCACGTCCAGTCGGTGGTCGAGCGGCGCAACACGATTCCGATCCTGTCCAACGTGCTGATCGAAGCATCGGCGGATGGCGCGATCAAGCTGATGGCGACCGACCTCGACCTCCAGATCGTCGAAAGCGTTTCGGCGCAGGTGGAACAGCCTGGCGCGACCACCATTTCCGCCCACACCTTGTTCGACATCGCCCGCAAGCTGCCCGAAGGGTCGCAGGTGTCGCTCCAGGCGGCCGAGGGCAAGATGCTGATCCAGGCGGGCCGCGCCCGCTTCAACCTGTCGACCCTGCCGCGCGACGATTTCCCGGTGATCGCGGAAGGCGACCTGCCGACCAGCTTCGAACTGCCGGCCGAGACGCTGAAGCAGATCATCGACAAGACGCGCTTCGCCATCTCGACCGAAGAGACGCGCTATTACCTCAACGGCATTTATTTCCATGTTTCGGATGACGGCCAGCCGGTGCTGAAGGCCGCCGCCACCGACGGCCATCGCCTCGCCCGCGTCACCGTGCCGCGTCCCGATGGCGCCGACGGCATGCCGGGCATCATCATACCCCGCAAGTGCATCGGTGAACTCCGCAAGCTGCTCGACGAGGTCGAAGGCTCGGTCCAGATTTCGCTGTCCGCCAGCAAGATCCGCTTTGGCCTTGGTAGCGCGATCCTGACCAGCAAGCTGATCGACGGCACCTTCCCCGATTACAGTCGCGTCATTCCGACCGCCAACGACAAGCTGCTCAAGATCGACCCGCGCAGCTTCGAGGAAGGCGTGGACCGCGTCGCCACCATCGCCACCGAAAAGACCCGTGCGGTCAAGATGACGCTGGACCGCGACAAGATCACGCTCTCCGTCACCAGCCCTGAAAACGGCACGGCGGCGGAAGAAGTTCCTGGCGCCTTCCAGGGCGAGGGTTTCGACATCGGCTTCAACGCTCGCTATCTGCTCGACATATTGGGCCAGATCGACAGCGATCTGGTCGAGCTGCATTTGGCCGACGCCGCCGCGCCGACGCTGATCCGCGAGGACGACCGCAGCCCGGCGCTTTACGTGCTGATGCCGATGCGCGTCTGAGGGTTTGGCTGCGATCGGGCATTGATAACATGGTCATCCCAGCGTTCGCTGGGATGACGGATTTGCGAGAGCCCCTCTCCACCTTCCCACCCGCCTTCGGTTGACCTTGCTCTGAAGGATCGGTCTGCCGCCAAGCGGGTAAGTTTCTTTCAATCTCTTCCCGTTACGCAGGAAATATGACTTCCTTGCGGACGAATCTGGCGGAACTGCAATCGCGGCGAACCGACCTCGTCGCGGCCCTCGGCTTGGCCGAGAGCGGGGCGTCGGTCGACGCTTCGTGGATTTCCGGCACCTTCGTCCATATCGCCCGGCTCTGGCCGCTGGTCCTGCTGGGCAAACTGTGCATCACCGCCCTGCTGCATGTCCCCTTTTACGAAGCGGACAATATCGGCCATGCCGTCGCCCTGTCCGCCATGCTGCTGGTGGATGGCGTCGCGATCGTGGCCCCCCGCGGCGCGCGCTTTCAGCGCCTGCGGCCGCATCACCAGAAATGGCTGATGCTGCCCATGGTGCTGCTCTCGGGCCTGAGCTTCAGCCTGATGCTGGGGCCATCGCTGATCGTGGGCGCGCTATCCCGCAACCTGGCGGCGGAAATGGCGGTCGCGCTGATGGCGGTGTCGATCTTCGGTGACCGGCGCTTGCTGGGGGTCAGCTATTTTTGCGGCCTGCTGATCGCCTCCGTCCTGCATCGGGGGGATTTCGCGCAGATCGGCCTGTTGATCAGTTGCATCGCGGTGATGCTCATCGCCGCGCTGCGTCAGGCGAATGCCGACATGAATCGCGCCATCGCCTTCCATCAGCGCGACTTGCGCGCCCAGCGATCCGATCGGTTGCTGCACGAATATGAACAATCGGGCCGCGGCTGGTTCTGGGAAACCGATCGCCATGGCTGCATCGCCTATATTTCCGATACGCTGGTCCGCACGCTCGACCTAAGCAATGAGGCGCTGATCGGCCGTCCGATCACGGAGATCATCCGCCCCGGCGACCGGCAGGACGGCGATGGCGAGCGCACATTGGGTTTCCATCTGTCGGCGCGCACCGGCTTTGCCGAAATTCCGGTCCGTGCCGCCATGACGAAGGATGAACGCTGGTGGTCGATCTCCGGCCAGCCGGTGTTCAACGAATTCGGCCAGTTCCACGGCTTCCGGGGCAGCGGCACCGACCTCACCGAAATGCGCCGCAGCCAGGCGGAGGTGACGCGGCTCGCCCAATATGACTCGCTGACCGGGCTTGCCAACCGGGTGCAGATGATGCGCTCGCTGGAGCAGGCGGTCGCGGGCAAGAAGGGGCAACCCCGGGACTGCACGCTGATGATGCTGGACCTCGACCGGTTCAAGATCGTCAACGACACGCTCGGTCATCCGGCGGGCGACGCGCTGTTGCGCCAGGTGAGCGAGCGCATCCGGCGCGTGGTCGGGGACAAGGGGCTGGTCGGCCGTCAGGGCGGCGACGAATTCAAGATTCTGCTGCCTAGCCGGCCCGACAAGATCACGCTGGATCATCTGGCGCGGGCGATCATCACCGACGTGTCCCAACCCTATACGATAGGGAATACGGCGGTCGTCATCGGCGTGTCGATCGGCATTTCCTTCTGCCCGCAGGACGGCGTCACCGCAGAGGAATTGATCCGCAACGCCGATCTGGCGCTCTATGCGGCCAAGGGCGACGGGCGCGGCGTTTACCGCTTCTATTCGCCGGAAATGCACGCCGATGCGGAGGATCGCCGCCAGTTGGAGGAGGATCTGCGCAAGGCGCTGGTCGAAAACAGCCTGCATCTCGTCTACCAGCCTGTCGTCTGCTCCAGGACCGAGCAGATCACCGGCTATGAAGCGTTGTTGCGCTGGCAGCATCCGGTGCGCGGCGCGATTTCGCCCACCCTGTTCGTGCCGATCGCGGAGGAAAGCGGCCTGATCGGCCCGATCGGTGAATGGGTGCTTCGCACCGCCTGCCGGGATGCGGCGCAATGGACCGATGGCGTGCGGGTGGCGGTCAACGTCTCCCCGATCCAGTTCGCCAATCCGGGCCTGCCTTCGATCGTGATGAATGCACTCGCGGCCTCGGGCCTGGCGCCCCAGCGGCTGGAACTGGAGATCACCGAAAGCGTGTTCCTGAACGATGATGACGGCACGGATTCGATGTTTTCGCGGCTGAAGGGCATTGGCGTGCGCCTGGCGCTGGACGATTTCGGCACCGGCTATTCCTCGCTCGGCTATTTGAAGAAAGCGCCGTTCGACAAGATCAAGATCGACCAGAGTTTCGTGCGTGGCGCCGCGATCAAGGGCAGCCCCAACAGCGCGATCATCAAGGCGATCGTCAGCCTGGCCGAGGCGCTGGGCATGGACACCACGGCGGAAGGCGCGGAGACGCAGGACGAGCTCGCTTTGATCCGCAATCTGGGGTGCAGCCATATTCAGGGCTATGTCTATGGCCGCCCGGTGCCCGCGGCGGATGTACTGGTCCAGCAGCACCGCCATGGCGGTGCTGCGATGCTTCAGGGATTCCAATCGAGCCGGCCGGAACGCAAGACCATGTTGCGCACGGTCGCCGTGCATCATGACGGCCATGTCTATACCGGGCGTATCCGCAACATCTCCTCCACCGGCGCGCAGTTGGAGGGTTTGTGGGACGTGCCGGAAGGCACGCTGTTCGCGATCGATCTTGGCGACAACCAGACCGTCAACGCCATTGCCCGTTGGTCGAAGGAGGATCGGCTGGGGGTGGAGTTCACCCAGTCGATCAACCTGGCTGGCCTGCGCGCGGCGCCCCGGTCGCTGGCGTCTTAAGGACAGTGGAGGCGGATTACAGTGGAGACGAATTCTGGCCATTGCCTCGACCGTCGAACAAAAAACGGCCCATTTCCGTAGCTCTATCGAGCCGCCTGTCTCACCCAAATCCTACAAGCTTGCCGCAAGGTCCAAGCGGGATTAGAGGGCTGCGGCAAGCCTGAGCGGCACCCGAACAGCAGGAAGCACCTTCATGTCAGACGTCACCATCAAACGCGCCCTCCTTTCTGTGTCGGACAAGTCCGGCCTCATCGAACTGGGGCAGGCGCTGGGCAAGCATGGCGTCGAACTGGTGTCGACCGGCGGAACCGCCAAGGCGCTGCGCGACGCGGGCCTTGCCGTGAAGGATATTTCCGACCTCACCGGCTTCCCGGAAATGATGGACGGCCGCGTCAAGACGCTGCACCCCAAGGTCCATGGCGGCCTGCTCGCCGTGCGGGGCAATCCCGAGCATGTCGCTTCGATGGACGAGCATGCAATCGGGGCGATCGACCTCGTCGTCGTCAACCTCTATCCTTTCGCCGCCACCGTTGCAAAAGGGGCAGAGCGTGAGGAGATCATCGAGAATATCGACATTGGCGGCCCGTCCATGGTCCGTTCCGCCGCGAAGAATCATGAAAGCGTGGCGATCGTCACCGATCCCGCCGACTATGCCCGCCTGATCGCGGAAATGGAGGAGAAGGGCGGCGCGACCAGCTATGATTTCCGCCGCATGCTTGCGGCCAAGGCTTATGCCGCCACCGCCGCCTATGACTCGATGATCGCGAGCTGGTTCGCCTTTGCCGATCAGGGCGTGCAGTTCCCCGAAAGCCTCTCCATGTCGAGCAAGCTCGGCTCGACCCTGCGCTATGGCGAAAACCCGCATCAGTCGGCCGCGCTTTATCTGCCCGTCGGTCCTTCCGCGAACGGCATCGCCCAGGCGAAGCAGATCCAGGGCAAGGAACTGAGCTACAATAATTATAACGACGCCGACGCCGCGCTGGAGCTGGTGAGCGAATTTCGCGACGGCCCGCCAACCGTGGTCATCGTCAAGCACGCCAATCCCTGTGGCGTCGCCACCGGCGACACGCTGATCGAAGCCTATGAAGCCGCGCTCGCCTGCGACAGCGTGTCTGCCTTTGGCGGCATCATCGCCGTCAACCGCCCGCTCGACGGCCCGACCGCCGAGGCGATCAGCGGCATCTTCACCGAAGTCGTCGCCGCGCCTGACGCGGACGAGGACGCCAAGGCGATCTTTGCCAAGAAGAAGAATCTCCGCCTGCTGCTGACCGGTGAACTGCCCGATCCGGCGCGTACTGGCCTTCAGATCAAGAGCATCGCTGGCGGCCTTTTGGTGCAGGGCCGCGACAATGGCCGCATCACCCGCGACATGCTGAAAGTCGTCACTAGGCGCGCCCCGACCGAACAGGAACTCACCGACTGCCTGTTCGCCTGGACCGTTGCCAAGCATGTGAAGTCCAACGCCATCGTCTATGCCAAGGGCAACAGCACCGCCGGCATTGGCGCGGGTCAGATGAACCGCCTCGAATCCGCGCGCATCGCCGCCTGGAAGGCCAGGGACGCCGCCGAAAAGGCAGGCTGGAGCGAAGCCCACACCATCGGCTCTGCGGTCGCCTCCGATGCTTTCTTCCCCTTTGCCGACGGCCTGCTGACGGCGGTCGAGGCGGGCGCGACGGCAGTGATCCAGCCGGGCGGGTCCATCCGCGACGAGGAAGTGATCGCGGCAGCCGACGAAGCGGGTCTTGCCATGGTCTTCACCGGCATGCGCCACTTCCGCCATTGATCATGAAATGATGCGGATGCGAAAGGGCGCCTAATCCTTTCGCATCCGCAAAAATAACGGTTTTCAGCCACTTTTTGCCAAGTGGCCCCTTTTCATGTGCCTGCACGAAGCCTATCTGATTCGGGACCCTTCTCCCACGTCAGGCGTAGGGCGAACTCTATAAAAAAGTTCGACAGGAGATACAGGATGACCAGAAAGACGTTGGTGGCGTTGACCGCCGCGATAACCCTTGCCCTGCCCGCTGCAAACGCCTTCGCTGGCATCAATGACATGGATGTGGTGGTCGACGGCCGCACAGGGATGGAAACGCGCAGCATCACCGTGTCGATGGCCGATCTCAACCTCGCCAGCACCCATGGCGCGCGCATGGCCGATTCCCGGATCACCAAGGCCGCCAAGAAGGTGTGCGGCTGGATGAACGGATCGATCCTGCCAGCCACCCCGGACTATCGGGCTTGCTTCGGTGAAGCCCTGGACGGCGCCCGCACGGACCTCAACACGTTGATCCAGGCCCAGCGTCAGGGCTGATCCGCCTTTAGGAAAAGGGACGACGCCGACGGACATATATCCGTCGGCGTTGCCTTATCTTGCATTGTTACCGGCTATTAACTACTCCTTAGAAGATTTCCTTCACCTAATTTGGTCAAGGATTTCATCGGGGGGCCTTAGATGCCGCAGAACGACCACAATGTGGATGTCGCCATTATTGGCGCAGGTCCGGCCGGCCTTACTGCCGCTTATCTCTTAACCAAAAAGGGCTATTCGGTCCGGGTCATCGAAAAAGACCCCATCTATGTCGGCGGCATCAGCCGGACCGTCGAAATGAACGGCTTCCGGTTCGACATTGGCGGCCATCGCTTCTTTTCCAAGTCGAAGGAGGTCGTCGACCTCTGGAACGAGATTCTGCCCGACGATTTTATCCAGCGCCCCCGGATGAGCCGGATCTATTATGAGGGCAAATTCTACAGCTACCCGCTGCGCGCCTTCGAAGCGCTCGGCAATCTGGGCATCTGGCGCTCGACCCTCTGCATGGCGAGCTTCGCCAAGGCGAAGCTGTTCCCCAATCGCAATATCCGCTCCTTTCAGGACTGGACCGTCAACGCCTTCGGCCACAAGCTGTTCTCGATCTTCTTCAAGACCTATACGGAGAAGGTCTGGGGCATGCCTTGCGACGAGATGTCGGCGGACTGGGCGGCGCAGCGCATCAAGGGGCTGTCGCTCTGGGGTGCGGTCGTGGACGGCCTCAAGCGTTCGCTTGGCCTCAACAAGAAGCCCAATGACGGCATGGCGACCAAGACCCTGCTGGAAAGCTTCCGCTATCCGCGCCTTGGCCCCGGCATGATGTGGGAAGCGGCGCGCGACTTCGTGGTGGCAGGCGGCAATCAGGTGCTGATGGCCCATAGCCTGGACCAATTGTCGCAGGATCAGGCCAGCGGCCGCTGGCGCATGGTGGCGCAGGGACCGGATGGCGAAGTCGTCATCAATGCCGCCCATGTCATCAGTTCAGCGCCGATGCGCGAGCTGGCCGGTCGCATCCATCCGCTGCCCGCCACGCTGGGCCATGCGATGGAACTGAAATATCGCGACTTCCTGACCGTCGCGCTGATGGTGAAGGGCGAGGATATCTTCCCCGACAACTGGATCTACATCCACGACAGCAAGGTCAAGGTCGGCCGCATCCAGAATTTCCGGAGCTGGTCGCCCGAAATGGTGCCCGATCCTGACCTCGCCTGCGTGGGCCTGGAATATTTCTGCTTCGAGGGCGACGGCCTCTGGTCGTCGAGCGACGCCGATCTGATCGAGCTGGCGAAGAGGGAAATGGCGATCCTGGGCCTGTGTAATCCCGGCGACGTCGTCGGCGGCACGGTGGTGCGGCAGGAAAAGGCCTATCCGGTCTATGACGACAGCTATGCCGACAATGTGCTGGCCATGCGGACCGAATTGCAGCGGCTTTACCCCACGTTGCATCTGGTCGGCCGCAACGGCATGCATCGCTACAACAACCAGGATCATGCGATGATGACGGCGATGCTGACCGTCCGCAATATCGAGGCGGGCGAACAGCTTTACGACATCTGGGCAGTCAATGAAGACGCCGAATATCATGAGGCAGGCGAGGAAGGGCAGGACGCCGCCGGGGAGCGCGCAGCCCTGACAAGCGAACGGCTGGTGCCCAATCGATTGAAGGCGGCCTGATCCCCATGCCCCAATTGGTGCGCAGCCTGGCCGGACCGTTGAACGCCATCATCGGCCGCTTCACTTTCACGCGCTATCTTATGGCCAGCATCTGCGCTCTGTCGGGGGACTTCGCGCTGTTCATGATGCTGAACCATTTGGGCCTGCCGCCCGCCATCGCCGCCCTTGGCGGCTATTCGGGCGGGTTGGTCCTGCATTGGCTGATCAGCGTCCATTTCGTCTTCGAAATGCAGCAACCGGCCACCCATGCCCAACGCATCGCCTTCATCGCCAGCGCCCTGATCGGCATGGCGATCACCATGGCGTCGGTAGGCGGTTTGAGCAGCCTGGGCGTCGCCCCCGCGATAGCCAAGCTGATGGCGGTTCCGGTCAGCTTCCTGTCCGTCTATGCGATCCGGAAATATGGCATCTTTGCCCGCGCCTGATTCCATCTCCCTTCCTGCAAGACCCTCGATCGCCCGCTGGCAGATCGGGGCAGGGGTTTTGCTGGCATGGCTCCTATGCTGTGCCGTCATGCTCTGGCTGTTTCGCAGCGGCCTGACCACGCCTGAATTCCGCGATCCCGACGACGCCATGCGGTTGCAGCAGGTCCGCGACTGGCTGCACGGGCAGGGTTTCTGGGATGTCAGTCAGCACCGCGTCAATCCGCCAATGGGTGGGCCGATGCATTGGTCGCGCATCGTCGACATGCCGATTGCGGCGCTGATCCTTTTGCTGCGCCCGCTGCTGGGCGCCGTGCAGGCCGAAATCGCCGCCTGCGTGCTGGTGCCCTTGCTGTTGCTGGGCGGTCTGACGGGCACGCTGTTCCTGGCGGCCAAACGCGCCACCGATAGCGGCATCATCGCCTTGCTTGCGGTGGCCCTGCTCCTGACGACGCCGACCATATTGGTCCAGTTCACCCCGTTCCGGATCGACCATCATGGGTGGCAGATCTGGATGTCGGCCATCGCCTTGTGCGGAACGCTGGACAGGCATCGCCTCAGAGGCGGCGTCACGGCGGGACTGGCGCTGGCGATCTGGCTCCAGATTTCCAGCGAGGCCTTGCCCTATGCCGCGCTGTTCGCCGGCATCTTCGCCCTGCGGAGCTGGTTCGACCGGCGGGAGGTTGCGCGGATCGCCGCCTTTGCCGTCACGCTGGGCGGCAGCGCGCTGGCCCTGCTGCTGGTGCTGCGCGGTCCTCAAGCACCGCTGATCCGGCAATGCGACAGCCTATCGGCGGCCTATGTCTGGTCGCTACTGGCTTTCGCGCTGGCGACGCCTCTGGCCTTGCGCCTTTTCGGCACGAATACGGTCCAGCGCCGCTTCATGGCGACCGGGGCCGGGGGGATCGCCGCGACTGGCATGTTCCTGCTGAGCGGAGGATCATGCATTGCCGGCGACCCTTTCAAGGCGCTCGGCCCGGTCGCCTATCGCTTATGGTATCTGCAAGTGAAGGAAGGCCGCCCGGTCTGGGAGCAAGGCCCAATGATGGCCGGGATCATCCTTCTGCCGGCGGTGATGGGCCTCATCAGCACGATCGTCGCAGCCAGGGCCGCCAAGGAGCGGGAGGCGCGGGAACGCTGGATCGTCATCGCGCTGCTGCTCAGCGGGGCATTGGCGGTCGCGATCCTCGTGCTGCGCGCCATGTCGGTGGCGCATGTCCTGGCGCTGCCCGGCATCGCCTGGCTGCTGCTGGCGCTATTTCGCCATATCCAGACCTGGACGAACGCGGTGGCGAGAATATTGGTGACGGCGGGCGTCGCCATATTGTTCACCCCGGCGGGCCTGTGCGGCGCCTGGATATTGATTGCCAGCGGCGCAGCGTCAAAGCAGCAGCCCGAAACCGTCAATTGCCGGAATTCGGCCATGTTGGCGCCCCTGCGCGCCTTGCCGCGATCGGTCCTCTTCGCACCGCTCGATCTGGGCCCCGACATCCTCGTGCGGACCGGGCATAGCGTGATCGGCACGGCCCATCACCGCAATGCGGCCGGCATCACCGCGGTCATCGACGGTTTCACCGCTCCGCCCGAAAAGGCTCTGGCGATCATCATGCGCCTGAACGGCGGAAAGGGCGCCGATTATCTGCTGATCTGCAACGAGATGAACGAAATCAAGCATTATCGCGCGGACTTCCCGCACAGCCTGGCCGCGGCCTTGGCGCGCAACAAGCCCCCGCGCTGGTTGCGGCCGATCCCCACCAAGGGGCCGCTCCGCATCTACAAGGTCATCGCTCAGCCCGGCACGAAGGCCAGCGCGACGCCGTTCATGCAATAACGCTTGCCGGTGGGCTTGGGCCCGTCGTCGAAGACATGGCCCAGATGCCCGCCGCATTGGGCGCAATGCACCTCTGTTCGGGGGTAACCAAGTTCGAAATCGCGTGACGTGCCGACCGCGCGCGGCAGAGGTGCCCAGAAGCTGGGCCAGCCGGTGCCGCTATCGAACTTGGTCTTAGAACTGAACAGCCGCTGCCCACAACCGGCGCAGGTGAAGGTGCCCGAGCGATGCTCCTTGTTGATCGGGCTGGTGAAGGGATATTCGGTCGAACGCTCGCGCAGCACCTGATAGGCGAGCGGGCTCAGCCGTTTGCGCCATTCCGCATCGCTGAGCGCGAAGGGATAGGCGGCGTCGGCCCTTCCCAGCCCCGTCTGCCAGAGGACGAGCATCGTGGCGGCACAACCGCCCATTCCCAGAAATCGCCGCCGATCCATGAACCGTGTCTTAGGCCGTAAACTCATGAATGTCGCGCTCGAGGCGCCAAAATGGCGAACATATCGGGCCGAAATGCGCGCGGCGAAGGTTGGACACCTTTGCAAGCGCATTTCGGTTCGAGATGGAAGCCATTTTGGCGTCCTGCGGATTTGACCAAAAAGGCCCATCCCGGCGTCGAGAGGGCTTGAAATATCGACATATTCCTGCGCCCTCTCTCCTTGTGCTGGGCCTTTTTGCTTCAAACCTCGAACGCGCCATTCATGAGTTTACGGCCTAGCAGGTTCAGCCTGTCGCGCTTCTGAATAGCTGTTTCCACCAGCCCCCGCCCGATTTCAGCACATGGCGGCGGAACAGCAGGACGCCGATGCGGATGATCAGGCCGACCCAGAGCATCTGCCAGGCAATGGCGAGCAGATGGGGCCAGATCGCGTCCACCTGCGCCGCCCGCGCGATCATCGCGAAGGGGGAGGAGAAGGGCAGGATCACGGCGGCGATCTCCGGCGGCGATCCCATCTTGTCGACCGCATAGGTGGCGAAGAAGAAGATCAGCATCTGCCCCATGGTCACGGGCATGTTGAGCGTCTGCACTTCGCGTACCGTAGCCGCCTGCGCGCCGATCCCCAGGAACAGCGAGCCCAGCAGCGTATAGGCCATGGCGAAATAGATGACGGCGAGCATCAGGAAGACCGGCCAGCCGATCGCGGGAACGGGCAGGCTGACGCCGGGCGTCTTTAGTGCCAGGAACACGCAGAAGGCGGTGCCGCCCCAGAACAGGATACCGACGAAGCTCATCGCCAGCATCGCCATCAACTTGCCCAGGAAGATCGCGTCGACCGGCACGGCGGCGGCCAGAATCTCGATGATCTTGTTCGTCTTTTCCTCGACCAGATTGGACAGGATCATGCCTGCGAGCAGGATCGTCAGGAAGAAGATCACGATCTGGGCGATCCGTCCGATCACCAACCTGCCCTGGGTCTGCGCGCCGACGCTGGTCGCGACCTGCCGCGACTCGACATGCACCATATGCAGCGACTGTTCGGCCAGCGCGGCGCTGGCGAGCAGGCTGATATCGCCCTCCAGACGCTGAATATCCTGTGGTTGGCCGGTCATCACCGGCTGGGCGGGGGAACCGGACACGATCACCATGACATCGGCATTCGCCTTCGCCAGTTGAACGCGTGGAACGGGCGTCAGCGGCACGCGGCGCAGCACCGGCAGCGCTTGCGGCCCCATGCGTTCGGCCAGCCGGGCATGGGCGCGCTGCATCCGCGCCGTATCGGCGGGCGACATGGCGATGCCCACGACCGGGCGGAGATCGGTGGTGGAAATCCGGTCGCCCAAGCCGCCGAACGCCATACCGATGACGATCGGGAAAAGCGGGCCGAGCAGGAAGAAGATGAAGGTGCGGGACAGCACGACGGCGGTGAAATCCCGCCGGGCAATAACGAAGGCGGCGCGCATCATTTCGGTCATGCCGCTTCCTCCCGCGCCTGATCGTCCTGCATTTGCCGCGCCGCCGCTTCACCGGCGATGGCGACGAAAGCGTCGTGCAGGCCGGGACGCTCGATCGACAGGCTTTCTATCCCGGCATTGCTGTCGAGCAGGGCGCGGAGCAATGGTTCGATGCCGTCCTTCGGCAGGGCGAAATGCCATGTCCCGTCTTCCGCCAGGGTTTCGGCGGGCAAGGCGCGGCGCCAGCCGCCGTCGCTGGCGCGGGTGCGGAGGCGGACTTGCGGGCGGAGACGGTTGCGGGCATCGTCCACCGTGCCTTCGAAGCGGACGCGGCCGCCCGCGACGATGGCGACACGCTCGCACAGCCGTTCGGCATGGGCGATGACATGGGTGGAAAAGAGCACCGTCACGCCGCGCCGGGCCTGATCGCGGATCAGCACCTCCAACTTGCCCTGGTTGAAGGCGTCGAGGCCGGAAAAGGGCTCGTCCAGCACGATAAGGCGCGGTTCGTGGATGATCGTGCCGAAAAGTTGGACGGTCTGGGCCATGCCCTTCGACAACTGACGGATCGGCTTTTCGGTCGAGGCGCCCATGCCGTAATCGGCCAGCATGGCGCGGGCGCGCTCCCGCCCGGTCTTGAGCGGCAGGCCGCGCAGAG
Organism: Sphingobium sp. TKS; assembly: GCF_001563265.1. Classification (NCBI taxonomy): domain Bacteria; kingdom Pseudomonadati; phylum Pseudomonadota; class Alphaproteobacteria; order Sphingomonadales; family Sphingobiaceae; genus Sphingobium; species Sphingobium sp. TKS. Next base: position 3,713,917 of record NZ_CP005083.1, on the reverse strand, counting down.
CACCCATGAAGGCGACTGCCTCGAACGCCTTCATGGAGGGGTAAAGGCCGCGTTCTTCAGGCAGATAGCCGACATTGCGGGCCTGACGCAGCGGAACGGGATCGCCCAACAGGCTGCGCACCCCTTCATCCGGGTCGATGATGCCGAGCAGGGTTCTGAGCAGCGTCGTCTTGCCCGCGCCATTGGGGCCAAGAATGCCGTAGATCGAACCGGCGGGCACCGCGATGTCGATGCCGTCCACCGCCCGGAAATTGCCGAATGTCTTGACAAGACCATGGCCTTCAACGGCATAGGTCGGTTGAGGAGCCCCGATCATCGGCCTCTGATAGTCGCATCGCATGCCAACGCAAAACGAAACATTGGAAGAACGGCTTAAGGCCGAAGCGTTGCGGTTGGGCTTTGCCGCCTGCGCCATCGCGCCCGCCGATGCCGCGCCGCGTTCGGCCAAGAGATTGCGCCAATGGCTGGACGCCGGGCATCATGGCGGGATGCTGTGGATGGAGGAGCGCGCGGGGCAGCGCGGATCGCCGCAAGGGCTGTGGCCCGAAGTGCGCAGCGTCATCATGCTGGGGATGAGTTATGCGCCGGGACGCGATCCGCTGGCCCTGGCTGATGTCGGGGACCGGGGACGGATTTCGGTCTATGCGCAGGGGCGCGACTATCATGACGTGGTCAAGAAGGGGCTGAAGGCGCTCGCCCGCTGGCTGGTCGAGCAGCAGCCGAGCGCGCTCAAGGTCTTTGTCGATACCGCGCCGGTGATGGAAAAGCCGCTGGCGCAGGCGGCGGGGCTGGGCTGGCAGGGGAAACACAGCAACCTCGTCAGCCAGGCGCACGGCAGTTGGCTGTTCCTGGGGGCGATCTACAGCGAGATTGCGCTGGTCCCGGATGCGCCGGAGACGGACCATTGCGGCAGTTGTACAGCCTGTCAGGCCGCCTGTCCGACCGCTGCCTTTCCCGCGCCCTATGTGGTCGATGCGCGGCGGTGCATTTCCTATCTCACCATCGAGCATAAGGGGCCGATTCCGGAGGAGTTCCGGGCGGCGATCGGCAACCGCATTTACGGCTGCGACGATTGTCTGGCGGTGTGTCCGTGGAACAAGTTCGCGGATGCCGCCGCGGCAAACCGGGCTTTTATCGGGCGGGCGGAGCTGGCGGCGCCGGAACTGGGCGATCTGCTGGCGCTGGACGATGCGGGCTTTCGCGAGATTTTTTCCGGTTCACCAATCAAGCGGATCGGACGGAACCGGATGGTGCGCAACGCCGCCATCGCGGCGGGGAACAGCGGCGACAAGCGGCTGATTGAGCGGTTGCGGCCGCTGACCGGGGATGAAGACCCGGTGGTGGCGGAGGCTGCGCGTTGGGCGCTGGAGCGGTTGGGCTAGGGCTTCCTGTTCAGATGGAAATGTGCCCCTGCCTTCGCAGGAACACCTCATGCTTCATGCCGCGCTCATTATTTCGCCTGGAGCGCCGCCGAACAACTCACCGGATCGATGTCCGTGCCCGTCGGCGTGCGGGCATCGACATGGGTGACGAGCGGTTCCTTCCCCTGCGGCGGGACGTAGAGATAGGCGTCGAGCACGCAGCGGCCATTGGCGAATTGCAGCTTGCGCATGGTGCTTTCGCGGATGTCGAGCCGGGGCTGGCCAAACATCTGGATCAGATGCCGGGCGTCGGTTCCAATCAGCGGGCCGGGGCGGGTGAAGGCGCTGGCCGGGGGACCGGCGGGTGGCCGGGCGATCTGGGTCGCGGGGGGCGGCACGACGCCTCCGCAAGCGGTGAGGGTCGATGAAAGGGCTGCCACAAGCGTCAAACGAGGGGCCAGATGGGGGCGTTTCATGGCATTTTCCTTCGGGCACCGTGCAGCATGTGGACTGCCATAGCCGCGCTCCAGATCGGTGCAAGCAGGTTGAGGATCGGCACAAGGAACAGAAGCGCCGAGACGAGGCCCATCAGCCACCGGCTGCCGCGCGGGATAGGCGGCAGGTCGGGGTGGCGCGGCTCGACCATGTCGGCCAGGTCGCGGCCGAGCAGGGTGGCGTTGAGGATCAGGAACAGGCCGATGGTGCCGACGCCCGTCACCAGCAGCAGCGCATAGGCGGGCAGCGCGAGAAGGTTCCAGCCAATGGTGCGCAGGAGGGAGCGCAGGGCGGAATGGAGGCTGCGCCCCCAGCCGACCGGGCGGGCGCGGGCGGCGGCTTGCGGGTAGCTGTCGCGCTCCACCGCGACGATGATGTCGTCGGCAAAGAGGTTCATGATCGCCATGGCGGTGGCGCGGAACAACAGCCAGGCGGCTGCGATCATCGCAAGGGCGGTGGCCGTCGCTTCGGCCAGCCCGCCCCATCCCATGCCCCCGTCCCAGCCGAAATGCAGGCGGGCGGCGTGGATGCCGCTCCACAGCGCGATGGCGAGGATCGCGAAGGCAAGCAGGGTCAGCAGCAACGTCTTAAGCAGCAGCCGAAGCGCGGCGCCGTGAAAGATCGAAGGGAAGGCGCGAAGGGCGGCGGCGAGGACCATGACGCAGCTATTCCGCGCCCTCTGCCGCCCGTCAATCAGTCCGTTGCGCGGGGCCGCAAGGATAGGTAGAGACGGCGGGATTTTCCCCCCTCATTCACGAAGGATTTTGCGTGACCGCTGCTGCCCCCACGCTTGATGTTGTCGCAATCGGCAACGCCATTGTCGACGTGCTCGCCCGGAGCGATGACGCTTTCCTGGCCGAACATGCGCTGACCAAGGGCGGCATGCAGCTTATCGACGCGGAAACCGCGGAGAGCCTTTATGCCGATATGGGCGCGGGCAAGGAGATCAGCGGCGGGTCGGCGGCGAACACGCTGGCGGGGCTGGCGGCGCTGGGCAAGAAATGCGGCTTCATCGGGCAGGTCAATGAGGACCAGTTGGGCGCGGTCTTCGCGCATGACGTGCGGGCGCTCGGCATCCGCTACGACACGCCGGTGATGCAGGGCGATGTGCCGACGGCGCGCTGCCTGATCCTGGTGACGCCGGACGCGCAGCGGACGATGAACACCTTTTTGGGGGCGTCGCAGTTTCTGCCTGAGGCGGCGCTGGATCTCGACCTGATCCGTTCGGCTTCGATCCTCTACCTGGAAGGCTATCTCTGGGATCCGGAGCAGCCGCGGGCGGCGATGCGCGCAGCGATCGACGCGGCGCGGGGCGCGGGGCGGAAGGTCGCCTTCACCCTGTCCGACAATTTCGTGATCGACCGGCATCGGGCCGACTTCCTCGACCTGATCGACCAGGGGCTGATCGACATCCTCTTTTCCAATGAGGGGGAAATTCAGTCGCTGGCGCAGGTCGACGATTTCGAGAAGGCGGTGGCTGCCATCGCGGCCAAGGTGCCGGTGCTGGTGTCGACGCGCAGCGAAAAGGGCGCGATCGCGGTGGTCGACGGCATGCGCTACGAAGCCTTTGCGGCGCCGGTGGCCGAGGTGATCGACACGACCGGGGCGGGCGATCTGTTCGCGGCGGGCTTCCTTGCCGGTCATCTGGAGGGGCTGGAGGTCGACAAGTGCCTGAAACTGGGCGCGGCGGCGGCGGCCGAGGTGATCTCGCACTGGGGCGCGCGGCCCGAAGAGGATCTGCAGGCGATCCGGGCGAAGGCGCTGGGGTGAGTTGGGAGGGCCGGGCGGAAGTCCGGCCTTTTTAAGTTGTAGTTTAACGGGGCGGGCTTAGGCAGCCGCCTTCTGCTTCCTGAACAGCGCCCGATCGTCAGGGCCGAAGCCCCAGCGCCAGATGACGAAGCCGTACACCCCAAGGATCGTGAAGACGCCGAAGACCAGTTCCACCCATTCGAACTGGGGTGGCAGCGCGACGAAGGCGGCGCCGACGATGCAGGCGACGCCGGAAGCGCTGAGCAGCGGCCAGCGCCAGGCATTGATCTTGGCGCCGAGCAAGCGGGAGAGCAGCCAAGCCTTGACAAGAGCGCTGACGCCGAGCGCTATGCTGAGCGCAAGGGCGGGCGCGGCGGCGACGGCCATATCCTGGAAGCCGAGGCGGCGGGCCAGGAAGATCAGCGCGAAGCTGAGCGCAGCCTGCAAACCGATCATCAGCAGCGAGATCATCAGATTGCGATGGCGGGCGATATAGACCAACGCGGATTCGCTGACGACGGCGGTGGCGGCGACGACTTCGGCCAGCAGCAGGAAGGCGAGCGCGCCGGTGCCGCCGACGAAATGGGGGCCGACAAGGCCCATGACCGCTTCGCCGGGGATGCCCAGCGCCAGCGCAATGCCCGCCTGCGCGGCGATGATCCAGAAGCCGACCTGGCTGACCTGCTTGGCGATGGCGGTGAGATTGCCCTCCGCCAGATTGCGGGTGATGACAGGCCCCAGGATCGGGTCGAAGCTGGTTTTCAGCTTTTGCGGCAGAGAGGCAACCTGCTGAGCGACATAATAGATGCCGACCACGGCAGGACTTACGAACAGGCCGAGGATCGCCATGTCGAGGCGGCGGGAACCCCATTCGACGCCGTCGGCGGCCGCGAGGGGCAGGTTGCGGCGCGCCAACCGCCAGAGCCGGCCGAAATCCGGGCGCCACCCATAGGGAATGCCGTAATGGCGGGTCATCGGAATGATCGAGGCGACCATCGCGGCGATCATCGAGACGACATAGGACAGGATCAGGCCGTCGCGGGTCGAATAAAAGGCGAAGGCGAAGGCGCCGATGCTGATCGCCCAGGGCTCGATGATAGAACGCGCGCGGACGGTGGCGCCGATGTCGAAGCGATAGGCGCAGGCGGCAAGCGCCACGTCGGACCCGGCCACCGCGATCACGATCAGGGCGAGCAGGCGATCAAGACCGTTGATGCCGCTGTTCGGGAACATCGCTTGCGGAAAGGCGACGAGGAGCGCGCTGCCGATAAGGGACGCGATCAGCGTCACCAGCATCGCGTCGGTGACGACATGGCCGTGCGGGCGTTCGGTTTGCGCCAGCGCTCCCGCCAGGCCGCGTTTCAGGCCAAGGGTCGCGAGCTGGGCGACGAACTCCACCACGAGCACGGCATAGGCGAAGCGGCCCAGCGCATCGGCGCCATACCAGCGGCCCGCGATGAACAGGAAGGGCAAGCGCGCGGCGAGGCGGAGCAGGAAACCGAACACATTGGTCCGTCCGCCCTTGGCGAGCGCGGCAATATCATCCTGCTGCGCGGGAGAGGCCCCTTCAACCGGCAACGAACTATGGTCCCCCTGTGGCGTCAATGCTGTGGCGTCATTTTGTGGAGCCGGACTGTAGCAATATCTGGAAAGAGCGCGAGTTTTTATTCGGCGCGCAACGGACGGGCGAGCAGCGCGTCCATCACTTGAGCCAGCGGCGCGGCGTCTTCGAGCAGGGCGCAGACGGCTTCGACCACCGGCATTTCGACCTTTGCCGCGCGGGCTGCTTCGCGCAGGACCGGGGCGGTGAACGCGCCTTCCGCTACGGTCCGGCGGTTGGAGAGCAGATCCTTGGCTGACTGGCCCTCGCCCAAGCCCTTGCCGAGCGAGAAGTTGCGGCTGTTGGTCGAGGAGCAGGTGAGGACGAGATCGCCCAGGCCCGAGAGGCCCGCAAGGGTCTCCGCGCGGGCGCCCCTCGCGAGGCCGAAGCGGGTCATTTCGGCAAAACCCCGGCTGATGAGGGAGGCGCGGGCGTTGAGGCCCAGACCTGCACCCTCCGCGACGCCGCAGGCGATGGCGAGAACATTCTTTACCGCGCCGCCGATCTCCGCGCCGACCACATCATCGGAGAGATAGGGGCGAAAGGCCGGGCGGGCGATGCGGGCAGCGATCTTCGCGGCGAGATCGGCGTCGGCGCAGGCCAACGTGATCGCGGTGGGAAGACCCTTCGCCACCTCATGGGCAAAAGTCGGGCCGGACAGGACGGCGACGGGGGACGTGGGCTGCGCTTGTTGCGCGACTTCGGACATGAGCAGACTGGTGCCCGCCTCGATGCCCTTGGAGCAGAGGATGAGCGGGGTGCCCGCGGGAGCCTGCGCCACGACAGCGCGCAGATGCTGGGCCGGGCTGACGATCAGCAACATGTCCCGGTCGGCCATGGCGCCCAAGTCGCCAGTGGCTTCGATCGAGGCGCTGAGCGGGATATTGGGCAGATAGAGCGGGTTCTGCCGGTCCTTGTTGACCGCCTCCACCACTTCGGGTTCCAGCGCCCAGAGGCGGACATGCCGGCCATCCGTAGCCAGGGTTTGGGCGAGCGCGGTGCCCCATGCGCCTGCTCCGATAACACCGGCCTTCATGCTTTCACACCCTTCATGCTTTGACCCCGGCGCCGCGCGCTTTTTCGGCGCTGGGGTCGAGCGGCCAGCGCGGGCGGGCCGGGACGGTCAAATCGTCGATCAGGCCTGCCGCATAGCGCTCCGCCCCCGCCCAGGCGATCATCGCGGCATTGTCCGTGCAGAGCCAGAGCGGCGGGGCGACGAACGGCAAGTCATATTTGGCGGCGAGCGCTTCGAGAGCGGCGCGGATCGACTGGTTGGCGGCGACGCCCCCCGCAACGACGAGAGCGGTGATGCCCTGACGCTCGGCAAGCTGCTTTTCGGTGCGGTCGATCAGGCAATCGATCACCGCCTGCTGGAAGCTCGCGGCGATATCTTCCGTCGAATATTGGCCGGATTGGGCGGCGCGCATGACCGCGCTTTTCAGGCCCGCGAAGGAGAAATGCGGTTCCGCCGTGCCGACGAGGGGGCGTGGAAGCGGGACGGCTTTGGGGTTGCCCAGCGCAGCGGCCTTTTCGACCGCCGGGCCGCCGGGATAACCGAGACCGAGCAGTTTCGCCGTCTTGTCGAAGGCTTCGCCGCTGGCGTCGTCGATGGTGGTGGCGAGGCGAGCATAATCGCCGGGGCCGCGCACCTGGAGGAGCTGGCAATGGCCGCCGGACACCAGCAGCAGCAGATAGGGGAATTGGAGGCTGGGGTCCGCGAGGCGCGGCGAAAGGGCGTGGCCTTCGAGGTGATTGACCGCGATCAGGGGCTTGTTCGCCGCATGGGCGAGCGCCTTGCCGGTGACGAGGCCGACCATCACGCCGCCGATCAGGCCGGGACCGGCTGTCGCGGCGATCACGTCGACATCGTTCAGGGTGAGGTTCGCGTCCTTGAGCGCCGCTTCGATCAGGGGCGCGAGCGCCTCGACATGGGCGCGGGCGGCGATTTCGGGGACAACGCCGCCATAGGGGCGATGCGCCTCCTCCTGCGTAGCGAGGCGGTGGGCGAGAATCCTGCCCTCCGCCGTCACCAGCGCCGCTGCGGTTTCGTCGCAGCTTGATTCCAGGCCAAGGATGATCGTCATTGCCGCTTCCATCTAATGTCCGCGGCCATTAGAGCAAGCGGGATCATGCAAAAGCCTTCCCGCCCCCTCCGCCTTGGCACCCGTGGTTCCCCGCTTGCGCTCGCGCAGGCGCATATGACGAGGGCGGCGCTGTGCGCACGCCACGGTTGGGATGAAGGTGCGGTCGAAATCGTCGTGGTGCAGACCAGCGGGGACCGTATTCAGGACCGGGCCTTGGCGGAGATCGGCGGCAAGGCATTGTGGACCAAGGAACTGGATCGGGCGCTGATCGCGGGCGAGATCGATTTTGCCGTGCACTCGATGAAGGATGTCGAGACGCTGCGACCGGCCGAGATTCGGATAGCGGCGATGCTGCCGCGTGCCGATGTACGGGATCGGCTGGTGGGCGCGGAGAGTTTCGAGGCGCTTCCCGAAAAGCCGGTGGTCGGCACCAGTTCGCCGCGCCGGGCGGCACAGGTGAAGCGGCTTCGCCCCGATGCGGAGGTCGTGCTGTTTCGCGGCAATGTGGCGACGCGGCTCGCCAAGCTGGCCAAGGGCGAAGCGCATGCGACCTTGCTGGCGGCGGCGGGGCTGGACCGGCTGGGCCAAAGCGATGTGGGCGTGACGATCCCGATTGACGTCATGCTGCCTGCGCCGTCGCAAGGGGCGGTGGGGATCGAGACGTTGAGCGACAATGCGGCCATGCTGGAATTGCTGGCGACGATCAGCGATGCGGATACGTTCGACTGCGTGATGGCGGAGCGGGCTGTGCTGGTCGGTTTGGGGGGCACATGCCATTCCCCGATTGCGGCGCTGGGGCGGCTGGAGGATGGGCGGATTCACCTGCGCGCCGAGATCATCAGCCCTGATGGGCAGGAAACAGTCGGGGATTCGCTGCGGATTGATCGGCGCGATGCCGCTGCTGCCGAAGCTATGGGGTGCCGCTTGCTGGAGCAGGCGAGTCCGGCGTTGCGCGCGCTGTTCGAGCCGTGAGGCCGCTCATCATCCTGCGGCCCGAGCCGGGCGCCGGCAAGACGGCCGAGCGGGCGGCGGAATTGGGGCTGGAGGCACGGATTGTTCCCCTGTTCGTGCCGCGGGCGCTGGATTGGGAGGCTCCTGCCGCAAGCCGCTTCGACGCCCTGTTGTTGACCAGCGCCAATGCAGCCCGGCTGGCGGGGGAACGGCTGGCCGATTATCGCAACCTGCCCGCTTATGCGGTGGGAAAAGCGACGGCGAAGGCGCTGGGGGAAGCGGGCTTTGCGCAGGTCGCCGCCGGGGATGGCGATGGCACCGCCATTGCGCGGCGGATCGCGGCGGACGGGCATGGCCATGTGCTGCATCTGGCCGGGCGGACGATCGCGCCGATCGATGAAGGGGCGCTACGGATCGAGCGTATCGCGGTTTATGAAATGCTGCGGATCGAGGATGACCGGCTGGCGGAGCGGCTGGAGGCCGACAGCATCCTGTTGGTCCATTCGCCACGCGCCGGGGAAGTGCTGGCGCAGCTTGTGGATCCGGAGCAGCGCGCCGCCCTGCACCTGATCGCGATCGGCCCGGCCGCGCTGACGGCCTGCGGCGACGGCTGGGCCAGCGCCCAGGCGCCCGATAAGCCCGATGATGAGAGGATGCTGGCCCTTGCCGTCCGATTATGCGAATGATTCGCCTCATATGGAAGACAGACCCTTGATGAGCGACACGGACGGCACGGTGGGCGGCGGCACGGTGGGCGGCGCGGCGGACGGCGTGGCAACGCCGCTCCCCGCACGGCGGCGTGGGCTCTGGATGCTGGTGCTGCTGGTCTTGCTCGCCTTTGCCGTCGGGGTGGTGCTGACCGTTCTGGCCCTGCCGAAAATCCAGCGATGGTACGCGCCGCAGCGGCAGGCGGCGCTGAGCGATCCGCTGCTCAACGCTGCGGGATCGGGCGTGCCGATGCGTCCGCTGTCCGCCGATGCCGGGCAAATGCTGGATGCGCGGGTGGTCCAACTGGAAGAGCGGCTCAACCGCATCGCCGTGGAGGCGCAGGCGGCTTCGGGCAATGCGGCGCGCGCGGAAGGCCTGTTGGTCGCCTTCGCGGCGCGGCGGGCGCTCGATAGCGGGACGCCGCTCGGCTATATTGAAGGGCAGTTGCGGCTGCGCTTCGGGCAGGCGCAGCCACGCGCCGTCGCGACCATCATCAACGCGGCGCGGGAGCCGGTGACCCTGGCCGATCTGCGCGCCGGGCTGACGGCGGTGGCTGATCAGGTGACGGTGCCGTCCGCCAATGCAAGCTGGTGGGAAGCGCTGGAGCATGAGGCTCGCGAGATCATCACCATTCACAAGGCGTCCACCCCCTCTCCCCGGCCGCAGGCGGCGCTGGACCGGGCGATCCGCTATCTGGACGGGTCGCGGGTCGGCGCGGCGCTGGCGGAGGTGGAACAAATGCCGGGACGGGCTGCGGCGGACCGCTGGATGCAATTTGCGCGCCGCTATCTGGAGGCGCGGCGGGCGCTCGACCTGATCGAGACGGCCGCGATCCTGGAGCCGCGCCAGTTGCGGGCGGCCGATGGCGTGCCTGTGGCGCAAACGTCTCCATTGGCGCCCTGACCCCGCTCAAAGCCGCTGTCACAAACGACGGACCGTTTGTCCTGGTGGATGAATTCCCATGGACTCGGGAGCTATTGTCATGAGAATGTCATTTTTCCTTTTGGAAAAAGGAAAGACATTTTCGTGCCGCCTTATGCCGACGTCATTGCCACCTTCTGGAGAGGCCGCCTGGCTAGCGGTCCGCGCGCGGCTGAACGGCCATCGCTCCAGCATCTGTTGGGCAATGCGTCAGTGCCTCTCGATCTGGCGCGGACGCGGGCGCAGGCCTCCAGCCTGGCGCGGGCGATCCGCGGCGACGGGCGGCAGGTTCTGCTGATCCCCGGACTGATGGCGGGCGAACAGCGGATGGAGCCGTTGCGCGCCGTGCTGAATGCGGCGGGTTATGAGGCGCATGGCTGGGGCATGGGCCGCAATTTCGGACCGAAACCTGACAGTCTGGAGCAGATCGACCGGCGGGTGGACGCCATCAGGCGGAAGACAGGCGCCCGGGTGACGCTGGTGGGCTGGAGCCTGGGCGGGCTGTTTGCGCGGGAATATGCGAAATTCGCCACCGCCAAGGTCGGCGGGGTGGTGACGATGGGCACGCCCTTTTCCGGCGACCCGCGCGCCAATCATGCCTGGCGTCTCTATCAGTTGGTGTCAGGCTTTCCGGTGGATCAGCCGCCCTTTGCCTGCAATCGCGAGGTCAAGCCGCCGGTGCCGACCGTGGCTTTGTGGTCGCAGCGCGATGGCGTGATTTTGCCTGAATGCGCCAAAGGGCGCGCCGGGGAGCGCGACCGGGCGATTGAGGTGGATTGCACGCATATGGGCTTTGCCGCCGCGCCGGAAGGGATTTTGGCTGTGGGCCAGGCCTTGGAAGTCATGCGGGGCTGAGGCGGCCTTTCCCTCTCCAAACCCCTCGGCGCGATTCAGGCCGCCGGTGCGGCCGGTTCCCTTTGCACCGTTCCGCCTGCCACATCCTTGATCAGCTTGATGACGGGGCGGCTTCATGCGGCGAACCCTTCCCGATCTGTCCTGACGATCATAACGGACCGGGCATGGGCGTCTTAAATCCGTCAGAAGAACAGCTTGCGGAAGCTGATCGTCACTGCTCGCCCGATCGGATCGAGATAGCCGGGCTGATAGCGCACCGGCGTCATCCCGGTCGCATCGGTCACGCTGCGCCGCTGGTTGAACAGATTGTCGATGCCGATGGACACCCGCGCGCCCCGCAGAAAGGGGTGCGCCTTCACCAATGAAGGCATCTGCCCCAGATTGGCGAACAGCCGCAAATCCACCGTCGCCAGACTGCCGAAGTCCAGCCGTGACGCCCCGCTCGTCGTTCCGCTCAGGGCGCCGTCGACATGGGTGCCGCTTTCCCAATCGACGCTCAATCGCGCGCCCAGGCCATTATTGGTATAGCCGACCCGCGCATTGAGTTCATGCCGCGGCTGCCCGCCCGACGATCCGGTGGCGTCGCCGTTCAGCAGGTCCAGCTCCGGCACGCCGGGCGCGATCAGGATGCTCTCGGTGAAATGCCAGGTGTGATAGAGGCTGAAGCTCAGCCGACCGCCGCCGCCGCCGCGCCCGCCGCCGCCGAAGCCGCCCGGCCCACCGAAGCCACCGCCCGGACCGCGCTGGCCGCCACCCCCTTGGCCACCGCGGCCGCTCTGATCTCCTTCGCCGCGTGGCCGGTCGCCGCCTTCCTGCCCCTGCGGCGGCTGACCAGCTTGACCACCACCGGGGCCGCGATTGCCGAACAGGCTACGCAGATCCTGCAATTCCTTGGGCCGTTCCTCGGGCTTCGCGCCTGCTGCGCGCCAGGCCTCGATCACCTTCTGGATGTGCGATTTCAGCGGAATGCTGAGGTCGAAGCCCCAGCGCAACTGCTCGCTCTGCGACCGCAGATAGTTGATGGGAAAAGCTCTGATCTCCGTCAACACACCGCCGTTGCGAACGAACTGGTCAGGAAAGGCCTCCTCGATTGCTGGTGACGGCGTCGGAAAGGCCGAAATCGGATTGGTCGTCCGGCTGTTGGTATAGGTTGCCGTCAGCGTCAGATTGGGCTTTTCGAATGGTTTGATATTCGCACTCAGCCGGAACTGGTCGCGTACGCTTTCCTTGAGATTGGGGTTACCGCGGCTGACCTGCGTGATGAATACCGTCTGTCCAGTTGCATAATCGAACACTGACACATTGGGCGTGCGGATTTCCGGATCGGTGATCTGCGTGCCCGTAGGCGCAGCGCGGTCCTGATTGGCGGACATCAGCAACTGCACGGCGGGCACCGGCCGCCAACGCATGCCGTAACCCAAGGTCGAAAGCGTGCCGAAGTCGGAATAATGCTGCGCCGCCGCGTTCACATTGACGCCGATGTCGCCCACTGCGCCCAGCACGCCCTTCGACCGGCTGGTGATCGGCAGGTCCAGGCTGATCTGCCCGCTGCCGATTTCCCGGTTGTAGCTGCTATTGCGCTCGACGCCCGAGCGGATCGACCGGCTATCGAAGCCATTGGCCGATCCACCCACGCGCACCGATGTCGTGACCGCCCCGGCGGGCAGGTCGAACAGCGGACCGGACAGCAGCAGGTCGCCGGTCACCGCTTTGGACTCAGCTTTCGCCCGGTCGATCGCCCGCGTCGAGAGAAGATCCGCCGAAAAGCCACCGAAGGGATCGGCGCCTGCATTGATCGCGCTCTGGATCGCGCCAGTATCGACGCCGCGATCGGTCGTGGTGCGGGTGTTGGAATAATCGCCATTGCCGGTGAAAGACCATTGCCAGCCCCCGCCCAGCAGCCCGCTCAGCGTCACGCCGACATGGCCGGTCGTGCCCTTGATCTGTTGCCCCAGCTCGCCCGCCTGACGCAGATAGCGATAGAAGCTCGTCGGCGTGGCGAAGGGCGAGAAGGGGTTGCCGGCCGGCAGGTCGAACGCCGCCGCCTGGAATCCTTGCAGGCTGTCATTGTCCGACAGCTCCAGCCGCCCGTTGATCGTCATCGATATCTTGCCCAGTGCGCGGGCCAGGGTGGCATTGGTAGCAAAGCTCTCGGTCGCCGGGCTGAGCGTGCGATGATGCGCCAGCTCGCCGCCGGTCATGCCGTTTTCCCCCACCAGGAAGGCGTCGAGGCCCGACTGTTGGTTGGCCCGTTCGCCCTGCACGGTCGGCACCACGCCGCGCTCGCTTTCCAGCAGCGATGCGGCGGTCTTGTACTGCATGTCGAGGGTGAAGCGATTGTCGCCCCGGATACGCAGCAGCCCGCCTTCCGCCGAGCCATTGTCGCGCCCGCCCTGCGTGGTCGTACCTGCGCGCAGGTCCATCGTCTCGGCGCGGAAACGCTGGCGCAGCACGATGTTCACGACCTTCTGCGTCGGCGCATAACCATAGTTCAGCGCGACCTGCTCCGGCAGGATGTCGACCCGCGCCACCGCTTCGGAGGGGATGTCCTGAATCTCCGAGAAGCTCGAAATCCGCTTGCCGTTGAGCAGGATCACCGGGCTGCCATTGGTCTGCGGCGCCAGTTCGGTGATCATCTCGGATATGGAGGTGACGCCCAGTGCCCGCACATCGGCGGGCGAAAGCTGCTGCTCCGGCTTGATGGTGCCGACTACCGCGCCTCGCTCGGGCTGGCCGGTGACGATGATTTCCTCGCTCTCGTCGATCTGCCCGGCTGGCCCTCTGGGCTCCTCAGTCTGCGCCATCAGCGCACCGGGCGCTGCACTCATCATCAACGGAAATATAAGATAGGCGAAGGAACGGCGCACTTGTCACCCCTGAAATTCAAGATCCTGAAGCCTCCCCTTTAGGGGGGAGTTGTCGCAAAATTCTGGCAATGCCCATAAAGATTTGTCGCAAAATGTAATCCGGCATCATGCCGCGTCATGAAAAATGATCCCTAATGTGTAACGCGCTCCGGACAGCAACCGGCTGACGCCATGGCGCATCTGCACTCGATGCACGCCTCTCGCACCGATCACCGGCCGCTCCCGAACCGGGAAGACCACCGCGTCACCCTGGGCCAGCGGAACCACCTCGGGCCGCGACTGCATGCGGGGTCGCTGCTCGGTCAGAACGAAAGCGCCGCCGGTAAAGTCGCGTTCCGGCTCCGACAACAGGATCGCCGTCTGCAGCGGAAAGACATGCGGGCCATAGACATCCTGATGCAGCGCGTTCCAGTCCCCCGCCTCATAGCGCAGCAGCAGCGGCGTCGCTTTGTCCTGTCCGGTGAGCGCGCCCGCCTTCAGAAAATCGGCATGGCGCGTGGGATAGATGTCGCCGCTCCCCAGCATCGCCGCCCAGCGATTGGCGACATCCGCCAGCGCCGGATAGAGCGCGTCCCGCAACGCCGCGACGGGCGCGGGCAGCGGATAGTCGAAATAGCGATAGCGCCCGCTGCCATAGCCATGTCGCGCCATCACCACTTCCTTGCGGAAGAGGTGCGGTTGCTCCCACAGCGCGATCATCTCCGCGCATTGATCGGGGGAGAGCAGGGCGGGCAGGCGCGCGGCGCCGTGACGGTCGAGATCGGACAGGTCCATGCCCGCCAGACTGACGCCGCCGCACCGCCCTGTCATCCCGCCTCTTGCGGTCAAAAGCCCTTATTTCGGTTTGCGGAAGCGGAACAGGAAGCGGTCCGTCTTGCCGCGAATGGCGGGGTCGAACACATTTTTGCTATGGTCGTCCTGCGGATTGGCGAGCAGCGGGCTTTCCGCCTCCAGCACGAACCCAGCCTTGGCGAAGTCCGCCTTGACCACGGCCGGATCGATCCGGTGCAGCTTGTCGACGATCGCCCGCGTGCCGCCCGCCGGCCCCGCATGGTCGATCACGCCGACGATCCCGCTCGGCTTTGTCGCGGCGTAGAGCGCCTTCACGAAGGCCGCCGGATCGGTGAAGGGAATGCCCATCTTCTCCGATTGCCAATAGAGGTCGTGATAATTGAGGTTGAGGATGGTGAAGTCGAAGCTGTTCGCGGGGGCGCCAAAACCCTCGAACGGATAGCTGACCCATTTCACTTCGGGTCGTCGCGCCTGCAGGGCCTGCCATTTCTGCTGGCTCTCGGGCTTGGTTGTGAACTGGCTGGGTTCAAAGCCCGTCACCTTGCCCTTGCGCCCCACCACATCGGCCATGATCTCCGCCCAATAGCCAGATCCGGTGACGATATCGGCCGCCTTCATGCCAGGCTTCAGTCCCAGAAAGGCGAGCGTTTCGGCCGGCTTGCGCCCTTCATCCAGCGCCTTGGCATCCGCCGGACGTTTGGGGTCGGCAATCGCTGCGGCATAATCGGGCGCCTTGGCCATGGCGGCAAGTGGGGCGGCGAGCGGCGTGGCAAGGGCCAGGCTGGCGCAGAAAAGGGCAAGGGTGGAACGCATCGGAATTCCTCCTGTCTGGATCGTGGCGGAAGATGCACCTGGGTTCGCGCGCGCTCAAGCGTCACTTGTCGAAGCGAACCGCGCGTCTGTCGATTGCATTGCCCGCCAGAGTTTCTACACCTTGACCCATGCGCACGCTCTACCCGCCGATCGAACCCTTCGCCTCCGGCCATCTCGACGTGGGGGACGGCCATCGCATCTATTGGGAACGCGCCGGAACGCCCGGCGCCAAGCCTGCCGTCTTCCTGCATGGCGGCCCTGGCGGCGGCATTTCGCCCGACCATCGCCGCCTGTTCGATCCGCGAAGCTACGACGTCCTCCTCTTCGACCAGCGCGGTTGTGGTCGTTCGACGCCCCATGCGGCGCTGGAGGCGAACACCAGCTGGCACCTCGTCGCGGACATCGAACGCCTGCGGGAGATGATGGGCATCGACCAATGGCTGGTCTTCGGCGGAAGCTGGGGTTCCACGCTGGCGCTGGCCTATGCCCAGACGCACCCCGAACGCGTGACCGAACTGGTGTTGCGCGGCATCTTCACCATCCGTCGCCAGGAGATCGACTGGTATTATCAGCAGGGCGCCAGCCGCATCTATCCCGACAAATGGGAACGCTTCGTCGCACCCATCCCGGCGGCGGAGCGCGGCGACCTGCTCCATGCCTATCGTCGCATCCTGACCGGCGACGACCGCGCCAAGCAGATCGCCGCAGCCAAGGCGTGGAGCGTCTGGGAAGGCGAAACCATCCGTCTGCTGCCGGATGACGCGCTCTCCGCCACCCATGAAGCCGATGACTTCGCACTCGCCTTCGCAAGAATCGAAAATCATTATTTCGTCCATGGCGGCTGGCTGGAGGAAGGCCAGCTTATTCGCGACGCGGCGAAACTGGCGGGCATTCCTGGCGTGATCGTACAGGGCCGCTACGACATGGCTTGCCCCGCCGAAACCGCCTGGGCGCTGCACCGGGCATGGCCGCAGGCGACATTCGAGATGATCGAAGGCGCGGGTCATGCGTTCAACGAACCCGGCATATTGGACGCGCTCATCCGGGCGACGGATGCATTTGCTCCCCCAGCGAAAGGATGAACATGCGCAATTGGATAGTGCTGGCCGGGATATTTGCCCTGACGGCTTGCGGCGAGAGCGGCGACCAGATCACTGCCGTCGACCAGCGCGCAGCCCCCGAAACCGGCGCAGCGGCTGAGGTCGCCAAGCTGGATGAAACGCAACGCAATGGCGTACTGGAGAGGGCCGTGCGGGCGTCCGGCGCGGCTTGCTCGACAGTCGCCCGGTCGGAACGAACCGAAGTGCGGCATGGAGTCATGGGCTGGAAAGCGGAGTGTGATAACGGCACCGCCCATCTGATC
Source organism: Sphingobium sp. TKS (assembly GCF_001563265.1). NCBI lineage: Bacteria > Pseudomonadati > Pseudomonadota > Alphaproteobacteria > Sphingomonadales > Sphingobiaceae > Sphingobium > Sphingobium sp. TKS. The sequence continues at coordinate 3,697,358 of NZ_CP005083.1, read as the reverse complement.
GAAATTCAGAGCGACGGCACCGCGAACGTCACCAGCCGCACGCATTGAAGGGGGGGGCGCTTCGAAGGAGGCGGGAAACGGCCTGTCGGCAAGCGACCATTTCACGCCGAAGTTCACAGTGTACGCGCGCGCGTGCCTGCGCGCGCGTATGCGTGGTGACGCGATTTGTCGGACGTTTCAAAGAGGGATGCGGGATAGACCCGGTGGCGCGGAATAGGACAGGTGCAATCCTGCCCCGTTGGAGAAATAGGATGTTTTTTGAGGGTTCTGTAGCCATTGGGCAACGCATGATCCTTAGCCAGTTCTCCACGTTCAGGATCGGATGATGGGAAGGAGGGTCTGAAAACGACCAGTTTGAGACATTTGGCAGCGAATTCGGCCGTCTCAAAACCGGACTCTCGAATCTCATTTGATTTCAAGTCAAAGAAATGAATAAGATCAATGAACAGAGTGGAGAAGAGGGTGAGGCGCGCACGGATAACAGCCGTATGGGTAATATTTCTGGCGATATCCTATTTCTATTGGAAGTGGTGCGCCGAAAATGTGCTGGACGGTAAAACCATTCGTGCGGCGTTGATCTATTTCTGCTTCCTGTCGTTCGCTATCCTAGCGTTGTTGGCCAAAATATTCCGGTTAAGAGGACGATAGATTAGGCGTTGCGTCGTCTGATGCATTACAGCAAATTCACCGCCATGAGCGACCCTCAATACGAATGGCATCCTCGCCCGCCAAATTTACGTGATCGGCTCATTGCAGGCGTTTTTGTGGCGGTACTCCTTGCTGCCGTTTGCAGTGAATATGCGGGTTGGCGCCTGTTCGCTGGATACGAAAAGCAGGTGATCGGCCTGTTAGTATTAGCGGGATTGATCTTGCTTAGGTTCGCACCAACGGCGAGGCGGCACTAACGATCACAGCCGATCATCTGTAAGTTTCATGCTGTACCTTTAAGCGGACGCTGACGAAAAACACTTGATTTCCGTGCCCCCAGCTATCGGCGCGGCACCCCGTGTTTTCGGCAACGCCAAGCTCGCTTATCGGCAGGGCAGCAGACGACCATTTGTTGCCTCTTAGGCTCCAATTTTTCCTTTCTAGGACCGGCTCGGCAGCTTCTCGTTTCTGTCCCTAAAACGGCCATTCCGCAATAGCGACGGACGACATGGGCTGATCTCTAAGTTCCGACGCCTAACGCTTTTAAGATGAAAGCCAGAAACGCGAAAATCAAATAAGAAACTAAAACCGATCCCAAGGCTGCAAATATGCCTACCAAAATCAGAACCGAAATACGTTTCCAAAGTGGTGCAGATCGGAAAAAGGGATCGCCTCTTCTTGTAGGAATTAACGAACCAGCCAGTTCGAATATTCCAGAAAGTGCAGGACCCAACCAGTCAGCCATTCATTGATGCTATCACCTTGAACGCGCGGTAGATACATCTCAATTCGATGTCGGCTATTTATCCTGCCGACCGCGAATCCGACTTTCCGAAATCCACCCATCCCAGTCATGTTACTCGCGTGCGGGGGCTCCTATGGCCTTTACCGCCCAAACTTCTTCTGCACCTTCCCGTAGCGTAATTTCCGCGTCCCCGGTTTTCCTTCGGTCGCGCGGCCCCTCGGCGCGGCCACCTGCTGCTCGGCGGGCAGGCCCAGTTCCTCCGCCTCCAGCTTGCGGATTTCGTCGCGGATACGGCCGGCTTCCTCGAATTCCAGATCCGCCGCGGCGGCGCGCATCTTCTTTTCGAGATCCTCGATATAGGCGCGGAGGTTGTGGCCGACCAAGTGCGGCCGGTCGTCCAGCCCCGTCTCCACCGTGACCTGATCCTTCGACGCGACATGGGCGATGATATCGCTGATATTGCGCTTGATCGTGGTCGGCGTGATGCCATGTTCGGCATTATATTCCATCTGCTTCTCGCGCCGCCGCGAGGTTTCGCCCAGCGCTCGTTCCATGCTGCCGGTGATCCGATCGGCATAGAGGATCACCCGTCCCTCGACGTTACGCGCCGCACGCCCGATGGTCTGGATCAGCGAGGTTTCGGAGCGCAAAAAGCCCTCCTTGTCCGCGTCCAATATCGCCACCAGCCCGCATTCGGGAATATCCAGCCCCTCGCGCAGCAGGTTGATGCCGATCAGCACGTCATAGACGCCCAGCCGCAAATCCCGGATCAGCTCGATGCGCTCCAGCGTCTCGACATCCGAATGCATGTAGCGGACCTTGATTCCCGCTTCATGCATGAACTCGGTCAGGTCCTCCGCCATCCGCTTGGTCAGCGTCGTGACCAGCGTGCGGTATCCCTGCGCCGCGACCTTGCGGCATTCGTTGATCAGGTCGTCCACCTGATCCTCCACCGGCTTGATCTCGACCGGCGGATCGATGAGCCCGGTCGGGCGAATGACTTGTTCGGAAAAGGTGCCCCCGGTCTGGTTCATCTCCCACGGCCCCGGCGTCGCGGACACGCTGACCGTCTGCGGCCGCATCGCGTCCCATTCGTTGAAGCGCAAAGGCCGGTTGTCGATGCAGCTCGGCAGGCGGAAGCCATATTCGGCGAGCGTGATCTTGCGCCGATGGTCGCCCCGCGCCATCGCGCCGATCTGCGGCACGGTCTGGTGGCTCTCATCCACGAACAGCAGCGCGTTTTCCGGCAGATATTCGAACAAGGTCGGCGGCGGCTCGCCCGGCAGGCGGCCGGTGAGGAAGCGCGAATAATTTTCGATCCCCGCGCAGGAGCCGGTCGCCGCGATCATCTCCAGATCGAAATTGGTCCGCTGCTCCAGCCGCTGCGCCTCCAGCAGCTTGCCCTCGCTGGTCAGCTCCTTCAGCCGCTCCGCCAGTTCGAAGCGGATCGCCTCCATCGCCTGCTTAAGCGTCGGCCCCGGCGTGACGTGGTGCGAATTGGGAAAGACCTTCACATAGTCCAGCGACGCGATCTTCTTGCCCGTCAGCGGATCGAACTCGACAATCTCCTCAATCTCATTGCCGAAGAAGCTGACTCGCCACGCCGTATCCTCATAGTGCGAGGGGAAAATCTCCAGATTGTCCCCCTTCACCCGGAAATTGCCGCGGGCAAAGGCCGCGTCGTTGCGCTTGTACTGGAGCGCCACCAGCTTGCGGATGATCTCGCGCTGGTCCTCGATCCCGCCCTTCTTTAGTCCGAAGGTCATGGCCGAATAGGTTTCGACCGATCCGATGCCGTAAAGACAGGACACCGACGCCACGATCAGCACATCGTCCCGCTCCATCAGGGCGCGGGTGGCCGAATGGCGCATCCGGTCGATCGCCTCGTTGACCGAGCTTTCCTTCTCGATATAGGTGTCCGACCGCGCCACATAGGCCTCGGGCTGGTAATAATCATAATAGCTGACGAAATATTCGACCGCATTTTCGGGGAAGAAACTTTTGAACTCCCCATAAAGCTGCGCGGCGAGAATCTTGTTCGGCGCCAGCACCAGAGCGGGCCGCTGCAACGCCTCGATCACCTTCGCCATGGTGAAGGTCTTGCCGGAGCCGGTGACGCCCAGCAGCACCTGATCCTTCTCGCCCGCCAGCGCGGTTTCCACCAGTTCGGCAATGGCGGTCGGCTGGTCGCCCGACGGTTCATAATCGGAAACCAGCTTGAACGGCCGCCCACCCTCGCTCTTTTCCGGACGCGCGGGGCGGTGGGGGACGAAGCCTTCGCCGGTCTCCGGCTCGTCCAGCGTGGTGCGGATTTGAATTGTCATCGCGCCTTGATATGGTCCCGCCCCAAGCGGGGTGCAACAGGGAGGATTATCCATGCGCAAAACGGTTCTGGGCCTGATGGGAGCAACGGCTTTGCTGGCGGGCTGCGGCGAAAAACCGTCCGGCCAGCCGCAGACCAAGGAAGAGGTCCGCCAGGAGGTTCAGAAGGTCCAGCTCAAGCCTGGTCAGTGGGAGGGCACCTATGAGCTGGAAGATATCGACATGCCGAACATGCCCGGTGGCGGCGCTCAGATGAAAGAGCAGATGAAGAAGATGATGAGCCGCACCTCGATCAAATATTGCGTCTCGCCCGAAGAGGCGGCCAATCCCAGCGGCAAGATGTTCTCCGGCCAGGAGAATAAGGACTGCACCTATAAGGGCTTCGACGCCAGCGGCGGATCGGTGAAGGGTGAGATAAGCTGCAAGTCGCAGGGCGGCACGATGAACGCCGTCATGTCCGGCGATTATGCGCCCGAAAGCTATGAAATGCATATGGACATGAAGATGACCGGCGCGCCCAACGGCATGAACATGAGCATGAAGGCCAAGACGTCCGGCAAGTGGATCAGCACGACCTGCGCGGCGAAATGAGCGAAAGCCCGGCTTGCTGGCTTTGCGGCCGCGCGCTGGGCCACCGCGTCGAATGGCATCATCCGGTGCCCAAAAGCAAAGGCGGGCGGGACATGGCGCCCGTCCACCCGATCTGCCATCGCGCCATCCACGCGCACCTCGGCAATGCGGAGCTCGCGCGCGCCTATGGCGATGCCGCCGCCTTGCGCGCCCATCCCGAACTGGCCCGCTTTCTTGCCTGGGTCGCCACCAAGCCGCCCGACTTCCACGCCCCCACTTATAAGAAGCGATAGAGCATTTTGAAGTCGGCCAGCATGGCCGACGGCTCGCAAAATGCGGGAAACAGGCTCCAGCAAATTCCTCTTGCGCTTTGCGCGACTTGGCGCGAGCCTCACGCCGTTCCGCCAAAGCATTTTGAAGTCGGCAGGAATGGCCGACGGCTCGCAAAATGCGTGAACCAGCGAGAACAGGGGAGAGGATATGCAGAAAGTTGCGTTGGCGGCGTTGCCGCTCGCTCTTGGCTTGGCCGCTTGTGGCAGCAAGCCGGAACCCGCGCCCGAAGCCGCCGAAGCGCCGATCGTCATGAAGGCGGGCGAATGGACGCTGACCCGCAAGACCACCGGCTACAACACCCCCACCGTCACCCCGGCCGAATATCAGGCCGCACTGAAGCAAGTCAGCGAGGACAAGGCCTGCATCGCCGTCGATGCGGCGGGCGTGCCCGACGCCAATGCGCTCGCGGGGGCGGAAGGCAAGAACTGCACCTACAAGGACAAGCTGGTCCGCAAGGGCCGGTTGATCGCGACGCTCGCCTGCACCTCGGGCAAGGGCACTTCCGAAATCGTGCTGGAGGGCAATTTCACCGCCGACACGCTGACCCTGGGCAGCACCATGACCAAGACGGAGGGCGGGAGCCCCGTCCTGCGCACCACCCATGACGTCACCGGCAAGCGCGCCGGGGAATGCACCAAGGCCTGATGGTTCCGGCCGGGTCCGCCCTCGCGGCAGGCCCGGTCCGAAATCTCCAATCCGGCGCGGCCTCTTTATGCCATGGTCGTCCCTGTATCCATCCTGTGGGGGAGAGGAGTCGCATCATGCTGTTCCATCTGTCGATCGCCGCTCATGACCCGCGCCATGTGGCGCAGATCATCGCTGAATTCTGGCGCGGGGAGGCCTTTCCCTTTCCGCCGGTCACACCGGGAAGCTGGATCGCCGTGGCCGGAGACGATCGCGGCACGGCGATAGAAATCTATCCGCTGGGCACGGTGCTGCGCGAGGCGGAGGGTGATGCCGACAGCTTTGGCGAGCGGACGGAGCAGACCGGCTACACCGCCACCCATGCCGCCATCGCCACGCCGCTCAGCGAGGCGGAGGTGATGGCGATCGCATCCCGCGAAGGCTGGCCCGCCAAATATCGCAAGCGGGGCGGCGGCTTCGGCGTCATCGAATTGTGGATCGAGGGCCGCCAGATGGTCGAACTGCTGACGCAGGAGATGCAGGCCGAATATCTTGCCGCGACGAGGATGGATAATTTCCGTGCCATGATGAAGGCCAAGGGGCCAGCCTGACAGCTATTGGGAAGTGGGCCTGCGCAACGTCCGCAATTGGCCGAAACCGCCCGGCGTCTTCATCATTCCAGCGCTGCGATAGCCCGCCGGTCACAGCTTTTCGCCCCACGCGGCACCGGCGCATAGCCCGGCACCAGGATCGACTGTCCGATCCTGAGCGGCGCGAAGCGTTTCCGTTCGATCCCGGCGCAACGCAGATAGAGTTCCAGCATCTTCGGCGGGGTATCCCGTTTCTCATAGGACAGGCGGAACGTCCCCCAATGGATGGGAATCGCGGTCGAGGCCTTGAGCTTTTCGAACACCCGCACCGCCTGTTCCGGTCCGATATGCGAATCCGACTGCATCTGCCCCGGATAGAAACGGAACGCCCCGATCGGGATCATCGCCAGCCTTATCGGCCCCAGCCGCGCCGCTTCTTCCGGCCAGGCCATGTCTCCCGCGCCGGTGTCGCCTGCGAAGAAGATGTTCCCCGCCCGCGTGCTGATGAAGAAACTCGACCAGAGCGCCCGGCTGCGGTCCGTGTTCCAGCGGCTGCTCCAATGATGGTTGCGCAGCACATGGACGCGATAATCCGGGCAATGCTCGTAATTCTCGCACTGGATCACCGTGTCGCTGCCCAGGCCGTTCAGCGCCGCGCCGCTCACCGACTGCCCCCAGTCGAGCGCCATCGACGGGATGCCGTTGGCCTTCAGGATCGCGTCGTTGCCCAGGCTCGTGATGATCTTGGGCCGGTCCCGCTCCCACAGTCTTTTCAGCGTGGGGATGTCCATATGGTCATAATGATTGTGGCTGATGAGGATGAGGTCGATCTTCGGCAGATTGTCGAAGCGCACCCCCGGCCGCGCCACCCGCTTCGGCCCCAGCGGGGGAAAGGGGCTGGCATGGTCCGACCAGATCGGATCGGTCAGGATATTGAGGCCCGCCGCCTGCACCAGCACGGTGGCATGCCCCACCCAGGTCGCCATCATCCCCTTGGGCGCGGCGAAGGCGGGTGGGCGCGAGGGCTTGACCGCCACCATGTCGGGCCATGAGGGGCGGTCGTCCCGCCCCATCAGCCAGCGTGCGATGAAGCCTTGTCGGTTGCTGCCCGGCGGCGCGGGAAACCGGATTTCCCCATCGGGATTGAAGAAATGCGCGCCGTCATAATGGCGACTGACCGGCCCTTCATAATAGATGCGGTCGAGAAAGGGCGGAACGATGGTCACTGCCAGGCACAGGGCGACCGCCAGAAACAGCAACGCAGCGCCCAAGCCCTTCACGATTTTCCCGACGATGCGGCCCATGCCGTCTCCCGCTATGATGACGGGGAGGGACATAGCGCGGTTCGGAGCGTCGGCAAGAGTTGAGAGCGGATTGCTCTCTATCGTAAATGCGATGGATGTCGGATTTGGGTGGGAAGCCGACATCATTTCCGTCATCCCAGCGAAAGCTGGGATCTCAGGCGATAGGGTACGGCCTAGCCTCACGCGGTCCCAGCTTTCGCTGGGATGACAACCTGTAATATCTGCAATTGACCACTTCCAGCCCGATCAGGCCAAGCAGCAATCTCGCTTATCCCTGATCCTGATAGGCCATCTGTAAAATCCCCCAATGCCGTCCGCGCACGTGGATGGAGGCGATCACCTGCTTTAGCAGGATGACCTCGCCTGCGGCATTCAGCCGCCGATAGGCCTTGATGCAGAAGGGCTGGGTAATCTTGCATTGCTCACGCGTGTCGGGATAATCGAAGATCAGCCCCTGGCGCGAATATTCGAAGTTCCAATTATCATCGCCCGGCCGCTGCGGATGCGACCGTTCCGGCATGGCGACCGCGCCGAAGCTGTTGCGGTCGGTGAAGGTCATGCCGAACAGCCCCGGAAAGCCACGCGCCCGTTCCTGCTGCACCCGCGCCGGGGGAATCAGCACGGGCTGCACCGGATGGCTATATTGCGCCGGTTGCGTGCCGGGGATCGGCGTATAGATTTCGCTGAACAGGTCGCGTTCCGTCAGGCGGCCTTCGACAATGGCATGTTCCAGCGCATCGCTCACCGTTTGCGCGGCGTCCAGGCAGAAATCGATATAGGGCGAATCGGGTATCTCGACGCCGCTTTCCGCCACCAGTTGCAGCAGTTGGTTCGTGTCGTCGCTGGCGGTGGAAATGCGGCCCGACAGCCTTTGCAAGCCCCCCGCATTGTCGGTGGAGGTGCTCGCCAGCGCCGCCAGCCCGCCGCGTATCTCGCCCGCCGATCCGACGATGGAGGCGATGCGTTCCGCCACGGTCTCGCTGTTGCTGGACAGATCCTGCATCAACGCGCTCAGCCGTTCGACCAGCAGTTCGATATTCTTGGTGTCGTTGAGCGCGGTGCGGGCGGTTTCCGCGCCATGGACGATGCCCTCCAGCATTTTGCCCGCCTCGCCGGTCAGCGCGCCGATCGACTGGTCGATGGTCTGGGTGGCGGCGGCGGTTTCCTGCGCCAGCTTCTTGACCTCGGCGGCGACCACGGCAAAGCCGCGCCCGGCGTCGCCCGCGCGGGCCGCCTCGATGGTGGCGTTGAGCGCCAGCAAATTGGTCTGGCTGGCGATTCCGCTGATCACGCTGGTGACATGGGCCACGGTCTTGAGCGCCTCGCGAAAGCCGTCCAGCCGCTCATGCACGCTGCTGACCCGCTCGATCAGGTCGACGAAATTGCCGTTGGCGTCGGACAATTGCCGCCCGGAATCATCGATGATGCTCCGCGCCGCGACCGCCTTTTCCCGCGCATCCTGTCCGGCCAGCGCCACGCTTTCCCCGTCGCCCGAAAGCTGTGCCGCCGCGCCGCTGATCGCCTCGATCGTGCGGGCCTGATGGGTGACGCGATCCGCCAGCTCACTGATGTCCGCCTGCAAATCGAGCGTGCGGATGCCAAGGTCGCCCGATAGCTTGGCCACCTTCATCACCGCTTGCGCGACAGTCTCGGTTCTTGCCTGATTTCTCACGGTAAAGGGAGCTATCGGACGATAGTAAAAGAAGCGTTATCGATGCGGTGAACCGCTATAGCGCGCCCATCAGCGCCAGCACGACTCCGCCCGCCACCAGCATCAGCCCCATGACTTCGCTGCGCGCCATCCGCTCGCCCAGATAGAAATGGCCAAAGCCCAAAGTGAAGGCGACCTCGACCTGTCCCACGATCCGCACCAGCGCGACTGGCGCCGTCGCAAAGCCGGTGAACCAGCAGGCCGAACCGAGCGCGGACAGCAGCCCGACCTGTCCCGAAACCCGCCAGCTATGCAGCGCCTTGCGCATCTGTTCCGGCTCGCGCAGCAGCAGATAGCCCCCCTGCATCCCCGTTTGCAGCACGACCGTCACCACCAGCACGATCAAGGCGGCGAGGATCGGATCGCTGCTGCCCACTTGCTGCGTCGCCCGCCGCACGCCGATCGCGGCCAGCGCGAAGAAAAAGCCTGACGCTATCCCGCAAAGCGCGGCCGGCTGCCCCAGGGCGCGGATGAAGCCTGCCCGCTTGCCGCCGGTCGACAACAGCATGACCCCCATCACCCCGCAGCCGATCCCCGCCCAGCAGCATCAGCGCGAAGGGTAGGCCATAGAGATAGCGCACCAGTCCGGCGGCATTGACGGACAGTTCCTTGCTGACTCGCCGTTGCACCGCGGTCCGCCAGGCCTGCACTCCGCCTGCCAGCAATGTCGCGGGCAACCAGATCGGAAAGGACATGATCGATACTCAATGGGCTGCAAAAAAAACGCGCCGCTGGAAGACCGGGCGGCGCGTCCTTGTCCAAATGAAGGAAAGAGACGCTTACGCGCCTTCGAGCAGATGTTCCTTCCGGATTTTTTCCTGCCACACCAGCGGGGCGAGGCGGTGGACATTCTGGCCTTCGCTATCGACCGCGACGGTGACGGGCATGTCCTGCACATCGAACTCGTAGATCGCTTCCATGCCCAGATCCTCGAAGCCGACCACCTTGGCCGCCTTGATGGCGCGGGCCACCAGATAGGCCGCGCCGCCGACCGCCATGAGGTAGGCGCTCTTATGCTTGGCGATCGAATCCGTCGCCGCCGGACCGCGCTCGGCCTTGCCGACGCAGGCGGCCAAGCCCTGTTCCAGCATCATGTCCATGAACTTGTCCATTCGGGTCGCGGTCGTCGGACCGGCCGGACCGACCACTTCGTCGCGCACCGGATCGACCGGGCCGACATAGTAGATCACGCGGCCCTTGAAATCGACCGGAAGCTCCTCGCCGCGGGCCAGCATGTCCTGGATACGCTTGTGCGCCGCGTCGCGCCCGGTCAGCATCTTGCCGTTCAGCAACAGTCGGTCGCCATGTTTCCAGCTCTGCACCACTTCGGGCGTCAGCGTGTCGAGATCGACGCGGATCGCTTCCTTGCTGGGCTTCCAATCGACCTGCGGCCATTCGCTGATCTTCGGCGCCTCCAGATAGGCTGGACCCGAACCGTCCAGCGTGAAATGCGCGTGACGCGTCGCCGCGCAGTTGGGGATCATCGCCACCGGCTTGCCCGCCGCATGGCAGGGATAGTCGTAGATCTTGACGTCCAGGATGGTCGAAAGCCCGCCCAGACCCTGCGCGCCGATGCCCAGCGCATTGACCTTGTCGAAAATCTCGATCCGCAGCTTCTCAATCTCGTTCTGCGGCCCGCGTGCTTTCAGTTCACCCATGTCGATGGGCTCCATCAGCGATTCCTTGGCCAGCGCCACGGCCTTTTCCGCGGTGCCGCCAATGCCGATGCCCAGCATGCCGGGAGGGCACCAGCCCGCGCCCATTTGCGGGATCATTTCCAGCACCCAGTCGACGATGGAGTCGCTCGGGTTCATCATCTTGAACTTGGTCTTGTTCTCGGAGCCGCCGCCCTTGGCCGCGACGTCCACGATCACCTTGTTGCCCGGCACCAGTTCGACATTCAGCACGCAGGGCGTGTTGTCCTTCGTATTGACGCGGCTGAACGCGGGATCCTTCAGGATCGAGGCGCGCAGGCGGTTTTCCGGGTTGAGATAGGCCTTGCGCACGCCTTCATCGACCACGTCCTGCATCGAGCGGCTGTTGTCGTCCAGGCGGCAGTCCATGCCCCATTTGATGAAGACGTTGACGATGCCGGTGTCCTGGCAGATCGGGCGGTGCCCTTCGGCGCACATGCGGCTGTTGGTCAGGATCTGGGCGATGGCGTCCTTGGCCGCCGGATTGGCTTCGGCGTCATAGGCTTTGCCCAGCGCGCGAATATAATCCATCGGATGATAGTAACTGATGAACTGGAGCGCATCGGCAACGCTCTCGATCAGATCGGCGGTCTTGATGACGGTCATCTACCCTGGTCCCTAGTCTAAGGCCCGCCTCTGCACGGCGGGTCCATGCAGGGCAGCGGCTAGTAGGGAATCGCGCGCGAGTCCAGTGGCGGCACGAAGCCGAGCGCCGGGGAGGGCGTTTCCCGCCATGCCCCGCGCGCCTGGCGGGTCTAAGCCCCCTCATCCGCGAACGGGAACATATGCCACCACGGCTCCTTCTCCCGCAGCACCCGCGCAAAGCTCTTCCGCGCCTCCAGCCGCTCCAGATAGGCGCCCAGCCCCGGAAAGCCGCCCCGCATCGGCTCGATCTTGTCCGCATAGAACAACGCTGGCGCCGCCGCGCAATCAGCCAGCGTGAAGTCGTCCCCCGCCGCCCATCGCCGCCCCGCCATCCGCGCTTCCAATAGCGCATAGGCCTTGCCCAGCATCCGCCGCGCCTCTCCCACGGCATAGCCATCGCGCGCCACCCCTTCGGGCCGAATCTTGTCCCCGACGATCGCCTGCACCGGCGCCATCACATAATTGTCGAACAGCCGGTCCATCAGCCGCACCTCCAGCGCGGCGTCGGCATCGTCGGGAATCGGGCGGAACGGCCCCGGACGATGCTGCCCCAGATATTCGACGATGATGCTGGTCTCCGCGATCGTCCGGTCCCGCGACTCATCGCGCAGCACGGGGAATTTCCCTAGCGGCCATAACGCCAGCCAGGCTTCCGCGACAGCCGGGTCTTCCAGCATGCGCGGTTCGAACGCCGTGCCATTCTCGTAAAGGGCGATCAGCACCTTCCAGCAATAGGAGGAGAGGGGGTGGTAATAGAGAATCATGTCGGCTCCTCTCCTGGGGCGGAAAACACCCCCTTCATTGATCTGGATCGGCTTTTCGCAGCGCCTTCACACTATATCTTGTCATGCCACGGTCACGAAACGCCATGGGTCGTAGCACCGCTTTCGCGCATTTCCGTGGCAAGCCAAATTTATTTTACAATCGAAATTGTCCCTCTTGCCTTTTGGCAAGCCAAGGAAAGTCCATGCGTCGCTGCGTTGCGACGTGCCGAACCGTCGATGAAATGAGTCGGGGCGGCGACGAACCGAGTCCCCGAATTGTCATTTACCCCCTTGAAAGGAAATGAAGCTGTGGCACTATCCCTTGTATCAGGTTAACGGGGGTTACCCAACAGATTGTGATCGTGCCTACCGGGCTGGTTCCCGGAGGGAGGGTATTTTTGCCCTTGCGATTGCGCCTGCTGGCCCCATTTCCGTGCCTGACCGGGTCGAAAATGCTAAGTTGTTTCGGCCCGGCCGGCAGCGGCTTGACCGAATCGAACGAAACAGGAACATTCGGGGGCTGGTATGGATTTTCGAGACAGCGAACAGGTGAGTGCAAGCGACGTGGCAACCGTGATTGACGAAGTGGTCGAAACCGTGGCGGAAAAGAAGAAGGTAGCGCCAGCCCCCAAGGCCGACGCCGTTTCCAGCTCGTCCCCCATGTCTTCGTCCAGCGTGCTGGAGCGCCGTTTTCACGTCACGACCGACGCCAGCCGCGACGCGCTGCTGACCGACTTCGGCAAGGACACGCTCCAGGACCGCTATCTGCTGCCCGGCGAAAGCTATCAGGACCTGTTCGCCCGCGTCGCCGCCGCTTATGCCGACGATGCCGACCATGCCCAGCGCGTCTATGACTATATTTCGCGCCTCTGGTTCATGCCCGCCACGCCCGTCCTGTCGAACGGCGGCACGGGTCGGGGTCTGCCGATCAGTTGCTATCTGAACTCGGTGGACGACAGCCTGGAAGGCATCGTCAACACCTGGAACGAGAATGTCTGGCTCGCCTCGCGCGGCGGCGGCATCGGCACCTATTGGGGCAATGTGCGCGGTATCGGGGAGCCGGTCGGCCTCAACGGCAAGACTAGCGGCATCATCCCCTTCGTCCGCGTGATGGACAGCCTCACCCTCGCGATCAGCCAGGGCAGCCTGCGCCGCGGTTCGGCCGCCTGCTATCTCGACGTCTCCCACCCGGAGATCGAGGAGTTCCTCGAAATCCGCAAGACGTCCGGTGACTTCAACCGCAAGGCGTTGAACCTCCACCATGGCGTGCTGCTGACCGACGAGTTCATGGAAGCGGTCCGCGACGGCACCGAATTTAATCTGCGCAGTCCCAAGGACCAGTCGGTGCGCGGCAGCGTCAACGCCCGCGCCCTGTTCCAGAAGCTGGTCGAGGTCCGCCTCGCCACCGGCGAGCCCTATATCGTCTTCAACGACACCGTGAACCGCATGATGCCCAAGCATCACCGCGATCTGGGCCTCAAGGTGTCGACGTCGAACCTTTGCTCCGAAATCACTTTGCCGACGGGTCGCGACCATATCGGCAATGACCGCACGGCAGTCTGCTGCCTTTCTTCGCTCAATCTCGAAACCTGGGATGAGTGGAAGGACGACAAGCAGTTTGTCGAGGATGTCATGCGCTTCCTCGACAATGTGCTGCAGGACTATGTCGACCGCGCGCCGCCGGAAATGGCGCGGGCGAAATATAGTGCGAGCCGTGAACGGTCAGTGGGCCTGGGGGTGATGGGGTTCCACTCCTTCCTCCAGGCCCGGGGACTTCCGTTTGAAGGCGCGATGGCCAAGTCGTGGAACTTGCGCATCTTCAAGCATATCAGCGAAAAGGCCGCCGAAGCCTCGATGCAGCTCGCTGTCGAGCGCGGCCCGTGCCCGGACGCCGCCGACATGGGGGTGATGGAGCGCTTCTCCTGCAAGATGGCGATCGCGCCCACCGCGTCGATCTCCATCATCTGCGGCGGCACCAGCGCCTGTATCGAGCCGATTCCGGCGAACATCTACACCCACAAGACGCTGTCGGGCAGCTTCGCGATCAAGAACCCCTATCTCGAAAAGCTGCTGGTCGAAAAGGCGAAGGACAGCACGGCCGTCTGGAACTCGATCCTGGAAAAGGGCGGCAGCGTCCAGCATCTCGACTTCCTCAGCCAGGAAGAGAAGGACACGTTCAAGACCAGTTTCGAGATCGATCAGCGCTGGCTGCTCGAACTGGCCGCCGACCGCACGCCCTTCATCGATCAGGCGCAGTCGCTGAACCTGTTCATCCCGGCGGATGTGGAGAAATGGGATCTGCTCATGCTCCACTACCGGGCGTGGGAACTGGGCATCAAGTCGCTCTATTATCTGCGCTCCAAGTCGGTGCAGCGCGCCGGTTTCGCAGGCGGGGTCGAAGCGGACAACACCATCGACGCCCCGAAATTCGAAATTGGCGAGACCACCGACTATGACGAGTGCCTCGCCTGCCAGTGAGTTAATCTCCTCTCCCCTTGTGGGAGAGGAGTTCCGCTGCGCTTCTGTGCAGGGCCGTTAGCCATGTGGTTTGTCGTCGCCATGTCATTCTGTTCGATCGGCTATGGCATCTATGCCGTGGTGCGGGCTGATCGGGTGGCGCAGGGGAATGCGGCCTTCATAGCCAGTGGTGAGGAAAGTTACTTCGAACAGCGGCGGGGATGGAAAGCCTATGGCACTATCCCGCCTTCGGATAGCGCGACCGTCCGTAAAAAAGGCCGCAAAGAAATCATGATCGGCGTGATCGGACTGGTTGTCGCCGCTTCCTTCACCTATTTTACGAACTGAGGAGTTCGACCCATGCCTCTTCTTCAAGCCAGCAAGGTCTACAAGCCCTTCGAATATCCCTGGGCCTATGAGTTCTGGAAGCGCCAGCAGCAGCTCCACTGGCTGCCGGAGGAAGTGCCGCTGGGCGAGGATTGCCGCGATTGGGCGCAGAAATTGAGCGACCATGAGCGCAACCTGCTCACCCAGATCTTCCGCTTCTTCACCCAGGCCGATGTGGAAGTGCAGGACTGCTACCACGAAAAATATGGCCGCGTGTTCAAGCCAACCGAAATCAAGATGATGCTGACCGCGTTTAGCAACATGGAAACGGTCCACATCGCCGCCTATTCGCACCTGCTCGACACTATCGGCATGCCCGAGAGCGAATATAGCGCCTTCATGCAGTATAAGGAGATGAAGGACAAACACGACTATCTCCAGCAGTTCGGCGTCGACACGGACGAGGACATCGCCAAGACGCTCGCCATGTTCGGCGGCTTTACGGAGGGCTTGCAGCTCTTCGCCAGCTTCGCGATGCTGATGAACTTCCCGCGCTTCAACAAGATGAAGGGCATGGGCCAGATCGTCACCTGGTCGGTCCGCGACGAGACGCTGCACTGCGAAGGCATCATCCGCCTGTTCCACGCCTTTGTGAAGGAACGCGATTGCCTGACCGCGTCGGTCAAGGACGACATCATGGATATGTGCCAGAAGACGGTGCGGATCGAGGATGCCTTCGTCGATCTCGTCTTCGAAATGGGCCCGGTCCCCGGCATGACGCCCAAGGACATCAAGAAATATGTCCGTTACATCGCTGACTGGCGCCTGGGGCAATTGGGTCTGAAGCCAATCTACATGATCGACGAGCATCCGCTCCCCTGGCTGACCCCGCTGCTGAACGGCGTCGAGCATGCCAATTTCTTCGAAACCCGCGCGACGGAATATTCGAAGGGCGCCACGCGCGGCCAGTGGAACGATGTGTGGGATGCGTTCGACCGCCGCAGCAAACTCAAGAGCGGCACCGCCGCCAACGCCGATGAAGCTGGCGACCCGGATATGTTCAAGGCAGCGGGGATCGCGGCGGAGTAAGGCATTCAAGGCTAGAGCGTTTTCTAAGCAGATAGAATCATCTGCTGACTCGGAAAACGCGGCAAAACAAAGGTCTAGAGCAGCCGATCCGATGCAATCGGGTCGGATTCTGCTCTAGGAGCGCCATCGTAGCGATGTAATGGATCGGGACCGTTACATCGCTTGCGATTACCCGGATTGCGGTAACAAAGGTGCGCTGTCAGGCGATGATGCGTCCCGGAGGATGGGATGCATTCGGCTCAAATGTGATCGAGCCAGGTAACTCTTTATTATTCGCAATTGCCTAACCTCCCGCTCATGTTCGGCGTCCGTCTCTCCTCCCTCTTCACCAGCCGCTGGATGGCGGTGCTTTGGGCGGTGCTTGTAATCCTGACGGCGATCCAGTTCGTGGGCACTTCCGACAAGGACGATAGCAGCGCGACCGCCGACGCCGTCACCGATCAGCAAAAGGGCGCGATCAACAGCCTTTTCTGATTGCCGGCCCGAAAACTGACGGCCACATGAACACAATGTTTTGTTCCGTTCATGCAACGTTTATCCGCTTTCGGATGTTGTGCTCCCATTGACTAATCAGCCAAGGGAGCCAGAGATGAAGTTCACCCTGAAAGCCGCTTTTGCCGCCTTGTCGCTCGGCGCCGTGACGCTGAGCGCAGCCCCTGCCGCCGCCGACCCGCCACCCTGGGCCGGGCATGGCAAGGGCCATGGCCGCGACGACTGGAAGCATGGCGGACGGCATGACAATGGCCGTCACGAAGGCTGGCGCCGCCCGAGCGGGGTCGTCTACAGCTATGACTGGAACCGCCCGGACCCGCGCTATGGCCGCTATTATCGCCCGGACCGCTATTATCGCGATGGGTATGAGCCGATCCGCGTGACCCGCAGCACCCGCATCTATCGCGGCTATGACGATCGCTATTATTGCCGCCGCTCGGACGGCACCACCGGCCTGATCGTCGGCGCGGCGCTGGGTGGCCTGCTCGGCGGCCAGCTCGACCGTGGACGCTCGAACACCGCTGGCGTCATCATCGGCGCAGGCGCAGGCGCGCTGCTTGGTCGCGAAATCGACCGGGGCAGCCTGAACTGCCGCTAAGAATCCGATGGGGGAGGCTTGTCCTCCCCCCGGACTTCAGCACCAGGGATGCCGCGCGCCATCCCATTCCCGCGCCAGTCCTTCGGCCACCAACGTCTCGCCAAGCGACTCCCCGCCCCGCGTCACCACCCGCAACGACCGCCCATAGCGATCCGTCTCCCGATCCCCGCTCTCCAGCGAGAAGGGGCCGGCATTCATCAATTGCTGCAACCGCTGCGTCGCCCGCGCGCCCAAGGCCGCTTCCCCGGCACAGCGCGGATCATGGGTTTCGGGCGCGTCGATATCCATCACTCGCACCTTCTCCCCGTGGAACCAGAAGGTGTCGCCGTCGACGACGCAATTGGTTCCGCCGCCCGTGTGGCAAAATCCGAACTGCGCCGACAGGCTGTCGTCCGCCGCCGGTGACGCGATCTGCTCCCACCGGCTGTTCTGAAAGCGCTGCATCATCTCGGGTCCGAACCAGCCCAGACCGGCGCCGATCAGCACCCCGCCGATGACGAGCGGCGCCAGCGACGGCGCCTTCCCTTTCCTGCTTTGCAACCGCCCTCGGCCCGCCCGGCGCGCCTCCGCCAGCCACACCACATCGCTGCGGCTCTTCCTCGATCTTCGGCTCATGACGCGGCCATAACGAAACTTGTTCGGCCCGTCTCGCGTCAAAACCTTCCGATTTGACCAGGATCAATGACCGCTCGGCCCCAGCCGCCACGCTGATCCCACCAGCAGGAGGCTCCATGACCACCCCTTATGCCCGCATCGGCGGCGAGCCAGCCGTGGCCGCCATCGCCAACCGCTTCTACGACCTGATCGAGCAGGATTCGGCCTATGCCGACCTGCGCGCCATCCATGCGGCGGACCTGAACGCCGTGCGCCACGGCCTCACCCGGTTCCTGGCGGGCTGGGCGGGCGGTCCCCGCGACTGGTTCGAGCGCGGCCAATGCATCATGTCGCTGCACCGCGCCTTTCCGATCACGTCGGTGCTGGCGGATCAATGGGCCACCGCCATGACCCGCGCGATCGAGGCGCAACCCGGCCTCGATCCGGACCTCGCCGGGGCCATGGCAGAGGCGCTCAGCCATATGGCGCGGGGCATGATCAACCTGTCCTTGAACCAGGACGCGGCCTAAAACAGCTAATCCTCATCCTCGGTCGGACCGAGGCTGTCTTCCTCATCATCCATCTGCGGTTCCCCGGCAAAGGCATCATTGTCGATCCGGCCCGACCGGTTCATCTCCTCCATCTTCTCGACCAGATCGGGCGTATCGTCCGGCAGGATCTGCGCCGGATTGGGCCGCCCGCCGCGTTCGCTATCCTCCGCCCGATCGGTCGAGCGCGTCCGCGCCTCCCCGGCTACATCCTGGGCCTGCGAACCCGCTTCGGCTTGCTCGCTATTCTCTTCGCCGCTGTCGGGGAAAGGGGTGTTGTCGGGTCGGTTCATGGCCTGTCTCCTTCCCCGCTTCAACGGCCAGCGGTCCGCGCCGTTCCCTTCCGGCAAAAGGCGCTGGACAGTATCCTGCGAACGGGGCAAGAGCCGCCACGATCCTTTCCGCCCCATTTCTCCCAGGTCTGCACAAAGGGAATCCCCATGCCCCGCCAGCTCATTTCCTCCGGCTCGCCTTTCGAGGCGCAGGTCGGCTATTCGCGCGCCGTCGTCCAGGGCGACTGGTGCTTCGTCGCCGGAACAACCGGCACTGATCCCGAAACCAAGGCCATGCCCGAATCCGTTGTGGATCAGGGCCGGAACGCGCTGAAGGTCATCGGCAAGGCGCTGGAAGAAGCCGGCTTCTCCTTTGCGGACGTGGTGCGCGTGACCTATTATATCACCGACCCCGCTTATTGGGACGAGCTGGGCCAGGCGACCGCACCGATTTTCGGTGAGATTCGCCCCGCCGCGAGCTGCATCGTCACCGGCCTCATCAAGCCGGAGATGAAGATCGAGATCGAAGTCACCGCCTTCAAAGGATAAGTCCCATGCTGACCATGTACGGCATCAAGAATTGCGACACGATCAAGAAGGCGCGCAATTTCCTCGACAATAGCGGCAAGCCCTACAGCTTCCACGATTACAAGGTGTCGGGCGTCGACGAGACGGCGCTGCGCGGCTGGGTTGAGGAACATGGGTGGGAAACCATCCTCAACCGTTCCGGCACGACCTTCAAGGCATTGGATGCCGGCGACAAGGCGCATATCGACGCGGACAAGGCGGTGCTGCTGATGATGAGCAACCCCTCGATGATCAAGCGCCCGATCCTGGATCTGGGTGACCGCACCGTCGTCGGCTTCAAGGCGACCACCTATGAGGACGCTCTGGAGCGGGTGAAGGCATGATTTTCGGGAGGATGCTCCGCACAGCCGCCATCCTCCTCCTCGCTCTTTTGACGGCGGCGCCCGTGATGGCCGAACCCTTCATCATCGCCCATCGCGGCGCCAGCGGCGAGCGGCCCGAACATACGCTCGCCGCTTATGAACGCGCAATCGACCAGGGCGCCGATTATATCGAACCGGATCTGGTGCTGACCCGCGACGGCGTTCTCGTCGCCCGGCATGAAAATGAGATAAGCGGCACCACCGACGTCGCGGATCATCCCGAATTCGCCGCTCGCAAGACCAGCAAGACGATCGATGGTCAGCCCGTCACCGGCTGGTTCACCGAGGATTTCACCCTCGCGGAACTGCGCACGCTACGCGCTCGCGAGAGGTTGCCGCAGTTTCGTGCCGCCAACAGCCGCTTCAACGATCTCTATCCGATCCCGACCTTCGAGGAGATATTGAAGCTGGTCCGCGCCAAGGAAGCGGAAACCGGCCGCCGCATCGGCCTCTATCCCGAAACCAAGCATCCCAGCTATTTCGCTGGAATCGGCCTGGCCCATCAGGCGCCGCTGCTCGCGCTGCTCAGCCAATATGGCTATCAGACGGAGGCTGATCCGGTCTTCATCCAATCCTTCGAGGTCGGCAATCTGAAGGCTCTGCGCGCCGTGTCCCGCCTGCGCCTGATTCAGCTTGTCGAGGGCGAGGGCGGCCCCGCCGATGCGCCGGGCACGACCTATGCCGACATGATGACGACGCAGGGGCTGAAGCAGATCGCGGATTATGCCGACGGCATCGGTCCGGCGACCGCCATGGTGTTGGCGCCCGAAGGCCCGACGGGGCTGGTCGGGCGCGCCCATGATGCGGGACTGCAAGTCCATGTCTGGACGCTGCGCATGGAAAACAGCTTCCTGCCCGCCGCCTTCCAGCGCCCTGACGATCCGCAGGGCAGGGGGGACTTTGCAGGCTATGTCCAGGCGGTTGCCCGCACGGGCGTGGACGCCATGTTCAGCGATTTTCCCAAACAGGCGCGTGAAGCGCTGAATCCCGCGCCCTGATGGCTTGTCAAATCTTCGGCGGAAGCGAATAACAGCCCCATGCTTTCGCAGAAGACCCGTTACGCCATCCGTGCCCTCCAGCATCTCGCAGACCGCTACCGGCAAGGCCCGGTGCCCCTGAACGAGATCGCCACGCGCCAGAATATTCCGTCCAAATTCCTGACGGTGATCCTGTCGGAACTGGCGCGGGAAGGGCTGGTCGCGACCCAGCGGGGGCGCGACGGGGGCTATTGGCTGGCGCTGGCGCCGGTCGACATCAGCTATGGCGACATCGTCCGGCTGACGCGGGGTTCGCTGGCGCTTACGCCCTGCGCCAGCCGTTTCGCGCATGAGACGTGCACCAATTGCCTGCCCGAATCGGAATGCAGGCTGCATAGGGTGATGCTCCGCGTGCGCGATGAAACGGCCAAGGTGCTCGACAGCATCAGCCTGGCGGAACCGTTCGCCACGGAGAATGTGGGCTAGGGCCAATCGACATTCAGCCCTGACGGCCTGCAAATGGCGCTTTTCCGTGCTTCCGGTGCTCACGTACTTTTAGTACGCTGCGTTGAAGCGAGGCACGTGACTCGCTTCAAGGGTCACGAAAAACCACCATTTTCGGCATATCATCATCTGAATGTCGATTGGCCCTAAACCTTGCGCCCGGCGCGCAGCTTCGCCACATCAGCGGCATGACGACTCCGCCCCTGAAAGCCGCCCTGATTCCCGTGACGCCGCTCCAGCAGAATTGCACGCTTTTCTGGTGCACGGCGACCAATCGCGGTGCCTTCGTCGATCCGGGCGGCGACCTGCCGGTGCTGAAAAAGGCGGCGGAGCAGCATGGCGTCACCATTGAGAAGATCCTCGTCACCCATGGCCATATCGACCATTGCGGCCAGGCGGGTATCCTTGCCCGAGACTTGGGCGTGCCGATCGAAGGGCCGCATGAAGCCGACCGTTTCTGGATCGACCGCCTGGGCGAAGACGGTCAGAAATATGGCATTAATGGCGAGAGTTTCGAACCCGACCGCTGGCTCCACGACGGCGATCAGGTGACGGTCGGCAATCTGACGCTCGACGTCTATCACTGCCCCGGCCACACGCCGGGCCATGTCGTCTTCCACCACGCCCCCAGCAAGCTTGCCATCGTCGGTGACGTGCTGTTTCAGGGGTCGATCGGCCGAACCGACTTTCCGTTGGGCAACCATCAGGATCTGATCGACGCGATCACCGGCAAGCTCTGGCCCTTGGGCGGCGACACGGCGTTCGTTCCCGGTCATGGCCCGATGAGCAACTTCGCCCATGAACGCCGCACCAATCCCTTCGTCGCGGATTCCGTCCTGGCCTGATTCTATCGGATCATGGCCATGGCGGGCGGCGCAGGTACCTCCCGCGTCGCTCCATAGGCGACATACAGCGCGGCCACCGCCATCCCGACCATCACCACCCAGGTCAGCAGCGCCCCGCCAGCGCGCCAAACAGTCGATTTCTCCGCGTCCATCCCAAAGGCATGGGCGATTCGCGCCAACACCAGCGCCAGCGCCGCGCCCCAGAGCCACATCGACGCCCCGATCGCCAGTTCCACCAGTCCGAAGAGAATCAGCGTCACCGGCACATATTCGATGAAATTGGCATGGGCCCGCATCCGCTTGGCCAACAGCGCGCTGCCGCCGTCGCCATGCAGCACCTGGCCGGAAATCCGGATTCGCGCGCAGCGAACCCCCAGCCACATGTTGAGCAGCGCGCAGGCGGCGGCCAGCGTCAGTGTGATCGGCAGCAACATCGGATTTCCCCCGCATTATCGTGACGCGGCCAGAATAGGGCGACAGGATGCCGGGGCAAGAAGGACTTGCGCATGGGCCAAAAAGCGCTATAGGCGCAGGGCTTCGCGATCATCCGGGCCGCATGGGTCTGCGGCGCCGTTGGCGTCCGCATCCAGACGGAACTGGCCAGTCGCACTAAACGATCAATTACGGAATAAGGTGCCGACATGGCTGTCCCCAAGAGGAAAACGTCCCCCTCCCGTCGCGGCATGCGCCGCAGCCACGATTCGCTGCGCGTCGAAGCATTCCAGGAATGCTCGAACTGCGGCGAACTGAAGCGCCCGCACAATCTGTGCGACGCCTGCGGCCACTATAACGGCCGCGAAGTCCTCGCCGTCGGGGCCTGACGCTTAAGAATTTCTCCTGAAAAGGGTGCGTTAACTTGTCCAGCCAACCGCGAATCGCAATCGACGCGATGGGCGGGGATGAAGGCGTACGCGTGATGATGGCGGGCGCAGCGCTCGCCCGTCACCGTCACGAAGGGCTGCGCTTCACCCTTTTCGGAGACGAAGCGCGGATCAAGTCCGCGCTCGACCATCATCCCAATCTGCGCGCCGCGTCGGAAATCGTCCACGCAGCCGACGTCGTGGATTCGGGCGACAAGCCCAGCGTCGCCATCCGCAAGAAGACCAGCTCGATGAGCATGGCCATCGCGGCGGTGAAGGCGGGGACATGCGGCGCGGCCGTTTCGGCCGGCAATACCGGCGCGCTGATGGCGATGGCGAAGCTCGCCCTGCGCACCATGAAGGGCGTTGACCGCCCCGCGCTCGCCGCCATGCTGCCGACCCTGGGCGACAATGACGTGGTCATGCTGGACCTGGGTGCCAACACCGAATGCGACGCGCGCAATCTCGTCCAGTTCGCGGTGATGGGCGCGGCCTATGCCCGCATCGCGCTCGACCTGGAGCGGCCCCGCGTGCGTCTGATGAATATCGGCACCGAGGAGATGAAGGGCACGGAGGAAATCCGCGACGCCGCCGCGATCCTGCGCGCCGCGACCAGCCTGCCGCTATCCTTCGAAGGCTTCACTGAAGGCGACAAGATCGGCCGGGGCGATGTCGACGTGATCGTGTCGGACGGCTTTTCCGGCAATGTCGCATTGAAGACGGCGGAGGGCACGGCCCGTTTCGTGACCGACCTGTTGCGCACCGCCTTCACCAGTTCTATCCGCTCCAAGCTCGGTTTCCTGATCTCGAAGCCGGCGATGCATCTGCTGCGGCATCATCTCGACCCCAACAACCATAATGGCGCCGTCTTCCTTGGCCTCAATGGCGTGGTGGTGAAGAGCCATGGCAGCGCCAATGACAAGGGCGTCGCCAACGCCGTCCATGTCGCCGCGCGGCTGCTGGAGGAAGACATCACCCGGCGTATCGCCGCCGACATGCACGGGATCGAGGGGCTGACCGCTCCCGCATCCAGGATGGAGCTGCCCGCAAAGTGATCCGCCGATCCGTTCTCCTGGGCACGGGTTCCGCCCTGCCCGTCCGCTCCGTCAGCAATGCCGAATTGGCGCAGACCGTGGACACGAGCGACGAATGGATCGTCGAGCGCACCGGCATCCGTAACCGCTATATTGCCGGCGAGGGCGAAACCACCGCGTCGCTTGCCACCGACGCCGCCAAGGCCGCCCTGGAAGCGGCAGGCCTCAGCGCGCAGGATATCGACCTGATCATCCTCGCCACGGCAACGCCCGACCAGACCTTTCCTGCCTCCGCCACGATCGTTCAGGCGGCGCTCGGCATCAATGATTGCGTCGCTTTCGACGTGGCTGCGGTCTGTTCGGGCTTCCTCTACGCCATCACTGTGGCGGACAGCATGATCTGCTCGGGCGCGGCGCGGAACGCGATCGTGATCGGCTCGGAAACCTTCAGCCGCATCCTCGATTGGGAAGATCGCACCACCTGCGTCCTCTTCGGTGACGGCGCGGGTGCGGTCGTGCTGGGCGCGGAGGAAAGTGCCGACGGCAAGCGCGGCATCCTTGCTTCGAAGCTTCATGCCGATGGCCGCCATAACCAGCTTCTCTATGTCGACGGCGGCCCTTCGACCACGCAAACGGTCGGCAAGTTGCGCATGAAGGGGCAGGAAGTCTTCCGCCATGCCGTCACCAACCTCGCTTCGGTGCTGACCGAAGTGATGGAGGTCGCCGGCATGACCCCGGCCGAGATCGATTGGCTGGTCCCGCATCAGGCCAATGCCCGCATTCTCGACGCGACGGCGCGCAAGCTGAAACTGGCGCCGGAGAAGGTGGTGATGACGGTCGATCAACACGCCAACACCTCCGCCGCTTCGGTGCCCCTCGCGCTCGATCTCGCCATGCGCGACGGACGCATCCAGCCCGGCGATCTGCTGGTGCTGGAGGCGATGGGCGGCGGTTTCACCTGGGGCGCCTGCGTCCTGCGGGTGTAGGGCCGAATTTGGCCATTTGCTGACGCGTGATATCCGTTCGGGCTGAGCCCTTCGTCTGCCTGCCAAGGCAGGCGCTCAGGATAAACTTGCCTTCGGCAAGTCGAAGCCCTCAGCCGAGCGTCGCGAGGCTCCCATGCTTCGCCTTCGCTCAGCAGGGCCCTTCGACAAGCTCAGGGCGAACGGAAACTGAAAGTCCGCCATCCACCCATTTTCACATCCCCGAACCAATCCACGTCATATCTTGACGGGTCGGTTCCGCCGAGAATCGCTCACGCTTTCCCCCGGAACGCTCCAAGTCCCGTTCCGGGACCGCTATATCGCCAATTTTTCACGGTTTTTTAAGGATTTCGGCTGTGCATCATCTTGCCGAATCATGCAGAAGCGCGCACATTGTCAAATGATCACCCGCATTTAGGCTCGACGGGTGTCAAGGTGGGGAAGTGCGATGAGCGGTACAGGGACTCTAACGCGCGCGGATCTTGCGGAGAGCGTGAACCGTCATATTGGCCTCTCAAGGGCGGAAGCGGCAACCTTAATCGAATCCATATTGGAGCATATGTCCGTCGCGCTCGAACGCGGGGAAAATGTGAAGATCTCCAGCTTCGGCACCTTCGTCCTGCGCGACAAGACGCAGCGCATGGGCCGCAACCCCAAGACGGGCGTCGAAGTGCCGATCGAACCGCGCCGGGTGCTGACCTTCCGCGCCAGCCAGACGATGCGGGATCGGGTCGCTTCGGTCTGAGGCGCTCGGCATCGCGCGCCTGAAACGATGCGAAAATCAAAAACAAGAGGGCGCTGCAGCGGATTTGGTGCAGCGCGCTCCGAACGATCGCCAAAATAGCCATTTTCCCGAAGGTTGACCTTGGCGCCGCTAAGGGTGCAACATCATGACCATGGAAAAGGCAGAGGGCGCATTTCTGACGATCAGTGAGCTGGCGAGCGAACTCGATCTCCCGCAGCATATCTTGCGCTATTGGGAAACGCGTTTCACCCAGCTTCGACCGCTCCAGCGTTCGGGCAACCGCCGCTATTACCGGCCCGCCGATGTGGCGCTGGTGCGGCGGATCAATCATCTGCTGAATGTCGAGGGCTTCACCGTGCGCGGCGCGCAAAAGGCGCTGGCCGATGGCAGCGGCGATCCGCTTCCGGCATCGGTGGCGCCTGCGAAAAATGGCGAATCGATGCCTGGAGCCGATCTGCTTCCCCGGCTCGAAGCCATTCGGGCGGCATTGGCCAAGGCTATTGGCGAATAACTGTCATCATTCCAGCGGCGCTGCAAAGATCAGATCCCGAAACGGCACGTCGCCTACCATGAAGACCGTCTCGCTCACTTCGGTGAAGCCATGCCGCGCATAGAAACGCTGGGCCTGCTTATTGCGCTCATAGACCGCCAGCAATAATCGCTTCGCGCCACGCCACCGCGCTTCCTCCATCACCAGCGCCATCAGCCTGGCGCCATTGCCTCCACCCTGCCAGCCGGAGAGCAGATAGATGCGCTTGAGTTCAAGATCGCCCTCCCGCGTCTCGATGGGCAGCGCAGGCGGCGTCAGCAGGGCATAGCCGACAGGGGCGCCCAGCGGCGTTTCTCCGATCAGTAGCACCTGGTCGCGATCGGCCAGCGCCGCCGCATAATAGGCTTCTCCGTGCGCGCTGCGGATATGGGCGATCAGCGCGTCGCCCGGATGATCATGCGCGAAGCTGGCGAGGAAGGTCGCCCCGCCCAGTAGCGATAGCGCCGCCGCATCTTGCGCCTCCGCCCGTCGCCAGAGGATCGGCGTCACATGCCCCTCAGCGCGATCCCGGCCCCAAAGCCGGATCAAGGTCGCGTGGACGGGTGAAGCTGGCAAGGCTCGCGATATTGGGTTTCGCCTCGCTCCAATGGTCGATGGGCAGATCCATGACCGCGATCGAGGCGGTGGGGAATTTCACCTCCACATCCTCGCGCAGCGGGCTGGCGCCGTCGTCGGGGACGAGATCGAGGATCAATTCCTCCAGCCCCGGATTATGACCCGACATCAGCACGCTGTCGGCGCTGTCGGGCAGGTCGCGGATCACCTCGAACAGGGTGGGGGTGGAGGCCAGATAGATGCGCCGGTCCCAATGCGGATCGACCACCTCGCCATAGCTGGTGAAGAAGCTGTTCAGCGTTTCCACCACCCGCACCGCAGGGGATGCGACCACCATGTCGAACCGGATGCCCCGCGCCTTGGCGAATTCGCCCATCACCAGCGCGGCCTTCTCGCCACGACGGTTCAGAGGCCGGTCGAAGTCCCGCGCAACCGGATCGTCCCAATCGGACTTGGCGTGACGGAACAGGATCAACCGCTTCATTTTTGCTCCAGGTCGTGGGTGCCGGATTCGAGTCCCTGAAGCCCTAGCGCTGCATCGCCGCCAAGGCCAGCGCGGGAATGGCCGCTGACCGATATGATGGCTTCGTCCAGCGTCATACGGCGGATCGGCGTGCCGGGCGGAAAGGCGCTGAGCAGCCGGCTGGGCATGGCGGCGGAGAGGATGACGAAGCTTCCCCGGTCCTCCGCCCGCCGGATCAATCGCCCGAAGGCCTGCGCCATCCGCGCCCGGATCAGCCGGTCGTCATAGGCGCTGCCGCCCCCGGCCAGCTTGCGTGCGGCATGCAGCACGGTCGGCTTCGACCAGGGCACGCCCTCCATCACCACCAGCCGCAACGAATGGCCCGGCACGTCCACGCCGTCGCGCAACGCATCGGTGCCCAGCAGCGAAGCGCGGGGATCGTCGCGGAAAATATCGATCAGCGTGCCCGTATCGATCGGGTCGACATGCTGGGCGTAAAGCGGCAGTCCCGCCCGCGCCAGCCGGTCGGCGATCCGCGCATGGACGGCGCGCAGCCGCCGGATCGCGGTGAACAGGCCCAAAGTTCCGCCGCCCGCCGCCTCGATCAGCCGCGCATAGGCGCCCGACAGCGCCGCAATGTCGCCGCGCTTGATGTCGGTGACGATCAGCACTTCCGACCGTTCCGGATAGTCGAAGGGGCTGCTTGCCTCGAACTGCTCGGCGCCACGCGGCAAATGGTTCGCGCCGCTGCGGCTGATCGCATTGTCCCAATCGCCGCCGCCCTTCAGCGTGGCGGAGGTGATCAGCACCCCCTGCGCCGGTTTCAGCACCGTTTGCGCGAGGGGCCGCGTCGGGTCCAGCCAGTGGCGGTGGATGCCGATGTCGAACTCCCGCCCCTCGATCCGCTCGACTGCCAGCCAGTCCACAAAGTCCGCATCCGCCGGTCCGCCGGCCCGCGCCAGCAGCGCCAGCCAGGCGGTCACCAGATCGCGCCGCCAGCCCAGCGAGGCGATCGCCCCTTCGACCCGCGCCCGCGCCGCGCCGTCCAGCCAGTCGGGCGCATCCTCGATCACGGCCTCCATCCGCTTGCCCAGATGGGTGAGGGGGCGCAGCAGCGCATCCAGCGCCCGAGCCGCCTCCTGCGCCGCCTCGACCAGCGCGCCATCCGGTTCGGCCAGCTCGGTTTCCAGCCCATAGCCCGCATCGGCCTCGCCCGTATCGGCGGCCCGCGCATAGACCGTGCCGCGCACCGCCGCGAGCAGTTCCTCCACTGGCCCGAACGGCTCGCCCGCGACGATCCGCTTCAGCCACTCATCGGCGGGGAGTGCCCGCGCCGCCTCCGCCGCTGCCCGGATCGCCTCGCCGCCCTGCTCGTCATAGCTGGCGAGGTCTGACAGCCGCGCCGCGAGGCCGCGCCGCCGTCCGCGCGAATTGCCCTCCGGCCCCATCACCCAACGGCGCAGCTCGATCGCCTCCTGCCCCGACAGGGCAACGGAAAAGGTCGAATCCGCCGCGTCGAACAGATGATGGCCTTCGTCGAACACGATGCGCTGCGGCGCCTGCCCCGTTTCCCGCCCACGCGCCGCGTTGATCATCACCAGCGCATGATTGGCGATCACGATATCCGCGTCCGCCGAGGCCCGCGCCGATCGCTCGATGAAGCATTTGCGGTAATGCGGACAGCCCGCATAGATGCACTCGCCGCGCCGATCGGTCAGCGCGGTGGAACCGTTGCGCCGGAACAAAGTCGGCAGCCAGCCCGGCAGGTCGCCGCCGATCATGTCGCCATCCTTGGTGAAGGCCGCCCAGCGCGCCACCAGTTGCGCCAATATCGCTGCGCGCCCGGAAAAGCCGCCTTGCAGCGCATCCTCAAGATTGAGCAGGCAGAGATAATTTTCCCGCCCCTTGCGCACCACCACCCGCTTCGCCGCCACGGCGGGATCGGGAAAAAGGCGCAAGGATTCCCGGTCCAATTGCCGCTGCAACGCCTTGGTATAGGTGGAAATCCACACCGTCCCCTGCGCTTCCCGGGCCCAGAGCGAGGCGGGGGCGAGATAGCCCAATGTCTTGCCGATCCCCGTCCCGGCCTCCGCCAGCAGCATATTGGGCTGGTCGCGATGCGCCTTGGGCCGGAAGACGTCCGCCGCCGCCGCTGCATAGGCGCGCTGGCCGGGCCGCGCTTCGGCGCCCGCGCCGGTCAACTGCTCCAGCCGCGCCACCACTGCGTCGGATTGCAGCGAAACCGAGCGGGGGGCAGGGCGGGGCGGAACCTCCTCCCATTCCGGAAGCTTGGAAAAGAGCCAGCGCTCCGCCTCCTTCGGCTGAGCGATGCGGGGCGCCACCAGCGGCGCCCAGGGCCAGCGCAGCCGATGCAGCGATTGCGCCGCCGTCCAGCCGCCCTCGCGCTCCGCCCATGAGGGGGATTCCAGCGTTGCCAGCAAGGCGCTGGTCGCAGCCTGCAACAATGCGGGTATATCCGATTCACGCGCCGGACGGGGCAGGTTCAGCGCTTCGGCCAGCCCCTTGGGCGTTGGCACCAGAAAGCGCGCCGGATGGATGAAGGCCCACAGTTCCAGCAGATCGAGGCCGTTCAGATCGGGATAGCCCAGCCGCTGCCCGGTCAGCGGCGCATTCAGCAGCAGCGTCGGCGTCTCGGCCGTTCGCGCGATCGCGGCTCCCTTGGCGACGGCCTGCGTCTCGGTGCCTTCCCTGAGCCAGATGCCGCCATGACTGGCGTGAAGGGCGGGCAGGGCGGCGGGATCGATCACCCATATCGCTTAGGCGAACGGGAACAAAAGGGAAACCTGAAAAACGGGCGATTCAGCCGAACCGCCGTCCGAATCCACCCGCAGGGCGCGCGCCCAAGGTCCGGGGTTGAAAGGCCGTCGGCGCAAGCCGTGCCGACCGCGCAATCTCCAGCCGGTCGAACAGCGGCCCGTCGGCCAGTTCATAGGGGAAGCGGATGCCCATGCGGTCTTCTTCCGACCATTGCACCGTCGCGAAGACGACATGGCCGTCATAATCGATCTGGCACTGGCTGCGCACAGGCAGCCCGCAGCCCGCTATCTGGGCGCCGCCTTCGCTCAAATCGACGATCGTTCCTTCCAGGCTGTCGAGTACCGTGGTCACGATGACGGGAATATCGACGGTTATTCTGTGACGGCTGCGCGGCTGCATAGTCCCTCCTGAGCCCCCTCAAGAACTGGTCTGACTATGGAGCGGGTCGGTCCGGCGGGTCTTTTGCGCGCTGGCTGCGTCGTGATCTTGCCCCGATGTCTCCGCATCGTGGCGGCAATCACTCCTGTCCAGCACCCAAAATCCCTCGCCGTTCCTCAACCGCTCCATAGTCAGACCAGCTCTAAGCTCGTGATAAATATGCATCATCAGGGTTAATCAAAGTTAAAGACGGCCGCCCGAAACCCGCCATTCGTCTCCACTTTGGCACTGAAAATCGTTCCCTTTCGTCCATAGCGGATGCTTTGGCCTTCGCATTTTACGAATCGGCAGATGTTTCCATCTGACTGGAAAATGCTTAGGGGAGCGCATCATGACCGTGTCCGAACTTCTCCGCACCGCCGCGCAGGCGTCCAAGGCCTGGCCCTATGAGGAAGCCCGCAAGCTCCTGAAACGCTATCAGAACGGCGCGCCCGAAAAGGGCTATGTCCTGTTCGAAACCGGCTACGGCCCCTCGGGCTTGCCGCATATCGGCACGTTCAACGAGGTATTGCGCACCACCATGGTCCGCAACGCCTATCATGCGCTGTCGGACATCCCGACCCGCCTGATCGCGTTCAGCGACGATATGGATGGCTTGCGCAAGGTGCCCGACAATGTGCCCAATCAGGCGATGCTGACGCAGCATCTGGGCAAGCCGTTGACGCAGGTGCCAGACCCGTTCGAGAAGTTCGAGAGCTTCGCGCATCACAACAACGCGATGCTGCGGGATTTTCTCGACCGCTTCGGCTTCGACTATGAGTTCGTTTCGGCCACAGAGCGTTACAAGTCCGGCGCTTTCGATGAGGCGCTCAAGAACGTCCTGCGCCATTATCAGGACATCATGGACATCATGCTGCCGACGCTGCGCAAGGAACGGCAGGCGACCTATTCCCCGGTCCTGCCGATCAGCCCCAAGAGCGGCATCGTGCTTCAGGTGCCGGTGCAGGTGATCGACGCCGCCACGGGCCTCATCCGCTTCGAGGATGAGGGCGAGGTCATCGAACAATCGATCCTCTCGGGCGGCGCGAAGCTGCAATGGAAGGTCGACTGGGCGATGCGCTGGGTCGCGCTGGGTGTCGATTATGAGATGGCGGGCAAGGATCTGATCGATTCGGTCACCCAGTCGTCGAAGATCTGCCGCGCTCTGGGCGCCCGCCCGCCCGAAGGCTTCAATTACGAGATGTTCCTCGACGAAAAGGGCGAGAAGATCTCCAAGTCCAAGGGCAACGGCCTCAGCCTGGAGCAATGGCTGACCTACGGCCCGCAGGAGAGCCTTGCCTTCTACGCCTATCGCGAGCCGAAAAAGGCCAAGCAACTCCACATGGGCGTCATCCCCCGCGCGGTGGACGAATATTGGCAGTTCCGTGGCAACTACCCCAAGCAGGCGGTCGAGCAGCAGCTCGGCAACCCCGTCCATCACATTCATGACGGCGAACTGCCCGAAGGTGAACTGCCGGTCACTTTCGGCTTACTGCTCAATCTGGTCGGCGTGATGGGCGATGCCAGCCGCGAACAGGTCTGGGGCTATCTCCAGAACTATGTCGCGGATGCGAATGCGGAGACCTATCCGGAACTGGACGCGCTGATCGGCCATGCGCTCGCCTATCACCGCGATTTCGTCGCTCCGACGCTCAAGCGCCGCGCGCCCACCGAAAGCGAAGCCACCGCCCTGCGCAAGCTCGACGAGGAACTGGCCGCGCTGCCCGGCAATGCCACGGCGGAGGATATCCAGAATATCGTCTATGCCATCGGCAAGGACGAAGCCTATGGCTTTGCCGAGCTGCGCGACTGGTTCAAGGCGCTCTACCAGACATTGCTGGGCGCCGATCAGGGGCCGCGCATGGGCAGTTTCATCGCGCTCTACGGCATCGGCAACAGCCGCCGCCTGATCGCGCAGGCGCTTGCCGCCTGAGCCGGTGACATGGCGGAACATTCCGCTGCCTCGGGCGTTTCGGCATATGGTCCACCCCCTTTCGGACTGATGGTGCGCCTAGCGCGCGCCATCGGCCGCGCCCGCCCGGAAACGAGCGGCGCGGCCAAGGGGGCTTCACAATGGACCGCACGCGCCATAGCGCAAAAAGAAACGGCCCCTAAGCTTAACCCAGGGGCCGTTTCGTCATTCAAGGCGGGTCGGCTTACCAGAAGAAGCCGCGATGCACTTCCATCACCCGGCCGGTCCGCACGTTGACCAGCAGCACGTCGTTATAATGCCTCACCCACTGCAGGTTCGCGCCGGCACGGGGCAGGCGATAGCGATAGGGGTCGGAGATATAATAGCGCGAGTTGTAATAGCCCGGCCGGATCCGCGCACCGGCCTCCCAGCGATTATAACGGAAGGGCGCCCGCCAGTTGCCGCCGCGATAAACGTCGCGGTGCGACCTGCGGTAATCGCGCCAATCCTCGCGCAGTTCCTGCCTTGCGTCGCGCACGTCCCGCCGTTCCTCGCGGACGTCGTGCCGGCTGCCGTAGCGCTGGGCGTCGCGCAGCTCTCGCTGTTCCTGACGCAGGTCGCGGGCGCTGTCGCGCACTTCGCCGCGGGACTGGGCCATGGCGGCGCCCGGCATGACCGTAGCGGCCATCAGACCCAAGATAATCAATTTACGCATAGGTTTTCTCCCATAGCCTGGCGGCTGAAATCCGGTGGGAAGGGGGTAACTGTTCCCCGGCCCGACCGGTTCCGCCGACCACGAAGAGAGATATGCACCCCGCCGGCTGAACGGGTTGGGAATGAAGTAGTCAGGAATCAGTCATTTATGTCGCAGTTTGTATCAGCGCCGGATCGCTTCAGGGCGTCCAGACCCGTTCGCGAAACCATTTGGTGACGACATATTTGCTGCCCTTTTCCACCGGGCGGGCGGCGTGCAGGCTGAAGCTGTTGGGCGATCCGTCCCGCTCCATATTGTTCCACATCAGCAGCATGCCCTGAACCGGCGGCACCATGAATTCGCAATGCGGGAAATGCGTCTCTCCGCCCGCCTCGACGGGGGAGAGATAGATCATCGCCGTCCAGCTCCGCTGTCCGCCCGTCTTCAGCATCCTCGGCCAGTAATTGGCGGTCACCGGGAAATAGTCCCAATGCGCCTTATATTCCTGCCCCGGCTGGTAACGCTGCCCCTGCAACGTCTCGCCATGTTCGGGGGCGATGCCCATCAGCGCGCAGATGCGGTCGCTGATCGCGCTGACCAGCGGACTCCAGGGGCTGAGATTGCAGCTCGCGCTGGTGCGGTAATCCGCGTTGGCGCTGCCGGAAAACAGGGTGGAGGGCTGCGCGCCCGCATCGATCAGTTCCCGCAGTCCGGCGCATTCCTCCGGGCTCAGAAATTCGTGCCGCCCATAGATTTCGAGGTGCGGCGCATCGATCCGGCTGACCATCGGATTGCGGTCCAGCCGCGCCCGCACCGTTTCCCCGATCTGTGCGCGGACAATCGAGGCGACGCCGCCATCGTCAACAATCTCGCTCATGACGCCCTCCTGCCACCGGCCCCCATGTCCACGCAAATGAAAAGAGCCCGGAGCACGTGGCTCCGGGTCCAGTGGTTCCTGAAGGCCAGTCCAGGAGCGCTTGTCTTCCGGCGTTACCAGAAGAAATCGTAGATCACGTCCACCACATAACCGTCGCGGATATCGACCAGCAGCGCATCGTCATAATAGCGGACCCAGCGCAGCGTGCCGTAAGCGGGCGGCAAACGGTAAGAATAGGGATCGTCGATCCAGTAGCTGTTCGAATAGAGCAGGCTATTCAGGAAGATCCCGATCGAATAGCGGGAATATCCGTAGCTCCATCCACGCGGCGCATAATAGCGCCCCATCCGGTAGCGATCGCCATAGCGCGAGCGATAGCTCGACCAGTCATAGCGCCGGTCGTTGCGCCAGCCGCTGTCCCAGCGCCGCTGTCCTTCCCAACGGTTGCGGTCATCGAAACGCCGTCCCGAATTCCAGCCCGGATTGCCGCCATTCCAGCGCCGGTCGTCATTGCTCCACCGCCGGTCGTTGCGGTCGTCGCGCCGATCGCGGTCGCGCCAATCCCGATCCCGGCGATCATCGTCGCGCCGGTTGTCCTGCCAGCCCTGACGGTTGCGGTCGCGATCGCGGTCGTTCCAGTTGCGGTCGTTGCGGTCATCGCCGCGAACCGTCGTTTCGAAGCGGCGTTCGCCACGGTTCCAACGGGTTACCGTGTCCGGTCCGCGTTGTTCGGGACGTGCTTCATTGCCGCGCCACTGCCGGTCCGGTCGGGCCTGGGGCTGAGCCACCGGCGCGGGCCGTTCCGCCTGCCGCTGTTCCCAGCGCTGCGCCTGCTGTTGCCGCATCTCGCCGCCGTCCTGACGTTGCGCCTGGCCATTGCCCTGACCGCCGCGCCCGCCATCGGGCCGTCCCGACCGCTCGCCGCCGCGTCCGCGCCAGCCGTTGTCATCGCCTCGCTGGGCGTAGGCCGGGGCGATCCCGCCCAGCACCGTCGCGGTCATCAACCCCGCCAGCATCATTTTCCTCAACATGCCATTAGCCTTCATTTTCACGGGGCCATTGCCCCTCATATGTCGCTTTTAAGACTCGGGCGATGTCGCGATGCTGAACTTGTCTGTCAGCGATTTGAAAGAATCTTTTGATGCGCGATGGACATCGGTCCACGACCGCCGCACAATTTCGCTTCGCGGCGGGAATCCTGGAAATGGGACAGGAGGAAATGAAAGCTGATCCAGATCAGTGCGCTGCCCCGTGAACCACATTAGGACCGTCGAGTGACGAGAACGCCCAATGCCGGCCGCGCCCGACAAGCCTTGCGCCAAGCGACGATGGAAAGCCATCAGCGTGTGGATGACCTGTTCTCGCGTTTTTCGCTTGAGGAACGGTCCAGCTATGCCGCTTTCCTAAAGGCGCACGCCAGGGCGCTGGCCCCGCTGGAGGAGATCGCCCAGCCCGATGCGCCGCGCCTGCCGATGGTGGCGCAGGATCTCGCGGCGCTGGACGAAGCCTTGCCCATGCCCTTCGCCATTTCGATGCCCATGCCGCTGCCCGATGCCTTTCGTTGGGGCGCGCGCTACACGCTGGAAGGGTCGCGGCTGGGCGGGGCGGTGCTCGCTCGCCGGGTCGCGCCGGGTTTGCCGCATGCCTATCTGTCGGCCACGCATGACAAGGGGGGATGGGCCGATTTTCAGCGGACGCTGGACGAGGCCGCAGCCGAAGGGGGCGACCAATGGATTGACGAGGCGATTCGTGGCGCGCAAGCAGCCTTCGATCTGTTCGCGACCGCCGCCGGCGACGAAGTGGCGATCGTCCATGGCTGATGGCGGCAATATTCCGGCCGGGGATTTCGCCGTCGACCTCAGCAATTGCGACCGGGAGCCGATCCATGTGCTGGGCGCCGTCCAACCCTTCGGCTTTCTGATCGCACTGACCGCCGACTGGCTGGTGTCGCGCGTTTCGGCCAACAGCGCCGACCATATCGGCCTTTCGCCCGAACAGATGCTGGGCCAGCCGGTCAGCGGCATCTTCAATGCGGAGGCGGTCCATTCCTTGCGCAACCGCATCACCCTGTTGCGCGGACCCGACGCGGTGGAACGCATCTTCTCGCTCGCCCTGGTCGATGGGATCGCTCCATTCGATGTGGCGGTGCATTTCTCCGGATCGCTGGTCGTGATCGAGGCGGAACCCGCCGCTCATGACGAGATGGAAGCGAGCAGCATGGTCCGCTCCATGGTGTCGCGCCTGGGCCAGACGGAGGGCATGGCCGCCTTCCTGCGCGATGGCGCGCGGCAGGTGCGGGCGCTGACCGGCTTCGACCGGGTGATGGTCTATCGCTTCGCTGATGGCGGCGACGGCGAAGTCGTGGCCGAAGCGCTCCGTCCCGGCATCGACAGCTTTTTCGGCCTGCACTATCCGGCTTCGGATATTCCGGCCCAGGCGCGCGCGCTCTATCTGCGCAACATCTTTCGCGTAATTGCCGACGTGCGGGCGAAGCCGGTTCCCGTCGTGCCGCAGCTCGACCCTTCGGGCGCGGCGCTGGACATGTCGCTGTGCCTCACTCGCGCCGTATCGCCCATCCATATCGAATATCTCGGCAATATGGGGGTGGGGGCTTCGCTCTCCATCTCGATCATCGTCGAGGGGCGGCTCTGGGGTCTGTTCGCCTGCCACCATTATGCCCCGCGCCTGCCCAGTTTCGCGCAGCGCAGCGCGGCCGAACTGTTCGGCCAGATCTTCTCGATGATGCTCGAAAATCGCGAGCGCAGCGAAACCGCCGCCTATGAGGGCAAGGCGCGGCAGGTGGCCGACCGGCTGATGTCGGCGGTCGCGCAGGACCATGACCTGCTGTCCAACGCCCGCTGGCTGGGCGATGTGATCTTCGACACCATTCCCGCGGATGGGGTCGGCGTCTATATTGACGGCCAGATGACCTTTTCCGGCCTGACCCCGGACGGGCCGAGCTTCGCGGCGATCGTCGCCATGCTGAACCAGGCGGCGGCCAGCCAGGTCTTCACCACCGACCATCTGCCGGGCCTGATGCCTGAAGCATCCGCCTATGCCGATCGGGCGGCGGGACTGCTCGCCATTCCGCTGTCGCGCCGTCCGCGCGACTATGTGGTCCTGTTCCGGGCCGAACAGCTCCGCTCCGTGCGCTGGGCGGGAAGCCCGGAAAAGCATGTCGAATATGGTCCCAACGGCCCGCGGCTGACCCCACGCAAAAGCTTTGAGGAATGGTCGCAACTGGTGCGCGGCACCGCCGTGCCCTTCACCGCCGCCGAATTGCGCGTGGCCGAAGCGTTGCGGACGGCGCTGCTCGAAGTCGTCCTGCGCCTGTCCGATTCCGCCCATGAGGAACGGCAGAAGGCGCATGAAAAGCAGGAATTGCTGATCGCGGAACTCAATCACCGCGTTCGCAACATCCTTTCGCTGATCCGGGGTCTGCTGTCCCAGACTCGCGACAATGCCCAGTCGGTCGACCAGTTCATCGACACGCTGGAAAGCCGCGTCCATGCGCTTGCCCGCGCCCATGACCAGATCACCGCCGATCGCTGGGCGCCCGCGCGGCTCTATGACCTGATCGAGGTGGAGGCGGCTGCCTATCTGGGCGAGCGCCGCGACCGGGTGAAGCTGACCGGCCCCAATGTGCTGCTCACCCCTGCGGCCTTCACGGTGCTGGCGCTGGTGATCCACGAACTGCTGACCAATGCCGCCAAATATGGCGCGCTGTCGGACAATGGCAGCGTGGCGATCGACTGGGAGGTCGACGGCGACGGCAGTCTGCTGCTTCACTGGTGCGAGAGCGGCGGCCCGGCGGTCGTCGCGCCCACGCGCCGGGGCTTCGGCTCGACGGTGATCGAACGCTCCATCCCCTATGATCTGGGTGGCCGGGCGGAGGTCAATTACCGCCTCTCGGGGGTGGAGGCGCATTTCTGCATTCCCTCCGCCCATGTCGCCTCCATCCTGCCGGACGTGGTGGGCACGGAACGCGCCAGGCCTGCGCCAGCGCCGACCCCGACGCTGCTCAAGGGCCGCAACGTCCTGTTGGTCGAGGATAATATGATCATCGCCATGGATGGCGAGGATGCGCTGCGCGATCTGGGCGCCGAAGTGATCACCGCCGCCAGCGTGGGCCGCGCGCGGGAAGCGCTTGCGATCCATGATGTCGACCTGGCGGTGCTGGACTTCAACCTCGGCAATGAAACCAGCCTTCCGGTGGCGGACATGCTGGCGGAAAAGGGCGTCTCCTTTCTTTTCGCCACCGGCTATGGCGATGGGCTGGATTTGCCGGAACGGTTCGGTGATGTGACGCTGCTGAAAAAGCCCTATTCCGGCGCGACGCTGGCGCAGGCGATTGCCCCCGTCCTGGAAGAAGCCGAACTTTAGCCTCTCCGGGCGACTGGCGCTTCGCTCCCATGAGTGGTGGGAAGCCGCTCGATCCCGCCCCACATCACTCGAAACAATTCGTTTCCACCCGCCAGCTTGCGCCTGCCCGCAACGGCTCCGATCTATGGGCCATGAGACAACCGACCCTCTTCATCCCCCATGGTGGCGGCCCGTGCTTCTTCATGGACCCCAGTGATCCCGATCGTCCGCACAGCGACCCGATGTGGCATCCGATGCAGGACTATCTGGCGAAGCTTATTGCTACCCTGCCTGAACGCCCCAGCGCGATCCTGCTGATCTCCGGCCATTGGGAGGAAAGCCGCTTCACGGTCCTCAGCGGCGAAAAGCCGGGCCTGCTGTTCGACTATTATGGTTTTCCCCCGCACAGCTACACGCTGCGCTGGGATGCACCCGGCGCGCCCGCGCTAGCCCGCCGCGCCGCGAGCCTGCTGGAACAGGCGGGCTTCCCCACCGGCACGGAGGAGCAGAGGGGCTGGGACCATGGCGTCTTCATCCCGATGAAGGTGGCGCTTCCCGACGCCGACATCCCGCTTGCCCAGCTTTCGCTCCGCCGCGATCTCGATCCTGAAGCGCATATCGCCGCTGGTCGAGCGCTCGCGCCGCTTCGCGACGAAGGCGTCCTCATCATCGGTTCGGGCATGAGCTTCCATAATCTCCGGGTCCGCGGCGCGCAGGCCACCGCGCCCTCCAAGCTGTGGGACGACGCCCTGACCGCCGCCGTCACCGATCCCGACCCGGCCAGCCGCGCCCGGCGCGTCGCTGCCTGGGCCGCCCTGCCGCAAGCCCATTTCGCCCATCCGCGAGAGGAGCATCTCCTTCCCCTGATGGTCGCCCTGGGCGCGGGCGGAGAGGATGCGGCGGTGCGCGATCATGCCAGCACAGTGCTGGGTTGGACCGTGTCCGGCTATCGCTTCGGTTAGCTGGCTTATTATATGAGGAGCAACCTGTTCCTGCCTTTGCAGGAACATAACGCATCTAAGGCTTTCGCAGCGCCGGAACTGCCTTGGCCGCCTCATCGGGCGTGATCCCTGAGGGCGGGACGGCGTCCACCACTTCCTCGCCCCGCATCACCCTTCCGGCGCGCTGGATCGCGCCCCGCAATCGGGGATAGATGCCGCAACGGCAGATGTTGGTCAGCGCGGCGTCGATCTCCTCGTCGCTCGGATCGCTGGTCCGCCGCAGCAGCGCCGAGGCCGTCATGATGACGCCGGGAATGCAATAGCCGCATTGCGACACATTGTCCGCCGCGAACACCTGTTGCAGCGGATGGCCCCGATCGGGCGACAGGCCTTCGATCGTGGTGACGAACTTCCCCTCGGTGGCGGCGATCGTCACCTGGCAGGACCGCACGGCCTCCCCATCGATATCGACGGTGCAGGCGCCGCAATCCCCGGTCCCGCAGCCATATTTCGTCCCGGTCAGGTTGGATGCGTCGCGCAAGGCCCACAGCAGCGGCGTCGCCGGGTCCATGCGATATTGGACAGGCCGGTCGTTGACCGTGAATTTCGTCATGCCGCGCTCTCTTCCTCCACCTGATGGTAGAGCACTTCATTGCGGATGTGGATGGTCCGCGAGGCCAGCCGGATTTCCTGGATGAAGGTGCCGAAGGCCGCCGCCTGCAACACCATGGCCAGGATGAAGAGGATCGCGATCGGCGTGCCCAGATGCACGCCGAACAGGTTCGCCGCGAAAAGCAGGATGACCACCAGGCAGACCGCGCAGGCCGACGCCACCGACAGGAAGATCGCGCCATTGACCACGCTCATCCGCCGGTCGAGCACGCGGATCTCGCTCACCATGCGGTCATGCTCCTTGCCGCGGGAGGCGAGTATCTTCTCCTCTATCTTCCGTGCCCGGTCGATGATGCGCGCCAGCCGGCCGACGCAGACGTTCAGGAACGCCCCGATGCCCGCGAGCAGGAAGACGGGCGCCAAGGCGAGCTGGATGGTCTGCGCGACCTGGGAAACCTGTGGGAGTGCGATCATGGTTTCAAACAGCGCAGAGCGAGGGAAATGGCAAGGACCGAAATGCTTCTATGGGCTGCGCGCCATTATGTCCTTGGGAATCATGCTCCTGCTTGCGCAGGAGCATGCCATCTATTCTCTCAGGCTGCGCCTTGGGCGGGTGTGTTGACGCCCATGGATTTGAGATACTGCTTGATGTTGCGCGCGGCCTGCCGCAGCCGCTGCTCATTCTCGACCATGGCGATGCGGACATAGCCCTCGCCATCCTCGCCATAGCCGACGCCCGGCGCGACCGCGACCTTGGCATGGGTCAGGAGCTGCTTGGAAAATTCCAGGCTCCCCATCTCCTTGAGGGCAGGGGGCAGCGGCGCCCAGGCGAACATCGATGCCTTGGGCGCGGGAATGTCCCATCCCGCCCGGCCGAAAGCCTCCACCATCACGTCGCGGCGCTTGTGATAAAGTTCGCGGTTCTTCTGCACGATGTCCTGCGGCCCGTTCAAGGCTGCGCAGGCCGCCGCCTGGATCGGGGTGAAGGCGCCATAATCGAGATAGGATTTCACCCGCTTCAACGCGGCGATCAACTGCTTGTTGCCGACCGCGAAGCCGATGCGCCAACCCGCCATGGAGTAGGTCTTGGACAGCGATGTGAATTCCACCGCCACATCCTTGGCGCCCGGCACCTGCAGGATGGAGGGTGTCGGATTGCCGTCATAATAAAGCTCGGAATAGGCAAGGTCGGACAGCACCCACACCTTGTTCTCCTTCGCCCAGGCGACGAGCCGCTCATAGAAAGCGAGGTCGACTGTCTCCGCGGTCGGATTGCTGGGATAACCCACCACCAGGATCGAGGGGCGCGGCACGGTGAAGGCCATCGCCCGTTCCAGCGACTGCCAATAATGCTCGTCCGGCGTGGTCGGCACGGAACGGATGGTCGCCCCCGCGATGATGAAGCCGAACATGTGGATAGGATAGCTGGGATTGGGCGCCAGCACGACATCGCCCGGCGCGGTGATCGCGGTGGCGAGGCTGGCGAGGCCTTCCTTCGACCCCATGGTCACGACGACCTCGGTTTCCGGGTCCAGATCGACGCCGAAGCGGCGGCCATAATAATTGGCCTGCGCCTTGCGCAGCCCCGGAATGCCCATGGATTGGGAATAGCCATGCGCGCTCGGCTTCTGCGCGACTTCGCACAGCTTGGCGATCACATGGTCGGGCGGCGGCAGGTCGGGATTGCCCATCCCCAGATCGATAATGTCCTCTCCCGCGGCTCGCGCGGCGGCCCGCATCGCATTGACTTCAGCGATGACGTAGGGCGGCAGACGCTTCATGCGGTAGAATTCTTCAGACATTTGGGGCTTTCCTGAAAGCTCTCGGTAAGGAATAGTGCGTGATGCGCATTCGACGCGTCACAATCTGGCTATAACTCGCCAACTTGCGACACGCCAGTGAAAGCGGCGAACCGGACCATGCCAGGAGGACGAAGGTGGCCATGAAAGCACAGGACATCATGGAACCCCATCTCCCCACGCTCGAAGAAATGCAGCAATGGACCCAGGTGCTTGGCCGCGCGCAGCAATTGCTGCTGGAACAGGCGGCCGGCGCGACCGGCCGCACCTTGCCGTTCGATCCTGAAGCCGTGTCCCGCATCCAGACCAGTTTTGCCGATGAAGGGCTCGCCCTGTGGCAGCGTTTCCTCGATTCGGGCGGGCTGTTGCGCGACCAGCCCGAACCGCCGCCGCCCGGCAGCCCCGCCGCCGCCAGGGACCGGCGCTTTGCCGACCCGGCCTGGACCGAACATCCCTTTTACGACCTGATCCGGCAGAGCTATTTGCTGCTGTCGGATTATCTGATGAAGCTGGCCGATGCGGTCGACGGCGTCGATCCGAAGCAGAAGGCGAAGCTGCGTTTCGCCACCAGCGGCATGCTCGACGCCATGGCGCCCAGCAATTTCCCGCTGACCAACCCCATGGTCGTGCAGAGGACG
Organism: Sphingobium sp. TKS; assembly: GCF_001563265.1. Classification (NCBI taxonomy): domain Bacteria; kingdom Pseudomonadati; phylum Pseudomonadota; class Alphaproteobacteria; order Sphingomonadales; family Sphingobiaceae; genus Sphingobium; species Sphingobium sp. TKS. Next base: position 3,655,535 of record NZ_CP005083.1, on the reverse strand, counting down.
ATTCAGAGCGGCGGCGAAAATCTGGTGAAGGGTCTGCAGCACATGCTGGCCGATCTGGAAAAGGGCCAGCTCACCCATACGGACGGCATGGCGTTCGAAGTGGGGCGCAACATCGCCTCGACCCCTGGCAAGGTGATCAAGGAGACGCCGCTCTACCAGCTCATACATTATGCGCCGGCGACGGAGACGGTGCTGGAAACGCCGCTGATCATCTTCCCGCCCTGGATTAACCGCTTCTACATTCTCGACCTCTCGCCGGAAAAGAGCTTCGTCAAATGGGCGGTGGATCAGGGGCTCAGCGTCTTCCTCGTCTCCTGGAAGTCGGCCGACGCCTCGATGAAGGATTTGATCTGGGACGATTATATCCTGGACGGCCAGATCGACGCGATCGACACGGTGCGGGATCTGCTGAAGGTGCCGAGCGTCCACGCCATCGGCTATTGCGTCGCGGGCACCACGCTCGCCGCCACGCTGGCCCTGCTGGCGGCGCGGGGGGAGGCGGACAAGGTCGCCAGCGCCACCTTCTTCACCGCCCAGGTCGATTTTGCCCAGGCGGGCGATCTGACCCTGTTCGTCGACGATGAGCAGATGAAGATGGTGGAGCAGCTTTCCACCGGCGGATTCCTTGACGGGCGTTATATGGCCGCGACCTTCAACCTGCTGCGCGGGCGCGACCTGATCTGGAACTATGTCGTCAATAATTACCTGCTGGGGCAGGATTATCCGCCCTTCGACCTGCTCTACTGGAATGGCGACACGACTAATCTGCCGGCGCGCTGGCACAGGGATTATCTGACCCAGCTCTATCGCGACAATCTGTTGGTGCAGCCGGGCGCGATCAGCGTGGCGGGCACGCCGATCGATCTGCGCCAGATCAAGACCCCTGCCTATGTGCAGGCGGGGCGTGAGGACCATATCGCTCCGCTGGAAAGCGTGTGGAAGCTGACCGAGCATCTTGCCGGGCCGATCCGTTTCCTGCTGGCGGGATCGGGGCATATTGCGGGCGTGGTCAACCCGCCGGCGGCGGGGAAATATCAATATTGGGCCTGCGACGAATCGCAGCCGACTCTGGACGCCTTTCTTGCGCAGGCAAAGGAGACAAAGGGAAGCTGGTGGCCCGATTGGATCGAGTGGATTCGCGGGCAAAATCCTGAAACCGTGCCGGCGAAAGGCGCGCGCCAGCCGGGCAAGGGCCGACTCAAGACGATCGAGGATGCGCCGGGCCGTTACGTGAAAACGCGCTGAATCATCCGCTTGCCGGAAATTTGCGGTAGTCCGCCTTTTCCTTGCGGTCATATGCATATGTCAAATTTGTTGCAGTGCACAAAAGTGCTTGCAACGGCGCTGCAAAAGTCATATTGTGCACTGCAACAAAGGGAGGTTGGTCCATGGCCGTTACCCCAAAGCCAGTGCGTAAGAAACCCGTCGCGAAGAAGGCATCGTCGACCCTGTCCGCCAGTGAGGCGCTGAAGGCCGCCGAAGCTGCGATCAATGTACCGGCGAAGCCTGCCGCGAAAAAACCGGCGCCCCCCAAGCCTGCAACCCCTGTCGCCAAACCGGCGCCAGTGGCCAAGGCCGATCCGGTGGCGGTGATCGCGGCGACCACCGCCGTCGATGCAGCGCCTGAGCCTGAACCGGTCAAGGAAGCCAAGCCCGAACCGACCCCCGTTGCGCCTGCGCCGCCGCCGGTTGTTGCGGCGCCGAAGGTAGAAACGCCGAAGATTGAGCCGGTGGCAAAGGCTGCGCCTCCGGAGCCCAAGGAAGTCAAGAGCCTGCCGAAGGCCGGGCCGTCAGAGCCCACATTGCTGCCCGCCACAGAAGGAACAAAGATGATGAACGACGTGATCGAAACCGGAAAGAAGTTTGCTGAAGAAACCAAGGCCAAGCTCGAAACGGTCTATGCCGACCTGAACGAGAAGGCGAAGGTGAGCGTCGAGAAGTCGACCAAGGCGATCGAAGAGTTCAGCGACATCGCCAAGGGCAATGTCGAAGCGCTGGTCGAATCCGGCAAGATCGCGGCCAAGGGGTTTGAAACCCTGGGCCAGGAAGCTGTCGATTACAGCAAGAAGAGCTTCGAAAAGGCGACCGCCTCTTTCAAGAGCTTCTCGACCGTGAAGACCCCGACCGAATTCTTCCAGCTCCAGAGCCAGCTCTTTTCGAGCAGCTTCGACGAATTCACCAAGGAAGCGGCCAAGAGCAGCGAAGCGCTGATCAAGCTGGCCGGCGACGTGGCGTCGCCGCTGACCGCCCGCGTGACCGTGGTGACCGACAAGGTGAAGTCGCTCGCCGCCTGATCTTGCCTTCGGGCTTTGGAAAAAGGAAACGGCTTTCGCCTAGCGCGGAGGCCGTTTCCTTTTCCGGCGAACCCAAGGCGGCACATGGCCAAAAGTGGACGGTTTGATCATTTCCGTCATCCCAGCGAAAGCTGGGATCTCGGGCGATAGCGCACGACCTGGCCCCATGAGATCCCAGCTTTCGCCGGGATGACGATATAATGACCGCCTTCCACCCATTTCCACTTTCCCGAGCCATTCCTATCGAGAAGCATGGTTTACGGCCCGCCCGCCCTCTTGCCATGCAAGACCAAATCGCCATATCCTTCCGCATTATGAGCAGCATTTCGATATCGGCATATCCCGCAATGATGGCGGGCAGGGATCAGGACGACCAGGGCGACGGCTCGGGCGGTCCCAATGTCGGCATCGCTACGCGCACTCGCGCCCGGACGAAAAAGCCCTCGCTCTACAAGGTGCTGATGCTGAACGACGACTACACGCCGATGGAATTCGTCGTCCATGTCCTCCAGCAATTCTTCCGCATGGACATGGAGGAAGCGACCCGCGTGATGCTGCATGTCCACCAGCGCGGCGTCGGCGTCTGCGGCATCTTCAGCTATGAGGTGGCGGAAACCAAGGTGAACCAGGTGATGGATTTCGCCCGGCAGAACCAGCATCCGCTTCAGTGCACGCTGGAAAAGGCGTAGGAGATTTTTCCTTCCCCACGCTTCGCGCAGGGGGATTTTAAGTTAGCGCTTGCGTGCTGACGCGGCATCAAGGTTCCCCCCACCGCCTAACCACGCTAACATGCCTCCGTGACAAGGGAGACGGACCCAGCCGCCTATGACCTCGCCGTGATCGGCGGCGGCGTCAATGGTTGCGGCGTCGCCCGCGATGCCGCCGGGCGAGGCGGGAGGGTGCTGCTGCTGGAGCGCGGCGATCTGGCGCAAGGCACATCCTCCGCTTCCACCAAGCTCATCCATGGCGGGCTGCGTTATCTGGAGCATCGCGAATTCGGCCTGGTGCGCGAATCGCTGGCCGAGCGCGAGCGGCTCTGGGCGATCGCGCCGCATATCATCCATCCGCTGCGCTTCGTGCTGCCCTGGGTGCCGGGTCTGCGGCCGCGCTGGATGCTGCGCCTTGGCCTTTTCGTTTACGACCATATTGGCGGCCGGCGCGCCCTGCCGCCGACGGAGGGCGTCGACCTGCGCCGCCATCCCGCCGGGCAGCCGCTGAAATCCGGCTTCGGCAAGGCCTATGTCTATTCCGACGGCTGGGTGGACGATGCGCGCCTTGTCATCCTGAACGCCCGCGACGCCGCCGACCGGGGCGCGGACGTCCGCACCCGGACCGAGGTGCAGCGCCTGGAGCGGGAAAGCGGCGGCTGGACGATCCATGCGCAGGGGCCGGATGGATCGGCGGCCCGATTCCGGGCGAGCGCCGTGGTCAACGCTGCCGGGCCGTTGGTCCTCGACCTGCTCCATCGCGCCCATGGCGACACGGCGCGCCACATGCGGCTGGTACGCGGATCGCATATCGTCGTGCCCCGCCTGTTCGATCATGGCTTCGCCTATTTCTTCCAACTGCCCGACAGCCGCATCTTCTTCGCGCTGCCCTATGAGCGGGATTTCACCCTGATCGGCACGACCGACCGCGATCATGCCGGACCAGTCGATGATGTGCGGCCGGAGCCGGAGGAGATCGCCTATCTCTGCGACGCGGCCAATCGCTATTTCAGAAAGGCGATCGCGCCGCAGGATGTGCTGTGGTCCTATGCCGGGGTGCGCCCGTTGATCGACGACGGTTCGGCCAGGCCGGAGGCGGCGACGCGTGGCTACCGGCTGGAGCTGGACGCGCCGCAGGGGGAAGCGCCGCTGATCAGCCTGTTCGGGGGCAAGATCACCACCTATCGCCACCTCGCCGCCGAAGCGGTGGCGATGCTGAAACCCTTTCTCCCCAGCCTGTCGGGCGGCGACTGGACCGCAAAGGCTCCGCTGCCGGGCGGCGATTTCCCGATGCAGGGGCGCGATCAGCTCATCGCGGATCTGGGCTGCGACTATCCTTTTCTCGATTATGCCTCATTGCAGCGCATCGCCTGCGCTTATGGCACCCGCGCCTGGGACTGGCTTGGGACGGCGCACGGCATGGATGGGCTGGGGACTCATTTCGGCCATGGCCTGACCGAGGCGGAGCTGCGCTATCTGGTCGAGCGGGAATGGGCGATCACCGCCGACGACATATTGTGGCGCCGGACCAAGCTGGGCCTGCGCCTGGACGCACAGCAGAAAGCGCGCGTCGAACGGTGGCTGGGGGAGAGGGCGTGAGCGAGCCGCACATATTGGTGCTGGATGAAGGCACGACGTCGACCCGGGCGATGCTCTATGCGCCGGACGGGCGGCGGCTGGGCATGGCGCAGGCGGAGCTAACCCAATATTATCCGCAGCCCGGCTGGGTCGAACATGACGCGGCGGAGATCTGGGAGAAGACCCTGGCCTGCGCGCGCGAGATGGTGGCGCTGGCGGGCGGGGCGGAGAACATCGCCGCGATCGGCATCACCAACCAGCGCGAAACCATGGTGGCGTGGGACCGGCGGACGGGGCGGCCTTTGGCCCCCGCCATCGTCTGGCAGGATCGCCGCACCGCCGATCATTGCGCCGCATTGCGGGAGGCGGGCGAGGAGGGGGCGATCCAGCGACGGACCGGGCTGGTGCTCGATCCCTATTTTTCCGCGACCAAGATGCGCTGGCTTCTGGATCATGCGCCTGCGGTGGTCGAGGCGGGAGACGCTCTGGCCTTTGGTACGGTCGAAAGCTGGCTGGTGTGGAAGCTGACCGGCGGTCTGCATGTCAGCGACGCCAGCAATGCCAGCCGCACCCAGTTGATGGCTTTGGACGGGACGGAATGGGATCGGGGTCTATGCGACCTGTTCGGCGTGCCGTTGCGGGCTTTGCCGGAGATTGCCGACAATATCGGTGCCTTTGGCGAGACGCGGGCGGAATGGTTCGGGCGGCCGATTGCGATCCGGGGATTGATGGGGGATCAGCAGGCGGCAACGATTGGCCAGGGCTGTCTGACGCCGGGCGATGCCAAGGCGACATTGGGCACCGGCGCCTTCGTCCTTGCCCATATGGGCAGCGCCGTGCCGGTTTCGCGGCATCGCCTGCTCGGGACTTTGCTCTGCCGGCTGCCGGGCGAGACGAGCTATGCGCTGGAGGGATCGCTGTTCGTCGCGGGCAGCCTGATCCAATGGTTGCGCGACGAGCTGGGCCTGATCGCCTCGGCGGAGGAAACGGAGGGGCTGGCGCGGTCGGTGCCGGACAGCGGTGGCGTCGCCATGCTGCCCGCGCTGGCGGGGCTGGGCGCGCCGCACTGGCGGGCGGAGGCCAAGGGCATGATCCACGGCCTGACGCTGGGCACGAAGCGGGCGCATATCGTGCGCGCGGCGCTCGAATCGCTGTCGCACCAGATTCATGACCTGGCCGGGGCTTTCGCTGCTGACGGCGTGCCCTGGCGGACGTTGCGCATCGACGGCGGGATGAGCGCCAACGACTGGATCGCGCAGGATCTGGCCGATATTCTGGACCTGCCCGTCGATCGTCCGGCCGATGTGGAGACGACCGCCAAGGGGGCGGCGATGCTGGCGGCGGTGGGCAGCGGCCTGTTCCCCTCGCTTGCTACGGCATCGGCGGCGATGGGGGCGGGAGGACAGCGCTTCACCCCGGCCTTGCCGGATGACGTCCGACGGGAAAGGCTGCGGGGATGGCAGGCTTTGCTGGCCTCCGCATGATTTTCCTCTGTGTAAAATCATTATCGTGAGTATATTTTAACGATAAGCGTCTAGGGCGGGGCGGAACATGCAGACGTCTCTTCGACATCCTTCTTCCCGCCTGGCGCCGATCGCCTTGGGTTGCGCTTATTTCCTGATGGCGTCGCTGGCGCTCGCCAGTTCGCGCTTCGAAGGGGGGCTGGCCTTCATCTGGGGCGCCAACGCGTTGCTGATGGCCTATCTGCTGACGTCGCGGACCAATAGCTGGCCATGGGCTCTCATCGCCTGCGGCGTGGCGAGCGCGCTGTCGACGACGCTGTGGGGCATGGGGCCGCTTGCCGCCGCGCCGATGGCGGGCATCAACCTGCTGGAAGGGCTGATCGTCGCGCTGCTCTGCCGCCGATTCGCGCCGGGCGGCAAATTCGCCGGATCGATGCAGCCGCTGTTCGTTTTCATCCTGGCGCTTTGCGGCCCGGCCAATCTGATTGCGGGCATGGCCGCGGCGTCGGTCGCGTCGACGCTGACTGCCGTGTCCTTCGGCGCGGCCCTGCTGCAATGGTATACCGGGCATGTGCTGGGCGGGCTGACCTGCACGCCGATCCTGATGATGCTGATGCAGGGCGAATTGCGGCGCTGGTTCGGCCAAACCAGCCATCGCCAAAAATGGGAAGCGCTGGGCCTGTTGCTGCTGTTCGCCCTGGCGACTGCCTATGTCTTCTATGTCGCGCGCTATCCGATGCTGTTCGCGCTGTTGCTGCCGATGGTCGCCATCGTGTTCCGCCTGGGCAATCTGGGGGCGGCGGCATCGGTCATGATCCTGGCGATCATCGGCGGTATGGCCACCATGACCGGCCATGGGCCGTTGCACATGATCCCCGGCACCCTGGGCGAGCGGATGCAGTATTTTCAGCTTTTCCTTGCCTTTTGCTTCCTGTTGTCCATGCCGATCGCGGCGGAATTGAACAGCCGCCGCCGACTGTTCCAGATGCTGCAGGAAAGCGAGGCGCGCTATCGCGCTATCGCGGAAAATAGCGGCGACGTCGTGCTCAACATCAGCGTCGAGGGGGTGATCGAATATGCCTCGCCCGCCGCGGCCGAGCAGATCGGTTGCGCGCCGGAATTGCTGGTCGGTCAGGATGCCGCCAATCTGGTCGATCCGGAGGACCGGGAACAGGTGATCGCCACGCTGGATCGGGCATTGGCCCAGCCGGGCGACGTGCAGACGGTGGAATTTCGCCCCTTCATCTCCGCCCAGGGCCGGGAATGGTGCGAGATGGTGGCGCGCGCGGTGGTCGATGAACGCGGCCTGCCCACTGGCCTGGTCAGCACGATCCGCGACATGTCCCGGCACAAGGCGCGGCAACGCGCTTTGCAGCAGGAAGCCGCGCTGGATTCGCTGACCGGGGCTGATACGCGGCGCGCCTTCCTCGAAAAGCTGGAGGAGGAGATGTTGCGCGTTCGCCTGGGCGCCCGCGCCTGCCTGCTGCTGATCGACATCGATCATTTCAAGGCGGTCAACGATTGCTACGGTCATGGCGCGGGCGACCGCGTGCTGGCCGGTTTCGTCGAGCGGCTGCGTCCGGGGCTGCGCAGCGTCGACAGCATCGGCCGCCTGGGGGGCGAGGAGTTCGCCATCCTGCTGAGCGGCACCGATGTCGGGCGCGCGAGCATGATCTGCGAACGGCTGCGCGAAATGGTGGCGGCCCATCCGGTGCAGATCGATTCGGGCGAGGCGATTCCGGTGACGTTCAGCGCGGGGCTGGTGGGGCTGGACGGGAAAAGCGACGACCAGGCGGTGCTGGAGGCAGCGGACAAGGCGCTCTACAACGCCAAGCATAGCGGGCGGAACTGCCTGCGGCTGGCGGCATAGGGTAGAGAGCGGACGGTCTGCTTCGCGCTTTTTCTTGAAGCGCATCGTGCTCCTGCGAAGGCAGGAGCCCAGTTTCTAAGGTGCATGATCCACAAGCGGCGGAACTGGGTTCCTGCCTTCGCAGGAACACGTATCACTTTAATGGCTTGCATTGGCCATGAACGTCCCTTTGTCACAACATCGCAAAAATCAGGTTATGATATGTTGTAACTTTCCTCCGCCTCGCCTATGTAGCTCACACCATGCCGATCAGCCTTCGCCAGCATTTGCTCAACGGTCGGATCGATCGCATTGCGATCGTGCTGTCGGGCATGTGTGTGGCCCATTGCTTCGGCACCGCCGTTTTGTTGGGTGTGCTGGCCTCGGCGGGCGGGATTTTCGAAAGCCCGATCTTCCATGAGACCGGCCTTGTGCTGGCGATCCTGCTCGGCGCCGTGGCGCTCGGCCATGGCGCGGTGGCGCATGGCTATATGATGCCCGCCGCTATCGGATCGCTGGGCCTGGGCATCATGGCGGGCGCGCTCACCATGGATCATGGCTGGCAGGAAAGCGCCTATACGCTGCTGGGCGTCGCGATCCTGGCGCTCGGGCACGATCTGAACCACCGCGCAGGGCGATAGGCAAGCGCCGACGCCGCGCATGAAAAAAGGGACTCAAGCGAGTCCCTTTTTTCTTACCCCTTCATGATCGATCAGATCGGCTTCCGGTCCAGCCGATGCTCGCCCTTCACCCAGCGCACCGTACCGGTGCTGGCGCGCATCACGACGCTGTCGGTGGTGAGCTTGCCGCCGGGCAGCCGCTTGACCCCGTTCAGCAGCGAGCCGTCAGTGACCCCGGTCGCGGCGAAGATGCAGTCGCCCTTGGCCAGTTCCTTGAGGTCATAGATTCTGTCGAGATCGGTAATGCCCCATTTGCGGGCGCGGGCGCGCTCGTCATCATTGCGGAACAGCAGCTTGCCCTTGAACTGCCCGCCGACGCAGCGCAGCGCCGCGCAAGCCAGCACGCCTTCGGGCGCGCCGCCCGAACCCATATACATGTCGATATTGGTTTCAGGATTGGTGGTGGCGATCACGCCCGCCACGTCCCCATCGGGGATCAGCATGATGCCGCAGCCGATGGCGCGCAATTCCGCGATCAGCTTTTCATGGCGCGGCCGGTCGAGCACGCAGACGATGATCTCATGCGGGTCGACGCCCTTGGCATTGGCGACGGCCTCGACATTCTCCTGCACCGACCTGTTGAGGTCGATGATGCCGTCGGGCAGGCCGGGACCGACCGCCAGCTTTTCCATATAGACGTCGGGCGCGTTCAGCAGGCCGCCTTCCTCCGAGATCGCCAGCACGGCGAGCGCGTTGGGACCGGCCTTGGCGGTGATGGTCGTGCCTTCCAGCGGATCGAGCGCGATGTCGATCCGGGGGCCGGTGCCGATCGCATTGCCGACCTTCTCCCCGATATAGAGCATCGGCGCTTCGTCGCGTTCGCCTTCACCGATGACGACGGTGCCGTCCATATAGAGGTCGTTGAAGGCCAGGCGCATCGCTTCGACCGCTGCGGCGTCGGCGGCCTTTTCATCGCCGCGTCCGATCAGCTTCGATGCGGCGATGGCGGCCGCTTCGGTCACGCGCACCATCTCCAGCACCAGCACACGATCGAGTATCGAGCTTGCCTGCACCATGTCGTTTCCTCTTCTATCGCTATTGTGAAGCGCGATAGGATGTCGGCCGATCCTTGTCGAGGGTGCGCTTTTCAGCAGGCCCATGCAACGGAAGCACGTTTGTCACGTTCGCAGGATAACAAGAGCAAGAACCGCTCCGTTTCTTTGATTTTACGCGATTTCTTGACCGGCGATCGATTCCGGCCGGTCGGAATCGCTCAAGGGCCGCGCAAATGATCTTCCTGCTGATTGCCGCCAGCCTTGCCGCTCAACCCGAAGGCGTCACGCGCCGGATCGGCAAGGTCCGTCCGGCGCCCTGTCAGGCCGTGCCGTCGCTCTGCCTGGGGGGCGGGGAGACGGAAGGACCGCGCCTCGGCAGCAGCGTCGCGCCGGGCGGTGATGGCAAGATGAATGCCTATCGCTTCGATGCGCGGCCATGCCGGATCATCGGCAATATGAATTGCCCCAAGCGCGCCAATCGTCGGATCTTTCGGCTTGGCGAGCCGATCGAACAAACGCTGGCGCGGAGTTTCGGGCTGGACTGACGGATCAGTCCAATATGTGCATCACCATCGGCGTCTGGAGCAGGCTCTCGGAACCCGCCAGACGGTTCAGCGTGTCGAGGACGCAGCGCTCCTCGCCTGCGTGGGTGACGATGGCGACCAATACGCCGTCCGCCTGATTGGCGCCGCGCTGGATCATGCTTTCGATCGACACGCCCGCATCGCGGGTTGCCGCCGCGATCTCCGCCAGCACGCCGGGCCGGTCCTGCACCTTGAAGCGCAGATAGGCGCGGCCCACGCGCTTGCCGGCATCGGCGGGCTTTTGCTGCGCCAGGGCGGCGACAGGCATCGCCAGCGCGTCGCCATATTCGTCGCGGGCCACGTCGATCAGGTCCGCGACCACGGCCGAAGCGGTCGGGCCATCGCCCGCGCCGCGCCCCTGGAAGAAGAGGCGGCCGACGAAATTGCCCTCCGCCACGACGGCGTTGAGCGAACCATCGACATGGGCGAGCGGATGGTCGAGCGGCACCAGCATCGGGTGGACGCGCTGGAACAGACCCTCAGGGCCATTCTCCGCCATGCCGACCAGACGGATGCGGTATCCCAACGCTGCCGCTTCCGCGATGTCGGCGGCGATGACATGGCGGATGCCGGTGGTCGCGACCGCATCGAAATCCAGCTCCGTGCCGAAGGCCAGGCTGGCAAGGATGGTCAGCTTGTGCGCGGCGTCGACGCCATCGATGTCGAAGCTGGGATCGGCTTCCGCATAGCCCAGCTCCTGCGCTTCCTTCAGCACCTCGTCGAAGCCCCGGGGGTTTCCGGATTCCTTGGCCTTCTCCATGGTGGTGAGGATGTAATTGCAGGTGCCGTTCAGGATGCCGTAGACCCGGCTGATCTCGTTCGCGGCGGCGCCTTCGCGCATGCCCTTGATGACCGGGATGCCGCCCGCCACCGCCGCTTCATATTTGAGCGCGACGCCGGCCTTCTCCGCCAGACCGGCGAGGTCCAGCCCATGATGGGCCAGCATCGCCTTGTTCGCGGTGACGAAAGGCTTGCCGACGGTCAGGCACTGGCGGGCGAGGGTGAGGGCCGGGCCGTCCGCCCCCCCGATCAGCTCCACCACCACGTCGATGTCGTCGCGGGTCGCCAGCGTCGTCATGTCGTCCACCCATTCATAGGGGGACAGGTCGACGCCGCGATCCTTGTTCCGGTCGCGCGCGGAAATGGCGACGATCTGAATCGGGCATCCGGCGCGGCGGGCGATCAGGTCCGCATTGGTCTGAAGCAGCCGAATGACGCCGCCGCCCACCGTGCCGAGGCCGACGAGCGCGACGCGCAGCGGGGCATGGCGGTGCAGATTGGTCATGGCTTCTCTTCATCCTTCCTGATCACGGGACGCCGCGCTGATAGCCGCCTCTGCGTTTCTGTCCAAGGAAAAGGAACCAGAGGGCCGTTCCGAGCGATCAGCGAGCCGCCCGCGTCCGGCCGCAGGGCCCCAGAGCGCTCAGAACCACCTGATAATCGGCACGGGCCGCCTCTGCATCCTGCGGGGAAAGGGCGCGCACCGACCGGGCTGGCAGCGCGTCGGGCAGGCCGCAGGCAAGACGGTACCAAAGCAGGCTGCCGCGTGCCGGGGGGCGGGCGGCTTCATCCACGATCTCGCCCAGCGCCACGGCCCAGCGCGGTTCCTGCCCGGGCCGGCGCAGGATGGACAGCGAGACGGGATCGCCATTTTCCGTGCGCAGGAAGATTTGGGTCTCGCCTTCGCCGGCAATCGTGCCCGCGACATGGAAGACATCGCCCAGCCCCATGATGCGCGGGGGAGCGTCATTGGCGACCAGTTCGGACAGAATCGCCCTCACCCGCGCAATTTCGGCGGGAGAGGCGATGACCTGCGCGTCGCGCGCGACGAGCTGGATTTCGCCAGGCCGCGTGCCCGGGCGGGCGAACAGAATGACCTGCGCCTTCTTGAGCTTGGGCAATTTGCCCCGCGCATCGAGCGGCGCGTCGTAAAGATAGCGGACCGTAGGGGTGATTCCTCCCTCGCCGCGAATCAGATTGGCGACATTCGCCTCGACATAGACCCTTTGATACCCTGCCGGGACGGTGCCGGCCTGCCCGGGCTTCAATTTGATGATGTTGCCAATCCGCGCCTGTGCCACCAGCGACGCGGCGTCCGCGAGGTCCGCGATATCGGCATAAGCGAGACCGGCGACCCGTTCGGATGGTCGCGCCGCCATTTTGTCGACGGTCGTCTGAGCCGCGGAAATCTGCGATTGTGCGGCGGAAATGAGGCAGAGCAGGGCCAGCTTCCGCAAGGTCATGGTGGATTTCTTTTTCATCTTCGTCCTAATGATGGCAGGCCGTGACATCTTTGTCACATGCAAGTCTTTCTGCTGTGTAATGGTGGTCGCAAATGATCATATCGATAAAGCGTTTGCGTGCCACGATGCGCCGCGATAGGAGTTCGCACGGTAGCAAATGAACGGATAGGGGCCAAGATGACCGGGATGACCCGGCCAGCTCGGGCCGTTTTTGGCTTATTTGCCGATAATCAACTGGTAAAGCTGAGTTAAGGAGTGTCGTTGCCGAATGGCCTATGCTGACCACTCGCAAGGATCGAGTCGCACGATCTCGATCATTATCGTCGCCCTGATTCACGCTGTTCTGGGTTATGCCTTCGTCACCGGTCTTGGCATGAAATATGTCAAAAAGGCGGCGGAACAGCTGAACGTGATCGACGTGAAGGAGGAACCGCCGCCACCGGACGAGGAGCCGCCGCCGCCCCCGCCGGATCAACCGATTGAACCGCCGCCGGTCGTCGCGCCGCCGCCGATCGTTCAGACCCCGGCCCCCGCACCGCCGATTCAGACGGTTCGGACTCCGCCGCCGGTCTTCAACCCGGTTCCGGTTGCTGCTCCGCCGCCGCCTGCTCCGCCGCCGCCGGAGGTTCCCGCCTCTCGTGCGTCTCCGCGCAGCAGCCCCGGCAGCTGGCTCAGCGACGCCGACTATCCGAGCCGCGCGCAGCGTGAAGAACGCTCGGGCACGGCTGGGTTCCGGCTGGAAATCGGTCCGGATGGTCGCGTGACCAACTGCACGATCACCTCTTCGACCGGCCATGCCGACCTCGATGAGGCGACCTGCCGCCTGTTGCCGAAGCGCGCGAGGTTCAAGCCCGCGGTAGCAGCCGGGGGTGGTCCGATGTCGGACACGTACAATGGCCGCATTACCTGGCGTCTGCCGGAGTGATTTTGAAAGGGCAGGCGCGCGCCTCCGAATGACTGGAAGCCGCCTGCCCCTTGTTATTGATCCTTTGAGAGGGAAGTCTTGAACATGTTGATGTCTATCGCAGCGGCCGCCGCGCCGAAGTCGGAGAACCCGTACGGCCTGATGGAAGCGCTCCAGCAGGGCGGCACCATCGCCTGGACCGTTTTCATCATCCTTTGCGGTATGTCGGTCGGTACCTTCTACATCCTGTTCACCAAGCTGATCGAACAGCAGAAGGTGATCAACCAGGGCAAGAAGGTTCGTGCGACCTTCTGGCGCGCCGCTTCGCTGAAGGAAGGCACCGCCAAGCTCGAAAAGAACTCGGCCTACAAGCAGATCGTCGACGACGGTATCAAGGCGCAGGAAGAACACACCAAGCTGACCGACCCGGTCGAAGCGCATGACTGGCTGCACGGCTCGCTGGCGCGTTCGGAAGCCGCGATCAACTCGAAGCTGAACGGTGGGCTGGCGTTCCTCGCGACCGTCGGTTCGACCTCGCCGTTCATCGGTCTGTTCGGTACGGTTATCGGCATCTACCGCGCTCTGATCAAGATCGGCGCCGCCGGTCAGGCCTCGATCGACGCCGTCGCCGGCCCGGTCGGTGAAGCTCTGATCATGACCGCCCTGGGTCTGGCCGTGGCCGTTCCCGCGGTGCTCGCCTACAACTTCCTGCAGCGCCGCAACAAGTCGATCTCCGAGCAGCTCGCCGGCTTCACCGTCGACCTGCTGGCTTATCTGGTGTCGAACGGCGCCGTGAAGCCCGCGATCGCCGCTGCCCCGGCCGCTGCGGCTGCCAAGCCCGCCGCTGCCCCGACCAAGGCCTGATAGGCTGAGATGCCGGCAAGGGGGCCGGCGGCGGCTGCGACGCCTGGTCCCCCTTATCGGACGTGGGTCCCGAAATGCCGGGGCGCCCTCGACAAGCATGTTAGGAAATAATCAATGGCAATGAGTGTTGGCTCTGACGGCGGTGAAGACAAGCCGATGTCCGACATCAACACGACGCCGCTCGTCGACGTCATGCTGGTGTTGCTCATCATCTTCCTTATCGCGGTCCCGGTCGTCGTCCAGACGGTTCAGCTACAGCTTCCCAAGGTCGCGTTCGAGCCGACGACGACGAAACCGGAAAACGTCTCCCTGTCGGTCACGCAGAGCTCCGACGGTAGCTGCGCGGTCTACTGGAACCTGACTCGTGTGTCCTCCGACGAGCTGCTCGACCGCGCGGTCGCGAAGCTGGAAGCGGACATCAAGAAGGCGGGCGGCGTTGAAAATATGACGCCCGAGGATCTGCCCGAAGTGCATATCCGCGGTGACATCAACGTCCCCTATCGGTGCATCGGCGGCACCATCTACACGATGCAGCGCGCCGGTTTCCCGAAGGTCGGCTTCATCTCCGAGCCTGAACCGGGCACGACGACCCGCCGGCTTTAAGTTAATGTCCTTTGTTGACGCATTTTCGAACCGAATGGCCGTCAGACGACCATTGTTGAAAATGCTCTAGGAGTATCGCCATGGCAATGAGTGCCGGAAGAGACGATGGCGAACCGATGGTGGAAATGAACACGACGCCGCTTATCGACGTCATGCTCGTTCTCCTCATCATGTTCATCATCACCATCCCGATCCAGACCCACGCGGTCAAGATCGACCTGCCGCAGAACGCGCCGCCGACCGACAGCGTCATTGACCCTGTCAAGAACAAGGTGGCTATCGATCCCAGCGGCATCATCACCTGGAACGGTTCGGCCATCGACCTGCTGACCCTGCGTCAGTATCTGCAGCAGTCGCTGCGGTTGCCGGTCGAACCCGAACTGCAGTTCCAGCCCAATGCGGCGACCCGCTATGTCGTGGTCGACCAGGTGTTGGCGGAGATCAAGCGTGCTGGCGTGACGAAGCTCGGCTTCGTCGGCAACGAACAGTACGGCAAGTTCTAAAGCCATCGGGACCGGGTTCCGGCATTGCCGGAACCCGGTTCGGAAAAAAGGGAAATGCGCATCGGACAGGAGCGCGCGATCGCCGTCGGATGGGATCATCCGATGGTTTCCGGGCTCTCAAGGCACGAATACGCCGCCGCCGTTTGGCCGGGAATGTTCGACTTCCCGTTTCCGGGCGCGGGCTGGGGTGACGCAATCGGCCTTGCAATGCGCCGACCTGGACAGGGGCTGCTTCGGCGGCCCCTTATTTTTGCTCCGCACGGTCCGGCTTAATGCTTTCTTCACCGTGATGGGCGATGATGCCGACGGTCAAATCGGCATGGGATCATGGGCGCTAAAGTTCAGACAAACCTGTATCGCGGCAATAACCGTCTAGCGGATCGCCGCACGGCTTTGATCGGCGTTCGGGTCCGCCGGCCCGGCGAAACCTGGTTCAAGAGCCACATTACCGACGTTTCCGAAATCGGCTTTCGTCTGAAAAGCTTCATGAAGCTCACGGCGGACGATGATGTATGGATAATGCTGCCGGGCTTCGAAGGCCGCCGCGCCCGCGTGCTGTGGAGCCGGTCCCACGAGTCGGGCTGCGTTTTCGAACGTCCGTTACATCCGGCGATTCTCGACCATATCCTCAAGATCAGCCAGTAAGCTTTTCGGCTCCGCCATGGGGGGCTTTTCCCGCATTGGCGAGTTTTTAGCCATGTTCAGTCATCCGGCTGTTAACCGGCCGTCACCTTAAAAAGCCACTCTTCAGAATGGGCTTCTTAATGGCCCTCATGCCCCTCAGCCAGCGCCTCCAGCACATCGTCCAGCCGGGCCGGATCGCCCAGCGCGATCACCTGCCCGGCGCTGTCGTGCGTCAACGGATCGCCCGCCCAATCGCACATGCGCCCGCCCGCGCCCTCGACCACCGGCACCAGCGCGGCAATGTCGTGCAATTTCAATCCCGCCTCGACGACGATATCGACATGACCAGAGGCGATCAGCCCGTAATTATAGCAATCGCCGCCCCAGACCGTGTCCCGGCACTGTCCCGCCAGCCGGGAGAAATGCTCGGCGGTGCAGCCGGGGAAAAGCTGCGGCGCGGTTGAAGCCAGGATCGCCTGATCCAGACCCCGGCACGCCCGCGTCGTCACCGGCTTGCCGTTGAAGGTGGTCGGCTGCCCCATCATCCCTGCCCAGCGCTCTCCGGCGATCGGCTGGTCGATGATGCCGATGGTCGGCCAACCCGCCTGGGTCAGCGCCACCAACGTCCCGAAAATCGGCCGACCGGCGATGAAGCTGCGCGTCCCGTCGATCGGATCGAGTATCCACACCCGTTCCGCATCCTCGCGCGTCGCGCCATATTCCTCTCCGATGATGCCGTCCTGCGGCCGTTCCTTTTCCAATATCGTCCGGATCGCCGCTTCCGCGGCGCGGTCGGCCTCGGTCACGGGCGACTTGTCGGATTTGAATTCCATGTCGTAGCGGGCACGGAAAAAAGGGCGGATCGCCGCACCGGCAGCGTCGGCAAGGCGGTTGGCAAGGGTCAGGTCATCGCGGGTCGTCATGCGCCTCGACCTAAAGCATTTTCAAGTCGGGCGGAACGCCTGACGGCCCAAGAAAATGCGGAAAACAAATATCGCGGCAAAGGGACGGAAAGGTTAGGTTAATCCCGCCCGATTCCTTTAAAATGAAGGAAGGAAAAGATGCCCGGTTCACCCGTCATCCCCGGCTTGCGCTATGCCGATGCGCCCGCCGCCATCCGCTTTCTCTGCGACGCTTTCGGCTTTGAATTGCGCGCCTGCTACGAGGATGAAGCCGATCCCCATATCGTCCATCATGCCGAACTGGCGCTGGGCGAGGGCATGGTGATGCTGGGCAGCGTCCGCGACGGGGAAGGGGAGTCGCTTTACATTTGGACGACGCCGAAGGATCTGGGCGGCGTCACCACCTGCATCTATGTGGTTGTGCCCGACGTCGATGCCCACTGCCTCCATGCCCGCAACGAAGGCGCGGTGGTGGTGAGCGAACCGCACGATAATGACGGCTATCCCGGCCGCGGTTACGAGGCGCTGGACCCGGAGGGTAACGTCTGGAGCTTCGGCACCTATGATCCCTGGGCGAGCGGGCTTTAAATCTTCCGCAACATGAGCCGTCTATTCTTCTGTATCGGCAAGGAGTTGGGCGTGGCGTTGATCGGTTGGATCTTGAGTTTCGTTGCCCTTTTCGGCGCTCTGGCGCTGCGGCAGGACATCCCCGTTGACGGGGCCATCACGCTGTCGAACATGCTGTTCCTGCTTGCCTTGCTGAGCTGCCCGATGATCTGGCGGGAAAATCCGCTGGGGATCTCGCGGAGCCAGCGCATCCTTGTCGCCTTGATCCTCTTCCTTAGCGTGCCAGCGGTGCTGTTGCCGACCGCCTGAAGACGCGCCGCGCGACCTTGCTTCATCGCGCATGAAAAGGCCGCCGATGTTTCCACCGGCGGCGTTTGAAATCGGAAAATCCGTCGGTCTCAGTCGAACAGGCTGGAAACCGAGCTTTCGTCCGCGATGCGCTTGATCGCTTCGCCCAGCAGGGGCGCGATGGGCAGGTGGCGGATGCTCTTCGCGCCGTTCACCGCGTCGGTGCCCTGGATCGTGTCGGTGATGACCAGTTCCTTGAGCTCCGACGCTTCGACGCGAGCCACCGCGCCGCCCGACAGCACGCCATGGCTGACATAGGCGGCCACTTCCTCGGCGCCTGCCGCCTTCAGCGCGGCGGCGGCGTTGCAGAGCGTGCCCGCCGAATCGACGATATCGTCGATCAGCACGCAGAAGCGGCCCTTCACGTCACCGATGATGTTCATGACTTCCGATTCGCCCGCCCGCTCGCGGCGCTTGTCGACGATGGCCAGCGGCGCGTTGTCGAGCCGCTTGGCGAGCGCCCGCGCACGCACCACGCCGCCGACGTCGGGCGACACGACCATCAGGTTGCGATCGCCAAAGCGCGCCTGGATATCCGCCGACATGACCGGCGCGCCGAACAGATTGTCGGTCGGGATGTCGAAGAAACCCTGGATCTGTCCGGCGTGCAGGTCGACCGACAGCACGCGGTTGGCGCCCGCCGTGGTGATCAGGTTCGCCACCAGCTTGGCCGAGATCGGGGTGCGGGGGCCGGGCTTCCGGTCTTGCCGGGCATAGCCGAAATAGGGGACGACTGCCGTGATTCGCTTGGCCGACGCGCGTTTCAGCGCATCGATCATGATCAGCAATTCCATCAGATTGTCGTTCGTCGGATAGCTGGTCGATTGCAGCACGAACACGTCTTCGCCGCGGACATTCTCATGAATTTCCACGAAAACTTCCTCGTCCGCGAAGCGGCGGACGCTCGCGTCGGTCAGGGGAATCTCGATATAGTCGGCGATGGCGGCCGCGAGCGGCTTATTGG
Source organism: Sphingobium sp. TKS (assembly GCF_001563265.1). NCBI lineage: Bacteria > Pseudomonadati > Pseudomonadota > Alphaproteobacteria > Sphingomonadales > Sphingobiaceae > Sphingobium > Sphingobium sp. TKS. Next base: position 3,636,863 of record NZ_CP005083.1, on the reverse strand, counting down.
AATTGCCGGTCATGAGCTTCATGGCCAAACCCCCGTGACGAATTGATGACGATGGCGAGAACGCGGCCCCTTTAGCGGCGGAGGTCTCTCCTGAAAAGGCGCTTTCGCGCCTCGCGGCAAAATGAACCCGAGCATTTTTAGAACGGTCCTGAAACGGGGCATCGGGTTTGAAAATGCGGCAACAAATGACAGAGCATTTTGGCTCACGGCCAAAATGCTCTAGGGGCGCTCCTCATGACCGACAAACTCGTGATAGCCCTTGCCCAGATGACGCAGTCGGTGGGCGACTTGTCCGCCAATGCCGATGCGATGCTGGAATGGCGCGCCCGCGCCATGGATGCTGACCTCATCGTCTATCCCGAACTGCAACTGATCGGCTATCCGCCTGAGGATCTGGTGCTGAAGCCCGCTCTGGTCGACCGCGCCAACCATGAACTCGACCGCCTGGCCCAGGCGACCGCAGATGGCGGCCCGGCCATGCTGGTGGGCACGGTCGTCGCCTCGCAGGGCGTCCTTTTCAACGTCGTCGCCCTGTTGGAAAATGGCGCCGTCACCGCCATCCGCCAGAAGCGCGAACTGCCCAATTACGGCACCTTCGATGAAAAGCGCCTCTTCGCCCCCGGTCCGCTGCCCGCGCCGATCGACTTCCGGGGCGTCAAGATCGGCGTCCCCATTTGCGAGGATATCTGGTTCCCCTTCGTCACCGCGCATCTGCGGGCGGAGGGCGCTGAAATCCTGATCAGCCCCAATGGCAGCCCGTTCGAGGTCGACAAGGATGACCGCCGCATCAACGCCGTGGCCGGCACGCGCGTCCGCGAAACGGGCTTGCCGCTCATCTATCTGAACCGCGTCGGCGGCCAGGATGAGCTGGCGTTCGACGGCGCGTCCTTCGTGATGAACGGCGATCTCAGCCTTGCCCAGCAGCTCCCCGACTGGGAAGAAGCCCTGGTCCTCACCAACTGGGAAAAATGGGAAGGCCAGTGGGTCTGCCTGCCCGGCGAGCGGCATATCCTCGATGAGCGCCCGGCCGACATCTATAACGCCATGGTTCTCGGCTTGCGCGACTATGTGAACAAGAACCGTTTCCCGGGCGTGGTCCTCGGCCTGTCCGGCGGCATCGATTCCGCCTTGTCCGCCGCTGTCGCCGTGGATGCGCTGGGCGCCGATCGCGTCTGGTGCGTGATGATGCCGTCGCGCTTCACCAGTCAGGAAAGTCTGGACGATGCGGTAGAATGCGCCCGGCTGCTCGGCGTTCGTTATGACACCATTCCGATCGAACCGGCGGTGGAAGCCTTCGATTCCATGCTGGCCGATGTCTTCACCGGCCGCCAGCGCGACCTCACCGAAGAAAATATCCAGTCCCGCATTCGTGGGCTTACGCTGATGGGCCTGTCCAACAAATTCGGCCATATGCTGCTGACCACCGGCAACAAGAGCGAGATGTCGGTCGGCTATGCCACCATTTATGGCGACATGGCGGGCGGTTATTCGGTGCTCAAGGACGCCTATAAGACCACGGTGTTCGACCTCTGCCGCTGGCGCAACGAGAATGTGCCGTCGCTGGGCTTGGGCCTAGGTTCCAAGGGTCCGGTCATGCCGGAGCGCGTCATCACCAAGCCGCCCAGCGCCGAACTGCGCGACAATCAGAAGGATGAGGACAGCCTGCCCCCCTATGAGCTGCTGGACCCGATCCTCTACGGCCTGGTGGAAGAGGAATTATCGGTCGAACAACTCGTCGCCCGTGGCTTCGACCGTGATACCGTCGCCCGCATCGAACGTCTGCTCTACGTGGCCGAATATAAGCGCCGCCAGTCGCCCCCCGGCGTGAAGCTTGGCATGCGCAATTTCGGCCGCGACCGCCGCTATCCGATCACCAACGCCTTCCGGACGTTGTAACGGCCATGACCGTCATCACCCGCTTCGCCCCGTCGCCCACCGGCAATCTCCATGTCGGCAATATCCGCGCCGCGCTTCACAATTGGCTGTGGGCGAGGAAGAGTGGTGGCCAATTCCTGCTGCGCCTCGACGACACCGACCTCGAACGCTCGCGTCCTGAATATGCGGAGTCGATCAAGGCGGACCTCAAATGGCTTGGTCTCCATTGGGACGGCGAGGAAAAGCAGTCCGACCGCTTCGCCCTCTACGAAGAGAAATTCGAAGCCCTCAAAGCCGCAGGCCATGTCTATCCGGCCTATGAAACGAGCCAGGAACTGGACCTGCGCCGCAAGGTGCTGCTCGGTCGCGGCTTGCCTCCTGTTTATGACCGTACGGCCTTGTCCCTGACCCCGGACCAGATCGCGTCCTACGAAGCCGAAGGCCGCAAGCCCCATTGGCGCTTCAAGCTCAATCATGACCAGCCCATCGCCTGGACCGACCTTATCCGCGGTGAGCAGCGCTTCGACCCCAAGCTGCTGTCCGACCCGGTGATCCGCCGCGCCGATGGAAGCTGGCTGTACATGCTCCCATCGGTGATTGACGACATCGCCATGGGCGTCACCCACGTCCTGCGCGGCGAGGACCATGTGTCTAACACCGCCACCCAGATCCAGATGTTCACGGCTTTGGGCGCGCCGCTCCCCGCATTCGCTCATGAAGCGCTGCTCACCGGCAGCGAAGGCAAGCTCTCCAAGCGCCTTGGCTCGCTCGGCGTCGCTCATTTTCGCGAGATCGGCCTTGAACCCATGGCCATCGCCTCGCTGCTGGCCCGCCTGGGCAGTTCCATGCCGGTCGAGCCATTCACAAGCCCTGAGCCGCTGATCGACAGCTTCGACTTCGCTCATTTCGGCCGTGCCCCCGCGCGCTTCGATGAGGCGGAACTGGCGACCCTCAATCAGAAGATCGTCCACTTCCTGCCCTATGCCGCCGTCGCTGATCGTCTGCCCAAAGGGATGGACGAAGCGGCGTGGGAGGTTATCAGGCCCAACCTTGAAACGGTTGCGGGTGTGGCCGACTGGTGGCGGATCGTCACCGGCCCGATCGACACCCCGACCCCTGCGGAAGAAGATCGCGACTTCCTTGCCTTGGCGCACGCCGCCTTGTCGGAAGCGACTTTCGACGCCGCCGTCTGGCGGACGCTCACCGAGGCATTGAAGGTGGAAACCGGCCGCAAGGGCAAGGCGCTGTTCCTTCCCCTGCGCCGCGCGCTGACGGGCATGGATCACGGCCCCGACATGGGACAGATACTGCCGCTGATCGGCAAGAAAGAGGCACTGACCCGCCTGAAATTCTGACGGGCTGCCCGCCCCGCTCAGGCCGCAGGCGCATCCTGAAACTGGAGATTGGCCAGCCGGGCGTAGAGACCCTTTTTCCCCATCAGCGTGGCATGATCGCCCTGTTCGACCAGCCGCCCTTCATCGAGCACCAGGATGCGATCCGCTGCCCTGACCGTCGCCAGGCGATGGGCGATGACGATGGTCGTGCGGCCCTGCATCAGCCGCCCCAGCGCGTCCTGCACCAGCCGCTCCGATTCGGCATCCAGCGCGGAGGTTGCTTCGTCCAGCAGCAGGATCGGCGCGTCGCGCAGCAGTGCGCGGGCGATCGAAAGGCGTTGGCGCTGGCCCCCTGAAAGCCGGGCGCCGCCTTCGCCCAGAAAACTGTCGAGGCCTTCTGGAAGGGTGCGCAGAAAAGCTTCCGCATTGGCGGCGCGGGCCGCTGCCCAGATCTGGTCGTCGCTGGCGTCCCATCGTCCGTAGCGCAGATTGTCCCGCGCCGACGCGGCGAAGATGATGCTTTCCTGCGGCACCATCGCCATCATGTCGCGCACCGCCGCTGGATCGGCCTGAGGCAAAGGCACGCCGTTCAGGCGGATCACACCCGAATCCGGATCGTAGAAGCGCAGCGTCAACTGGATCAGGGTCGATTTTCCCGCGCCGGACGGGCCGACGATCGCGACGGTTTCGCCCGGCGCGATGTCGATCGAAATGCCGTGCAGGGCCGCCTGATCGGGCCGGGTGGGGTAACGGAAATGCACATCCTCGAACTGGAGATGCGCGCCATGCTCGGTTCGCGGCACTGGAACGGGGCGGGGCGGAGCCATGATCTGCGGCGTCGCGATCATCAGTTCATGCAGCCGTCCGGCTGCCCCCGCGCCGCGCAGCAGGTCGCCCCAGGTTTCGGACAGCGCGCCGAACGCGCCCGCGACGAGGCCGCCGGTCAGGACGAAAGCGGCGATGCTGCCGCCCGACAGGCGTCCGGCGGCGACGTCCAGCGCACCCTGCCACATGACCGCGGTGATCGATCCGAAGACCAGAGCGATGACGATCGCCGTCATCGCTGCGCGCAGGGCGATCCGCCGCCTTGCGGTCGTGAAGCCCGCCTCGACGGTCGTGTCGAACCGCGCTGCTTCCCGGCCTTCCTGGCCGAAAGCCTGGACGATCTTCATCGCGCCCAGGGTTTCCGAGGTGACGCTGCCGACATCGGCCAGCCGGTCCTGGCTCGCCCGCGACAACGCGCGCACGCGGCGTCCCAGACCGACGATCGCGACCAATATGACGGGAATGCCGAGCAGCAGCAGTCCGGCGAGCTTGGGCGCCAGGGCGAAGAGATAGATGAGCCCGCCGGTGCCCGTCACCAGATTGCGTAGTGCGATCGACACGGTCGAGCCCACCACCTGGTCGATGATAGCCGTGTCGGCGGTCATGCGGGATGCGATTTCGGAGGGGCGGTTTTCCTCGAAGAAGCGCGGTTCCTGCCGCAGCAGATTGGCCTGGGTGGCCGACCGGATGTCCGCGACGACGCGTTCGCCCAGCCAGGACACGAAATAGAAGCGCGCCGCCGTGGCCAATGCCAGGATCGCGACGATCAGGAACAGATATTCGAACCAGCGGCTGATGTCCCCGCCGCCCATGAAGCCCCGGTCGATGACCAGCCGGAAACCGCTGGGGATCGCCAGCGTCGCGGCGGACGAGACGATCAGGGCGGCCATCGCCCCGGCAATGCGGCCCGGATAGCGGCTGGCGAAACGCCAGATCATCGCCAGGCTGCCAAGTGCGGGGCGCGCGCTGCCGCGCGGCGATGGTTGTTCCACATCCTCCATGGCGCCGGGCTCTAAAGGGATTTCGCGAGAAATGGAACATTGCACGACGCCGAAATCTCGGTGTCATATAATCCGGTCCCACCCGGATCGCGTCAACCGGCGGGCGCGATCTCCGCCGCCAGCGCCATGATCCGCTGCGGCCCGGCGCGGCCGGTCAGGGCATAGGCCATGTCGCCCGCTTCCCAATAGGCGATGACGTCGTCCGCGCGCCGGGCGAGCAGTGGACGCGCCTCCGCCGGGGTTTCGGCCCGGTCCGCGAAGAAGGACAGTTGTTCGCCCTCCGGCGTGGTGATCGACACGGCGACGGCCGGGCTGTCGGGCGTCGGATAAAGCTGCACGTCATGGATGCGCCACTTTGCGGGCAGCGGAGGCAGGATGATGCCGGTCGATCGCTGGATTTCGTAGGGGTTGAGCGTGGCGCTTTCCACCTGCGACGCCATGCGCTGCCGCAGCAGCCCCGTGCGGTGGGACGCGGCTGCTTCGTCCAGGAAGGTGCTGGCCTGTGCCGCCTGGGGAAATTCACCCAGTTCGCCGCGGGCGATCCAGCCGGTGGCGATCAGCGCGGCGATGCCAGCGGCGCGGGCGAGATGGCGCCAGGCGCGGCCCTGTTCATTGTCGTTGGCGACGGGGATTGAGGTGTCGCGGCGGCGCCCTACCAGCGTGCCCTTGGTCCCGTCATGCTTCAGGCGGAAGTCGATATGCGGCCAGCGCTTGCGCCAGCGCCGGGCGACGAGCCGCTCGCCGGGGCGGGCGGCGTCATCGAGCAGCACGACCGCGCCCGGTGAAAGGCGCGCGAACAGGCTGTCCGCAGCGCCGCGCACCAGCGGGTGCACCGCCCAGGGCGGTCCGTCGATGATCAGCAGGTCGATGCTGTCGGGCAGGCTGTCGATATCGTACCAGCGGCCCGGCCAATCCCGGCTCTCGACCGCGAGGGGCGCGTGGCGCAAATCGGCCGTCAGGCCATGATCGGCAAGCCAGTTGCGAGTCGCCTGCACGAAACCGTCATGCTGGTCGAAGCTGGTCAGCCGTCCCCCGCCATGCAGCGCAAGGGCGCGCGCCGCGATCAGCGTGGAAGCGCCCGCGCCCAGTTCGACCACATGGGCGGGCCGCAGCCGGGCGATTTCCCTGACGATATGGCGCAGGAAGCCGACATCGGCCTTCCAACTGCCCAGATGCGGCAGGGCGTCATGGGGCAGGCCGAGTTCATCGAGCAAGGCGCGCTTGTCCGCCTTGCGCCCGCCCGACAGGCTCGCCAGCAGCCAGGGCCAGGTGATTGCGCCGAAGCCGATGCGCCAGGCCATATCGGACAGCCGGCGCCGGGCCGCCAGTGCGTCGGCATCGCTGAGGGACAGGAAGCCGGTCAATTCTCTGGAGGTCACGGGTGCGCCTATCCTTTATCTGCGGGTTGAGACTGGTTATGCGGCGGGATAGCCGGTTCGCATAGGCCCGACCATATTCAGCACAGGGAACGCCGATGACACGCATCATATCCGCGACTGTTGAACGCTGGCCGGTCGCGGGAGCCTTCATCATCAGCCGGGGAGCGAAGACATCGGTGGACGTCGTCGTCTGCACCGTGGGCGACGGCGCGCATGTCGGCCGGGGCGAGGGCACGGCGATCTATTATGAAGGCGAGACGGCGGAAGGTTGCGCGGCGGCGATCGACGCCTATGCCGGGCCGCTGGAGCGCGAGGCGTTGCTGGAGGCGATGCCGCGTGGGGCGGCGCGCAATGCGCTGGACTGCGCGCTCTGGGATCTGGAGGCGAAGCGCGCCGGGGTGCCGGTCTGGAAATTGGCGGGGCTGGAGGAGCCGCAGCCCTTGCCGACCGCCTTCACCATCAGCCTGGGCGAGCCGGAAAAGATGGAGGCGGATGCGCGGGCGGCGGCGGGGCGCGGCTTCGGCCTGCTCAAATGCAAGCTGACCGGCGAGGGCGACCGGGCGCGGATCGCCGCCGTGCGGGCGGGCGCGCCGGACGTGCGGTTGATCGTCGACGCCAATGAGAGCTGGCATGATCTGGATATCGTGGCCGAGGCTCAGGCGCTGGCGGAACTGGGTGTGGAGATGGTCGAGCAGCCGATCGTCCATGGCAGGGAGGAGCGGCTCTCCGGGATCAGGTCGCCGCTGCCGCTTTGCGCCGACGAGAGTTGTCATACGCGGGCCGATCTCGACCGGCTGGGGAATTTCGACGCGGTGAACATCAAGCTCGACAAGGCGGGTGGGCTGACCGAGGCGCTGGCCCTGTCGCGGGAGGCCAGAGTGCGGGGGTTTCGCGTGATGGTCGGCTGCATGTTGGGCACGTCGCTGGGGATCGCGCCGGCGGCGCTGGTGGCGCAGGGGGCCGACTGGATCGATCTGGATGGCGCGCTGTTGCTGGCGAAGGACAGGGAAGGCGCACTTACTCTACATGATGGGCTGCTCCATCCCGGTAGCCTGTGGGGCGTGGGCTAGAATTCCGGGTTATCATCAATAGCCCAACGTTAGACCCACGGCATAATATTTAGGCCCGACATTGGCCTTGGCGCGCAACTTGGGGATCAGCGGCATGGCAAGCGTCGCATAGGGCCGCGTGTTGTCGCCGCTGAAGCGCACGCCCGCGCCGATGGTGGCGGAGGCGGGCAGGGTATAGCTTGCCTCCACGCGTCCATAGAGCTTCGCATCGCCGTCGCGCAGATAGACGCCGCCGCCCGGCGTCAGGCTGAAGCCGCCAATGTCCAGCGCATAGCCCGCGCCGATTTCCGTGCCCCAATGGCCGTCGGCCCGACCATAATCAAGTTCGGCGCCGATCCCCTCGGCATGGGCTGCGGGAGCGAGAGCAAATGCTGCCGCGGCCAGCAAATAGATCGGTTTCATGGAAATTCCGAAATGTCTGTTCATGGTCGGCCCGGCCTGACTCCCGCCGCCGGGTCAGGCAAGCAGGAGCATGATGGGCCGAGTCCGATATGCGGTCAGGCGAGTCGGGCAGGCGCTTCCGGATAGGGCATGACCGTCCGGCCATCCGGCGCGGCGGTGAAGCTGGTCTGCGTCGGATAGGCGAATTCGATCCCCTCCGCCCTGAAGCGCTTCCAGATGGCGAGGCCGACCCCGTGCCGCGACAGGAAATAATCATGGGTGTCGGGGTCGAGCACGTCGAAATTGAGCTGATAGTCGAGCGAACTGGCGCCAAAGCTCACCAGCCCCGCATTGACGAAGATATGCCCCTGCGCCTCCACGATCTCCTTGAGCATCGCCGTGATCGCATCGGCCTTGTCCTCGGGAGTCTGGTAGATGATGCCGATCGCGAAGGTCACGCGGCGCTGCGTCAGCATCTGAAGGCTGGTGATCTCCTTCTGCAGCAGATTGGCGTTGGAGATCACCTTCTTCTCACCGCTCATCGCGCGCAGATGCGTGCTTTTGAGGCCGATATGCTCGACCCGGGCGGTGGTCTGGTCATAGGTGATGACCTCGCCCTGGCGGAAGGGCTTGTCGAAGATGATCGACAGCGCGGCGAACAGGTCGGAGAAGATGCCCTGCGCGGCCAGACCGATCGCGATGCCGCCTATGCCCAGGCCCGCGACCAGGCCGGTGACGTTGACGCCCAGATTGTCCAGCACGACGATCAGCGCGATCGCGAACAGCGCAAAAGTCACCAGCACCCGGATCAGGCCCATGGCATTGGCCAGGCTCTGGCTTTCATCCGCCGAAGTGCGCCGCTCGACCAGGCCCAGGATGATCTCCCGCGCCCAGATGGCGCATTGGAAGACGGCGGCGATGGTGAAGAGGAAGGCGACGGTCTTCAGCACCATCTGTGGTGGGTTGGCATAGCTGACCACCAGCCGCGCCGCGACTGCGCCCATGAAGAAATGGGTGGTGCGGGCAAAGGCCCGGCCCGCGACATTGGTAAAGCCCAGCGTGTCGCCGGGAGCGCCCTTCAGCCGCCCGCCGACGCTGCGCAGCGCCGTCAGCAGGCTGTAGATGACGACCGCCGCGCCGATCGCGATCAGGATTTGCAGATAGTGGAGCGAGAACCAGTGGACCGTCGAATGCCACATTTCCGCCAGATTAGGCGGGCGGACGTCGATCTCTGGCAGGGCGACGGGGTCTTTCTTGGCCATGAACATCCTTGAAGCCGTGGGTGCGGGTCAGGCCGCCAGCGGGAGCGCGGAAACGGTGTCCAGGCTCTCCAACAAGGCGATCAGTCCCCGTTCGTAACGGGACAGATAGCGGGTTGCGCGCGGCAGGCGAAGCCCTTCGCGCCATTCATCCTGTCCGTTGCGGCAAAGCTCGATCAATGCGGGGTGGATATAGCTTTTGCGGCTGATCGCCGGGGTGTTGCCCAGCGCTTCCGCCACCGGCGCGATCATCTGCTTGAGCGACAGGCTTTCCGCCGCCAAAACCTCGAAGGCGATGACGGAAGCGCCCCAGGTGCGGAAATGCTTGGCGGTGAAATCGCCGCCCATCGCTTGCGCTATATAGGCGTTGACGTCGCTGGAGGTGATCGGCCGGGCGAGGCCTTCCTCATCCAGATATTGGAACAGATGCTGTCCCGGCAGATCCTGCACCGCGCGCGCGAAGCGGGCCAGGCGGCGGTCGGTGACGGTCAGCTCATGCTCGCGCCCCGATTTGGCGCGGTAGCGCAGGCGCAGCGCCTGACCGCGCAGGTCGACATGGCGGCGGCGTAGCGTGGTTGCGCCGAAGCTCTTGTTCGCGGCGGCATATTGCTCATTGCCGATGCGGACCTTGGCCAGATCGAGCAGGCGCACGACGGCGGCCAGCGTCCTTTCCTTGCGCAGACCCCTTTTGGAGAGATCGGCCTCGATCCGGGCGCGCAGTTTCGGCAGGGCATGGCCGAAGGCGGCGCATCCGGCATATTTCTCCGCCTCCCGCGCAGCGCGGAAATCGGTGTGATAGCGATATTGCTTGCGGCCCCGATCATCATAGCCGGTCGCCTGGATATGGCCATTGGGCGTGGAGCAGAACCAGCAATCGCGATAGGCGGGCGGCATGGCGATGGCGTTCAGCCGGTCGATCTCTTCCCGGTCGGTGATGCGCGCGCCGCTGGCGTCGAAATAGGCCCATCCTCTTTTCAGGGTCCGGCGCGTGATGCCGGGCAGGCTGTCATTGGCGTGGACGATGGGCTTTGGCGGCATGATTTTTCTTCAACCCGCCGTTTATAGCTTCGTTCCGCAACGCACGATCGGGGGAGGAGAATTGGGTGGAGAGTGGAAGATCCGCTTTTGCGTCGCTTTCCTTGAAGTGCACCGTGCTCCTGCGAAGGCAGGAGCCCAGCCTTGCCGTTCGTGGATCGTCGCATCGCAGGAACTGGGTTCCTGCCTTCGCAGGAACACGTGCCTCTCAATGGCTGGAACTGACCAATAGCCGTCGCCAAAGCCTTCCGAACGCCGCCTAGTGAAACCGCATGAACCGCATGCCGCTCGGCAGCCGCCAATGCAGCGGATGGCGGCGCATGACCGACAAATGAGCGAGCGTCAGCGTCAGGCAGAGAATCGCGGCGGGAATAGCCACTGTCTTTGCCAGCGGCCACAGCAGGGCGATGATCAGCGCGGCAACCGCGCCCGCCAGCGCGGCGAGTGTCGCGCCCGCCTCCCCATCCGGGCCGCGCAGCCAGAAGACGCAACCACCCATTCCCAACGCAAAGGCCATGGCGAAGCGCGCCGCCTGTCCCGGCTCCGTCAGGCCACAGCCGATGAGCAGCAGCAAAATCGCTCCCGCCAGACCCAGGCGCGGCAGACGGCCGAGCAGATGGGCGATGACCGGATAGATCAGCAATTCGCTCATGGCGATGGCGATCAGGATCGCGGCGGCGAGCCGCGCCTGTTCCGGCCCCGCGATCAGCGCGACGACCGTCGTTCCGGCCCAGGGCGCCAGCCGCAGCGGCGCCATGCGGATATGGCTGATCCAGCCGTGCAACCCCGCGCGGGTTTCCCAGCGCCGGTCGGCCAGCCGCAACTGGAAGGCGGCGATGATGAACAGCGCTTCCGCCCCCCAGGGCAGCAGCGACGGCGCGATCAGCGGCGACGCGAGCACCAGCCCCAGCAGCAGCCCGTGGGCTGCGCCCAAAATCTTCAACTCGCCCTTCATGCGGTCCTCTGCGCGACTGGTGATGCGGGAAATAACGGCTGGCGCGCCGCGAACTTGCGTTTGCGGGTCAAATAGGTGTCGAGGCCGATTTGCAGCGAGAGCATCATGAAGATGAAAGGCTGATAGGCGATGCCCACGAACAGCGATCCGACCATGTAGATGACATGCCCCTGTTGCAGGGCGAGGGCGAAGGGCGCGACCCAGGCCTCATCGCCTTCGCGCTTGCGGTACATGCGCCGGATCGCTTCGGTGCGGACGAAGCAGGTCAGATGCAGCAGCGCCCAGAGGAAGAAGCCGAAATAGCCCTGCTCGCCCAGCATCTCGAAATAGGCGCTGTGATAGGCGCGGCCATGGTCGGTGACGATGCGCTTTTCCATGCGCGATCCGGCGGCGTCGACGACCCGCTCCTGCATGACATAGGTGAACTTGTTCTGCAGATAATTGTCGAAGCCGCCGCCGCCCGGATGCTCCTTCACATAGTCCAGCGTCCATTTCCACACTTCGAGGCGCGTGGAGGCGCTCTCGTCGCTCTGGTGATTTTCGATGGTCGACATGCGCTGGGTGAAGCTGGCGGGCAGGAAGGGGATCGCCGCCAGCGCTGCGACCGCCATCAGCGGACCATAGATGAAGCGCCGCTTCGACCGCATCAGCATCAGTCCCGCCAGGACGGCGATGCAGACCAGCCCTGTGCGTGCCTCGGTCCCGATGGGCATCAGCAGGCAGGCGAAGCAGAGCGCATAGGCGAACAGCCTGACCCGCCAGTCGGGGGGGAAGATGGTGCCATGCCGCGACAGCCAGAGGATCAGCGGGATCAGCGAAATGGCGACGGTCGAGATGATGCTGCCTTCATACAGGCCGCTATTATTGTCGACCATCAGGTTCAGCACGCCATAGCCGCCGCCCGACAGCGCCGTCTTCATGCCGCCATTGATGATGATCGTGCTGGCGCAGAGCACCATGAACAGGGTCAGCGCCTCGATCCGCAGGCGCGTGCGCAGGGTGACGGGCAGGAAGATGGCGAACACCATCGCCTTCCAGACCCAGCCCCATTTGGTGACTGCGTTGATCGGGAAGTCCGCCGTCGCCGTGGTATATCCGCACCAGGCGAGCAGCAGCAGCAGGATCACCTGCCGCGCGGAGAAGCGGCAGTCCTTCTTGTCGTCGACCAGTGCCCAAGTCCCCACCGCCAGCAGGAAGGCGATGAAGGAAATCGGGATGCTGTTCAGCAGGAAATAGGAGAGTCGCTGAGGAGAAACGATGTCGATATAGGCATAGACCGCGATCAGCAGGAAAGGCCTGCGCAAGCCAGCCAAGAAGAAGACGCCCAGAAAGGCGACGAAGAACAGGTCACGCATCTTCGCGGACCTCATCCGGATCGCGGTCGAGATCGGGCCGCGACAGCAGGCGCCAGGCCGCCAGCATGATGACGCCATGACTGATGAGAAGGGAAAGGGCGTCGATCATCGCGGGTGCGCGGTCTATCCATAATCTACAACGTGCTCATGCGAAGGCAGGAGCCCAGCTCGGACGTGGGAACTGGGTTCCTGCCTTCGCAGGAACACCGCGCTCTTGCCCCGAACCATCCCACCTCTAACCCAACAGAGTTGACGGCCCGTTAAACCTTTTCCGGCAAGACTCAGGGCCATGACACGGATTCTCCATGTGCTGGATCACAGCCTGCCGATGCATAGCGGATATACCTTCCGCACCCGCGCTATTCTGCGGGCGCAACTGGCGAAGGGCTGGGACGTGCGCGGCATCACCGGACATCGTCACGCCGCGCCGGGGCCGCTGGAGGAAATCGTCGACGGCCTGCATTTCCATCGCACGCCGGGCGAATCGACCGGCGGCAATCCGCTGCTGCGCGAATGGCGCGATATTTCCGCCCACGCCGAAGCCATCGAAACGCTGGTGCGCCAGTGGCGGCCCGACATCATCCACGCCCATTCGCCGGTGTTGAACGCCATGGCGGCGCAGAAGGTGGCGAAGCGCCATGCGATCCCCATGATCTACGAAATCCGCGCCTTCTGGGAAGATGCGGCGGTCGGCAACGGTACGGGGACGGAGGGCAGCCCCCGCTATTGGCTGACCCGCCAGCTCGAAACCCATGCGGTGCGCGCCGCCGATGCGGTCGCGGTGATCTGCGAAGGGCTGCGCGGCGATCTGGTTGCGCGGGGGATCGATGCGGACAAGATCATCGTCTCGCCCAACGGCGTCGACATGGAGCAGTTCGGCACGCCCGTCCCCCGCGACCCCGCGCTGACGAAGGCATTGGGGCTGGAGGGCGCCGACGTCGTCGGCTTCATCGGCAGCTTCTACGATTATGAAGGGCTGGACGACCTGATCGCCGCCTTGCCGAAACTGGTGCGCGCCCGCCCGAAGGCGAAGCTGCTGCTGGTAGGCGGCGGCCCATGCGAACAGGCGCTGCGGGATCAGGCCATGGCCTCGCCCTTTGCCGACCATATCGTCTTCGTCGGCCGCGTGCCGCATGATGAGGTCGAGCATTATTATGCGCAGGTCGACATCCTGGCTTACCCGCGCAAGGCGATGCGGCTTACCGATCTGGTGACGCCTTTGAAGCCGCTCGAAGCCATGGCGCAGGGCCGGCTGGTCGCCGCGTCCAGCGTCGGCGGCCATCGCGAACTGATCGAGCATGGCGTTACCGGCACGCTGTTCGCACCCAACGATCCGCCCGCCATCGCCGCCGCCCTGGCGGAAATGTTCGCGGATCGCGGCTTCTGGGACGAGCGCCGGACAGTGGCGCGCGCCTTTGTGGAGCGCGAGCGTAACTGGTCGTCAAACATTCTTCGTTACGAACCTGTCTATCGGCAATTGCTGGCGCGCCCTCAAAGGGTGCGGGCGGCGGCCTGAGAAAAATGAGTAGGCTGGCAAAGGCGCTGCTGGGCGCGCTGGGGGCCGGGCTGCTGCTGTTCTCGCTGCCGGTCGGGCTGGTCGAGACGGTGGTGGCGTCGAGCGGACTCAGCGAAGCCATCCCCGCCGCCGCGCCGCCGCTGGGGATGACGGCCCGGCTGCTGCTGGCGGGTTTCGGCGCGGTGATGGCGTTGGGCCTGATCGGGGCGGGGAAAAGGGAAAAGCGCGTCGCTCTGCTGACGCATGACAAGCAAGGGCGCGGGAACGGCGCCGCAGGAGTGAGCAAGATGGGTTTTGCATTGTCCAAGCTGAGCTGGCTGTCGCGTGACCGGAGCAAGTCGGGACCGGCGTTGCGCCGCGCCGACGCCCATCCCGATGCGCCCGCACGTGCGCCGATCTTCGCCAGCCGTGACTTTGGCGGGCTGGATATTTTCGCCCGGACCGCGCCGGGACGTGACGAGGTCGAGGCAGAGGTTGCGGACGATGTCGCGCCCGCCGCCGGCCTTTCCATCCCCAGCATGCCCGAGGAGATGACGGAAGAGAGCGCTTTCGCCCGCCTTCAGCGCGCTTTTTCCCCGGAAACCGTCGACGCCGATTATGAGGAGATCGCGGAGCCCGCGCAGCCCCAGACCACTAACGCTCGCGCTCACACCCCCGTAGCGCATCTTTCCCTGGCGGAACTGACCCATCGGCTGGAACGCGGCCTCGCCCAGCGCAAGCGCATGGGACGCCCCGCCTCGGTGCTGGCCGACATGCCCGTCGAGGCCGCCGTGCCCGTGCGCGACCATGTCGAACAGGGCGTCGACGAAGCCCTGCGCGCCGCCTTGGGGAATTTGCGCAACATGGCTGGCCGCGCGCGTTGAATTGATGGCCGGGAGCGTGCGGCCATGCGCGCTCCGATCAAGATGATCACCAATCCTCGATGGTGAGCGCCGACAGCTCGATCCATTCGCCGCCCGGCACCGGATGGCGGTCGTCGATGCTGATGTCCGCGACGAAATGGCCGGCCAGGCTCCATTCCGCTTCCTCGATCCCTTCGGCAAAGGCCGCGCATCGTTCTGCCGCATCCACTCCGGTAAGGGTCAGCGCGATGACGTGGCGCCGTCCCTGAAACAGCGCGCTGGCCCAGGGGCGGCTGGCGGCGCGTTCCACCGTGACGGCCCCCCCCGCCCGCTCCAGCAATTGCGCCAGAAGCCGGGGGAGGGGATCGCGCGCCTTCGCCGTCGGCTCCCCATTTCGGACCAGATTTGCCTTGGCGGCGTTCATGTCGATGCTTGTCATTGGCTGACGCTCCTGCGATATGTGTTCATGAAATGTTCTACGCGTCTCCTCATTCTGTCGCCCGGTTCGCGCCCCTTGCGCAGGTCGAAGACCAGCCGTGGGTCGCGAACGCTCTCGCGGCCAAATCTGGTCGCCGGGATAGCATTTTCTCGCAGAAATTTTTCGACGGCACGCAACAGCATCGTCCTGTTTCTCCTCTGTCGATTCGATTCGCCCCCTGCGAATCCGGAAGTCATTTTCTTGTTGCCCTATTTCCTACTTGTCTAGGAAAATTCCTATCATTATGGATGAAATATGGTCGGTAACGGAGAAGATCCACGCATCGTGCTGGAACGGCTGATTGCCGAGCGGGGGGACAGCTATTCCGATCTCTCGCGCCTGCTCAACCGCAATCCCGCCTATATCCAGCAGTTCATCAAGCGCGGCACGCCCCGCAAGCTGGACGAGGAGGACCGGCGCATCCTGGCCCGCTATTTCGGCGTGGCGGAGGAGATGCTGGGCGGATCGACCGTGCGGGGGACATCGCCGGTCAAGGTACGGTCCTTGCCTTCGGTCGTTACCGTGCCGCGCCTGTCCCTGGGTGCGTCCGCCGGGCCGGGATCGCTGGACGAAGATGAGCGGACGACCGGCGTGATGGCGTTCGACGCCAACTGGCTGCGCCATCTGGGCGTGCGGCCGCAAAAAATATCGATCATCCGCGTCGACGGCGAATCCATGGCGCCGACGCTGAGCGACGGCGACGAGATCATGGTCGATCATGATGACGACGCGGCGCGGCTGCGCGATGGCGTCTATGTGTTGAGGCTGGACGGGGTGTTGATGGTGAAGCGGGTTGCCATGGGACCGCGCCGGGGCTTTTTCTCTGTCCTTAGCGATAATCCCCATTATCCCGACTGGATCGACATCGATCCGGCGCTGGTCGTGATCGTGGGACGGGTGGTATGGACCGGAAGACGGCTGGTTTAGGAGGCGAGATTTTGAACGACAATGGCGCGGTCATCCGCAAGGCCAGGGAATGGCGCGGCGCGCGATTGGCGCTGGCTACGGTGGTGTCGACCTGGGGATCGGCGCCCCGGCCGCGTGGCAGCCATATGGTCGTGCACGAGGATGGCCGATTCGAAGGCAGCATATCCGGGGGATGCGTCGAAACCGACGTGCTCCAGCGCGCTGCCGAGGTGATCGCCGGGCGTCCGGCCCATCTGGAAATTTATGGCGTGGCCGATGGAGACGCCTGGGTCGTCGGCTTGCCCTGCGGCGGGGAGATCAGCGTGCTGGTCCAGCCGGTCGGGCCGGATGGCTTCGATCCGGCGCTGTTCGATCGGATCGACACGGCAAGCGAGAAGGGCAGGGCGCTGACCCTGTCGACCGACCTGGCAACCGGCCTGACGCGGGAAGGCGCGATCGAGGGGCGGTTCCACAACCGCTACGATCCGCCGCGCCGGGTGCTGATCGTGGGTGCGGTGCAGATCGCCCAGTCGCTGAGCGCGTTGGCGCAGGCGATCGGCGTCACGCCGGTTGTCATCGATCCACGCGGCCGCTTCCTGACGGAGGAGCGTTTTCCCGGCGTCGAACTGGACGATCGCTGGCCCGATGAAGCGGTCGCCGCCCGCTTTCCCGGCGAATCGACGGCGGTGGTGACGCTCAGCCATGACATCAAGATCGACGATCCGGCGCTGGCCGCCGCGTTACGCGCGCCGACGGGCTATATTGCCGCGCTGGGATCGCGCAAAAGCCATGCGGCGCGGCTGGAACGGTTGACCGCAATGGGCTTTTCGCCGGAGGATCTGGCGCGCATAGATGGTCCCGCTGGCCTCGACATAGGCGCGATCGGCGCCGCCGAAATCGCGCTGTCGATCGCCGCCGGCATGATCGCGGGCTTCAACGTCACGCGCTGAAAATCCATCCTATCGCGAAGCGGGCGGGGAGGGGAAAGGACGCCGTGTCCTAGGGTCAATCGACATTCAGATGATGACGTGCCGAAAATGGCGGTTTTTCGTGACCCTTGAAGCGAGTCACGTGCCTCGCTTCAACGCAGCGTACTAAAAGTACGTGAGCACCGGAAGCACGGAAAACCGCCATTTGCAGGCCGTCAGGGCTGAATGTCGATTGGCCCTAACAGCACTTCCCCCCATTCTTTCCCCCATAGCGCGCCTCCTGCCGCTCCCGGAAAAAGGCGGTTCGATCCATCGGATCATGCTCGGGATGATGCTCCTGCATATGCCGCAAATAGACGTCATAATCCGGCACTCCAACCATCATGCGCGCCATCTGCCGCAGTCGGAGGAGAAAGACGCTCATTCCGCCGGCACCAGTCGCGCCGGAATTTCCCGAGCAGTGGGCGCCGTCACCTTCCGCGCCGCCAGACAGGTTCGGATGGTGAAGAACAGCACGGCCAGCACCACGAACAGGAAGATCGCCACCAGCCCGGCGTCGACCCGGTCGTTGAAGATGATCTGCCGCATCTCCGCCATCGACTTGGCCGGCGCCAGCACCTGACCCTCGTCCGCCGCCGCGCTGAATCTGGCCGCATGTGCCAGGAACCCCAGCTTGGTATCGGCCGAGAATAGCTTCAGGAACCCCGCCGACAGGGTGCAGATCAACAACCAGGCCGTCGGCACCAATGTCACCCAGGCGAACCGATCCCGCTTCATCCGGAACAGCACCGCCGTCCCCAGCATCAGCGCGATCGCCGCCAGCATCTGGTTGGAGATGCCGAACACCGGCCAGAGCGTGTTCACCCCGCCCAACGGATCGGTCACGCCTTGATAGAGAAAGAAGCCCCAGGCCGCGACGGTCAGCGCCGTCGCGACGATCCCTGGCGCCATGCTCTTCGTTTCCTTGAACCCCGGCACCAGCAGCGCGATCAGATCCTGCAGCATGAAGCGTCCGGCGCGGGTGCCCGCGTCCACGGCGGTCAGGATGAACAGCGCCTCGAACAATATCGCGAAATGATACCAGAATGCCTTCATCGCTGGCCCGCCCACGACATGGGAGAATATCTCCGCCATGGCCACCGCCAAGGTCGGCGCGCCGCCCGCGCGGGATATGATGCTGTGCTCGCCCACATCCTTCGCGGTCTGGAGGATCAGGTCGGGCGAGATCGGGAAACCCATTGCCGTCACCGCCGCCGCCGCGCTGGCGGCATCCTTGCCGATCACTGCTGCCGGGCTGTTCATCGTGAAGTAGATGCCCGGATCGAGGATCGACGCGCCGACCAGCGCCATGATCGCCACGAAAGCCTCCATCAGCATCGCGCCATAGCCGATCATCGGCGCATGCGCCTCGCTGGCGATCAGCTTGGGCGTGGTGCCGCTGGCGATCAGCGCATGGAACCCCGACACCGCCCCGCAGGCGATGGTGATGAACAGGAAGGGGAACAGCCCGCCCGCCCAGACCGGCCCATTGCCGTTCACGAACTGGGTGACGGCGTGCATTTTCAGCGGCGGCGCCATGATGACGATCCCAATCGCCAATGCCGCGATCGCCCCGATCTTAAGGAAGGTCGACAGATAATCCCGCGGCGCCAGCAACAGCCACACCGGCAGCACCGAAGCCACCGCGCCATAGCCGATCAAGATCCAGCAGAGCTGCACCGGCGTGAAGGTGAACACCGGAGCCCAGACCGGCGATTGCGCTATGCTCTGGCCATAGACGATCGCCGCCAGCAGCCCGACCAGTCCCAGCAGCGAGACTTCCCCGATCCGCCCCGGCCTTATCCAGCGCGTATAGGCGCCCATGAACATGGCGAGCGGCACGGTAGCCGCCACGGTGAACATGCCCCAGGGACTCTCCGCCAGCGCCTTGACCACGATCAGCGCCAGCACGGCGAGGATGATGACCATGATCATGAAGGCGCCGAACAGGGCGATGGCGCCCGCGACCTGCCCCATTTCCATGCGGATCAGCTCGCCCAGCGACTTGCCGTCGCGTCGCATGGAGATGAAGAGGATCATGAAGTCCTGCACCGCGCCCGCCAGTACCACGCCTACGATGATCCAGAGCGTGCCGGGCAGATAGCCCATCTGCGCCGCCAACACTGGTCCCACCAGAGGCCCAGCGCCGGCAATCGCCGCGAAATGATGCCCGAACAGCACCGTCCGATCCGTCGCGACATAGTCCAGCCCATCGGCCCGCCGGATCGCGGGCGTGGGCCGCGATGGGTCCAGCCGCATCACATTCTGCGCGATATAGAGCGCATAATAGCGATAGGCGACGAGGAAGCTGCTGACCGCCGCCACCACGATCCACAGCGCATTGACCGCTTCGCCGCGTGACACGGCAACGACCGACAGCGCCACCGCACCGACGATCGCGATCATTATCCATGGAATATGCCGGGTCATCACTCTCTCTGGCCGCCTGTTCGTCCGAAGGCCGCCACAGTAAAGCCGCGCCTTGCAAAGACAATCGTCTCTTGCACCGCGCCTTCCCTTCGGGCGAGGAGCTTAATGTCTCCAATCACCCCTGAATGGCCAATTCACCACCCCGCTCGCCCAAAGCGCCCACCAGATGATCACCGGCTGCACCGCCAACCGCGGCCCATGATACCACCAGCTCAAATGCACTCCGCTCAAGGCAATATCGTCCAGCGCATGGTGGAAATTCGCCGGCCAGACGCACAGCGCATATAGAGCCAGTCCAATCCCTGCCGGCTTGCGCAGCGCCGGGATCATCAACCCGGCCGCCCCGGCAATCTCCGCCGCGCCGGTCAGCGCCACCACCATCTCCGGCGCTGGCACCCATTCAGGCGTGATCGCCACGAAGCCGCCGGGCCGGGCCAGATGCGCTACCCCGGCCAATCCGTAAGCCGCCGCCAGAACGATCCGCCCGATCCGTCTTCCCCGCCTTTCCGGCACCTTGCGGTCGAATGTCATCCAAGCTCCATTTCAGCCTCATTCTCGCCGTCCCAGACATGGGCGCGTTCGGCATGGACCCTTATCATCACCAGGCCCGGCGTGTCCGGTCCTTCCTCGAACCAACCTTGCAGATCGCTGTTCCAATGCGCTTCGAACGCATCGCGGTCGCGGATCAGGTCGGCGCGGCCCTCCACGGCGATGAACAGCGGGTTCTGCTTGAGCAACCCCGTTCGCCCCTGAAAGGACAGGCCGACGCGTGGATCGCGCTCGATATCCTTGACCATCAGCGTGTCTTCCGTGGTGAAATAATAGCTGTCGCCGCCATAGGCGACATCCCGATTGTTGCTCATCGGCCGGGCGCCGATCTGGCCGTCGTCCGCGTGGGTCGACAGCATCGCGAAATCAATATCCTTCATCTTCTCCGCCAGGCTGGCGAGCGTCAACTGCATCATCATCCACTCTCCTTGTCCCATTTTGCGCAAACGCATGAAATCATGGGCGGCTCCCGCAGATTCGCCTTGCGGGAAAAAAGAACATATCATGAACAAATAGTATCGAGTCGCATGGAGAAAATGCCATGGAAAGCCGGTCCACCCAGACCCTCTTCCGTCTCTTCTTCGCGTTGAAGCCCAGCCCGCTGATCGCGCGCCAAACAGACCATTTCGCTGAAACCATCGCCCAGGGCGCCCGGCGCATTGCCGTGGATCATCAACATGTGACGCTGGCGATCAGCAGCGATTATGTCGACTATCCCAATGCGGTCATCAAGGCGCTGATACGCGCCGGGACAGGCGTGATGGCCGAACCCTTCGACCTGCGGCTGGACCAGCTCAGCATCGGCAATCGCTCGGCGGCTCTGCGCCCATCGCACGCCATGCCGCTGCTGAATGCGCTGCAAAGGCAGATCGTGGCCGGCATGAAAGAGGCAGGGGTGATGCTGCGGCCCGGCTGGAGCTTCAGCCCGCACCAGACGCTGTTCTACCGAAACGGCCGATCAGAGGTGCGCCCCGTTGACGGGTTCAGTTGGCATGTCGACCAGTTCATGCTGGTGTGCAGCCATGTCGGCCGTACCCATCATGAAACGCTGGCGACCTGGGGATTGAACGGCAGCGGGCAATATAGCCTGTTTTGATGTGAGTCAGCGTTTGCGCACAAATTCTGCGCGCAACACCAGCCCCTTGATGCCGTCATAGCGGCAGTCGATTTCCTGGGGATCGCCGGTCAGACGGATCGACTTGATGAGCGTCCCGCGCTTGAGCGTCTGTCCCGCGCCCTTGACGGCCAGATCCTTGATCAGCGTCACCTGATCGCCATCGGCCAGCAGATTGCCGACCGCATCACGAACCTCGATGCTGTCGGCGGCGCTGGCCTTGGAACTTGCCTCGGCCGCGCTGATCCATTCCCCGCTGGCTTCGTCATAGATGTAATCGTCGTCGGTCATGGCGGCTTATCCTTGCATCACGCTTTCCAGCACAGCCGCGCGCAGTTCCGCTATTCCCATGCCCTTGTCGCTTGATGTGGCGATGATGTCGGGATGGGCGGCAGGCCGCTTGCGAATGGCTTCCGCGACAGCCTGGGAGATTTCGGCCAGATGGCTGGCCTTCACCTTGTCCGCCTTGGTCAGCACGATGCGATAGCTGACCGCCGCCGCATCCAGCATGTCGAGAATGTCGGTATCGGCATCCTTGATCCCATGGCGGCTGTCGATGAGTACCAGCGTGCGCTTGAGCTTCGCCCGCCCGCGCAGATAGTCGTTCACCAGGAAGCGCCACTTGCGGACCATGTCCTTGGGCGCCTTCGCATAACCATAGCCTGGCATGTCGACCAGCCGGAACCGCAGCGGATCGCCCACGTCGAAGAAATTGAGCTCCTGCGTCCGCCCCGGCGTGTTGGAAGTCCGCGCCAGCCCGTTGCGATTGGTCAGCGCATTCAACAGCGAGGATTTGCCGACATTGGACCGGCCCGCGAACGCGACCTCATTCACCGCCATGTCGGGCAGGAATTTGAGGTCGGGCGCGGATTTGAGGAAGGCGATCGGTCCGGCAAAGACCTTGCGCGCTTCCTCGATCAGATCGGCCTGTTCCTGTTCGGTCAATTCGGAGGTCACTGAGATTGCAGCCTTATTTCGCGGTCGCTGCGCTGAGCTGCGGGTGGCGCTTGTAGAGGAACCACTGCTGCAACATCGACAGGCAGTTGTTGGTGATCCAGTAAACCAGCAGGCCCGCCGCGAAGGGCGCCATGATGAACATCATCATCCACGGCATGATCGCGAACACCTGCTGCTGCATCGGGTCCATCTGGGCCGGGTTCAACTTGAACTGGAAGTACATGCTGATGCCGAGCAGCAGCGCCAGCAGGCCGATGCCGAGGAAAGCGGGCGGCGTGAACGGCAGCAGACCGAAGAGATTGACGATGTGCAACGGATCGGGCGCGGAGAGATCCTTGATCCACAGGACAAAGGGCTGGTGCCGCATTTCGATGGTGAGCTGCAACACCTTGTACAGCGCGAAGAAGATCGGAATCTGGATGAAGATCGGCAGGCAGCCGGCGAGCGGGTTCACCTTCTCGCGCTTGTACAGCTCCATCATCTCCTGCTGGAGCTTCTGCTTGTCGTCCTTATGCTTTTCCTGCAGCGCCTTCATCTTGGGCTGCACGGCGCGCATCGCCGCCATGCTGGCGAACTGGCGCTGGGCGACGGGGAACATCAGGCCGCGCACCACGAAGGTCAGGCAGATGATCGCCACGCCGAAATTGCCGATGACCGTGAACAGCCAGTGCAGCAACGCGAAGATCGGCTGTTCGAACCAGTAGAACCAGCCCCAATCGATCGCCCGGTCGAACAGCGGCACGCCCGCCCGCTCATAGGCTTGCAACGTCTTCACTTCCTTGGCGCCGACGAACAGCCGGTTGGTCTGCGTCACCGCCTTGCCGGGCGCGAGCATCACGGGGGCCAGCGACACGTCGGTCTGGAACTGAGTCCCCGCACCCTTGCGCATCTGGCCGGAGAAGGCGGCCTTCTGATCAGGCACCAGCGCGGACAGCCAATATTTGTCGGTAAAGCCGATCCAGCCGCCAGTCGACTGGAAGCTCTGGCTCGCCGGTCCTTTGGCCAGATCCTTGTAATTCACGTCATAATTGGCCGCGCCGTTGAACACGCCCATCGGGCCGACGTGAATCGTCCAGGTGTCGGGATCGACCGAAGGATGCGCCCGGCTGACATAGCCATAGCTTTTTACGCCCACCGCGCCGGCGCTGCTGTTCGACACCTTCTGCTGCGCGGTGATCATGTAATTTTCGTCGATCGCATAGCGAATCTCGAAGGTCTGGCCCGCGCCATTGTTCCACGTCAGCGTGACGGGGCTGGTCGGGGTCAGTTCCTGGCTCTGCGCGGTCCAGACGCTGCTGCCATCGGGCGTCTTTACCCCTTCGCCCTGCCAGCCGAAGCCTGCGAAATAGGCGTCCTTCGTGCCACTCGGGCTGTAGAGGCGGATCGCGGGCGAATCCTTGGCGATGGTTTCCTTGTAGGTCGGCAGCACGATGTCATCGATGCGCGCGCCCTTGAGGTTGATCGAGCCGGTGATCTTGGGCGTGCGGATCGGGATACGCGGGCTGTCCTTCAACACCAGCGCCAGATCGCGGACCGCGGCGGAGCCTTCGGCCGCCGGAGTGGAACCGGAGGGCGTCAGCGGCGTGGTCTTGCCGCTTTCGACCTTGGTCGCGGGCGGATTGGCGGCGGGGAAGAAATGTTTGGTGACATAGGGCCAGCCGAACAGGATCGCCGCGGTCAGCAGCACCGCCAGAATGATATTCTTCTTGTCGTCCACGCTTGTCGGCTCCGCCGTATCTTTTGAAATCTGTGTCAGGGGACCGGGTCGTAACCCGAACCGCCCCAAGGGTGGCATCGCATTAGCCGCTTCGTGGCCAGCCAGCTACCCTTCACAGCACCATATTTGCGGATCGCCTGAATGGCATATTCCGAGCAGGAGGGGGCATAGCGGCAACTGGGCGGTAAAATGCGCGAAGGACCAAGCTGCCAGAAGCGCGCGATCAGGATGAGGATGCGCCCGATCAAGGCTTTTCCGCTCCATGTTCCTGCGAAGGCACTGGAGCGAGACCGGCTCGCGGCGGCCCGGTTCGGTCGTCGCCTGGAATCGCTGTGTCTGGACCAGGCTCTCCCGAGCCGACGGTTTCGGTCGGGTGCTTTCGCAAAAGCGCCTTATCCTTCGGGGCAGAAGGCCGCCCCTTCCTGCGCGGCGCCTCGCCAACAGGCCGGCTCATCACCTTGCGCAGCGCCTTCTCCATCTCGCCACGGAGCAGGCCGAAATCGCGCTCGATCCCCTCGACGCGCCCGATGAGCACATGGTCGGCCCCCGGCACGCCAAGCGACGGCAGCAGTTCCCGCGCGAGGACGCGAAAACGGCGCTTCATCCGGTTGCGGATGACAGCGCCGCCAATCTTTTTCGTGACCGTGATGCCGATGCGCATCGCCGGATCGCCATCGCCACGTTCGCGCACCAGCAGGACAAAGCCCGGCATGGGCGCGCGCCGCCCGCGATTCGCCGCCAGAAAATCGGCGCGCCGTGCCATGACGGCAGGCGCGCTCGCTAGCGGCGCGTCGTTCAGGCGCTCAGGCTCTTGCGGCCGCGCGAACGGCGTGCGCGGATCACATTGCGGCCGCCGGGGGTCGCCATGCGGGCGCGGAAACCGTGACGGCGCTTCCGAACCAGATTGCTTGGCTGAAAGGTGCGCTTCATCGTTCATTCCTCAAAAAATCTAAAGAATCGGGCGTGACAAAAAAGGGCCGCCGGGCGGGCGGCCGCATGTCAGGGGGCGTCCGATAGGCAAAAGGCATGGCTGAGTCAATGGCGGAGGAGGCAGGAGGTCATGGTTTTGAAAATGGTGGAGCGGAATGTCCGTTCTTGGTCAGTACGGGACATTAGGCGCAACGTGTTCCTGCCTGCGCAGGAGTACGTTGCGTTTCTGGGAAACGGCGCAAGCAGAATGTCCGCCCCCACCCAAAACCGCCGCTTATTTCCCCCGCGCCGAAGCCACCGCCGCCTTCAACGCATCATAACCCACAGCCCCGTTCAGCACCTGTCCTCCGATCACGAAGGTCGGCGTGCCACTAGCCTGCAATTTCTGCGCAAGTCCGATATTCGACTGGATCTCCGCATTATATTTGCTGTCCGCCATCGCCGCCTGTGCAGCTTTTGCATCGATGCCTACCTTGGCCGCCGCAGCCAGGATCGTCTCGCGCGTCACCTTCCCCGCTGCATAAAGCGCCCGGTGATAAGGCATATATTGGTTCTTCTCCGCCGCCAGCAGCGACACCTTCGCGGCATTGATGCTCTCGTCGGACAGAATCGGCAGTTCGCGATAGACGACCTTGACCCCCTTGTCCTCACCCACCAGCTTGGCAAGGTCAGGCAGCGAAGCCCGGCAATAGCCGCAGGCATAGTCGAAAAACTCGACCACTGTCACATCGCCCTTGGCCGCGCCCTCCCATGCCCCGGCATAGGGCGTTTCGATGGTCTGGCGGCTGGCGTCGATCGTGCCGGCCATCCGCTTGGTCTGCAATTTCTCGACCGCCTGCGGAATGATCTCGGGATGCTCCAATATATAGTCGTGGACGATCTGCTCGATCGCAGCCTTGTCGCTCGCATCCACGCGGCCAGTGCTCTGCGTGCCTAGCGCAGCGCCGGTCGCGGTGACGGCGATGAAGGCGAAAACGCCAAGGGTCATCAATATGGTCCTGTTGGAAAGCGCCGCGCGAAAGCCGGGTCGCGAATTTTCGGTCATTTTTTCTTTCGCTTCTGTTCGACGGCGGCGCGGGAGACCATGGCGATATCCTGTGCGCGCAGATAGTCAACCGTGCCTGGCTTCAACCCCTGCATCGCGGCGTCGGCGCTGCGCAGCGCCATCTGGTCCTCGCCTATCATCGAATAGCGCTCCGCCGTCGCCAGCGCCGCGCGGGGCAGGTCGCCGCGATGCTCGTAAACGACGCCCAATTGATACCAGGCGAAGGGATTTTCCCGGTCCCGCGCTATGGCGTTGCGCAAGACCTTTTCCGCTTCCGCGAAATTCGCGTCATTCTCCGTCGCGATCAGCGCATGGCCGAGCAGGGTGGCGATCAGCGGCTGGTTGGTAAGCTGCACCGCTTCCCGCAATGGCGGAATGGCATCGGTGGGCTTGCCGCTTTCCAGCAGCACCTGCCCCTTCAACTCCAGAAAATAGGGATCGTGCGGCGCAGCGGTCAGCAGCGCGTCGACCTCGCTGAGCGCCTTGTCCGGATAGGCGCTCTTGTGCCAGGCATAGGCGCGCGCATAATGGGCCGGGATCGACTGGTCGCTTTCGGGATATTTGATGAGGGTCTGATTAGGCTCCGACACGAAGCCGACCAGCTTCGCCTTGATCCGCTCGAACCGCGCCTCCAGCTTCGGGTCCATCGGCTTGTCCCAGGCGGGATCGACGCTATAAACCTCCCGCAGCACATTGATGCGTTCGCCCGACAGCGGGTGGGTGCGGCCGTAACTGTCGTCCTGCGGGATGGCGAGGCGATATTCCTGGTTCTGCAGCTTCTTGAAAAATTCCAGGCTGCCCTTGCCCGAAATCCCGGCTTTGCTGAGATAACGCGCGCCGGCCAGATCGGCGGAGCTTTCCTGCGCGCGCGAAAAGGCGAGGAACTTGCCCATCGCCGCCTGCTGCCCCATGCCCAAAATGCCCATGCCCGCTTCCGCGCCGCCCGCCGCGATCGCCGCAGCGCCCAGAACCAGGCTGAGCAGGGTGATGCCGGTCGCCTCCTTCATCCCTTCGCCATAGCGGATGACATGGCCGCCCTCGATATGGCCGATTTCGTGCGCGACCACGCCCTGCACCTGGTTCACATTGTCGGCCGCGGCGATCAGCCCGCTATGCACCCAGACATATTGGCCGCCCGCGACGAAGGCATTGATATCCGGGTCATTGATGACCAGCACCTGGACATTGCGCGGCTCCATGCCCGCCGCTTTGGCCAAGGGCGCGGACATATCGGCCATGAAGGCTTCCGTTTCCGCGTCCCGCAAGATCTGCTGCGCCGCCGCCGGGCGCGCCATCAAGGCGAGTGACGCCACGGCAATGGCGGCGACGCGAAGCCAGCGGGCGCTCATGCGATCATGGTTCGGCATGCGAGGGCGGTCCGGGACAGGGGAAGAGGCTCCATCGCTGACTGTCAATGCCTTGAACGGGATGAACGGTAACTGAAAAGATATATGTAGCCTATTATCAACGTCCACCTCCGGCCGAAAACAACCCCTACAGAAAGGACGTCACCGCCGCCATCGCGCCAGCCCCGATCGCTCCGGCCAGCAACGCCACCACCACATAGCGCCACCCGGCCCCGACCCGGATCAGCCGCACCTCCGGCAAAGGCGGCGGCGGCGGCGCGCCACCCTTTTCGGGGAAAGCCTCCTCGATCCGCTTCACCAGTCCCGGCAGCCGCTGCAAAATCCGCCAATTTTCGATCAGCGCATCGGCCGCCTTCGCCTCCGGTCCCAGTTCCGATCGCAGCCATTCCTTCACATAAGGCCCGCTCGTCTCCCACAGGTTGATGTCGGGATCGAGCGAGGTCGCCACGCCCTCCACCATCACCATGGTCTTTTGCAGCAGCAGCAGATGCGGCTGGGTCTGCATGTCGAAATCGCGGGTGATCGCGAACAGCCCGTCCAGCATGCCGCCGACCGACAGTTCCCGCACCGGCTTGCCGCGCATCGGCTCGCCCACGGCCCGCAGAGCCGTCGCGAACTCCTCCACATTATGATGGCCCGGCACATATTGCGCCTCGAAGTGGATTTCCGCCACGCGCTTATAGTTGCCGGTGATCAGGCCATAGAGAATCTCCGCCAGCCACATGCGCGCCCGACGGTCGATCCGCCCCATGATGCCGAAGTCGATGGCGACGATATCGCCATTGGCGGTGACGAACAGGTTCCCCTGATGCATGTCGGCATGGAAGAAGCCCTCGGCAATCGCCTGCCGCAGGAAAGCGTTCACCAGCCGCGACGCGATCTCCTTCACATCATGCCCGGCGGCGATCAGCGCGTCCCGATCGGAGATCTTGACCCCGTCGATCCACTCCATGGTCATGACCTTGCCGCTGGTGCGGTCCCAGTCGATGGCGGGCACGCGATAGCCGGGCATCGCCTCCATCGCCTCGCCCAATTCGGAGGCGGAAGCCGCCTCGCGCCGCAGGTCGAGTTCCCGCGCCGTCCAGCGCTTCATGTTCGCGATCACCAGCCGGGGCCGCAGCCGCGCCAGTTCCCCGCCCAGCATCTCGACATGGGCGGCGGCCCATTCATAGGTCTGGATGTCGCGATTGAACTGATCGGTGACGCCGGGGCGGATCACCTTGACCGCGACGTCGCGCCCCTGCGTAGTGACCGCCCGATGCACCTGCGCGATGGAGGCCGCGCCCACCGGCTCCTCATCGAAGCGGCTGTACAGCGCCTCCAGCGGTCGCCCGAAACTCTGCTCGATCTGCGCCTTGATGGTCGCAAAGGGCACGGGCGGCAGCGCGTCCTGCAAGCGCAGCAGATCGTTGGCGGCCTCGTCGCCCACCAGATCGGGCCGCGTCGCCAGCGTCTGCCCCAGCTTGATCGCCGCCGGGCCGATGGACTGAAAGGCGTCGGCATAGCGTGGTTGCCTGGGCACGCGCGCGCCGAAACGCGCCACCTTGATCAGCCGCCGCACTGGCGTCGGGGTCAAGGGATCGCGCTCAATTCCCCGCAAGGCTCCATGGCGCGCTAGGATACGGCTCCACTTAACCAGCCGCCAGATATGCGTGATATGGGAGGCCACGTTACTTGCTCCCCTCCCCTGAAGGGGAGGGGTTGGGGGTGGGGGAGTGCCCCAAGCGCTGTGCAAAATGGATGGCTCCCACCCCAACCCCTCCCCTGAAGGGGAGGGGCTTTACTTGCATGCCCATCAAATCTTCCAGCCGCTATGGATTGCGACCAGCCCGCCGAGAATCGGCTCGACCTTGGTCTGCACGAACCCGGCTTCCCGGATCATCCGCTCGAACTCCGGCATGGGCGGGAAGCGCCGGATCGATTCGATCAGGTAACGATAGCTGTCCTCATCGTCCGCCAGCAGCTTGCCGAGCTTGGGCACCAGCCGATGCGAATAGACGTCATAGACATCGGAAAAGCCCGGCCAGGTCGTGGTGGAAAATTCGAGGCAGAAGAAGCGCCCGCCAAATTTCAGCACCCGATGCGCTTCCCGCAGCGCCTTGTCGATGTGCGTCACATTGCGGATGCCGAACGCGATCGTATAAGCGTCGAAAGCGCGTTCCCCGAAGCTCAACACTTCCGCATTCTGCTCCGACCAGATCAGCCCTTCATAGCCTTTCTTCTGTGCCCGCTCGACGCCCACGGCCAGCATTTCGGGGTTGATGTCCGACACCGTGACCTGCGCGCCATGCTTGTGCATCCGAAAAGCAATGTCCCCGGTGCCGCCCGCCATGTCGAGGATCTGCTCGTCCCGCCGTGGCTTCACGCGATTGACGAACTGGTCCTTCCACAACCGATGAGCGCCCGCCGACATGGCGTCGTTCATCAGGTCATATTTGGACGCCACGTTGGAGAAGACGGCGCGGACCATCCCCTGTTTGTCGGTGGCTTCGACATCGCGATAGCCAAAGGAAGCGGTTTCACTCATGGGCGCACGCTCTAGAGCATTTTCCCGGGGAGAGGAAACATCTGAGATCAGCTAAAATGTCCGGGGAGCGGCGCATGCATCAAGTCGCCTGTTGCCCGGCCGGTTGACGCACGACATAGAAAGGCCATGCCCGAACTCCCTGAAGTCGAAACCACGGTCGCGGGCCTCCGCTCGGTTCTTGAGGGCGCCGTCCTCACCCGTGTCGAGCCGCGCCGCGCCGACCTGCGCTTCCCGATTCCCGTCGACCTGCGCCAGCGGCTGACCGGCGCCACGATCACGGCACTGTCCCGCCGCGCCAAATATGGCCTGATCGACACCGACCGGGGCGACACGCTGATCTTCCATCTCGGCATGTCCGGCCGCTGGCGAATCGATCCGGCGGAGATCGGTGCGCACGACCATCTGCTGATCGAGACCTCGGGCGGGCGATTGCTCTCCCTCAACGACCCACGCCGCTTCGGCTCGCTCGATCTCGTCCGCAGCGAGGTTTGGGAAAGCTACAGCCCGTTCACCCGCATGGGGCCGGAACCATTGGGTCCGGACTTCACCGCCGCTGCCCTGACGGCCAGGCTCCATGGCAAGGCGACCTCGATCAAGGCCGCGCTGCTCGATCAGCGCATCGTCGCGGGCCTGGGCAATATCTATGTCTGCGAAGCGCTCAACATGGCGGGCATCGCCCCGACCCGCGAAGCGGGCAAGATCAGCCGCCCGCGCCTTACTTTGCTGGTCGAGGCGATTCGCGAGGTGCTGACCGCCGCCATTGCCGCTGGCGGCTCCACCTTGCGCGACTATGCGCGGCCCGATGGGGAGCTGGGCTATTTCTCGAAACAATGGCGGGTCTATGGCCGCGAAGGGCAGCCATGCCACTGCGGCACGCCCATAAGCCGCCGGGTGGATGGAGGCAGATCGACCTTTTTCTGCCCGAAATGCCAGCGATAGCGGGGCGTTCAGCGGTTGACGCCCCTCATGATCCCCTGTAAGGGGCGCACCTTCACAGGGCTGGCTGGCGATTCCCGGCGGGCCTTTTCATGAGATTTGACGAGAACCGAGGACAGTAAATGGCCAATACGCCGCAAGCCAAGAAGCGCATCCGCCGCAACGCCCGCCGCGCCGAAATCAACGGCGCCCGCATCAGCCGGATTCGCACCCTGGTGAAGAAGGTCGAAACCGCCCTCGCCGCCGGCGACAAGGCGGCTGCGACCACGGCGCTTCAGTCGGTCCAGCCGGAACTCGCGCGTGGCGTGGCCCGCGGCGTGCTGCACAAGAATACCGCGGCTCGCAAGTTCGGCCGCCTGACGAAGCGCGTCGGCGCGCTGGGCTAAGCCCCAGCCACTTTCAAACTCGTCAGAAGAAATACGCCCGCCCCGCGATTCTCAGCGGGGCGGGCTTTTTCATGTTTCGTTCACCAAAGGGTCATTTTGGAGGAAGTGCCCATTTCCGGCGATTCTCTCTCGATTCGAGACAGGTGGCACCCAAGGCGCTATATTAAGTATCTGATATATATATGAATTTATTCAACCCGGCCTTTTCTGCGGGTTTGCCGAGTCAACGGCTTTATTTCACATTTTTGACTGCCAGTGCCCTTGATCCGGCGAAGCAGGCCTGTCTATTTTGATCCTCCGGCCGCCACTCGAATCGAATTTCCGGCGGCCATCAGAAGGTTAGTTGATGCACGAAACTCGGGAAGGCGGGGCTTTTCCGGAACGGGTTTCTGCGTCGCATCGCCCCTGCCTATGGGGGTGCAGTTGATGGGGGTCGACTGTTTATGAAGGATATTACGGCAGTGATTGGAAGTTTCAGCGGTCTCGACACGCAGCAGACTGCGCGCCTGGAGACGGCCTGGGCGACCATTCGCGCCGGTCTGCGCCGCGACATCGGCGCGCGCATGTTCGATCAGTGGCTGAAGGCCGCGCAATTGGGCGATTATTGCCCCGAATCGCAGACGCTCGATCTGCTGTTCGCCTCCGACTTCACGGCGAACTTCGTCTCGGGTCAGTTTGGCGACCGGTTGCGGATGGCGTGGCGTTGTGCAGGAGCCAGCGTGCGCGAAGTGCGCCTTCTACGTGCGCCCAATGCGGTCGGTCCCCGCATTCTGGAACTGCATCAGGCGGAAACGGCTGTCAGTCCCGATCACGCCGTTGCGGATGCCCAGGGTCCAGCTTCGAACTTTCAGCCGCGCCACAGCTTCGACGAGTTCGTGACGGGCGACACCAATCATCTCGCCTTTTCGGCAGCCCAGGCCATGGCCGGCAAGAGCCAGCCGCGTTTCAGCCCGCTCTTCATCCATGGCGGCACCGGCCAGGGCAAGACGCATCTGCTCCACGCCATCGCTCAGCTTTTCTCAAGCCATTCGCCCTCGGCCCCGGTCCTCTACATGTCGGCCGAGCGGTTCATGATGGAATTTGTGAACGCGATGCGCGCCAATGAGACCATGATGTTCAAGGCGCGGCTGCGCGCGGCGCGGCTGCTGCTGATCGACGACATCCAGTTCATTGCCGGCAAGGGGTCGACGCAGGAAGAGTTCCTGCACACGATCAACGACCTCATCGATGCCGGCGCCCGCATCGTCGTCACCGCCGACCGCGCGCCGCAGATGCTGGACGCGATCGATCCGCGGATTCTCTCGCGCCTGGCGGGCGGGCTGGTCGCGGACATCCGCCCGGCCGGGCTGGACCTGCGTCTTGCGATCCTGGAGGCCAAGCGCGCCATTGCCGGCGACCCGCCGGTCCCCGACGCTGTGGTGGATTTCCTGGCGCGCTCGATCCGCTCCAATGTCCGCGAGCTGGAGGGCGCCTTCAACAAGCTCATCGCATACGGCCAGCTCACCGGCCGGTCGATCGACCTTGAGTTCGCGCAGGGGATGCTGGCCGACGCGGTGCGCGCCAATGCCCGCCGGATCACCGTCGACGAAATTCAGAAGGCCTGCGCCGCGCATTACAAGATCGACGCGGCGGAGATGCGCTCCAAGCGCCGGGCGCGCGCGGTGGCTCGTCCCCGCCAGGTGGCGATGTATCTCGCCAAGAAGATGACGCCGCGCTCCTTGCCGGAGATCGGCCGCATCTTCGGCGGACGCGACCATAGCACCGTTATCCATGCCGTGCGCACGATCGAGGAATTGCGGCAGAGCAATCCGGATATCGACGCCGATATCCGCGCTCTGCAGCGCCAGTTGGAAGGCTGACAGGGGCGGGGCTTTGGATTAGGCTTCACGCCATGATCCGACAGCTTTCTCTTTTCCTCGCCGCTTTTTTCTGTCTTGGCTCTGCCTTCGCGCAGACCGCTGCCGCGCCGTCACCCGCCGATGTGCGGGTCGCGCTCGAAACCAGCGTCGGGCGCATTGTTGTAGCCGTGCATGTCGCCAAGGCGCCGGTCACGGCCACGAACTTCCTGCGCTATGTCGATCAGAAGCGGCTGGACGGCACGCTATTCTATCGCGGTGTCGGCACGGCCGATTATGGCTTCGTGCAGGGTGGCGCGCAGAACGATCCCAAGCGCGTCCTGCCGCCGATCAAGCATGAACCGACAAGCCAGACGGGCCTTACCCATGATGACGGCGCGCTTTCCATGGCCCGCTATGCGCCGGGCAGCGCGACCGGCGATTTCTTCATCGTGCTGGGCAAGATGCCGGGCATGGATGCGCATCCGGAGGCGGCGGGAGACAATCAGGGTTTCGCCGTCTTCGCCCATATTGTCGAAGGCATGGAAGTGGTGAAGGCGATCCTGGCCGCGCCCAAATCGCCCACGGCTGGCGAGGGCGTGATGAAGGGACAGATGCTGGAGCAGCCGGTGAAGATTCTGACGGTGCGGCGCATGCCCTGAAGGATGGTGGTTTAGGGTGGGTTGCGGACCCCATTTCCGTCATCCCAGCGAAAGCTGGGATCTCAGGCGATAGCGCACGGTCTAGCCTCACGAGATCCCAGCCTTCGCTGGGATGACGATATTATCAACGTCAGCAATTGGCCAACACCCCCCCAAAGAAAACCCGGCGATCATCGACCGCCGGGCAAAGGGGCATGGTTGGGAGCCGCCCTTCCGAAATGCCGTTCAGCCCTTCTTTTCGGGCGGCAGGGTGATCTTCACATTCTCGCCATTCTGACCGGGGAATCCCGTGAACATCGCGTCGATCAGGTTCGGCACCAGATAGGTTAGCTTGTTCGACAGGGACTGGGCCTGCGCCTTGCCTTCGAACAGGCGGCGATGGTCGGCGGCGCGGTCGATCTTCATGCTGAGGTCGCTGGTATAGACCGTATAGCTGCTGATGTCGTTATAGCCGCCGGGTCCGAACAGCCACGGATCATAAAAGCCATAGCCCCAGGGACGGCCCCAGCGCCCGCGCCAGCCCCAGCCGCCGTAAAAGAAGGGATCGGGCGCGCCGACGCCGGTCGAGCGCACCTTCTCGCGCCCATTGTCCACGCCGTAGGAAACCCGAACGATCAGGTCGGCCCGCGCCGGGTCACCGGCCGCGACATAGCCGGTCTGGGTCAGGCGCTGGCCGACGAGATCGGCATAGTGCGAAAATTCAAGACCACCGGCGAGACGCGGATCGTCCGCAACGATGGTGAAGCTCTGCCCGGCGGGCGCCGGGAGCTGCTGAAAGCGGGCGACATCCGCCTTGAAGGAAGTTGCGCAGCCCGACAGCGCCACGAGCGCCAGGGCGGGCGCCGCGATCAGGCCGATCTTTTTGAAACGGGTCATTTTTCTGCGTCCTGTATCAGGCACTACGCCTGCCAAACATCTTGCGTCGTGCCATAGCAAAACGCAACTGAACATCGTTTGAACGCGCGTAACGGGCGAATGGGCGCAAACCATGTCCTGCCAACCTTACGACGGCGCGGGCAGGATTATTCCGTCGCGGACAGGGAAGGGGCCGCCGCTTTGGCGACCCCTGTGGCATCAGCGCATCAGTCCCATGGCGTCATAAGCGGCACGCAACGTCGGCGCGGCTGCGGTGGATGCCTTGGCCGCGCCTTTTTCCAGGATCGCGTCGAGCGCGGCGTCATCCGTGCGCAATTCCATGAACCGCGACCGGATCGGCCGAAGCGTTTCGACCAACAGCTCGCCCAGCGCGGGCTTGAACGCGCCGAAGCCCTTGCCCGCAAACTCGGCGCAGACGGCGTCGGCAGTGGTGCCCGCCAGCGTCGCATAGATGCCGACCAGATTGTTCGCTTCCGGACGCCCGGCCAGCCCAGCGGCGGTTTCGGGCAGCGGCTCGGGATCGGTCTTGGCCTTCTTCACCTTCTGCATGATGGCATCGTCATCGTCGGTCAGGTTGATGCGGCTCATGTCGGAAGGGTCGGACTTGGACATCTTCGCCGTGCCGTCGCGCAGTGACATGATGCGCGCCGATTCCTTGGGGATGATCGGGTCGGGCAGGGTGAAGAGTTCCACGCCGAAATCGGTGTTGAACTTGGTGGCGATGTCGCGCGCCAGTTCCAGATGCTGCTTCTGGTCCTCGCCCACCGGCACATGGGTGGCGTTGTAGACGAGGATGTCGGCCGCTTGCAGCACCGGATAGACGAACAGGCCGATGGAGGCGCCCTCGCGGTCCTTGCCCACCTTGTCCTTGAACTGGGTCATGCGGTTCAGCCAGCCGATCCGTGCCGTGCCGTTCAGCAGCCAGCAGAGTTCCGCATGGGCCGGCACTCGCGCCTGGTTGAAGAGGACCGAGCGGTCGGGATCGATCCCGGCGGCGACCAGCGCGGCGGCCATGTCGCGGACGTTGCGGATGCGCTGCTCGCGCCCCTCATGCACGGTGATGGAGTGCATGTCGGCCAGAAAGAAGAAGCACTGGCTGTCGGCGTCCATTTCGTCCTGCATCCGCACCCAGTTGCGGATCGCGCCCAGATAATTGCCCAGGTGCAGATTGCCGGTCGGCTGGATGCCGGAAAGGACGCGCATGTCTTGATCCGTTCTTTATGAGGTTGCACTTTTGCGGCGCATCAGCGCCTTGAGGTCGGACAGCCGATAGGCGCCCGTGACGAAGCAGGCCACCCCGTACAGCGCGATCCCCACGCCGACAAGCACGGCCAGCGCGACATAGCGCTGGATCATCACCCCGCCAAGCCAGGGGTCGAGCAGCCCTTCGCCCGCATAAAGCGCCGCGCCCATGGCGACAGCGGCCACGGCCAGCCGGGGCAGCCGCCGCCGCAATTGCGCATCGGCGGCGAAGTGTCCGCGCTTCACCAGCGTGGAATAGAGCATGGCGACATTGACGGTGGAGGACAGCGCCGTCGCCAGCGGCGGGCCGACATGGCCCATGCCTAGCTGACCAAGCAGCGGGATCAGCACGAAATTGCCGATGATGTTGATGACGATAGACAGCATCGCATAGCGCACCGGCGTCCGGGTGTCGCCGCGCGCATAATAGCCCGGCGTCAGCACCTTCACGAGCACATAGGAGGGCAGGCCGATGGAAAAGGCCGACAAGGCCCAGCCGCAGCGCTGCGCGTCCTCCACGGTGAAGCGGCCATATTGGAACAGCCCGCGCACGATCGGCTCGGCCACAATGATGAAGGCGACGGTGGCGGGCAGCGTCAGGAACAGCGCCAGTTCGATGCCTCGGTTCTGCGTGTCCATTGCCACTTGTTCCTGCCCGGTCGAAAGCAGGCGCGAGATGGTCGGCAGCAGGATGGTCCCAAGCCCGATGCCGATCAGCCCCAGCGGCAACTGGTTCAGCCGGTCGGCATAATAGATATAGGTGATCGATCCCGAAGCGAGCAGCCAGCCCGACAAGGCGGTGGAGATCAGCAGGTTGATCTGTGACGCGCCCGCGCCCGCCGCTGCCGGAACGATCAGGCGGAGCAACTCCTTCACATCCGCGTCGAAACGCGGCCGCTTGAGCTTCATCGACACGCCCGCCCGGCGGCAGGCCCAGACCAGCCAGAGCAATTGCAGCGCGCCACCCACAGTGACGGAAATCGCCTGTACCCGCGCCGTTTCATATTCATTGGCGCCGTGGAACAGCCAAAGTCCCGCGATCATGGCGACGTTGAGCAGGATCGGCGCCGCCGCATTCACCCAGAATTTGTCGAGCGAATTCAATATGCCGCCCAGCAGCGAGGCCAGGCTGATCAGCGCCAGATAGGGCAAGGTGATGCGCGACAGCATGACCGCGAAGGCGAATTGCTCGGCCGTCGGATGCTGGCGCGAAAAGCCGCCGGATAGCGCCCAGGTGATCGGCCAGGCCGCCGCGATCAGCAGCGCGGTGAAGACCACCAGCACCGGCAGCAGCACTGCCAGCGCCCGCTCGGCAAAATGATAGCCTTCCGCGATTCCGCCCGGTCCCGCCGCCTTGCGGTTGAACATCGGGATGAAGGCGGCGGAGAAGGCCCCCTCGGCAAAGAGGGCGCGGAACATGTTGGGCAGGCGGAAGGCGACGCCGTTGAACGCGTCCGACGCGAAACCCGCGCCGACATAGCGCGCCGCCAGCGAATCGCGCACCAGCGCGAGTATCCGGCTGGCGAGCGTCAGTCCGCCGACCGAGCCCAGCGCCCTGGCCAGTTTCATGCCATGGCTTCCCGTTCGTCCTGAGTAGCCGCTGAGCGAAGTCGAAGCGGCGTATCGAAGGATGGTTGCGGAGCTGCTTCGATACGGGCCTTCGACAAGCTCAGTCCCTACTCAGCACAAACGGACAGGAGAATGTTCTGGCTTTGCTCAGGCGTGACCGGCCGGTTCGCCCGTGGTCTGTGCCATGGCATTGGCCTGCTGGACATAGAGGCCGCCGAAATCGATCGGGTCGAGCAGCAGCGGCGGGAAGCCGCCGTCGCGGATCGCATCGGCCAGTACGCGGCGGGCGAAGGGGAAGAGCAGGCGCGGCGCTTCGGCCAACATGAAGGGCTGCATCTGGTCTTCGGGCACGTTGCGCATGCCGAAGATCGCGGCATAGACCAGCTCGACGGCAAAGGCGGTGCCCTGCGGCGCGGTCGCCTTGACCTCGACCTTCAGCGAGACTTCAACGACCTCCTCGCCCACCTTGTCGGCGCCGATGTTGAACTGGACGTCGATCTGTGGCTGATCCTGCCACTGGTAGACGGCCGGGGCGTTCGGGTTCTCGAACGACAGATCCTTCACATATTGGCTGATCAGCGCAATCTGCGGGCCGGTGTCGGCGCCATTGCCGGTGGTTTGAATGATATCGGCTTCCTCGGCCATCTTATTTCCCTGAGGTTTAAGGTTCGTCTGGCGGGCAGAATGCCCGCGCTTGTTGATCCGCGCGCTTAGCAGGGGCGGCAGGGCGGAGCAATGCGGCACATGAAAAGCGGCCATTTGAATATGCGGGGAAACATGCTTATGTTGGCAGCGTTACAGTTTTTCAGATTCAGTCCAAAGGGTACGTGACCCCGTGTATGTGATCGTCATCCTCGCCATGATTGCCGGTTTTCTGGCGCTGCGGCTCTATTCCGTGCTCGGCAAGCGCACCGGGCATGAGCAGGAGCCCGCCCTGCGCCCGGCTGACGAGCGCGCGAAAGTGACGATCGTGCAGCCCCGGCCGGTTGCGGAAATGGCGGGCGATTCGGTGCGCCTTTCCGATGGCCTGATCGCCCCTGGCGGCGAGGCGGGCGTGCGCGCATTGATCGCGGCGGACCGTAGTTTCGACGTGCCCCAGTTCGTCGAGGGCGCCAAGGCCGCCTACAAGATGGTGCTGGAAGCCTTTTGGCGGGGCGACCGGCAGGAGCTGGAATGGCTTTGCGACGCCGATGTGCTGGCCTCTTTCGAGGAAGCGATCGCCGCGCGTCAGGCGGAGGGCCACGTCCTCGACAATCGTCTGGTCCGGATCGAAAAGGCGCAGATCATCGACGCCAGCGTCACGGGCCGCATGGCGGAGGTATCGCTGCGGTTCGAGGCGGATATCGCTGCGGTCACCCGGGACAAGGACGGCCATGTCGTCGCCGGTTCGTTGACCGACGCGGTCGGCACCAACGATATCTGGACCTTCTCGCGCGATCTGCGCAGCACCGATCCCAATTGGAGGCTCAGCGAGACCGACGAGGCGGCATGAGCCTGCCGTCCTTGGGTGGTGGAGTGCGGGCGGGTTGCGCGCTGGCCGTAGCGCTGCTCTTGTCCGCTTGCGCGGGCGGCGTGATTCCGCCGGGCGCGGGCGGCCCCGCGCCGACGCGTCCGCCCCGTGGCGGTGGCGAGACGGTGACACGCCCCATTCCTTCCACGCCCCGGCCGACCTTGCCGACAACGCCGCCGGTGACGGTGCCTGTCGACACGGCCAATGCAGTCAGTGCTGGCGTCACGCGTGGCCCCGATATTGCCGATCTCATTCCCTCGGGCGAGCGCTCGCGCAAAGCGCTCCAGGCTTTCCGCCTGTCCTGCCCCTCGTTGATGAAGCGGGGCGACCAGAGCGGGCTGACGCAGGGAGCGGATTGGAACAGCGCCTGCGCTGCCGCCTCAAGCTGGCCCGAAGCATCGGCCAATGAATTTTTCTCCCGCTATTTCGAAGCGGTGCAGGTGGGCGAGGGAAAGGCCTTCGTCACCGGCTATTATGAGCCGGAGATCGCCGGATCGCGGACGCGCCAGCCCGGCTATCAGGTGCCGATCTACCGTCGCCCGCCCAATCTGGTCGACGTCAATCTCGGCCTGTTCAGCGACAGCCTGAAGGGCAAGACCATCAGAGGCAAGGTGGACGGCAGCAATTTCGTCCCCTTCGACGATCGGTCGCAGATCGTTTCGGGATCGCTGGCGGGCAGGGGGCTGGAACTGGCCTGGGCCGCCGATCCGGTCGAATTCTTCTTCCTCCAGGTGCAGGGC
Organism: Sphingobium sp. TKS; assembly: GCF_001563265.1. NCBI lineage: Bacteria > Pseudomonadati > Pseudomonadota > Alphaproteobacteria > Sphingomonadales > Sphingobiaceae > Sphingobium > Sphingobium sp. TKS. The sequence continues at coordinate 3,597,292 of NZ_CP005083.1, read as the reverse complement.
AGCGGGCGGCTGATCCTGCCCGATGGCGGCGTGATGCGCATCGGCTATGACGGGCAGAATGGCCGCGACTATACCGGCATCGGCAAGCTGATGAAGGATCGCGGCCTGATCCAGGCAGGATCGATGCAGGACATCATGGCCTGGCTGCGCGCCAATCCCGCCGAGGGCGCGGCGATCATGGACGAGAATAAGAGCTTCGTCTTCTTTCGTGAACTGACTGGCGCGGGCCCGCTGGGAGCCCTGGGCGTGCCGGTGACGCCGGAGGCGACGGTGGCGGCCGATCCCAAATATGTGCCGCTGGGTGCGCCGGTTCTCCTGTCGCTCGACCGGGCCGAACCCAATGGCATTTGGATCGCGCAGGATACCGGCGGCGCGATCAAGGGCGCCAATCGCTTCGACAGCTTTTGGGGCGCGGGCAGCGATGCCCGGATGATCGCGGGCGGCATGTCGGCGCGCGGCAGCGCGTTGATCCTGCTGCCGCTCGGGTCGGCGGCGCGGCTCGGCCAGCCCTGACGTCATGCTGCGATGGCCCGGCGCAATCTCACCTCTGAAGAACAGGCGCTCTGGACGGCGCTGACCCGGTCGGTAAGGCCGATGCGGCCCGGCGCGCGGACGCCCGCTCTTCCGGCGGTGGCGGTCGAGGCGACGGGCGCAACAAGGTTAACGCCTCTCTCCGTTCAGACCGTTGCCGCGGCCCCGGCGCGTACTCCGGCAACGACATTGGATTCGAGCTGGGAGCGCAGAATCCGTAGCGGAAATCTGGCGCCGGACATGGCCATAGATCTGCACGGGCATAGCCTGGCGGCGGCCCATGCCCAGCTTAACCAGGCGCTGGCCACGGCCTGGGCACGGGACGCCCGGATATTGCTGGTGGTCACCGGCAAACCGCCAAAAACCTCATCTTCAGGCGGATCGCGTCGCGGTGCCATTCGCGGCGAGATCGGCCATTGGCTGGAAACCAGCAGCTACGCCGACCGCATCGCGAGCGTGCGGATCGCGCATCAGCGCCACGGCGGCGACGGCGCGCTCTACGTGATAATGCGGCGCAAGAAATAAGCCCTTTTTTGAGCAATGCACTGACCTTTTCTTAACCACTGTCCTTCATATCCGGCTGATCCGGGATCGGGCTGCACGGGTAGGGAGGCACATGCAGGGCGTGACATTGACAAGCCGCGCCACTGCCTTCGCCTGCGCCGCGGGGGCGCTGGTGTTCATCCTGTCGCTGGTCCTGGGCCAAGGGCAGGCGACGGATATCGACGGCATTGGCCGGTCCCTCATCATCGCGATCCTGTGCGGCACATTGAGCTGGGCTTCCGCCCGCCGAACCGTGGCGACGACTGCCAGCGCCATAGACGGGGCGACCGAGCGGCTGCTGGCGGCGGCGCATGGCGACCTGCAATCCGCCGTGCCTGCCGACATCGGCCAGGAACTGCCTGACCTCTCCGTGGCGATGGAAAGCCTGTTCAGCCAGGTGCGGACCAATCTGGACCATGTCCAGGCACTGGCCCTGTTCGATCAGGTGACCGGCCTTGCCAACCGCGCGAATTTTTGCAGGCAGGTCGAACGGCTGCTTGCCGAGCGCAGCGAAGAGGGGTTGGCGGCCCTGTTCTTCATCGACCTTGACGGGTTCAAGGGTGTCAACGACACGCTGGGCCATGCGGCGGGCGACCAGTTGCTGGCGCGCGTCGCCGGGCGCCTGCGTGAAGTCGCCATGGCGCAGGCCAGCGCGGGGACCGGCGACTGCCTGATCGGCCGTCTGGCGGGGGATGAATTCACCCTGTTCGTGCCTGCCCTGCCCGATCTGGAAACCGCCGGCCGGATTGCCCGCGCCATCCAGTTCGCGCTGCGCGAGCGGTTCGACCTGGGCAGCCAGCATGTCGACCTGGGCGCGTCGATCGGCATCGCCTGCTATCCCGAACATGGCGACACGCTGCCCGCGCTGCTGCGCTCGGCTGACATCGCCATGTATCATGCCAAGCATCAGGGCCGTAACCGGGCCGAGATGTTCACCACAGAGCTGGCGCTGGAAGCCGCCGATCGCGCCGAACTGGAGCGAGACCTGCTGCTGGGCCTGCAACGCGACGAGTTCCTGCTGGAATTCCAGCCGCAGATCGAGATCGGCAGCGGCCGGGCGGTCAGCGCCGAAGCGCTGGTCCGATGGGTGCATCCGGAACGCGATCTGGTCATGCCCAGTTCTTTCGTGCCCGTTGCCGAGGAAAGCGGCGCGATCGTGGCGCTGGGCGACTGGGTCATGGGCCGGGTATGCGAAACGGCGGCGCGCTGGGCGCGGAGCGGGATCGCGCAGCGTATCGCGATCAACATCTCTTCACGGGAACTGGGGCAGGCGGATTTCTTCCTGCGCCTGCGCCACGCTATGGACGCGCATCAGACTCCGGCGATCATGCTGGAACTGGAAATCACCGAATCGCTGGCGATGGACATGAAGGCGTGGACGCTCGATCAGTTGAGCGCCCTGAGGCGTGATGGCGTGCGCGTAGCCATCGACGATTTCGGAACGGGCTATTCCAACCTGTCGCGATTGCGGGAACTGCCCGTCGACCGGGTGAAGATCGACCGTTCGCTGGTCCGCGACATCGCCGTTTCGGCCGAAGCGCGCACGATTTGCAGCGCGGTCGTCGGACTGATTCAGGGTCTGGGCATGGAGGTGGTGGTCGAGGGCGTGGAGACCGAGGCGCAGATGGAGATGCTGCGCGTGATCGGCTGCACCCTGTTCCAGGGCTATCATCTGGCGCGGCCTACGGGCGAGGAGGATTATCTCGCCCGCTTTGCCTTTGTACCGATGGTCGAGCGCCGGTCGGTCTAAATCGGATATTTGCGTTCAGGACAGGTTTTTAACCCCCTAAGGCCCGCACAGTCACCAGCCGATAGATTTCCGTAAGGTCGTGCAGATCGGCCAGGGCCACGGCTTCATCCAGCTTGTGCATGGTCGCATTGTTGAGGCCGAATTCCACCACCGGGCAAAGGCGTGAAAGGAAACGGGCATCGGACGTGCCGCCGGTTGTGGACAGTTCCGCCTCCACGCCGGTGACTTCGCGGATCGCGCCTGCGACCAGATCCGACAATATGCCCGGTTCGGTCAGGAAGGGTTCGCCGCTGATCTTGGCTTCCACCGTGCCGCCTTCGGTTGCGGCGAGCGCGGTGATGCGTTCCACCAGTTCCGCGCCGCTATGTTCATTGTTGAAGCGGATCGAGATGCGCGCCTGTGCGGCGGCGGGGATGACGTTGGTGGTGGGATTGCCGACGTCGAGATTGGTGATCTCGATATTGCTGGCCTGGAACCAGTCATTGCCTTCGTCCAGCACGATGGCGTCGATGGCCGACAGGATGCGGACGAGGCGCGGGACCGGATTGTCGGCCAGGTGGGGATAGGCGACATGGCCCTGCACGCCCTGCACATTGATCCACATATTGACCGAGCCGCGACGGCCGATCTTGATGACGTCGCCCAGCCGCTGCGAGGAAGTCGGCTCGCCCACCAGGCAGAGATCGGGGCGCAGGCCATGGGCGGCCATGCGATCCATCAGCGCGAGCGTGCCGTAGACCGCCGCGCCTTCCTCATCGCCGGTGATGATCAGGCTGATCGTGCCGGGCAGGTCTTCGGGCAGGTCATGCAGCGCGGCGACATAGGCGGCGATGGCGCCCTTCATATCCACCGCGCCGCGGCCGTAGAGCAACTCGCCGCGCCTTTCCGGCTGGAAGGGATCGCTGGTCCAGCCATTGCCCGGCGGGACCACGTCCAGATGCCCGGCGAAGGCGAAATGCCTGCCTGGCCCGGTCGTCCGCCAGGCCAGCAGATTTTCCACCGGGCCGTCGGGCGCCTCGCCGGTCACGAAGCGGTCGACGGTGAAGCCCAGGGGTTTCAGCATCGCCTCCAGCACCGCGAAGACCTCGCCCGTGGCAGGCGTGACGGACGGGCAGGCGATCAGCTTCTCGGCTATGATGATCGGGTCGGCATCGGTGCTGGTCTTGGTCATGGGGTTGCGTTAGAGCATTTTGAAGCCGGCTGGAACAGTCGGCGGCTCGCAAAATGCGGCAGAAAAGGCAAAGCATTTTGAAGCCGGCTGGACAGCCGACGGCTCGCAAAATGCGGCGGAAGGCGGCACGAAAACGAAGCGGCTTTGCCAGCAGGAGGACGTATCATGCCCAAGATCGACCTTGCGGCCATCGAACAGACCAATCGGACCGGCTATCCGCCGGAATATGCGGATGCAGTGGCGGAACGTTGGGTGCGCAAGCTCGGTCCCGCGACCGGCCTTGCCGATTTCGGCGTCAGCCATGTGGTGCTCAAGCCTGGTGCGGCATCCTCCCAGCGGCATTGGCACGAGGATGAGGACGAGTTCGTCGTCATGTTGAGTGGCGAGGCGGTTCTGGTCGAGGAGGGGAGCCGGACCACGCTGCGCGGCGGCGACATGGCGTCTTTCGCGAAGGGCGATCCCAATGGTCACCATCTGGTCAACGAGAGCGGCGAAGATTGCGTTTTCGTGGCGGTAGGGCGCGTTCCGCTGGGGGATGCGCACTATCCCGATATCGACATGCAATGGGTCAAGGGAGCCTATCGCCGCAAGAATGGAAGCGGCTTTTGAAGCTGGACCGGCGGACGTCGATAGCCTTGCTGGGGGTGGCGATGGCGGCGCCCAGGGCTTTGGCGGCGGTTCCGGCCGGGGTGGTGAAGCCGGCCCGGCTGCGTCCTGGCGACACGGTGGGGCTGGTCGAGCCGGCGGGCTTTACCGATGACGCATTCGACCTCGATCTGGTCAAGGAGACGATCGTCGCCATGGAGCTGGTGCCGAAACCGGCGAAGCATCTGGTCGAACGCAACGGCTATCTGGCGGGGACGGATGCGGACCGGGCGGCGGATATCAACGCGATGTTCGCCGATCCGCAGGTGCGGGCCGTGTTCGCGACGCGGGGTGGATGGGGTTGCGCGCGGGTTCTGCCCTATCTGGATTTCAAGACGATCAGGGCCAATCCCAAGCTGCTGATCGGCTTTTCCGACATCACTGCCCTGCATCTCGCCTTTGCGGCGCGGGCGGGGTTCGTCACCATCCATGGGCCCAATGCGGCGAGTAGTTGGCCGCGCTTTTCCTGGGATGCTTTTCGGGCCATTGCTTTCGACGGGGCGACGCCCTTGCTCGCCAATCCGGATGGGCATGAAGACCGGCTGGTGCAGCGGAGCGGACGTATCCGGACCTTCCGGGGCGGGAAGGCGAGCGGGCGGTTGCTGGGCGGGAACCTGACCGTGCTCTCGACGCTGATGGGCACACCCTGGGTGCCGGATTTCGAGGGCGTGATCCTGTTTATCGAGGATGTCAGCGAGCAGCCCTACCGGATCGACCGGATGCTGACGCAGTTGTCGCTTGCCGGGGTGCTGGGCAAGGTAGCGGGCGTGGTGTTCGGGCAGTGCACCGATTGCGGTCCGAGCGGGGCGTCTTACGGTGGCTTTACGCTGTCGGAGGTGTTGCAGCAGCATTTGGGCGCGCTTGGGGTTCCGGCTTTTCAGGGCGCGCTGTTCGGGCATGTCGCCAGCCAGTTCAGCCTGCCGGTCGGGTGCCGGGCGGAAATCGACGCCGACGCGGGAACGATCCGGTTGCTGGAGGCTGCCGTCCGATAAAGCCGATCGCTCAGAGGCGGTAGCGGTTCAATCCTTGTCGTCGGCAGGACGGACATAGGCGCCATGCCCGTCCGGCGGCACCAGCGCCTTGTCCTTGATGGTCAAAGCGAGGGTCTGGAAGCCGGGTTCGGGCACATCCTTGGTCTTTTCGGCGGTGAGGATGACGGTGCCGTCCTTCTCGTTCCATTTGCCCTCCGCGAAGAGGTCGAGCGCGCCATAGACCAGATACCATTGAAAACGGCCGTCCGGATGGAGCATCAGTTCAGAGCCTGTCTCCATCACCCCGCGCAGATAATAATGGCCCACGCGTTCGGGGTTCTGCGCCCATGCAGGGCTGGCCAGGAAGGCAACGAGAGGCAGAAGGGCGGTGGGCGCGCGCATCATCCCGCGATCATGGCACAGGATGGCGCGGGGGAACAGGCGTGCCAGGCGTGGGGGCGGTGCAGTTAAGATGAGGGAAATGGTGGCGGGTTTTGGCCATTAGCTGCCATTGATTGATCCGTGTTCCTGCGAAGGCAGGAACCCAGTTCCGCCGCTTGTGGATCATCGCACCGTAGGAACTGGGCTCCTGCCTTCGCAGGAACACGGTGTACTTCAAGAAAACAGCGCGAAACAGAACGTCCCTTATCCACCCTAAACCGTCGTGAAGGGCAGCAGCGCCTCATAGACCGGCAAGGGCGGCTTGCCATCCACGCGAACCCCTTGCCGCAGCAGAAAGGCATGGCGCGCGATTTCCGCCTGCTGTTCCAACCCATAACGGTGGAAGGGCCGCCCCGGCACGATCTCATAGCCGTAGCGGCAGAAGGGGTGGCGCATCAGCGGCAGATACCATTTGCCGCCCCGCTGCGCCTGCCAGACATGGGTCATCTCATGGATGAAATGCCCCTGGATATGCAGCGGGCTGTCGCAGAAATCCGCGCAGAACAGACCGCCAGCCGGATGGAACCAGAGGTCGCCATCGGGCGACATGGTGACTTGCCGGGGCTGGAAGAGCCACCATTTGCGGTTATGTACCCGCACCCGGTCATAATCGATCGCATCTGCGAAGATCGAGCGGGCCAGGGCGGTTTCCGCCGCCGTCAGCGGCCGGCCGGTCAATGCGCCTTATGCTCCTCTGGCTTGTGTGCAGGGGTGGCCGCGCCGGGCTTCTGGATCATCGCGTCGACCAGCAGGCGGTCGCCATTGGCGAGCAGGAAGGTCAGCGTCATCTTGCCCCGGCTGATCGCCGTGTCGTTCACGCCCCAGAGCATCAGATGCTTGCCGCCGGGCGCGAAGGCGACCTTCGACTTGGCGGGGATGGGGACGCTGTCGAGCGGCTTCATCGTCATCTTCCCGCCCTCGCTCATGCTCTCATGCATCTCCACCTTCAGGGCATAGTCGGTCAGCACGCCGCGCAGGGCCGTGTCCGCATCGCCACCATGGGCGACGAAATAACCGGACGAGGGGGTGTCCTTATTGGGGCTGAGACGCACCCAGGCCTGATCGACATAGGTGGGCGCTGGATCGCCGCAGGCCGACAGGGCAAGGGGAGCGAGGGTGATAAGGGAGAAATAAGCGCGCATGGGGAAGGCCTTCGTGACTGTCTCGTTTCCGGTCGATTGACTAGCTAATGCTGGCAGCTTCTTGTGCCAAGCGAAAGCGCGCCTATATCCCTTTCGCAAACGGCCTTGCCTTGGCGCTTTCGTGAGGTATGGGGCCGTCAACCGCTGAATGTGATTTGGGGTTCAAAGAGGACAAGATGGCAAAAGTAATCGGTATCGACCTTGGCACCACCAATAGCTGCGTCGCCGTGATGGACGGCGGCAAGCCCAAGGTCATCGAAAATGCGGAAGGCGCGCGGACCACGCCGTCGATCGTCGCCTTCACCAAGGATGGCGAGCGCCTGATCGGTCAGCCTGCAAAGCGTCAGGCCGTGACCAATCCGGACAATACGGTTTTCGCGGTGAAGCGCCTGATCGGCCGCCGCTTCGATGATCCGATGACCAAGAAGGACATGGAGCTGGTGCCCTACAGCATCGCCAAGGGTCCGAACGGCGACGCCTGGGTCAATGCCGGCGGCAAGGATTATTCGCCTTCGCAGATTTCCGCCTTCACCCTCCAGAAGATGAAGGAAACCGCCGAGAGCTATCTGGGCGAGACGGTCACGCAGGCGGTCATCACCGTTCCGGCCTATTTCAACGACGCCCAGCGTCAGGCAACCAAGGACGCCGGCCAGATCGCTGGCTTGGAAGTGCTGCGCATCATCAACGAGCCGACCGCGGCTGCGCTGGCCTATGGGCTTGAGAAGCAGGATGGCAAGACCATCGCGGTCTATGACCTTGGCGGCGGCACCTTCGACATCTCGATCCTGGAGATTGGCGATGGCGTGTTCGAGGTGAAGTCGACCAATGGCGACACCTTCCTGGGTGGCGAGGATTTCGACGCCAAGCTGGTCGAATATCTGGCCGCCGACTTCAAGAAGGAAGAGGGCATCGACCTCACCAAGGACAAGCTGGCGCTCCAGCGTCTGAAGGAAGCCGCTGAAAAGGCGAAGATAGAGCTGTCCTCGGCCCAGTCGACCGAAGTCAACCTGCCCTTCATCACCGCCGACCAGAACGGCCCCAAGCATCTGGTGAAGAACATCACCCGTTCCGACCTGGAGCGGCTGGTGGCCGACCTCATCAAGCGGACCATGGAACCGTGCAAGAAGGCGCTGGCCGATGCGGGCGTTTCGGCGGCCGAGATCAGCGAAGTCGTCCTCGTCGGCGGCATGACCCGCATGCCCAAGGTGCGCGAAGCCGTGAAGGACTTCTTCGGCAAGGAACCGCATACCGGCGTCAACCCGGACGAAGTGGTCGCCATGGGCGCGGCGATCCAGGCTGGCGTGTTGCAGGGCGACGTCAAGGACGTGTTGCTGCTCGACGTTACCCCGCTGAGTCTCGGCATCGAGACGCTGGGCGGCGTGTTCACCCGCATGATCGACCGCAACACCACCATCCCCGCCAAGAAGTCGCAGGTCTATTCGACCGCCGACGACAATCAGCAGGCGGTGACGATCCGCGTGTTCCAGGGCGAGCGTGAAATGGCGGCGGACAACAAGCTGCTCGGCCAGTTCGATCTGGTCGGCATCCCGCCCGCGCCGCGCGGCGTGCCGCAGATCGAAGTCACCTTCGACATCGACGCCAACGGCCTCGTCAACGTCCATGCCAAGGACAAGGGCACCGGCAAGGAACAGCAGATCCGCATTCAGGCGTCGGGCGGTCTGTCGGACGCCGACATCGACCAGATGGTCAAGGATGCCGAGCGTTTCGCGGAAGAGGACAAGAAGAAGCGCGAATCGGCCGAGGCGAAGAACAATGCCGAGAGCCTGATCCACACCACCGAGCAGCAGCTTTCCGAGCATGGCGACAAGGTGGACGCTGGCCTGAAGTCGGAAATCGAAACCGCCATCGCCGCCACCAAGTCGGCGGTTGAAAGCGGCGATGCCGAGGCGATGAAGGCCAAGGCGCAGGAACTGGCGCAGGTCGCCATGAAGCTGGGTCAGGCCATTTATGAGAAGGAGCAGGCGGCTGCGGCTGCTCCGGGTGCGGACGCGCCTAAGGCGGACGATGATGTCGTCGATGCCGAATTCTCGGAAGTGGACGACAACAAGGCGTAAGCTGATGTGCTTGCCCCGTCATGGCTGCTGTGGTCATGATGGGGCAGGGACGCCGGGGGCGAAATGAGCACCGAAATCGATTATTACGAACTGCTTGAAGTCGAACGCACGGCGGATGCCGGGGCTATCAAGAGCGCCTATCGCAAGCTGGCGATGAAATATCACCCGGACAAGACCGGGGGCTGCACTGACAGCGAGGCCAAGTTCAAGGCCGTTTCCGAAGCCTATGAGTGCCTGAAAGACCCGCAGAAGCGCGCGGCCTATGACCGTTTCGGTCATGCGGCGTTCCAGAATGGCGGTCCGGGCGGCTTTGGCGGCGGACGCGGCGGCGCGGGCGGTTTTTCCGATCTGGGCGATATTTTCGAGACGATTTTCGGTCAGGCCGCAGGCGGTTTCGGCGGCGGCGGACGACAGGCCCAGCGGCGCGGGGCGGACCTGCGCTATGACCTGGAGATCACGCTGGACGATGCCTATCATGGCAAGAAGACCGAGATCGAGATCGAGGTTTCGGCGGCCTGCGAAAGCTGCGACGGTTCCGGCGCGCAGCCGGGGACGGGCGTCAAGGGCTGCGGCACCTGTCATGGTCATGGCCAGGTGCGGGCGCAGCAGGGCTTTTTCGTGGTCGAGCGGACCTGTCCGTCCTGCCATGGCGCGGGACAGGTGATTGAAAGCCCCTGCCGTTCGTGCCGGGGCGAAGGGCGGGTGGACAAGCCCAAGACGCTTTCCGTCAGCATCCCCGCCGGTGTCGATGAAGGCACGCGCATCCGCCTGTCGGGCGAGGGCGAGGCGGGCGCGCGCGGGGCGCCTGCGGGCGATCTCTATATTTTCCTGCATGTGAAGCGGCACTCGATCTTCGAGCGGGACGGGACGACCCTGTTTGCCCGCGCGCCGGTCAGCATCACCACGGCGGCGTTGGGAGGCGTGATCGAAGTGCCGGGTCTCGACGGCCAGCGGCATGAAATCAAGATCCCGAGCGGTATTCAGTCAGGCAAGCAGATCCGCCAGCGTGGGGCGGGCATGCCCGTGCTCAACGGGCGGGGGCAGGGCGATCTGGTGATTCAGGTCGATGTAGAAACCCCGACCAGATTGACTGCGAAGCAGCGGGAATTGCTGGAAGCCTTCCGCGAGACGGAAACCGGCGAGGAATGCCCGCAGTCGACCGGATTTTTCAGCAAGCTCAAGGAAATGTGGGGGGATTGAGGCTCCTGGGGGCGGGAGCGCGGATCGCATAGTTAGGCTGTTTTCTTCGCTTCCCATCTCGCCCAGGCGTAGAAGGGAAAACCCCCCGCCATCAGCAGAAAACTCGCCCCGCTCGGCACCAATCCCGCGCCCCAGAGCGTCCAGAGCGCATAAGCCAGCCCCACCAGCGCCGCCAGCACCACCAGCCGGAACCGCAACGCCGCCAGGGCGCAGCCGACATACAGCCAGAGCGTGGCCGATGTCGACAGCAGCGCCATGGCAGTGAACAGCGCGACCAGTCCTTGCAGGCTGTTGGCGATCAGCATCAATGTTCCCAGCACGCAGGACAGCAGCAGTGCGCGGACTGGGGTGCCTTGGCGGTTGGTCCCGGCCAGCCAGCACGGCAATTCGCCGCCCCGCGCCATGGCGAGCGGCACTTCGCCTTGCAGCAGTGTCCAGCCGTTGAGCGCGCCAAGACAACTGATCGTGGCGAAGGCGGCGATGAAATGCGCCGGGCCGGGCGACCAATAATGAGCGACGAAGGCGGCGAAGGGCGAGCCTGACTGACTTTCCGCCGCGGGCAGGGTGAGCGCTATGCCGGAGCAAACCAGCAGATAGATAAGGCCCGTCACCGCCGTGCCGATCAGCGTGGCGCGGGGGATGGTCCGGGCGGGATCGCGCACCTTGTCGGCGGCGACGCTGGCGGATTCGAAGCCCAATAGCGCCCAGAGCGTCAACGCCGCCGAGGCGGTGATGCCGGCGCTGGTGAAGCCTTGGGCGGGAAAGGGCGCGACCTCCGCCTTGCCGCTGCCCAGCATCAGGGCGAGCAGGAGGAAGACCAGGATGATCGGTATCAGCTTGATCGCGGTGGTGGCGAGTTGAGTCACGCCCGCGGCCCGCGCACCGATCAGGTTGATGCCGGTGGTTAGCCAAAGAAAGGCGATCGAGACGAGCGCCCCCATGCCGGGGCGGTTGAGCGCGGGCAGGATGCTGCTGAGATTGGCGGTGGCGGCGACCGCGATGGTGACATTGGTGAAGATCACCGAAATCCAGTAGATCCAGCCGATCGCGAAACCGGCGAGCGGCCCATAGGCGCGGGTGATGAACTGCGCTGTGCCGCCGGCATCGGGCATCAGCACCGTCAGCCGCGCGATGACATAGGCGAGGATGAGCGATCCGGCGATGGTGAACACCCATCCCGCCACCGCATCCCAGCCGAAGGGCGCGAGCGAGGCGGGGAGCAGGAACACGCCGGAGCCGATCATATTGCCCATGACCAGCGCGATGCAGGCGGCAAGGCCCAACGTGCGGCTGGTGGAGGGAGGGGCCGTGGCTGGCTGGATCATGTGCCGTTTGATGGGCTTATGCGGCGCTGGGTGCAATGGGGCATGGAGGGGGAGGCGAAACGAAGAGCCAAGGGCGATGGCTGCGAATGGCCAGAGGCGGACATCGATAACATTCGTCATCCCAGCGCAAGCTGGGATCTCGTGAGTCTAGGCTGTGCCCTCTCGCCTGAGATCCCAGCTTGCGCTGGGATGACGGATTTAAATGGTAGGAATTCACCCAATTCCCGCTCTTTGGCGGCCCGGAAAAAGAACGCTCCGCTGCGGCTGGCCGAGCGGAGCGTCTTGCATCCCGCGACGCTTCAAGCCGCCAGGAACATCTCCGGATCCAGCGCCATCAGGCTGTCCGCGCCGCCCTCGATCTTGCGGCGGAGCGCGCCGGCGTCGGGCATGATGCGTTCCGCAAAGAAGCGGGCCGTCACCAGCTTGGCTTCATGGAATTTGGCATCCTCCGAGCCTGCCGCGATCTGGGCCGTAGCCGCCCTGGCCATGCGCAGCCACATCAGGCCCGTCGCGACGATCCCCAATATGTGCATATAGTGCACCGCGCCCGCCCCGGCATTGTCAGGATTCTTCATTGCATTCTGCATCAACCACATGGTCGCGGCGCCAAGCTGGCCGCTCGCCTTTTCCAGCGCTTCGGCCAGGGGTGCGAGCTTTTCGTCGGCCTTGGCTGCCGCCACCTCATCCGCGATGATCTTGAGGAAGGCCTGGAGCGCCCGGCCGCCGTTCATGGGCAGCTTGCGCCCGACAAGGTCCATCGCCTGTATGCCGTTGGTGCCCTCGTAAATCTGGGCGATGCGGGCGTCGCGGACATATTGTTCGACGCCATTTTCCCAGATGTAGCCATGACCGCCGAACACCTGCTGCGCCGTCACGGCGACATCGAAGCCCTTGTCCGTGCCATAGCCCTTGATCACCGGGGTCAGCAGTTGGACGAGGTCGTCGGCCGCCTGACGTTCTTCTTCCGTGGCGGCATGGTGGGAGAGGTCGACCTGAAGCGCGCCCCAGAGCATCAGCGCGCGCAGCCCTTCGGTCAGCGCCTTGCCCTCCATCAACATCCGGCGCACATCGGGGTGGACGAACAGGGTGTCGGCCTTTTCCTCCGGCTCCTTGGGGCCGGTCAGCGCCCGGCCCTGGCGCCGGTCATGCGCATAGGCGGCGGCGTTCTGATAGGCGATTTCCGCTTGGCCCAGACCCTGGAGACCAACCCCCAGCCGCGCCGCGTTCATCATGATGAACATGGCGGCCAGACCCTTATTCTCCTCGCCCACCAGCCAGCCGGTCGCGCCGTCATAGTTCATGACGCAGGTGGCATTGCCGTGAATGCCCATCTTATGTTCCAGCGAGCCGCAGGAAACCGCATTGCGTTCACCCAGCGATCCATCCTCCTTCACGAGGAATTTCGAGACGACGAACAGCGAGATTCCCTTGCTGCCCTCCGGCGCGTCGGGAGTCTTGGCAAGGACGAGGTGGATGATGTTTTCCGCCAGGTCATGCTCGCCCGCCGAAATGAAGATCTTGGTCCCGCTGATCGTGAAGCTGCCGTCCTGCTGGGGTACGGCCTTGGTCTTGATGAGGCCGAGATCGGTGCCACAATGCGGTTCCGTCAGGTTCATCGTCCCGGTCCATCGGCCCGACACCATATTGGGGAGGTAAGTCTGCTTCTGCTCTTCGCTGCCCTTGGCGATCAGGGCGGCCACGGCCCCGCTGGTCAGGCCATGATACATTTCGAAGCTGTGGTTGGCCGAGAGTATATATTCGCTGACCGCCGTCGCCACGACATGGGGCAGACCCTGCCCGCCATATTCGACCGGCGCATGCAGCGTGGTCCAGCCGCCCTCGACATAGGCGTCATAGGCCGCCTTGAAGCCGGTCGGCGTGGTGACGCTGCCGTCCGGGTGGCGGGTGCAGCCTTCCTTGTCGCCCACGGCGTTCAAGGGGAAGAGGACTTCGGCGGCGATCTTGCCGCCTTCGGTCAGGATCGCCTCGACCAGATCCGCGGTCGCATTTTCGAAACCGGGCAGATTGGTGTAGCGGTCCAGCCCCAGCACATGGTCGAGCACGAAGCGGGTGTCGCGGACGGGGGCGGTATAGCTGGGCATGATCTTCTCCGGACGATTCTGTTCTGGTGAGGGGGATTATCTGTCGAGGACGGTCACGAACTGGGAGAGTTCCGCGATGGCGGCATCGATATCGTCTTTCTGGCGGGTCAGAAGGTCGATGCGCGCCTTGCACTTGGCGATGGTGACGCGGCGCTGCTCCTCATGTCCCTCGTCGGCATCGTAGAGGTCGATCATCTCGCGAATGTCGGACAGGCTGAAGCCCACCCGCTTGCCGCGCAATATCCACGCCAGCCGGGCGCGGTCGCGGCGCGAATAGATGCGGGCCAGGCCTTGCCGTTCCGGCGCGATCAGCCCTTCATCCTCGTAGAAGCGCAGGGCGCGGGCGGTGACGCCGAACTCCTCGGACAGGTCGGTGATGGTGTAAGATTGCCGGTCGCTGTGATCGGGGAGTTCGATGCCGGCGATGCTGGTGCGTTTGTCCATGCCGGGTGATGTAACGCTGCCTTACGTTTACGTCAAGGTGAGTGTGCGGCCCGTGGCCCTTTTGTCCTAGTGACAGGGCGGGCCGTCGCCGCTAGGGCTTGGCGCCATGATGGGGGCAGTCAGACGATCGGAATTGGCGAAAGGCCTGCTGGCCGCGCTGGCTCTGCTCGTGCTGGCGATTCAGCTTGTTGCGCCCTCGGGCTTCATGCCGGTGCGGACCGATCGGGGCGTCGTGGTGACGCTTTGCACGGGGCAGGGCGCGGTCAATATCGTGGTCGACCGGGGGCAGGCTCCCGCCAAGGATCACGCGCCGGATGACGGCATGGCGGGGCAGCAGCATTGCCCCTTTGCCGCGTCCGTTCAGCCGGTGGTGCCGCCGCTCGCGCTGGCCGATCTGCCGCTGCCGGTCTGGCAGCTTGGCTTCGGGCCGATCGCCTTCGCGCTCAAGACCGGGCTGATCGCGCGGCTGGCCGCACCGCCGCCGCCTTCTTCGGGACCGCCCGCCACCTTCTGAATCCGCTGTTTCTCGTGCTTTTTCAGTAAGGTTGTTTTTTCATGTCCGTTTTTTCCATTTCGCGCGGCGTTTCGCTGTGTGCGCTTGCCTGCTCGCTATCTTCTCCCGCTCTGGCCGATGAGGTGGCCGAGCAAAGCCGGATCATCGTCACCGCCAGCCCCGTGGTCGAGGAGGCCGCGGCGAAAGTCGCCCGCACGCCCGGCGGGATCGATGTCGTGTCCGCCGAGGATTTCGAAGACAAGCTGGCCGTTTCCCTGCGCGATGCGCTGAGCTTTTCGCCCGGCGTCTATACCCAGCCGCGCTTCGGGCAGGAGGTGCGGATTTCCATTCGCGGGTCCGGCCTGTCGCGTGGCTATCATATGCGCGGGCTGACGCTGTTGCAGGACGGCATCCCCATCAACATGGCCGACGACAATGGCGATTTTCAGGAGCTGGACCCGCAGATCTTCCAGCATCTGGAGGTTTATCGCGGCGGCAATGCGCTGCGGCGAGGCGGGTCGACGCTGGGCGGGGCGATCAATGCGGTGACGCCGACCGGGCGAACGGCTCCGGGGGCCGAGCTGCGGGTCGATGGCGGGTCGTTCGATACGCTGCGGGCCAAGGCGGCCTACGGCTATGCCGATGAGCGGGGCGATGCCTGGGCGGCCGTCACCGCCGATCGGTCCGATGGCGATCGCGCTCATGGGCGGCGCAAGGCGCTGCGCTTCAACGGCAATGTCGGGTTGAAGCTCAATGACCGGGTGGAGACGCGCTTCTACGCCAGCGCGCAAACGATCCGGCAGAAACTGTCGGGCGCGCTCAATGAAAGCGATGCGCTGAACCATCCGGCCAAGGGCAATTTCGCTGGCGATCAGGCGCGCAATATCGATTCGATCCGCTTGCAGAACCGCACCACGGTTCAGCTTGACGGCGGCGAGCTGGCCTTCGGGGTCTATTATAATGCCAAGGCGCTCAACCATCCGATCTATCAGCTCGTCGACCAGAAGTCGAAGGATCGCGGCGTCTTCGCCAGCCTTGATCTGGCAGGGGATCTGGGCGGGCTGCCGGTCGAATTGACGCTGGGTAGCCAGGCGCGCTTCGGGCAGGGCAAATTCCGGCAGTTCGTCAATCTGAACGGCAGGCCCGGCGCGCCGACCTCCTATCAGAAGGCGCGGGCGCAGACGATCAACAGCTATGGCGAGGCGCGGATCGCACCGATTGCAGGGCTGTGGCTGATCGCGGGCGGCATCTATACCCATGGCGAGCGGCGGCTCGACAATCGTTTCGCCCCGGTAAGGAGCGGGGATGCGTCGTTCGATGCCTTCGCCCCGAAATTCGGGCTGTTGTTCGAGCCCGCGCAGACGGTGCAATTCTATGCGAATTATAGCCGGTCGGTGGAGCTGCCGGGCTTTATCGAATTGGGGCAGACACAGTTTGATACGCTGGCCGTCGGCTTTGTCCCCCTTCAGCCGCAAAAGGCATGGACAGGGGAGATCGGCACCCGTGGGACGCTTGGCATGGCCCATTGGGACATCAGCATCTATCGGGCCGATCTTCGTGGCGAGATGTTGCAATATGGCGCGGGCGACAGCGCTATTCCCGCCGCGACTTTCAATGCAGGCCGCACGCGGCATCAGGGGATTGAGGCGGGGCTGGACCTTGCGCTGGCGCCCTGGGCGATGCTGCGGCAGGTCTATCAATATAGCGATTTCCGCTTCCGCGACGATGAGCAGTTCGGCAATAACCGCTTGCCGGTGGTGCCGCGCCATTTTTACCGGGCGGAGCTGAAGCTGGGGACGGAGCGGTTCAGCGTCTCGCCGGCGGTCGAATGGCTGCCGCAGGGTGCCTGGGTGGACTATGCCAACACGAAACGGGTGGGCGATTACGCCACGCTGAACCTTGGGGCGCAGGCAGAGGTGAAGCCGGGTGTCACCCTGTTCCTCGATGCCCGCAATCTGACCGGCGAGCGGGCTGTGGGGGATATCAGCGCTCTGGTTCGCTATGTGCCGGACAATCCGGCAACTCTGGTGAATGAAGGTAGCGTCGCCTTTTATCCTGTCGAGCGGCGGGCGTTCTATGGTGGGGTGCGCGCCCGGTTCTAATTCAATCGTCATTCCCGCGAAGGCGGGAATCCATCTCCGACGCTGCATCAAGTCTATTCTTATGGGAGATGGGTTCCCGCCCCAGCGGGAACGACGATGGGAGAGATGATCCAAGGAGGACTGGAGCCGACTCGCTAATAGGTTTAGGGGCAGGCGAATGTTGCGCCTTTCCGGATTGAAACTGCCCCTCGACCATCCCGCCGAGGCGATGCCTGCCGCCATTTGCGAGCGGCTGGATCTCGCGCCGCAGCAACTGTTGAGCCATGCCGTGGTGCGCCGGGGCAATGATGCGCGACGCAAAAATGCGATCCAGCTCGTCTACACCGTCGATGTCGAAGTGACGGACGAGGCGGAGGTGCTGGAGCGCTTCGCCAAGGATCATGACGTCCGTCTGCGCCCGGACACCGACTACAAATTCGTGGCGAGGGCGCCGCAGGGCTGGTCGGGCAAGCGGCCCGTCGTGATCGGTGCGGGACCGTGCGGACTGTTTGCGGGACTGATCCTCGCGCAAATGGGCTTTCGCCCGATCATCCTCGACCGGGGCAAGGTGGTGCGGGAGCGGACCAAGGATACCTGGGGTCTGTGGCGCCGCGCCGAACTCAATCCCGACAGCAATGTGCAGTTCGGGGAGGGCGGGGCGGGCACCTTCTCCGACGGCAAGCTTTATTGCCGGGTGAAGGATCCGCGCTTTCTGGGCCGCAAGGTGCTGGAAGAATTCGTCGCCGCGGGTGCGCCCGATGACATATTGACCGAAGCGCATCCGCATATCGGGACTTTCCGCCTCGTCTCCATGGTTGAATCCATGCGCCGCCAGATCGAGGGGCTGGGCGGCGAATATCGCTGGCAGCACCGGGTTGATGAACTGGAACTGGAACGGCAGGGCGAGGGCATGCAGAAGCTGCGCGGGCTGCATCTGGCGGACGGCGGTTTCATCGAGACGGACCATGTCGTGCTGGCGGTGGGCCACAGCGCCCGCCCGACCTTCGAGATGCTGCACCGGCGCGGCGTGCATATCGAGCCGAAACCCTTTTCCATCGGCGTGCGCATCGAGCATCCGCAAAGCTGGATCGACCGCGCGCGCTACGGCAATTGCGCGGGGCATCCGGTGTTGGGCGCGGCGGCCTATAGCCTTGCCCATCATTGCGCCAATGGGCGGACGGTCTACAGCTTCTGCATGTGTCCTGGTGGACGGGTGGTTGCGGCGACTTCGGAGGAGGGGCGCGTCGTCACCAACGGCATGAGCCAATATTCACGGGCCGAGTTCAACGCCAATTCTGGCCTGGTGGTCGGCATCGATCCGGAGCGGGACTATCCCGGCGGGCCGCTGGCGGGGATCGAATTGCAGCGTCATTGGGAAAGCATGGCCTTTGTCGCGGGCGGTTCCTCCTACCATGCGCCGGGACAGAAGGTGGGGGATTTCCTTGAGGGCCGCGCTTCGAGCGAGTTGGGCGAGGTCATTCCGTCCTACAAGCCGGGCGTGACCCTGACCGACCTCTCGCGCTGCCTGCCCGAATTCGTGCTGGAGGCATTCCATGAGGCGATCCCCGTCTTCGGGCGGCAGATCGCCAATTACGACCATCCCGACGCCGTGATGACGGGGGTGGAAACCCGCACCTCCTCCCCGATCCGCATCACGCGGGGCAAGGATCATCAGAGCCTCAATGTTGCGGGCCTTTATCCCGCCGGGGAGGGGGCGGGCTATGCGGGCGGCATTCTCTCCGCCGCGATCGATGGGATAAAGGTGGCGGAGGCGGTGGGCTTGAGCATCGCGGCGGGCTGACTCCTTCCGTCACGCACCGTTCCTCTGAAGCCCGAGTCGATGCGCCGGAGCGTTATCGGCCGCCCTCGCAAAATGCCTTGATTGAAACGACTTGCCGAAGGGTGCTGCGACGGCGCGGAAACGATGCTTCAAAATGGGACAGGATGGCCCAGGTTTGAAATATTATGTATGCCGATGAGATCATTCATTTATATTGGTTACTCAATCGATCGTCTTTGTAATATATAAAGTCCCGCAGCTTTTCGGCCGGCCAGATGCCGCCGCAGCCGCTCCAATCATAATCCTACATCATCGCAGAGGAGGCTCTCATGCATGCCAAGCCCTTGATTTTGGCGCTTTGCTCGTCCCTGCTGCTGTCAACAGGGGTTAGTGCCAGACAGCCAGGCGACCAACTGACCGTGGTGGCGTCGCCGGAAAAGGAAATGACGTACGAGAAATGGCAGAATCGGACCGCGAACCGGCTGACCAGCAGCATTCGCCGGACCGCCAATCTGGCTTCCGACCATAGCGCGACCGGCTATGCCCGGGTTCAGTTCCGTCTGGATGATGAGGGGCGGCCCCAGGCCATCGCCCTTGCCCAGCCTTCGTCGTCTCGTTCCATCGACCGGATATCGATGCGGGCGGTCAAGACCATGGGGCGGTTGACGCCGTTGCCGCCGCAAATCGGCGCGGCTTCCAGGTTCGAGGCGTGGATCATCGTCGCCAACGATGCCTGGGAACGGGACGATATGCTGAACCGGCTTCGTACGGACCATCGGGCACAGACGCTGGCGCAGGCAGGCGCCGAGCAGCCCGTTCTGATTGCGTCGCGCTGAACGCCGCCCTTCCCCCCGGATGGCGTTGGCCCGATGCGGAGTCTGGAGGAGCGGCCGGGTTGGCGACCCGATGCGCGCGGTTCAGCCGGCGCGCATCTGCCTCCTTCGCTCTTCCAGCTTCCGCTCTCCTTCAATGGACATAGGCGGCGGTATAGGGGAGCTGAAAATAGTCGAGCCCGCTACCGATCGCGCGACCCAGGCGCGATCGGCTGTTTCGGAAGAACAACTGCTTGATGTTGAGGCCGACGCCGAAGAAGATGTCGCGTTCCGGCCTTATGCCGGCGGCGCGGTCGGCATTGGTGAAATTCTTGCCGCGATATCCGAGTTGCAGTTCGACCAGGCGCAACGGGCTGTCGCGCAACCTTGCGAAACCGGCGAGTTCAAGCGAAAGCAGAAAGCGCTGCTGTTCATAATGGCGCTTGCCCTTGAAGCTGTAGACTTCTGAATTGGGCATCATCAGCAGGCGGAAATCCAGCTTCTCCTCCAGTCCCGGCACCGTATGGCGCAGCACCGAAAAGGCCGCGCCGCCGGTATTGAAGAGGAGATCCTGTGGCGAAAAGCCACTATCCTTCTTATGCGCGTCCCACATTTCGCCATAGAGCATCAGTCCCATGGAAAGCAGCGCGGCCGGGGCTGCCGCCCTGGCCCGGTCATGGGTTTTGCGGGCTATCCGCGCGCCGAGAAATTCCGCGAACAGATAGGCGTTGAAGGCGTGGGTCAGCTAGTCGATGCCCAGATTGTTGGTGTCCTTGCCGAACCAGCCTTCATCCTTGAAATGGAAATGAGTCGTGCCGTCCGTCCAATAGGCCTGCGTCGCGCTGATATAGGCGAAGAGGCCGATGGTTTCCCATTTGGCGGCGCCGATGCGGCTGCCAAGCGAATGATAGCGACTGTCGGTATCGGCATCCGGAGCTGCCGGGCTTTGCGGATCGGCTGGCCCTTGCACGACAGGATTGGCTGGCGGGGGGTGGGGTGTCATGGCGCCCAGATCGAAGGCGGTATCCATGAGAGCCAACTGGCTGGGAGCGGCAGATCGAAGGCCTGGATCATCGCCACTTTGCGCGGCAGCGGAGGTGGAGCCGATGCACAGGGACAGCGCGGGCAGGACGGTCCATGCTGGGTGCATCTTATCTCCCCAATAAACCATGCCCATTTCATATTTCATATGAGCTATTTGATTTATCGGGATAATTTACCCCTGCCGGATGGTTCAGGACAATTTGCGATAATGGGTAATGGCTGCCCATTAATGCTTATTTCGTCGGTCGGATCGTGGGATATGCAAAGCCATATTGCTTTGGTCTTAGTCGCGGCGACACCCGCCGAAACCCCAAGCAAATTCGGAAAAGGGATTGCGAACGGCATGGAAGGTGGCATCCGCCTCCTGGCCGCCAACCCCATCCCCTGATGATGAAATGGGGAGGGCGACCGGGCCTCGCATCCGTTTCGGGCAGAGGATGGGTATATCCAAAGACAGAGGATGGGCGAGTGAAATTAATTCATTCGTATCAAAGCGATACATATCTGTCGATTATCGTTAAATATCATGAAAAACTGGGTGAAGAGATCAATATAGAATTTACAGATAGATTTACTGGCTAAAAATTGAACCGAGGCAAGAATGCTGGTGGACTGGGGTGTAAGCAAGCGAGGGCCGCGCCGGCACCCAATGGCAGGGAGCGGCGATGATGGGGAGAGGGCATGATTTTTAGCCTGGACGCCGCGTCGGCCATTGCGGGGGTGGAAGAGTGATCGCCGCCCTGTTCTTCGCATCTGCCTTGACTGTCGTTGATGGTGGCATGCTGCGCGTGAATGGCGAGCGTATCCGGCTTTTGGGCATCGACGCCCCGGACGTTGCCAGCCGTTGCGCCAAGCGCGGGACTTGCGCGCCCATCAGTCCCCGGCAGAGCAAGGAAAGCCTGAAGCGCGCGTTGCGGGATCCCATCACCATCGTTCCGGTGGCCCGCGACGCCAATGGCCGGACTGTCGCGATCGTCTATGCCGGGGGGCTCAACATGTCCTGCGAGCAGATTCGAAAGGGCATGGCCGTTTATAAGCCCGCCTGGGATATGGGCCGCCGTCTGGCGAAGGAATGCCGTTTCCTGTCGAGGCGATGACCGGGCTTGCCTAGAGAATCCCGGCGCAGCGCGTTTCGCCGGCGATGCGCGCTTTTCGAGGAAAAGTCTGGATGCCCGACAAGGATTCGAACCTTGATTGACGGAGTCAGAGTCCGCTCTCTTACCATTAGAGGATCGGGCATCAGGGTGGGCCAGTGGCTCACCGGAGAGGCGCAAATAGGCGGCGATTCCGGATTGGTCAAGAGGGTTTGCGACAGGCTTGCCGGACAATTTCATGGCTTGCCGGGCGCCACCCCAAAAGAAAACCCGCCGGACAGGCTGTCGCTTCCGGCGGGCTCTTCATCGACCCCTTATAGGGTACGAAGGGCTGGGAGCCGCTTCCCGAGATAGGAAGCGACTCCCTGATTTTCAAAGCACTTATTCCATGTCCTCGGTGGTGAAATCCTCACCCTGAACAGCAGCCAGCGGATCGTCTCCGATGGCGGCTTCCGGACCCTGGGCCAGTTCGGCGGCATGCTCTTGCGCGGCCGTCTTGGGCGCGATCAGGTCGACCTGGCTCGACGCCCGCAGCGCGGCCCGCATCGCCGCATCACGCGACGAGGCGGCGACGCGCATGCGGTTCATGCCGGCGCCGGTACCCGCCGGGATGAGGCGGCCGACGATGACGTTTTCCTTGAGGCCCACCAGCGTGTCCTTCTTGCCCTGAACCGCCGCTTCGGTGAGGACGCGGGTGGTTTCCTGGAAGGACGCCGCCGAGATGAAGGAACGCGTCTGGAGCGAGGCCTTGGTGATGCCGAGCAGCACCGGCTTGCCCGCGGCGGGCGCGAAGCCCGGCTGGAGCTTGCTGTTGATCTCGTCCATTTCCTCGCGGTCGATCTGCTCGCCCACCAGCAAAGTGGTGTCGCCGGACTCGATGATCTCGACCTTTTGCAGCATCTGGCGAACGATCGTCTCGATGTGCTTGTCGTTGATCTTCACGCCCTGCAAGCGATAGACTTCCTGGATTTCCGCGACCAGATATTCGGCCAGCGGCTCGATGCCGAGCACTTCCAGAATGTCGTGCGGGTCGGGCGAACCGCCGATCAGGTTGTCGCCGCGCTTCACGAAGTCGCCTTCCTGAACGTCGATCACCTTGCTCTTGGGGATCAGATATTCGACCGGCTCGCCGCCATCCTCGGGATTGATGGCGATCTTGCGCTTCGCCTTGTAATCCTTGAGGAACTGAACGCGGCCCGACACCTTGGCAATGATCGCATTGTCCTTGGGCTTGCGGGCTTCGAACAGTTCGGCGACGCGCGGCAGACCGCCGGTGATGTCGCGGGTCTTGGCCGCTTCGCGGCTGACACGCGCCAGCACGTCACCGGCCTGCACCTGCGCACCGTCATCGACCGACAGGGTCGCGCCGACCGCCAGCATGTAGCGGGCGGCTTCGCCCGAGCCGTCGTCCAGCAGGGTCAGGCGCGGGCGCAGATCCTCCTTGGTACGGGCGGCACCGCGATGCTCCGTCACCACGCGTTGCGCGATGCCGGTGGCTTCGTCGGTCTGTTCGGCCAGCGTCTTGCCGTCGATCAGGTCGACATATTTCACGATACCCGGCTTTTCGGTGATCACCGGCATGGTGAACGGATCCCACTCGGCAAAGCGTTCGCCCTTCGCCACGGGGTCACCGTCGGCAATGAGGACGGTGGCGCCGTAAGGCAGGCGGTGGGTTTCGCGTTCGCGACCTTCGCTATCGATGATCGCGATCTCGCCGTTACGGGCGAGCGACAGGCGACGGCCATTCTTGTCCATGATGGTCGGCATGTCGCGCAGCTCGATCGTGCCGTCCGACATGGCTTCCAGGTTCGACGTTTCGTTGAAGTTCGCCGCGCCGCCGATGTGGAAGGTACGCATGGTCAGCTGCGTGCCCGGTTCACCGATGGACTGCGCCGCGATGACGCCGACCGCTTCACCGATATTGACCGGCGTACCACGGGCGAGGTCACGGCCGTAGCACTTGCCGCAGACGCCCATCTTGCTTTCGCAGATCAGCGGGCTGCGGATCTTCACGGCCTGCGTGCCGATGGCCTCGATTTGCGCCACCAGCGCTTCGTCGAGCAGCGTGCCGATCGGCACGATGACGGTGCCGTCCTTGCTGTCGACGATATCCTGCGCCGTGGTGCGGCCCAGGATGCGCTCGCCAAGCGAGGCGATGACCGAACCGCCCTGGACGATGGCTTTCATCTCCAGCGCCTTTTCGGTGCCGCAATCTTCCTCGACGATGGTGCAATCCTGCGACACGTCGACCAGACGGCGGGTCAGGTAACCCGAGTTCGCCGTCTTGAGCGCGGTGTCGGCAAGCCCTTTTCGAGCACCATGGGTGGAGTTGAAATATTCAAGGACGGTCAGGCCTTCCTTGAAGTTCGAGATGATCGGCGTTTCGATGATTTCGCCCGACGGCTTGGCCATCAGGCCGCGCATACCGGCAAGCTGCTTCATCTGGGCCTGCGAACCACGGGCACCGGAGTGCGCCATCATGTAGATCGAGTTGATCTGGGCCATGCGGCCGGTCGCCGGATCCTTGGGCTGGGCGCGAATCTCGTCCATCATGGCGTTCGCCACCACGTCGCCGCAACGGCTCCAGGCGTCGATCACCTTGTTGTACTTTTCCTGCTGAGTGATCAGGCCGTCCTGATATTGCTGCTCGTAATCAGCCACCAGCGCCTTGGTTTCGGCGACGGTGCCTTCCTTCGAGTCCGGGATCACCATGTCGTCCTTGCCGAACGAAATGCCGGCCTGGAACGCGTGGCGGAAGCCCAGCGCCATGATGGCGTCGGCGAACAGCACCGTGTCCTTCTGGCCGGTGTGGCGATAGACCTGATCGATGACGTCCCCGATTTCCTTCTTGGTGAGAAGGCGGTTGACGACGTCGAAGGGCACCTTGTGGCTCTTGGGCAGACATTCGCCCAGCAGCATGCGGCCCGGCGTCGTTTCGAAGCGCTTCATATACTGATTGCCGGCTTCGTCGGTCTGCGGCACGCGGCTGGTGATCTTCGAGTGCAGCGTCACGGCCTTGGCATAGAGAGCCTGATGGACCTCCTGCATGTCGGACAGCAGCATGCCTTCGCCCGGCTCGCCTTCACGTTCCATGGACAGGTAATAGATACCCAGAACCATGTCCTGCGAGGGGACGATGATCGGCTTGCCGTTCGCGGGGCTGAGGATGTTGTTGGTCGACATCATCAGCACGCGGGCTTCCAACTGGGCTTCCAGCGAGAGCGGCACGTGGACGGCCATCTGGTCACCGTCGAAGTCGGCGTTGAAGGCCGAGCAGACCAGCGGGTGAAGCTGGATCGCCTTGCCCTCGATCAGCACGGGTTCGAACGCCTGGATGCCGAGGCGGTGGAGCGTCGGCGCGCGGTTCAGCATGACCGGGTGCTCGCGGATCACTTCGTCCAGGATGTCCCAGACCTCCTTGCGCTCCTTTTCGACCCATTTCTTCGCCTGCTTCAGGGTCATGGAGAGACCCTTGGCGTCGAGGCGGGCGTAGATGAAGGGCTTGAACAGTTCGAGCGCCATCTTCTTGGGCAGGCCGCACTGGTGCAGCTTGAGTTCCGGGCCGGTCACGATGACCGAACGGCCGGAATAGTCGACGCGCTTGCCGAGCAGGTTCTGACGGAAGCGGCCCTGCTTGCCCTTGAGCATGTCGGACAGCGACTTGAGCGGACGCTTGTTGGCGCCGGTGATGACGCGGCCGCGGCGGCCATTGTCGAACAGGGCGTCGACGGCTTCCTGCAACATGCGCTTTTCGTTGCGGACGATGATGTCCGGCGCGCGCAGCTCCATCAGCCGCTTCAGGCGGTTGTTGCGGTTGATCACGCGGCGATAGAGGTCGTTAAGGTCCGACGTCGCGAAGCGGCCACCGTCCAGCGGCACCAGCGGGCGCAGTTCCGGCGGGATGACTGGAACGACGTCCAGGATCATCCATTCGGGACGGTTGCCCGATTCCAGGAAGCTCTCGACGACCTTCAGCCGCTTGATGATCTTCTTGGGCTTGAGTTCCGACTTGGTGACGGCCAGTTCGTCCAGCAGCGCCTGCTTCTCGCCCTCAAGGTCGAGGTCCATCAGCATCTGCTTGACCGCTTCCGCGCCGATCCCGGCGGAGAAGGCGTCCTCGCCATATTCGTCCTGCGCGTCCAGCAGTTCGTCTTCGGTCAGAAGCTGGAACTTTTCGAGCGGGGTCAGGCCCGGCTCGGTGACGATGTATGATTCGAAATACAGCACCCGCTCAAGCTGCTTCAACTGCATGTCGAGCAGCAGGCCGATGCGCGAGGGCAGCGACTTCAGGAACCAGATGTGCGCGACCGGGGCGGCCAGTTCGATATGGCCCATGCGCTCGCGGCGGACCTTCGACACGGTCACTTCCACGCCGCACTTTTCGCAGACGATGCCCTTGTACTTCATGCGCTTATACTTGCCGCACAGGCATTCATAATCCTTGATCGGACCGAAGATGCGCGCGCAGAACAAGCCGTCACGCTCGGGCTTGAACGTGCGGTAGTTGATGGTTTCCGGCTTCTTGATCTCACCGAAGGACCAGCTGCGGATGCGTTCCGGGGAGGCGAGGCCGATCTGGATCTGGTCGAAGGTTTCCGGCTTCTGGACCGGATTGGCGAAATTGGTCAGTTCGTTCATATTTCATGTCCCTCTAGAGGGTAAAATTTCCGGGTGAAGAAGGGGAGGGGCGCCGCCGACAGGCAGCGCCCGACAACCCTTACTCCGCCGCCTGCGCGAAGCCGTCGTCATCCTCGACCTCGTCCATCGCGGCGAGTTCGACGTTGAGGCCCAGCGAGCGCATTTCCTTGACCAGCACGTTGAAGCTTTCGGGGATGCCGGCTTCGAACGTGTCGTCGCCCTTGACGATCGCCTCGTAGACCTTGGTACGGCCGACCACATCATCCGACTTCACCGTCAGCATTTCCTGCAAGGTATAGGCGGCGCCATAGGCCTGGAGCGCCCACACCTCCATTTCACCGAAGCGCTGGCCACCGAACTGCGCCTTACCGCCCAGCGGCTGCTGGGTGACGAGGCTGTAGGGGCCGATGGAACGGGCGTGGATCTTGTCGTCGACCAGATGGTGCAGCTTGAGCATATAGATGATGCCAACGGTCACCTTGCGGTCGAACCGGTCGCCAGTGCGGCCATCGTACAGGTCCGACTGACCCGATGTATGCAGCCCCGCCAGCTCCAGCATCGCCGACACGTCGGCTTCGCGGGCGCCGTCGAACACCGGGGTCGCCATCGGCACGCCTCGTGCAAGATGCTCGGCAAGGTCGACGATCTGTTCCGCAGTGCGGCCGTTGATCTGATCGGCATAATGCTCGCCATAGGTTTCCAGCAGGCGGGTCTTGACCGCATCCGGCATCTCACCGGCCTGCGCGTTCGGATTGGCTTCCCGCCAGTCCTCCAGCGCATGCTTGAGCTGCTGGCCCAGACCGCGCGCGGCCCAGCCCAGATGCGTTTCGAAAATCTGCCCGACGTTCATGCGCGACGGCACGCCCAGCGGGTTCAGCACGATGTCGACATGGGTGCCGTCTTCGAGGAACGGCATGTCCTCGATCGGCAGGATGCGCGAGATGACGCCCTTGTTGCCGTGACGGCCGGCCATCTTGTCGCCCGGCTGGAGCTTGCGCTTCACCGCGACGAACACCTTGACCATCTTGAGCACGCCCGGCGGCAGCTCGTCGCCGCGCTGCAGCTTGTCGACGCGGTCCTCGAACTTCTCGACGATCAGCTTCACCGCTTCGTCATACTGTGCCTTGACGGCTTCGATGCCGGCCTGACGGGTGTCGTCCGCAACCGCGAACTTCCACCATTCATGACGCTCGACTTCGCCCAGCAGGGCTTCGTCGATCTCGACGCCCTTGCGCACGCCCTTGGGCGCGGCCGTGGCGGTCTGACCGAGCAGCATTTCCTGCAAGCGGTTGAAGGTCGCGCGGTTGAGGATGGCGCGCTCGTCCTCGCGGTCCTTGGCGAGACGGTCGATTTCCTCCCGCTCGATCGCCATGGCGCGTTCGTCCTTGTCGATGCCGTGGCGGTTGAAGACGCGCACTTCCACGACGGTCCCGGCGACGCCCGGCGGCAGACGCAGCGAGGTGTCGCGCACGTCGCTCGCCTTTTCACCGAAGATGGCGCGGAGCAGCTTTTCTTCCGGGGTCATTGGCGATTCACCTTTGGGGGTGATCTTGCCGACCAGGATATCGCCCGGCTCCACTTCGGCGCCGATATAGACGATGCCCGCCTCGTCGAGGTTGCGTAGCGCTTCCTCACCGACATTCGGGATGTCGCGGGTGATGTCTTCCGGCCCCAGCTTGGTGTCGCGGGCCATGACCTCGAACTCCTCGATATGGATCGAGGTGAAGACGTCATCCTTCACGATCCGTTCGGAGATCAGGATGGAGTCTTCGTAGTTGTAGCCGTTCCACGGCATGAACGCGACCAGCGTGTTGCGGCCCAGCGCCAGCTCGCCGAACTCGGTCGACGGGCCGTCGGCGATCACGTCGCCGGCTTCGATCAGGTCGCCCACCTTCACCAGCGGACGCTGGTTGATGCAGGTGTCCTGGTTCGAACGCTGGAACTTCTGGAGCGTGTAGATGTCGACGCCCGACTGGCCCGGCGCGATGTCGCCGGTGGCGCGGATGACGATACGGGTCGCGTCGACCTGATCGACGATGCCCGCCCGCTTGGCGGCGATGGCCGCGCCGGAATCGCGAGCCACGGTGCCTTCCATGCCGGTGCCGACGAACGGCGCTTCGGCACTCACCAGCGGCACGGCCTGACGCTGCATGTTCGATCCCATGAGCGCGCGGTTGGCGTCGTCATTTTCCAGGAACGGAATGAGCGAAGCCGCGACCGAGACGAGCTGCTTGGGGCTGACGTCCATCAGGGTGATATGGTCTTTGGGCGCCATCAGGAATTCGCCCGCTTCACGCGCCGAAATCAGGTCTTCGGCCAGCGTGCCGTCGACGTTCAGTTCGGCGTTCGCCTGTGCGATGGTGTGCTTGGCCTCTTCCATCGCGGACAGATAGACGACCTCATTGGTCACCTTGCCGTCGATCACCTTGCGATAAGGCGTCTCGATGAAGCCATATTTATTCACGCGGCTGAAGGTCGCGAGCGAATTGATCAGACCGATGTTCGGGCCTTCCGGCGTTTCGATCGGGCAGATACGGCCATAATGGGTCGGGTGAACGTCGCGGACTTCGAAGCCTGCGCGTTCACGGGTCAGACCGCCCGGCCCAAGCGCCGACACGCGGCGCTTGTGGGTGACTTCCGACAGCGGGTTGGTCTGGTCCATGAACTGCGAAAGCTGCGAGGAGCCGAAGAATTCACGCACCGCGGCCACGGCGGGCTTGGCGTTGATGAGGTCGTTCGGCATCACGGTCGACACGTCGACGCTGCTCATGCGCTCCTTGACGGCGCGCTCCATGCGCAGCAGGCCGACGCGATACTGGTTTTCCAGCAGTTCGCCCACCGAACGGACGCGGCGGTTGCCGAGATTGTCGATATCGTCGATCTCGCCCTTGCCGTCCTTGAGGTTCACCAGTTCCTTGACCACGGCGAGGATGTCCTCGACGCGCAGGGTGGTGACGGTGTCCTCGGCATCGAGGTCGAGGCGCATGTTGAGCTTCACGCGGCCAACGGCGGACAGGTCATAGCGTTCCGGATCGAAGAATAGACCGGCGAAGAGGGCTTCGGCGGTTTCCTTCGTCGGCGGTTCGCCGGGGCGCATGACGCGATAAATGTCGGACAGCGCCTGGTCGCGTTCCTCGGCCTTGTCGGCCTTGAGCGTGTTGCGGATCCACGGACCGGTGGTGACATGGTCGATGTCGAGCAGTTCGAGACGGTCGATGCCCGCCTTGTCGAGCTTTTCGAGATTTTCGGGCGACACTTCGTCACCGGCCTCAATGTAGATCTCGCCGGTCGTCTCGTTGATGAGGTCATAGGCGCTGTAGCGGCCATAGACTTCCTCGGTCGGGATCAACAGCGTCTCAAGCCCGTCCTTCTCCGCCTTGTTGGCGGCGCGGGGCGAAATCTTGTGACCGGCGGCGAACACCACTTCGCCCGACTTGGCGTCGACGATGTCGAAAGCCGGCTTCTGGCCGCGCCATGCTTCGGCGAGATAGGGGATCTGCCAGCCGCCTTCGCCACGGACGAAGACCACCTTGTTGTAGAAATAGCCGAGCATGTCCTCGGGCGTCAGGCCCAGCGCATAGAGCAGCGCGGTGACCGGCAGCTTGCGCTTGCGGTCGATACGGACGTTGACGATGTCCTTGGCGTCGAACTCGAAGTCGAGCCACGAACCACGGTACGGGATCACGCGAGCGGCAAACAGATATTTGCCCGACGAATGGGTCTTGCCCCGGTCATGGTCGAACAGCACGCCCGGCGAGCGGTGCATCTGCGACACGATGACGCGCTCGGTTCCGTTGACGATGAAGGTGCCGTTGCCGGTCATGAGCGGCATGTCGCCCATGTAGACGTCCTGCTCCTTGATATCGAGCACGGAGCGGGTTTCGGTGTCCTGATCCACCTCGAACACGATCAGGCGCAGGGTGACGCGCATCGGCGCCGCATAGGTGATGCCGCGCTGACGACATTCCTCGACATCATATTTCGGGTCTTCGAGTTCGTAGTGAACGAAGTCCATCTCTGCGGTGCCCGCGAAATCGCGGATCGGGAAGACCGAGCGCAGGGTCTTTTCCAGGCCCGACACATAGCCGATGGCCGGGTTCGAACGGAGAAATTGCTCATAGCTCTCCCGCTGAACTTCGATCAGGTTCGGCATCTGCACCACTTCGTGGATGTCACCGAACACCTTCCTGATGCGCTTCTTCGCGCCGGTATTGCTGATCGTGGGGAGAGCTTTGGTCGCCATTGCGTATCCTGCCTGTTGCCTAAGCGTGTTATTCGTCGCATTTTTTCGCATCGCAGCGAAAATTCAGCCTGGCCTGTCGATTTCGGGGGTGATTCGCCCCTCTATCGTCACGCAAAAAAGTGCGGGCCGGGACTGTCCGATCCGCACTGTCAGCGTCTGGTGACCCGCCGTTTTCGCCCAATCCCGCCGGTTTCGTGCGCTAAACGAAGCCGGTCCCCGGGCGATCCGGGGGACGGTTCCCGCCTTGCCCGAAGGCGCGGCACGAACCGAATTTGAACGACCCATATAGGCGCCGCACCTTCCTTTGTGAAGGGGGCAGCTTGCCTGATCCAGTTTAGTTGCCGCTTTGGGGCGTTGCTGTAGAGAGATGGAATGATTCTCTCGGTCATTCAATCCCTTCCGCCGATGGCGCGCCTTGCGTGAAGGGGTGGGCGCGTCTGTGCTGCGCGTCTGTGCTGGCGATCGCTGCGCCTGCTTTCGGCCAGGAAGAGGATGAAGCCTATGGCCAATTGGCGGGCCAACGGATCGTCATCGTCACCGCGCGCCGGGTTCCCGAAGCGCAGGACAAGGTGCCGATCAGCCTTGTCCGCCTCGACCGGAACGATCTGGAACGGCGGGGCATCGACGCGCTGGCCGATCTGGCGGGGGCGGTGCCCAATCTGACCATGCCGACGGTCGGCGCCTTCGGGGCGCGGCAGCCGATCATTCGCGGGGTCTTTTCGCCCATCGGGGCGTCCACCGTCGGCCTCTATGTTGACGATGTGCCGGTGCAGATCCGTTCGCTGGAGGTAGCGGGCAATCCTGACCTGCGCCGTTTCGACCTGGAGCGGGTGGAGGTGTTGCGCGGACCGCAGGGGACGCTGTTCGGCGCCGATTCCATGGGCGGCACCATCCGCACCCTGACCCGTCAGCCGCAACTGGAGGGCATGGACGCGCAGATCAGCGGCGAGGCGGCGGCGGTCAGGGGCGGCGGCCTCACCCGCGAGATGCAGGCGGCGTTGGGCAGCGCCATCCTGCCGGGCCGGATCGGTGCGCGGGTCAGCGCCTATTATCGGCGCGATGCCGGCGTCATCGACCGGTTCGACCCCGCTTCCGGCGCGCTTTTGACGAAGAATGTCGATCATGGCGCGGCGCTGGGCCTGCGCCTGGCGGTCAAGGCGGCCCCGAGCGAGCGTCTGGAACTGACGCCGTCGCTTTTCTACCAGAGGACGGAGCGAGGCGACCTGCCTTTCCACGAAAGCACCCTTGGCCGATTCCGCCAGTCCGCAACCCTGCGCCAGCCCGGCCGCGACCGCTTCCTGCTGCCCAGCCTGACCGCCCGGCTGGATCTGGGTGGGGCCACGCTGACCAGCGTCACCGCTTGGCTGGATCGCCGGAACCGCCAGATCGTCGATTATTCCGGCTTCTTTGGCGAGATCGTGCTGGGCGGCGCCGTGCCCGGCATCCGTACGCCGGGCGGCAGCTATAGCCGCACCACCGTCGGCCAGCGCAATTTCACGCAGGAAGTGCGGCTCGCTTCCGGCGCGGAGGGGGCGGTCCGCTGGTTGATCGGGGGCTTTTACGGCCGGTCGCGGATCGTCATGGAGCAGCGCGTGGTCGAACCGGGGATCGCTGATCTCGCGCAATCGCAGCTCGGCCTGTCGATCGAGGAGATTTTCGGCCTGCCGTTGCTGCCCGGCGGCCAGAGCTATCATAGCCGTCAACAGATTGGCGAGCGCACGCTGGCCGCTTTCGGGCAGGCGAGCTGGGCGCTGGCACCCCGCTGGGAGGTGACGGCGGGGCTGCGCGTGTCGCATAATCCGCTGAGCTTCCGCCTGATGTCCGAGGGGCCGTTCGCAGGCGGGAGCAACGCCGTCGGCCCCCGCCGCCAGAGCGGCACGCCCGTCATCCCGCATGCCAGCCTGTCCTGGCGTCCGGCGGACGACAGCCTGGTCTATCTGAGCGCGGGTAAGGGCTTTCGCAGCGGTGGCACCAATGGGGCGGTTCCGGCGGCGAGTTGCGCCGCCGATCTGTCCGCCATGGGACGCATCGCCGCGCCGGACAGCTATGATTCGGACTCCCTCTGGAGCTTTGAGGCAGGGGTGAAGGCTGGATTTCCGGCGCAGGGATTTCATCTGTCGCTGGCCGCCTTCCGCATCGATTGGGAACGCATCCAGCAATCGGTCTCCTTGCCCAATTGCGGCTTTTCCTATGTCGACAATCTGGGCACGGCGCGCAACCGGGGCGTCGAGCTGGCGGTGCAGGCCGAGCCGTTGCGTGCGCTGAAGCTCGACTTTTCGCTGGGCTTTGTCGATGCGCGCTTTCGCCGCGATGTCGGGCTTGCCGGAGCGGGTAGCATCGTTGCCGCCGGGGATCGTGTTCCTTATGTGCCGCGCTGGTCGGGGACGCTGGCGGCGGAATATGGCTTCGTGCTGCCAGGCCGGGTGGACGGCTTCATCCGGTCCGAATGGCGGCATGCGGGCCGCTATCGCCGCGCGCCTTCGCCCCGGTCGGTCGCTTATGATCCCCGTGTCTATGCGGGGGAGGGGAGCGATCTGCTGTTCCTGCGCGTGGGGCTTGGCCGGGATGGCTGGCGGTTGTCCGCCTTTGCCGACAATCTGCTGGACAGCCGGGCGGTTCTCTACCGCAATGCGGAACTGGTGCCGGTCACCGGATCGCCGCTGCGCGAAATGGCGCAGCGCCCGCGCACCATCGGCCTGTCAGCCAGCATCGGCCTTTGACGGGCGCACCAGCGCGATGACCGGGGCGGCTATCAGCGCGAGTGCGGCATAGACCAATATAGGCAAGCCATAGCCGCCGCCCGCCGCCCGCATCTGGTCGGTCAAGAGCGGCGCCAGCGCGCCGACCAGGCTGATGATCGCGGTATTGAGGCCAAGCAGCCTGGGGAACGCCTCCGCCTCCACCACATCGGCCAGCAGCATCGATCCCGACTGGCCGGGCAGCGCGCTCGCGACGCCCCAGATCAGGACGAACAGGCAGACCCCGGCCATATCCAGGGCGCGAACCCCCATCAGCGCCATCGTCCCCATCGCCAGCAGCAGGGCCGTCGCGATCAGGCTGCGCCCCGCGCCGAGCCGGTCGGCCAGCATACCGCCCATCAACAGCGCGGGCAGACCCAGCAGATTGGCGCTGCTATAGGCAAGCACTGCGCTGGATTGCGTCAGTCCCTGCGCCATCAGGCTGTCCACCGTCGCGAACAGCACGCCGTTGATCGCGAGCTGCAACAGGGTCATCGCCAGGACGATGCGGCAGAAATTCGCGCTGCGCAGCGCGGCTCTGGTCGCGTCCGGACCGGCCGTCGGCTGGCCGCTGTCGATCCGGCCGCCGGGCACCATCAGGACCAGCGGCGGGCAGGCCAGCGCCATGACCGCCGCGCAGAGCAGCATGGCCGTGCGCCACGACCAGATCGCCATGGCCGCCCCGACAAAAGGCGGCACGAGCGCGCCCGCCACGACCGCCGCGCCCAGAAAGATCGCCAGCGCCATGCCCCGCCGCGCCAAATGATGCCGGGTGATGACGGCGATGCCGGGCACGATGGTCGATGCGCCGACGCCTAGGCCCGTCAAGGCCATGGCGGCTGTCAGGGCCAGCCGGTCCTGCGCCATGGCGGCAAGCTCATATCCGGCGGCGCTGAGCGCGATGCCGATCAGCAGGACCGACCGGGCGCCCACCTTCCCCAGCGCCCAGCCGACCGCCAGGCTGGCAAGGCTCATCGCCAGCAAGAAGGCGGTGGCTGCGCCGCCCGCCTGACCCCCGAAATCGACCGCGAGGGCAGGCAGAAACACGCCCAGCGACATCAGCGTGCAGCCCTGGATCGGTAGGGTGATCGCAGACAATGCGCCGACTGGAAGCCAGGCGTTTTGCGCCTCACTATCCGCAGAAACCGGGGGCAAAGGGGAGAACCGGCGGAACATGGCAGCAGCATTATCCGTTTTTTCAGTGATTTGAATGGGCTGATGTCCGATTTGTGCAATGCGGCAAGCGGAAGCTGCGTATATTCCCCTATTGCCAGATGGCATGGGGAGTTGGGGCAGGATTGTGATCCGTACGGAGGAAATCTACGACGCGGCGACCGACGATGCAGTGTTCGACCGGCTGGCTTCGACGCTGGCGGAGGCGGTCGGCGCGCGCTCGGGCGTCCTGCATTGGGGGCGCGCGCCCCAACATGTCGCGGAAATATCCTATTCCGGTTATTTTTCCGATGCGCAGATGGCGGTTTACGACCAGCAATTTCAGGATGACGATATCTGGGGCGTGGCGCTGGACCGGGCCGAAGCGATCAATCGCGTCTGGAATATCGAAGCCTTCGTGCCAGCCCAGACCTATGAAGGCAGCCGGATCTACAATGAGTGGATCAGGGGGATGGGTGACGACACCTTTCGCTGCCTGGGCGGCATGATTCAAAAGGATGGGACGACGGGCCATATCGGCCTGCACCGCGGGCGCACGCAAAAGCCCTTCAGCGAGGGTGAGGTGCGGGCGGTACAGGGCAGCATCGACCATATCGGCCGCATGTTCGCGATCCGCAGCAAGCTGGACCGCGCCAATCATTATGGCCGGTCGCTGCATGCGACGCTCGACATGGTGGGCCATGCGGTCTTCACTCTCCGCCCCAACGGCGTGCTGATCGACTGCAATCATCTGGCGGACGCGCTGTTGCGCCGTGCCGATGCGCTGAGCTTGCGGCAGCGGCAATTGAAGGCGCGCGCGCCGCGCGATGATGAAGCCTTGCAGACTGCGCTGAGGGGCGCGGCGGCGCGGCAGGGCGGGCAGGCGAGCGCGATCTTCGTCCATCGCGAACAGGGTCTGCCCTATGTGCTGTCGATCGCTTCGGTGCGCGTCGGCATGGAACGGCAGATCGTCGTGATCGTGACCGATCCGGCTGACCGGGATCTGAGCCTTACCAGCCGCATCCGCGCGCTCTACGGCCTTACCCGGGCGGAGGCGGAGGTGGCCGAAGCGCTTTGCGCGGGCCGTGGCCTGGAGGAGCTGTCGCAGGAACGCGGCGTGGCGCTCAACACGGTGCGGACGCAGATCAAGAATATCTATGTGAAGCTGGATTGCAGCCGCCAGTCCGAACTGGTCGCCCGCATCGGCGCGCTGCCGCGTTTGAGCGGGTTCGAGGAAGAATAGACTCCCCTCTTACGGCTTGACCGGCGGCACCATGACCTGGGGTGGCGTTGCAGGCGGCACGATCTTCACCACCTCGAACCTTTCCTTGCGCCGGACTCCGGCCAACTCCGGAGCGGCAGCGGGCTGTGCAGTGGCGGTCGCCGCCGGAATCCGCTGGCGCATGCATTCATCCTTGTTGGCTCGCGGCGTCTGGATGCAGTTCCACAGCGACCGCTGCAACCCCGTCGCGCTGTTGTGGATATAGGCGAAGGCCATGCTTTCCATTTGATCGCCCGACAGTGGCAGGCCAGTCGGCGCGGTTCCGGCTCGCCATGCCATGATCCGGCATTCGGGCCGCCCGGCGCAGAAGGTCTGCGCCATCGTCGGCCAATTGTCGGGCGAAGCCGTGTGGCCCAGTTCGACGAGAAAACTCTTCGCCCCCGGCGCGATGGCGATCAACCGTACGCCCGCCATCATCTGGCCCAGGGATTCCATTCCGATCATCTGCTGGGGCAGCGCCGCGAGATCCACGACCGTGCCGCCAGCCAGAACCGGCAGACCGGCGGGTCCGCCCTGATGCGCGGCTGACAGGCGCGCGATGCGCTCGACCAGCGGTTCGCCATTCTCCCCCGTCCGGCGGAAAGCGGGCGGCGTCCCCCACCAGCCCCGCCAGCGGAAGAAGAGATGCGTGCCGACGGAAGAGATCTTGTCCAGGCTACTGCTCCAATAGGGCACGACCCAGTCGGTATGATAATGGGTGGCATAGCCGACCGGCTTGTAAACCTTGCCTGCCAGCGCCGATTTCGCGATGTCCCGCGCCCTTTCCCACGCCGCCTGGGTCGGCGTGCGGGCGAGCGCACCATCGCAGGTGAAGGTGAACTGGCACCCGGTCGCGCGTTCCTGCCCCTGGAAAACGACGCCGCAGACGGTCTTGGGAAAGGCCGGATGCCGCACCCGGTTCAGCACCACCTGCGCCACGGCCCGCTCGCCCACGGCGTCGTCGCCCGCCTCATAGATCTGCGCTGCGGCCAGGCAGTCCGTGGCGCGGGCGAGGTCGGTTTGCGAGCCTGAGAAGATGAAGGGCCGTGCCGCCGGATTGGGCAGGCGGGAAAAGGGAATGGCGGCGTTGAACGCTTCCGCCTCATCGCGGTCGAGCGCATAGATCTGAACCGGCGCGACCGCCGGGGGCAGGGTCGTCGGGCGCTTGAACCGGGCGGCGGCGACGGCGTCGAGCCGCGGTTTGCCCGAAGGCGTCCGAGCCTCCCATGCAGCGACCAGGGCGGGCAGGCCGACGAACAGCACGAGCCACAACAGCCACATCGCGCGATGCGGCTGGCCGTTGGAGGTTTCGTCGGTCATGCCCGGTCCGGATCGTGCCTGTTTCTGGGCCTTATTCGGGCAGGAAATCGGGTACCGACAGATAGCGTTCGCCGGTGTCATAGTTGAAGCCCAGAACGCGGCTGCCCTCGGCAAGTTCCGGCAGCTTCTGCGCGATCGCCGCCAGTGTCGCGCCGGAGGAGATGCCGACCAGCACGCCTTCCTCCCGCGCCGCCCGACGAGCGAATTCCTTGGCGTCGGCGGGGTCGACCTGGATCACGCCGTCCAGCAACTGGGTATGGAGGTTCGCCGGGATGAAGCCCGCGCCGATGCCCTGGATCGGATGAGGGCCGGGCTGGCCGCCGCTGATGACATGGGACAGGGTAGGCTCGACCGCATAGACTTTGAGGTGGGGCCAGAGTGTTTTAAGCACCTGCGCCACGCCGGTGATATGGCCGCCGGTGCCGACGCCGGTGATCAGCGCGTCGATCGGGCTGTCCGCGAAGTCGACGGCGATTTCCTGCGCGGTGGTGCGGACATGGACGTCGATATTGGCCGGGTTCTCGAACTGCTGCGGCATCCAGCTATTGGGCGTCTGTTCGACCAGTTCCAAGGCGCGCTCGATCGCGCCCTTCATGCCCTTTTCGCGCGGCGTCAGGTCGAAGCTGGCGCCATAGGCCAGCATCAGGCGGCGGCGCTCCAGGCTCATGCTTTCGGGCATGACCAGGACCAGCTTGTAACCCTTGACCGCCGCGACCATGGCCAGGCCGACGCCGGTATTGCCCGATGTCGGCTCGATGATGGTGCCGCCAGGTTTCAGGTCGCCCGATGCTTCGGCCGCTTCGATCATGGACAGGGCGATTCGGTCCTTGATCGACCCGCCGGGGTTGGAACGTTCGGACTTGATCCACACCTCCGCGTCACCGAACAGCCGGTTGACGCGGATATGCGGCGTATTGCCGATAGTTTCCAAAATGCTGGATGCCTTCATTGCGCTTTCTCCTGCTTGGATTCGGCCGCCTTTGTTTCAGGTGGGTCGAAGGTACGGGCAAGGCGCAGCTCTGGGAAGAGCCGTGCCCAGATTAGGGTTATCACGATGGCGCCGATGCCGCCGCCGATCACCGCCGCGACCGGGCCGACCAGCGCGGCGAGGAAGCCGGATTCCGCCTCGCCCAATTCATTGGAGGCGGAAATGGTGAGCTGCGACAGGCTGGACACCCGGCCGCGCATCTCATCGGGGGTGTGGAGCTGGATCAGCGACTGTCGGACATAGACGGAAACCATATCCGCCGATCCCAGCAGGATCAGCGCGCCGATGCCGACTTCCGGCGCGATGTTGCGCGGCAGGAAGGCGGTGGCGCCGAAGATGATCGTGGCGATGCCGAACAGGATGACGGAGCCCAGCATCTTGAGGCCCACCTCGGTCCTCATGGGACGGAAGGAGAAGAAGAGGGCGGTGATGCCCGCGCCGATGCCGGGGGAGGCGGCGAGATGGCCAAGCCCCGCCGATCCCACATGCAATATGTCGCGGGCATAAACCGGCAGGAGCACCGTCGCTCCGGCCAGCAACACCGCGAACAGGTCGAGCGTGATGGTCGCCAGAACGAGCCGGTTGCCGCGGACATAGGTGAGGCCGTCGATCATCTGACGCACCGGATGGCGGCTGGTGTCACGGGGCGGCTGAGGCACCGGGCCGATCAGCAGCATGCAAAGGAACGCCACGGCGAACAGGCCCGATGCCAGCGCATAGGCGCCCCAGGGCTGGATCGCATAAGCATAGCCGCCCAGCGCCGGGCCTGCGATCATCCCCGTCTGCCAGACGACGCTGGAAATGGCGATGGCGTTGGGCAGCACTTCGCGCGGCACCAGATTGGGGGCGAGCGCGCTATAGGCCGGGCCGTTGAAGGCGCGGGCGATGCCGACGATGGCGGCGATGCCGAAGATCAGCGGCAGGCTGACCCTGCCTTCATAGGTCGCAAAGGCGAGGGTTCCCGACGCCAGCACCAGAAGGATCAGGGTGAAGCAGGTGATCTTGCGCCGGTCGAAATGGTCGGCCACCCAGCCCGTCACCGGGGTCAGGAAGAACAGGGGCAAGAACTGGGCCAGGCCGATGAGGCCGAGCTGGGCCGAGGCGGCGCCCGTGCTCATCGTCTCGCGGGCGACATTATAGGCCTGCCACGCGAGGACGATCATCATGCTGTACTGCGCCAGCACCGCCGTCAGCCGCCCCAGCAGATAGGCCCGGAAATTGCCGAAGCGCAGAGGATGGCTGGGGATGGAAGGGCTATGCATCGGCCCTCCTTAGCGCCTGCACAATGAATTTCGCAACCTGATCGGTAGAGAAAAGGCGCAGCAATATTTGGGGTGTTGATGGTCTGGCTTTACGTTGGATCGCAGATGGAATTGCGGCGTGTGAGTATCCTAGCGATCGGGCTGCAACATGATCCCACTCACCGACCCGTTGCGGACCGAGCAGACGAAGGGCACGGAACGCTGGTTGCCAAAGGGGCCGACTTCGCCTTCCACTTCCCAGCCGGTGGACATGGTGCTGGCGGCGATCCGCCCGAGGATTTTCGTGCCGGGCCCAGCCTCTTCCCGTGCCTTGGCGGCGCAGGCGTTGCGGGCCGCCGTGGCGGTGTGGATCGCGCCATAGCCGGGCGAGGCATAGGGCTGGCGCTTGGCGTCGCGCTCAGCCTGACGGTCGCGGGCGATGTCGCTGGCGATGGCGGCATCGGCGGCGCGGTGGAGGTCGCGATAATCTTGCGCATGAGCGGGAATGGCAAGCGCCAGACCCAAAGTGGCGATAAGCGCCTTTTGCATGACCTTCTCCTCTCCCGCAGCCTATTTGAACAGGCTGCCCAATATGCCCCGCACCAACTGCCCCGCGATCCCGCCCGAGCTTTTGCGGCTGGACCCGCCGAACACCGCGCGGCCCAGCTCATTGGCGACCTGACGCCCGACCGATGAGGCGGCGGAACGGGTGGCCGACTGGATCGCCTTGTCGATGCCGGATGGCCTGGCGGCGTCGCGGGCCGCCGCGGCGTCCTGCCGGGCCTGTTCCTTGAGTTGCGCCTCGCGCTGCTTGGCCTCGACCTTGGCTTGGGCGGCGGCGGCCTTGTCGGCTTCGGCTTGCGCTTTGGACGCCTGCGCGGCGGCAGCGGCGGCTTGCCCCCGCGCGGCGAGGATTTCCTCGGCGGATTCGCGGTCTACGGTCGTGTCATATTTGCCCGCGCAGGGCGAAATGGACTGGATGATCGCCCGCTCCTTGGCATCGACCGGACCGAGGCGTGAGCGGGGTGGGGCGATCAGCGTGCGCTGGACGATGCCGGGCGATCCATCCTCCTGCAACAGCGATACCAGCGCTTCACCGACCTTGAGTTCGGTGATGGCGGTTTCGACGTCGAGGTCGGGATTGACGCGGAAAGTGTCGGCGGCGGCCTTGATCGCCTTCTGGTCGCGGGGCGTGAAGGCGCGCAAGGCATGCTGGACGCGGTTGCCAAGCTGGCCCGCCACATCCTCCGGTATGTCGATCGGGTTCTGCGTCACGAAATAGACGCCGACGCCCTTGGAACGGATCAGGCGCACGACCTGCTCGATCTTGTCGGTCAGTGCCTTGGGCGCGTCGTCGAACAGCAGATGCGCCTCGTCGAAGAAGAAGACCAGGACGGGCTTGTCTGGATCGCCCACTTCGGGGAGCGTCTCGAACAGTTCGGACAGCAGCCAGAGCAGGAAGGTAGCGTAGAGCTTGGGGCTCTGCATCAGCTTGTCGGCGGCTAGCACATTCACATAGCCGCGCCCCTTGTCGTCGACCTGCAGCATGTCGTGAATGTCGAGCGCGGGTTCACCGAAGAAATGCGCGCCGCCCTGGCTTTCGAGCTGGAGCAACTGGCGCTGGATCGCGCCGACGCTGGCCTTGGTCACATTGCCATATTGGGCGGAGAGCGTGTCGGCATTTTCCGCGCAATAGGCCAGCATCGCCTGCAAGTCACCCAGGTCGAGCAGCAGCAGCCCCTGCTCATCGGCATATTTGAAGGCGATGGAGAGCACGCCCTCCTGCGTTTCGTTGAGGTCCATCAGGCGGGAGAGCAGCAGCGGTCCCATTTCGCTGACGGTGGTGCGGATGGGATGGCCCTGCTCGCCATACAAATCCCAGAAGATGGCGGGATTATCGGCATAGCTGTAATTTTCGAGGCCGATCTCCTTGGCGCGGGCGACCAGCTTGTCGGCATTTTTCGCGGTGGGAGAGCCGGCCATGGAAATGCCCGACAGGTCGCCCTTCACATCCGCAAGGAAGACGGGGACGCCGAGCGCCGAAAAGCTCTCCGCAATGCCCTGTAACGTCACGGTCTTGCCTGTGCCGGTCGCGCCCGCGATCAGGCCATGGCGATTGGCCCTGCGCAGGTTCAGCGTCTGGGGGATGCCGCCATCCTTGTCCGGTGCGCCAAGGCCGATGAAAATGCCGTCGCTCATTCCGTCATGCTCCCCAAAAGCTTCGGGCCACGCCCGCCGGAGTCTGTCGCCTCAGTGTAGAGGGGAGGCAGGGTTCCCGGCAAGCGCGGCCCGTAACGATCCGCTGATTATCAGCGGTTTATTTGTCGCGCAGCCGCACCGGCAGGAACACCGCAGGCTGGCCGCGACGCAGCACCTGGAGCAGGATCGCACTGCGGCCTTGCGAGGACACGGCCTTGACCTGCGCGTCGAGTTCCGCCTGGGTGGCGACCGGACGATTGTTGGCGGTGATGATGACGTCGCCACGGCGCAGCCCCTTGGCGCCCGCATCGGTCGAGCCGTCCACCGCCGTGATCACGATGCCGCGCGTGTCGGCCGCGATACCGAGCTGGCGGATGATGGTCGAGGTCAGCGGGATGGCGGAAATGCCGAGCGATTGTTGCGTCGCCTGGCCGCTGCTGGACTGGTCGTCCTGCTGCTGCTGGCTGAAATCGTCATCCTGCTGCTGGGCGAAGGCGTTCAGTTCGTCCTCGGAAGGACGCTCCCCGACTATGGCGGTCACCGTCTGGCGCTGGCCGTTGCGCAGCAGCACGATGGGGACGCGCCCGCCGATGGGCTGGTTGGCGACGATGGACGAGAGATTCTGGTCCGGCGTCACTTCCTGGCCCGCCACGCTGACGATCACGTCGCCCGCCTTGATCCCGGCCTTGTCGGCGCCCTTGCCGGGCTCGACGCCCTGGACGAACTCGCCGCGATTCTTGGCAAGGCCGAGCGAATCGGCCAAATCCTCGCCCAGCGGGCTGATCTGGATGCCCAGATAGCCGCGCTTGACGGCCTGTCCCTTGCGCAGCGTGTCCACGATCGGCGCGGCCTGTTCCGACGGGATGGCGAAGCCGATGCCGACATTGCCGCCCGAAGGCGAAAGGATCTGGCTGTTGATGCCGATCACATTGCCGCGCATGTCGAACATCGGGCCGCCGGAGTTGCCCTGGTTGATCGACGCGTCGGTCTGGATGAACTTGTCGTAAGTGCCGCCAGTGCCGCGATGCACGGCGGAGATGATGCCCGCCGTCACCGTGCCCGACAGGGCGAAGGGATTGCCGATGGCGATCACCCAGTCGCCCACGCGCGCCTTGGTGCTGTCACCGAACTTCACGAAGGGCAGAGCCTTTTTCGGCTCGATCTTCAGCACGGCGATGTCGGTCGCCGGATCGCGGCCGATCAGCTTGGCCGGATATTCCTCGCGGTTGGTCAGCGTGACGGTGATCGAATCCACCGATGCGCCTTCCGCGCCCGCCGACACCACATGGTTGTTGGTGACGATATAACCGTCGGCCGAGATGATGAAGCCGGACCCCAGCGACTGGGCCTGCCGGGTCTGGGGCTTGCCGCCCTGTTGCCCCTGGCCGAACAGGTCGCCAAAGGGCGTGCCCGCGAAGGGATTCTGCACCTGCACCCGCTGGCGGGTCGAGATGTTGACCACGGCGGGCTGCAGCTTTTCGACCATGTCGGCCAGGCTGGCCGGGGCGCCGGCGGGGGCGGCGGCCTGCATGCCTTCATTTTGCGCGATTTGCGCGCCCACATTGGAGCTGGTCGTAACGGCGATGGCGGTGCCGCCGAGCAGCAGGGCGCCGGTAATGGCATAAGCGTAACGCACTCGTGACGGTCCTCTCATGAACTGGGCGAAGGAAAGGCGGGACTCTGCGAAGAGAGCGGGATGCGCCGCCTTGCCTTAACCGACTTTGAATGGCGCTGGTTCCGTAATGAATTCAACGCCTACTCAACGTCCCTGAAACTGCTTCAGGAAATCATTGTCGCGGGAGAGGACCATGGAGGTCGACCCCTGCTTGTCAGGTGAGAAAGTATAGCGATAGGCCTGCATGGCGCGATAGAAATCGTAAAATTGCGGATCCTTGCCGAAACTGTCCGAATAGATGCGCGCGGCGTTGGCGTCGGCTTCGGCGCGGATGATCTGCGCCTGCTTGGCGCCCTGGGCGCGGATGGTGAGCGCTTCCTGCTCGCGCGCGGTGCGCATGCGGGTGAAGGCGCTTTCCAGCGGCGCGCCGTCGGGCAGGTCGGCGCGCTTGATCCGCACGTCGACGATCTGCGCGCCATATTGGCGGGCGACGCGGTTCAGGCCCGCCTCTATATTGTCCATCACCTGGCCGCGTTCGGGCGAAAGCAGCGCCGCGAAGGGACGCTTGCCCAATTCGTTGCGCAGCGCGGAGCCGAGAATGGGCCGCAGCGCGTCGGATACGCGTTCCTCGCTGCCCGCCGCGATATACATGCGCAGCGGATCGACGATGCGGTAACGGGCGAAGGCGTCGACCTGCAAGCGCAACTGGTCGGTGGAGAGGACTTGCTGCCGCTCCATCTCGACCGACAGCACGCGCTTGTCGATCCAGACCACCTGGTCGATGAACGGCCAGCGCAGGATGATGCCCGCGCCGGTCTTGCCGAAATCCTCGTTCGGGCGGTAGCGGTTGATGATCTTCTTGGGATCACCGAAGCGCACGATCACGCCCTGCTTGGTTTCGGGCACGATGGCGATGGTGCTGCCGATTAGCAGCAGCGCGGCGATGGCGAGCAGCGCGAGCGCGACGGGATGACGGATCAGACCTTGCATCACTGGCCCTCCCCGGCGGCGGCGCCCTGCGCGGCGCTGGCCTGCGCCCGGCGCTTGAGTTCGGGCAGCGGCAGGAACGGCGTCACATTGCCGCTTTCGACGATGGTCTTGTCGACGTTCGACAGGACGCCCTCCATGGTTTCATAATACATGCGGCGGCGGGTCACGTCGGGCGAGAGCTTGTACTGCTCATAG
Source organism: Sphingobium sp. TKS (assembly GCF_001563265.1). Taxonomy (NCBI): domain Bacteria; kingdom Pseudomonadati; phylum Pseudomonadota; class Alphaproteobacteria; order Sphingomonadales; family Sphingobiaceae; genus Sphingobium; species Sphingobium sp. TKS. The sequence continues at coordinate 3,553,068 of NZ_CP005083.1, read as the reverse complement.
ACTTTGTCGAAGGCGGCGGCTTCGCCCTGCGCCTTGGCCGTCACCTGCTGCGCGGCGGCGCGGGCTTCGTTGAGATAGGTCTGGGCGGTCTGCTGCGCGGCGGACACGGCCTTGAACGCGTCGTTGACGGCGGTGGGTGGGTCGGCTTGCTTGATCGCGACGCCCTGCACGCGGATGCCGGACCTGTAGCCGTCGAGGATTTCTTGCATCCGCTGCTCGACCTGCTGCTCGATCTCGGTGCGGCCGGCGCCCAGCGCATCCTCCAGGCTGACGCTGGCGACGACGGATCGCATCGCGCTTTCCGCGACTTCGCGCACGGATGCGTCGGGATCGGAAAGCTGGAAGAGGTAAAGTTCCGGGCTGCGGATGTTCCAGCGCACTGAATAGGCAAGGTCGATGATGTTCTGGTCGCCGGTCAGCACCAGATTCTCGCTCTCCGCCCGCGTCGATCCGATGTCGATGGTGCGGATTTCCTCCACGTCGACGGTCGTCACATTCTCGAGCGGCGCGGGCAGGGTCAGGCTGATGCCGGGCGAGAGGGTGCGGCTATATTTGCCGAGCAGGGTGACGACGCCGCGCTCCTGCGGGCCGACGCGGTGGAAGCAGGTCAGCACCAGCCACAGCACGACCAATATGCCGATCGCGGCGGGCCACAGCGCTTTGCCGGAGGGGCGGGGGGGCAGGTTGC